>NZ_JBANDZ010000001.1:961103-1008130 GCF_037963085.1 Bifidobacterium favimelis | reverse complement strand
GTGACCAGGGATGTATTCAATACACATCCCTGGTCACGGCCCCGGCAAAGGACCGCTTGCGCTCAGCCTATCTTGTACTTTGTCATCAAATCGAGGGCGATGATGAGGGCCACCCAAATCAGGGCCACGATGATGGTGAACCTGTTCAGGTTCTTCTCGGCAACCCCGGACGTGCCGGCGCTGGAGCCGAGGCCCCCTCCGAACATGTCGGACAGGCCCCCGCCCTTGCCACGATGCATCAGAATCAGCATGGTAAGCAGGATGCTGGCAATGACGACGATCACTTCAAGCACGATCTTGACGATGGTCACAGCTACCTCCGTTTGTGGACTGTCTGCAAGTATACAACACCCTTTGAACAGGGGTGAGGGCACGGCCGAATTCAGCCGGCAAAAGCGTACTTGGCGGTGAGACGGGCGATGCGGGAAAACTCCTCGGCATCCAGGGAGGCGCCTCCGACAAGGAACCCGTCGACATCGGGCTGGGCGATCATCTGAGCGGCGTTCTTCGAAGTCACCGACCCGCCATAGAGGATTCTGACCCTATCGGATGCGGCCTGCCCGAATCCCTCCCTGACATGGGCCCGGATGGCCTGGGCGGCATCCTGGGCGGTGTGGGGGGTCGCCACCATACCGGTCCCGATGGCCCAGACGGGCTCATATGCGACGATGAGATGATCCATGTCCTCCTTGGAGAGATCCCTGGTCACATCGTTGACCTGGCTGACGGCGAACTCCAGCTCTATGCCCTGACGGCGTTCTTCGAAGCTCTCCCCCACGCAGAGGATG
Source organism: Bifidobacterium favimelis (assembly GCF_037963085.1). Taxonomy (NCBI): domain Bacteria; kingdom Bacillati; phylum Actinomycetota; class Actinomycetes; order Bifidobacteriales; family Bifidobacteriaceae; genus Bifidobacterium; species Bifidobacterium favimelis. The sequence continues at coordinate 1,007,342 of NZ_JBANDZ010000001.1, read as the reverse complement.
GGCTGCATCCCCGCTGTCAGGACGGCCCGCACCTGGTCGACGATGTTGGCATCGTCCTCGGGATGGTATTTGCGGCGTTCCGAGTGCCCGACGATGACATAGCGGCATCCGAGCTGGGCCAGCATATCCGCCGATACATCGCCGGTGAAGGCCCCCTGGGAGGTCACCGAGACCGACTGGGCCCCGTAGCCGATGCGGAGGTTGTCCGCCTCCACCAGGACCTGCACGCTGCGAAGGGCGGTGAAGGCCGGCATGAGCGCAATCTGGCAGCGCTTGTAGTCGAACTTGGCGTCCCTGAGGAGCCAGGCCAGTTTCTGGACGAAATAGGTGGCCTCGAGATGGTCGAAATTCATCTTCCAGTTGCCAGCAACCAGGGGTATGCGCGCCATGCCTTGCCTTCCCGCGTCTTCACAGCCAAGATTCACCGGGCCGGCAGGCGGCATGTGCATCCATGCCGTCCGCCGGCCCGGCCGTCGATGCCCCGGTGGGGCGTCGACAGACTACTTCAGGACTTCGAGACCGGGCAGGGCCTTGCCCTCGAGGAACTCGAGCGAGGCGCCGCCACCTGTGGAGATGTGCGAGAAGCCGTCCTCGGGGAAGCCAAGGTTGCGCACGGCGGAAGCCGAGTCGCCGCCGCCGACGATGGTGAAGGCACCGGCCTTGGTGGCATCGACCAGACCCTGGGCGACGGCACGGGTGCCGTCGGCGAAGGCCGGGAATTCAAAGACGCCCATGGGGCCGTTCCAGACGACCGTCTTGGAGTCGACGATCTTGTCATGGAAGAGCTTCTGGGAGTCGGGGCCGATGTCGAGACCCATCTTGTCGGCGGGGATGGAATCGGCCGGCACGACCCGGTGAGGGGAATCTGCCTTGAACTCGTCCGCCACGACGATGTCGGTGGGCAGGACAAGCTCCACGCCCTTCTCCTTGGCCGTCTGGATGTAACCCTTGACCGTATCGACCTGATCCTCCTCGAGCAGGGAGGAGCCGACCTCGTAGCCCTCGGCCTTGAGGAAGGTGAAGACCATGCCGCCGCCGATGACAAGACGGTCGGCCTTGCTCAGCAGGTTCTCGATCACGCCCAGCTTGTCCGAGACCTTGGAACCACCCAGGACGACGGTGAAGGGACGCTCGGGGTTCTCGGTTGCCTTGGACAGGGCCTTGACCTCCTTCTCGACCAGGAGACCGGCCGCTGAGGGCAGGAACTTGGCCACGGAGTAGTTGGACCCCTGCGCACGGTGGACCACGCCGAAACCATCGGAGACGAAGACTTCGCCCAGGGCGGCGATCTTCTTGGCGTACTCGTCGCGCTCGGCCTCGTCCTTGCTCGTCTCTTCGGGGTTGAAGCGGACGTTCTGGAGGAGGATCACATCCCCGTCCTTCATGGCCTCCACCTTGGTCTGCGCATCCGGGCCATAGGTATCCGCCGCCAGGGGGACATCGACGCCGAGGAGCTGGCCCAGACGGATGGCCACGGGAGCCAGGCTGAGCTCGGGAACCACCTTGCCCTTGGGCCGGCCCAGGTGCGCCATCAGAATGACCTTGGCACCCTCCTGACGCAGGGTGTTGATGGTGGGCAGGGCCGCCTTGATCCGGCCGTCATCCGTTATGGTCGTGCCATCCAGCGGGACGTTGAAGTCCGCACGCACCAGTACGCGCTTGCCCTTGAGATCGCCCAGATCCTTCAGAGTCTTCATAGATTTCCTTTCATTGCCACAGATTGGGTTCCGGTCCGCCCGACAGGAGCCGGGCCAGGCCTCCCCCATGCCAATCCCATGATACTAAGGCAATACGACTGTGGGCGGTTGTCCGTCCGGAAGGGGGAGGCCTCTCCCCCGCCACCGGACGGACAACCGCCCACTCGGCCGGTCCCTGCCTGCCGGAGGAAGGCGAGAGCCCAACCTGGTGTGAACCGATCAGGCGGCGGCCTGATCCGCCAATTCCTCCCGCTGCTTTTCGACTTTGGCCGCCAGCTGGAGGAGGCGGCGGATACGACCTGCAATGGCATCCTTGGTGACCGGTGGATCGGCCAGGCGTCCCAGCTCTTCCAGGCTCGCATCCCTGTGGTCCAGGCGGAGCTGGCCGGCCGCCCTCAGATTCTCTGGGATGTCGTCCCCCAGGATGGCGAAGGCCTTGGTGACCTTTGCACTGGCCTCGACTGCGGCCTTGGCGCTGCGCCTCATGTTGGCGTCGTCGAAGTTGGCCAGGCGGTTGGCCTTCCCGCGGGATTCCCCGTCGCTGCGCTTGCCGGTCCATTCCCGGGCCGACTTCGGGGCGCCGATAAGGTTGAGCATGCGCTCTATGACATCGGGGTCACGCAGGGTGACCCTCTCGGAGCTGCGCACCTGGCGGGCCTTGGCCGTGATGCCCAGTCTGCGCGCGGCCCCCACCAGGGCCAGGGCCGCTTCGGAACCGGGGCAGACGATCTCCAGATAGCTGGCCTTGCCCGGGTCGGACAATTCGCCGTGGGCCAGGAAGGCCCCGCGCCAGGCCGCCTTGACCTGTGCGATGTTCCCACCGACGATATCCGCCGGCAGGCCCCTGACCGGGTGCTTGCGCCTGTCCAAGAGGCCGGTCTGCAGGGCAAGGGCACCGCCCGCCCTGAGCACCCGGACCGAGTACCTGGTCACATACCCGGCCGGGGTCTGCCTTTTCACCTCCATCAGATCCGAGTCATGGCCGTAGATGTTCTCTATGGTCGACTGCAGCCATTGGGCCGCCGGTCGCGAATCGAACTGGGCCTCGACCACGATGTGACGTTGAATGATGTGAAGACCGCCGCCGAAGCGGATCATGGCCGCAGCCTGGGCCTTCTTCGCTGCGGGGGCCTCGTTGTCTATAGCGGCCAGCTCGCTTTTGACGTCATCAAGTAGGGCCAAGAGCCGTCCTCCTACGATCATCGTGAACAAATATCGTCCGTCCGGGACAGCCTCCCGGACGGACCACCGGATTACTGTGATACCGAATCAGTTGGACAATTTCCTCCTCCGGCTTGGACCGCAGGCTGGTGGAGCGGGCAGGGGGGCCGCCATGGACTAATCCTGCGAACGAGCCAGTTCCCTGGCAGAGACGGTGACGGCAAGGCCCCGGGATCTCAGGCGGGATCCCAGTTCCTCACTCATGGCCACCGACCTGTGCTGGCCTCCGGTGCAGCCGATGGCGATGGTCACATAGTGCTTGTCCTCCCTGGCGTACCCTTCCACGGCCGTCAGGATGGCCTTGGTGTAGGCCTCGAGGAAGTCCTCGGCCCCCTTGCTCTTCATCACGTAGTCCCGGACGGCCTTGTCGTGGCCGTTCAGGTCACGCAGGGCGGGCACCCAGTAGGGGTTGGGCAGGAAGCGGACATCCGCCACGAAGTCGGCATCGATCGGGGTCCCGTACTTGAATCCGAAGCTGAAGATGTGGATGCCGACCGTGGCCGGCCCGCTTCCCAGTATGGACTCATAGAGGCGGGTGGAAAGCTGGTGGATGCTCAGGTGGGATGTGTCGATGACGACATCGGCATGGTTCTTCAGATGCTCCAGAAGCCGGCGCTCCTCCCTGATGCCGTCGATCAGCCGCCCCCTCCCCTGGAGGGGGTGCGGCCTTCTGGCAGACTCGTAACGGGTTACGAGGACCTGGTCGGAGGCGTCCAGGAAGAGTATGCGGCACTTGACACCCAGGTCATCCAGATGGCCCATGACGGCCGAAAGGTCGTCGAAGTAGGAGCGTGATCGGACATCGACCACGGCCGCCAGCCGTCGAAGGGTCCCCCCCGATGACGTCATCATGTCGACCAGGGGGACGAGGAGCTTGGGGGGCATGTTGTCGACCACATACCAGCCCATGTCCTCCATGCTGTCGGCGGCCCTGGTCCTTCCCGCACCGGACATGCCGGTGATCAGGAGGACCTCGAAACCCTCGAAGGGAGGGGGGTCCACCCCTTCCTCCTGCACACGGCGGCCGCCCGGCCCGGACCGGCCCGGAACAGTCTGCGGGCACTCACGATCAGGCCTCATCCAGGGCCTCCTTCACTGCTTGGTCCATGGCCTGCACGGGTATGTCCCCCAGCGGGCGGCCGGTCATCAGCGATACCTGTCGGATGGCCTGGTAGAGGAGCATGCGCTCCCCTCCCACCGCCCTTCCGCCGGTGACCCTTCGCCAGGCCTTGACCAGCTCCGAGGGGTGGGGGCCGTAAGCCACGTCGAGGAGGGCCGGATCGTGCGACCTGCCCAATCCCCCCGTGGAGGCGTTCCCGCAGAGATGTCCGGCCAGGCCGTCGGCGGCTCCCGGGGGAAGGGTGGAAATGGTCATGTCCACTCCCGCAAGCATCCTGGCCACGGCATCACCGGCCTTGATGTCCATCACCTGGACCAGGGCGAAACCGGCCCGACCGGCCATGTCCTTGATCCTTGCGGCATGGTCCACATGCCTCGCGACCACGGTCAACCTTCCCACCCCCAGAAGGGCCAGGGCGCAGACGGCCGATTCAGCCGTGCTCCCTGTCCCTATGACGGCTCCGGAGAGGTCGGAGGAGGGGGTGACCTGCTCGGAGCGCCCGACACGGCCGATAAGCGAGGAGGCCCCATCCGGGTGGACCAGGTCGCCTCCGGCCTCGCACAGGGCGCATACGATGCCCTCCACATCCGTGTTGTACAGGCAGACCGCGGGCCTGCCCGTCCCGGCCTGCCAGTTGAAGACGGCGGTGTTGGCCACCCCCAGACGGCGGGACCAGATGTCTCCCGCCCGGCCGAGATGCATGACTTCCTTCTTCAAGGGCATGGTCAGACTGAGACCCGCCCAGGAATGGTCCAAACCCCTGACGAAGGGGGCCAGGCCGCGGCCGCTGACCTCCTTGCGGGTGTAATCCCAACCGTCCAGGCCCATGGCCTCATAGGCGGCCCTATGGATGACCGGGGACAGGGAATGATTTACAGGGCTGCCGAGAACAGCACAGTGCCGGACAGTCATGCCCATTCATGCCTCCTCAAGGTGAATACAAGCAAGACCATCCTAGCGCAAGGGGGCTTCCGACAGGGTGGTGTGGAGGTCAGGAGGACCGGTCCCCGCCCTCCTCCCCCTCGTGCAGGTGGGCGTAGATGGCCTCCGCCTTGGAAGTGCCGATCCCGTCGACTTCCTCAAGCTCCTCCTTGGTGGCCTGGCGCATCTTGCGGACAGAACCGAAGTGGTTGAGCAGCTTCTTCTGATAGGCGGGTCCGATTCCCGGTATCTCGTCCAGGGCCGACCTCAAAGCACCCTTCCGTCTGGTCTGGCGGTGGTAGGTGATGGCGAAGCGGTGGGACTCGTCCCTGACCCGTTGCAGGAGGTACATCCCCTCCGACTGCCGTTTGAGGATGATGGGGTAGTCGTCATCCGGCACCCAGACCTCCTCCAGGCGTTTTGCCAGGCCGCACAGAGCCACGTCGTCGATGCCGCAGTCGGCCAGGGCCCGGGCGGCCGCCGTCACCTGGGGCTTGCCCCCGTCGACCACGATCAGGTTGGGCTTGTAGGCGAAGTGACGGGGGGAGGCATCCTGCTGGATAACGGCCTCATCCCCGGACAGGTCGTCCCTGCGATCCGAGTGTTGGGCCGTCGCCGTGCGGGTCTCGGCCTCCATGCTCTCCCCGCTGTCTCCGGCAATGTTGCCATGGCGGAAGCGGCGGGTCAGGGTCTCGTAGATGGCGCTGGTGTCGTCTACTGCACCGTTTCCGTCCTCCCCACGTATGGAGAAGCGGCGGTACTCGGATTTCTTGGGGATGGCGTCCTCGAAGACCACCATGGAGGCGACCTGGAACTGGCCCCCGACCGTGTTGGATATGTCGTAGCATTCGATGCGGAGGGGGGCTCGGTCCAGACCCAGGGCCTTGGCGACATCGTTCATGGCCTGCGTACGGGTGCCCATGTCGCTCATCCTGCTCATCTTGCTGCGCTGGAGGGCCTGGCCGGCATTGGCCTGGGCCCTGTCCATCAGACTCTTCTTCTCCCCGCGAGATGCCACCCTTATGGTCACGGAGGATCCCCTCAGGCCCTTCAGCCACTCCTCCAGGTCGCCTGCACGGGTCGGCATCACCGGGACGATGACCTCCGGAGGGACCGGGGAGATGGGGGCTAGGAGGTCGGCCCGTCCTGTGACCTCCTGCCTGGCCTGCCTGGTCCTGGTAGCCCTGGCCCTGTCCTCGGAATCCAGGGCGGTCACCTGCTGGGTGGAGCCAAGGGCGTCCCTGCGCTGGCTGATCGTGACGCCGGAGTCATCATCTTCGGCCGACTCGAAGGCCACCTCGTCGTCCGGGCTTGTCTTGCTCAGCTCACTGTCCGTTTCCGACATGAGGTCCGAGTAGACCTGGACGATCAGGTCCCCGATCAGGTCCTCGTCCGATACGTCTTCGACCCGCTCGACGCTCCAATTCCGTTCCCCCCTGATGGCCCCGGCCCGTACGAAGAAGGCGTGGACGCAGGCCTCCAACTCATCAGAGGCTATGCCGAAAACGTCCACATCGACGTTGGAGGCGAAGGCGACGGCGTTCTGTTCGATGACCGTATCCAGCATCTGGACCTGGTCTCGCAGGCGGGCAGCCCGTTCGAAGTCCAGATCGTCGCTGGCCTCTTTCATCTGCCGGGTCAGTTTGGCCCTGTATGTCCTGCCCAGGCGGCCGGTGACCACGCCGATCAACTCGGCGCACATCTTGCGGTGTTCCTTCTCGGATATCCTGCCCACACAGGGGGCCGAACACTTCCCGATGGAGGCCAGGAGGCAGGGCCTGCCCGACAGCTGTGCCTTGTGGAAGAACCCTGCGGTACAGGTCCTGACCGGGTATGTCTTCAGCAGGGCGTCCAGGGTGTGACGCATGTCCCAAACCTTGGCATAGGGGCCGAAGTAACGGGTGTCCTTCCGGCGGCGCACCCGGGTCATCCATACCCTTGGGAAGCGCTCCCCCACCGACACGGCCATATACGGGTAGGTCTTGTCATCCCTGAAGACCACATTGAACCGGGGGTCGAACTCCTTGATCCAGGTGTATTCGAGGGTGAGGGATTCCAACTCGGTGCCGACGACGGTCCACTCCAGGCTGCGGGCTGTAAGGACCATGGTCTGGGTGCGCGGATGGAGGTTGGCCAGGGGCTGGAAGTAGTTGCTCAACCTGTTGCGCAGGTTCTTGGCCTTGCCCACGTATATGACCCGCCCCTGCCCGTCGCGCCACTTGTAGACGCCAGGCTGGGCGGGGATGTCCGAGGTCTTGGGACGGAAACCGTCGCGGCTGTCGCCAAGGAGAGGGGCACCGTTGTGGTTGACGCCCGCCTCGGTCTGACCGCCCCCTCCCCCCTGGGCCTCGGTCTCGAGGGCCCGGGCCGTCTTCCTCCACACCTGGGGGGCGTGTCTGGCGAAGTCGCTGCGTGTCATGTCTTCTTGGGTTTCCTTCCGGTCCTGCCGGCCGACTTGGCCGACCTGCGCCTTCCGCCCTCAGGTTCGGGCTGCCGGAGCATGGGGGCAAGGAAGCGGCCCGTCCAGCTCTTGGGGTCGGCGGCCACCTGTTCAGGGGTTCCCTGGGCCACGACGGTTCCGCCGCCGTCTCCCCCCTCCGGTCCAAGGTCGATGATCCAGTCGGCGGTCTTTATCACATCCAGGTTGTGCTCGATGACGATGACCGTGTTTCCCTTGTCCACCAGGCCGTGGAGGACTTTGAGAAGCTTGCTCACATCCTCGAAGTGCAGGCCGGTGGTGGGCTCGTCCAGTATGTAGACGGTCCTTCCGTCGGACCGCCTCTGCAGTTCGGTGGCCAGTTTCACCCTCTGCGATTCCCCTCCCGAAAGGGTGGGGGCCGGTTGGCCCAGACGGATGTAACCCAGCCCCACGTCGACCAGGGTGTCCAGGTAACGGGAGATGGATGGGTAGGCCCGGAAGAAGTCGGCGGCCTCGTCGATGGGCATGTCCAGAACGTCGGAAACCGTCTTCCCCTTGTACTTGACCTCCAGGGTCTCCCTGTTGTAACGCTTGCCGTGGCAGGTCTCGCATTGCACATAGACGTCCGGCAGGAAGTTCATCTCGATCTTGATGGTCCCGTCCCCATGGCAGGCCTCGCAACGGCCGCCCTTCACGTTGAAGGAGAAGCGGCCGGGCCCGTAGCCGCGCACCTGGGCCTCCGGCGTCTTGGCGAAGAGTTGTCGGATCTTGTCCCAGACGCCCGTGTACGTGGCCGGATTGGAACGGGGGGTGCGGCCGATGGGGTTCTGGTCCACGTGAATCACCTTGCGCACCTGGTCCAGCCCCTCGACCCGGGTGTGCTTGCCGGGGACGATCCGGGCGTTGTTCAACCTGTCGGCCAGGACCGGGTAGAGGATGGAGTTGACCAGGGTCGACTTGCCCGAACCGGAGACCCCGGTGACCAGGGTCATGACACCCAGGGGGAAGGACACATTCAGGTTCTTCAGGTTGTTCTCCCTGGCGCCGACCACGGTCAGCTGCCTGGTCCTGTCCACCTTGCGGCGGCGGGCGGGGACCTCGATCCTCCTCCTGCCGGCCAGGTAGTCCCCTGTGACCGACCGGGGGGCCCTGACGAGGTCCTTGGACCGGCCGGAGTATACGACCTCCCCCCCGTGCTCGCCGGCGCCCGGTCCGATGTCGACAACCCAGTCGGCCTGTCGTATGGTGTCTTCGTCATGCTCGACCACGATAAGTGTGTTTCCCAGGTCCCGCAGGCGTTGCAGGGTCTTGATCAGGCGTTCGTTGTCCCTCTGGTGAAGACCGATGGAGGGCTCGTCCAGAACGTACATGACACCGACCAGGCCCGACCCGATCTGGGTGGCCAGACGGATGCGTTGGGCCTCTCCCCCGGACAGGGTTGCGGCCGCTCGCGACAGGGTCAGGTAGTTCAGGCCCACATCATCCAGGAAACGCAGGCGGGCCCGGATCTCCTTGAGGACCTCCCCGGCCACCTTGGCCATGGCACCTTCCATGTGGAGGCCTTCCACCCATTTCAGGCAGTCGGAGATGGCCATGTCGCAGACCTGAGCGATGGACAGTCCGCCCACGGTGACGGCCAGGACCTCTGGCTTCAGCCTCCTGCCGTGGCAGACCTGGCAGGGGACCTCACGCATGTAGGACTCGTAGTACTGCTTCATCGGTTCCGAGTCGGTCTCGTCGTGGCGACGCATCAACGTGCGGACAACGCCTTCGAAACCGGTGGTGTACTCCCGCAGGCGGCCCCACCGGTTGCGGTATGAGACGTCGACCTTGAAGTCGTGTCCGTACATGACCGCATGCCTGACCTCTTCGGGCAGGTCCTTCCAGGGGGTGGAGGTCGAGAAGCCCATCTCCTTGGACAGGCCGTCCAGGATGTGGCCGTAGAAGCGCTGTTGGGTCTTGGTCCCGCTCCAGGGCTCTATTGCTCCCTCCTTCAGGCTCTTGTCGGGGTCGGGGACCACCAGCTCGGGGTCTATCTCCAGACTGAAGCCCAGTCCGGTGCAGGCCGGGCAGGCCCCATAGGGGGCGTTGAAGGAAAAGGTGCGGGGTTCGATCTCATCCAGCTCCAACTCGTGACCGTTGGGGCAGGCCCGTTTTTCCGAGAAGGGCTGCCGGCGCCCCCTGTCCTTCTCGTCCAGGTCGACGAAATCCGCCACCACGGTCCCTCCGGACAGTCGCAGGGCGGTTTCCACGGAGTCGGTGAGCCTCTGACCGATGCCCTCACGCACGACCAGGCGGTCGACGACCACCTCGATGGTGTGCTTCTTCTGCTTGGCCAGCTTGATCTCCTCCGACAGCTGGTGCATCTGGCTGTCGATGATGGCCCGGGAGTAACCATCGGACCTCAGGAGTTCCAGGGTCTCAACGAACTCCCCCTTGCGTCCCTTGGCCACCGGCGCCAGGAGTTGGAAGCGGGTCCCCTCGGGCCTGCCCAGGAGGGTGTCGACGATCTGCTGGGGGGTCTGCGCCCTGACCTCCTCCCCGCAGATCGGGCAGTGGGGGATGCCGGTGCGGGCGAAGAGGAGGCGGAAGTAGTCATAGACTTCGGTGATGGTGCCCACCGTGGAACGGGGGTTGCGGTTGGTGGTCTTCTGGTCGATGGATACGGCCGGGCTCAACCCTTCGATGAAGTCCACATCCGGCTTGTCCATCTGGCCCAGGAACTGTCTGGCGTAGGCCGACAGTGATTCCACGTACCTGCGCTGCCCCTCGGCGAAGAGGGTGTCGAAGGCCAGGGAGGATTTTCCCGAACCCGACAGACCGGTGAAGACCACCATCCGGTTGCGCGGTATGGACAGGTTGATGTTCTTCAGGTTGTGGGCGCGAGCGCCCTGGACGACGATCTTGCGGTCGTTGGGCACCCCGGACAGGTCGGCCACCAGGGACCCCCCCGACTGGACCAGTCGCGGCTCCTCGATATCGGCTTCCCAGCTGTCCCTCTTATGTGTGGTCTTCTCTTGCACTTCTCCCCATCCGCTTCCCTAGCATGCAATGACTTGGACCAGAACATACTATCGCCCTGGACGAATAATTCGAACATACGTTCGATGGTGGCGTAGTCACCCGCCCCGGGCATCCTTCAGTCTCCCTGCCGCCTTGATCAGGAGCCGGAACCCCCTGCAGAGTTTCCGACGGGGCCAAAGACGGCAGACGGCAGGGGGGCCTGGGGCCGGCCCCTTCCGGAAGGCGGGCGGCCGCCCGGTCAGATCCGCCGCCGACATCCGTTCCTGAAGCAGGTGGCCTGGTGGTCGTTGATGACCCCGCAGGACTGCAGGAAGGAGTGGACGGTGACCGGCCCCGTGAACCGCATCCCCCTCTCCTTCATGTCCTGGCTGACGATCTGCGAAAACCGGTCATAAGGGGGCGTATCGGCATCGTCCCTGTAGCAGTGGTTGATGGTCTGGCCCCCGGTGAAGGACCAGCAGTACTCGTCGAAGCCCTCTCCTGGCATGTCTGAGACCAGGAGACGGGCGTTGTCTATCACGGCCTCGATCTTCCGCCTGTTGCGGATGATCCCCTCATCGTGCATCAGCCTGTCGACCTCTTGCGGTCCGAAGGCGGCCACCGCCGTCATGTCGAAACCTGCGAAGGCGGCGCGGAAGGCCGGTCGTCTATGCAGGATGAGACTCCAGCTGAGCCCGCATTGGAATATCTCCAGGCAGAGCATTTCGAAGAGGGGGACGGAGCCGTGCTTCGGCGTTCCCCATTCCTCATCGTGGTAGGCCCTCATCAGGGGGTCGGTGCCTTCTGCCCAGTCACACCTGACAAGCCCGACCTGCGAATCCGGCTCTGAATCCATGGCTCCCCTCCGAGTGTCTGCAGACAAGCCTAGCACCGCCGGAAGGGCCGGAGAATGCCTGTCGGGGTGGGCAATGCGGGGACCTGCCGACACTGTGCAATCCATCGAGTCAAGGGGAGGCGCACATACAGTGGTAGGTGAGCACCGGTCGTGACCGGACCCGTCTGCATGACGGCCCGCGTCCAGACCTGGGAGCGGTCCGACGAGGGAGGCAGGTTTCATCATGAGCACGGAAGAAGACAGGGACGACCTGGGAATGGGGGCAGGTGGCCGCGACCAGGCATCCGGCCAGGACCGGGCGCGGACGGCTGACAATCCCAGGACCCTATGGTCCGATGGGTCCGATGACCCCGACGGTGGGGGGCAGGTCAGGTCCTCCCAGGTCCGGGAAGAGAATGCGCAGGAGGAGGACCAGCTGTCGGCGGACAGCGGCGCCGGTTCATCACAGGGGGCGGAGACCGCCCCCTCCCCCTCACATATGGGGGGGTCCGGCTCGACGGATGCCACGGCCGCGCCAAGGGCGATGCCAGGGTCCGACCGTTCAGATGGGGCCACCCCCGAAGGGTCCGAAAGGGGCCAGGGGACGAATGACGAAGACGATGGCGGGGGCCGGGGCTGGAAGGTGGCCGAGGACATCCTCCTGTGGGCGGCCTGGCTGGTCATGGTGGGCTTCAACGCCTACGCCGAGGCTTTCAGATTCAACGGGACCACCACCAAGGCCGTGGCCGCCAAGGCCAGGGTCTGGCTCATGCCCGCAGGCTATACCTTCGCCATATGGGGGGTCATATACATAGCCCTGGCCGTCTGGCTGGTCAGGTTCTGCCTGGGAGGCCCCAGCCGCAAGCGCCTGTGGGTCCTGCCCTTCACCCTGAGCGGGATCGTCTTCGTGGCCACCTGCTGCCTGAACGTGGCCTGGCTGGCCCTCTGGCACCTGGACAAGCCCCTGCCCGCCCTGGTGGTCATACTCATCCTGACCTGCATGGTCTGGCTTCTTTACTCCCTGGTCCGGCGTGACGCCACCAAGGCGGGGACCCCCACGGCCGCCAGGCTGCTCGATTGGGTCCCCCTTTCCCTCTACGCCAGCTGGCTGTCCGTGGCCAGCCTTGTCAACGCCGCCTATCTTCTGGTCCGCACGGGTTCCAACGTTTCGGATGTCCTCCAGGGGTTCGCCACCATCATCGTGGTCGGCCTCCTCTTCGTGGTCTCCTTCCTCATGTTCCAGAAGCTGCGCGACTGGGTCTTCGGCCTGGTCATGGCCTGGTCCGCCATCGGGATCGGAATCCAGGTCTTCGCCATATTCCCGCCCATGGGCGTGATCGTCGTGGCGGTGGCAGCCATCGGGACGGCCATCACCTTCTTCCCCTGGAACAGGTTCACGTTGACCAGACGCTGAGGGCCCTGCCCGTTTTGGACCCCGCCGGGGCTTTTCCGCCGACGGGGAGGCCGGCCGCACGCGGTACCTCCCCCCTTGCTACCATGGGTTCCTGGGCTGACGCCGCCGGCCCGTCGCACGACTGACTGAGGTCGTGATTCCATGGAAGAAAGAGGGGTCGGGCTCGGCATGGCTATCGAGGCACGTGGACTGGAGATTCGTATAGGGGCGCGCCTTCTGCTGAAGGCCACGGACTTCCACGTGGCAAAGGGTGACAGAATCGGCCTTGTAGGCCGCAACGGGGCTGGCAAGACCACCCTGACCCGCGTGATCACCGGCGACATGCTCCCTTCCGACGGGTCGGTCCGGGTGACCGGCCGCCTGGGTTACCTCCCCCAGTCCACCCACGCCGGCGATCCCACCCAGAGCGCCCTGGACAGGGTGATGAGCGCCCGTGACATCGCCACCACCATCACCCGCATGCGCAAGGCCGAGCATGACATGACCGACCCTGACCCCAAGGTCATGGAGAAGGCCATGAAGCGTTATGACAAGGCCCAGCAGGATTTCGAAAACGCCGGTGGGTACGCCGCCCAGAGCGAGGCGATCATCATGGGCGAGAGCCTGGGACTGAGCCAGGACACCCTCCGGCAGGAGCTGGGCACCCTCTCCGGCGGTCAGCGGCGCAGGATCGAGCTGGCCCGCATCCTCTACTCCGAGGCAGACACGTTGATCCTGGACGAGCCCACCAACCACCTTGATGCCGATTCCATCGAGTGGCTCAAGGACTACCTGCGCAAGTTCGAGGGCGGTTTCCTCGTCATCTCCCACTCCACCGAACTCCTGGACGAGACCGTGAACAAGGTGTGGCATCTGGACGCGCAGACGGCCACCATCGACATGTACTCCATGGGGTGGAAGGCCTACCTCCGGCAGCGGGTGGTCGACGAGGAGAGACGGCGGCGGGAACGGGAGGTGGCCGAGAAGAAGGCCGAACGTCTGATGAAGCAGGGCATCCGCCTGCATGCCAAGGCCACCAAGGCCGTCGCCGCCCAGAACATGATGCGCAGGGCCGAGAGGCTGTTGGCGGGCACCCAGGAGGCGGAGAGGGCCGAGAAGGTGGCCGATCTGCGCTTCCCGGACCCGGCCCCCTGCGGCCGCACCCCCATCATGGCCGAGGACCTGTCCAAGGCATACGGGTCCAACATCGTCTTCGCCGGCATCAACCTGGCCATCGACAAGGGGTCCAGGGTGGTCATCCTGGGTTACAACGGGGCGGGGAAAACCACGACCCTCCGCCTCCTGGACGGGTTGGAAAAGCCGGACACGGGCCGGGTCATCCTGGGCCATGGGGCGAAGATCGGCTACTTCGCCCAGGAGCACGACACGTTGGACGAGAGCCTGACCGTCCTGGAGAACCTTCGCCATGTGGCCCCCGACCTGGACGACACCCAGGCCAGGACCATCCTCGGCTCCTTCCTCTTCTCGGGGGACGATGCCATGAAGCCGACCAACGTGCTCTCGGGCGGTGAAAAGACCCGCCTGGCCCTGGCGACCCTGGTCACCAGCCGAGCCAACGTCCTCCTCCTGGACGAACCCACGAACAACCTGGACCCGGCCAGCCGGGAGGAGATCCTCAAGGCGATCTCGAAGTACGAGGGCGCCATCGTCCTGGTCACCCATGATGAGGGTGCCGTCAAGGCCCTCGACCCCGAACGGGTCCTCCTCATGCCCGACGGGGACGAGGACCTGTGGAACGACGACTACCTGGACCTGGTGGCCGAAGAGTGAGAGAGGGGCCGGCCTTCCCTGGTCCTCTCAGTCATCGCCGTCCAGGACCTCCACGGCCTGGACGCCATCCGTCTGACCGATGACCTCCATCAGGTCGGACACCTCGCCCTTGCCCAGGAGGGCCACCGATACGTCGGCCCCGTGCCAGTCGTCCCGGCTGACCTCCCGGGTGCTCAGGACCCGGGCCTCGAAGCCCAGGCGCCCGGCCAGGAGGAGGGATTGCCGCAGGGACCCGTGCCCGTCCTTGTAGAGGATCCTGAGGACCGTGTGCTGCCGGTTGCGCAGGACCCACTTGACGATGGGAGAGATGATGAGGACCGAGACGAAATAGAGCGCCACGGCAAGTATGGCAAGGGTGAACAGGCCCGCCCCGCAGGCCACTCCCACAGCGGAGGCCACCCAGATGGCCGAGGCTGTGGTCAGCCCCCTGACCGAATCGTGGTTGAAGAAGATGACCCCGGCCCCGATGAAGCCGATGCCGGAAGCCACGCCGGCCGCAATCCTGGATGCGTCCCAGCTGAAGTTGCCCACTGCGGATTGGATGCCGTATATGGAGACCATGGTGAAGAGGCAGCTGCCCAGACCCACGAGGATGTGGGTGCGGATGCCCGCATCGTGCTTGAGATACTCACGTTCAAAACCGATCAGGCCGCACAGGATCACGGTCAGCACGACGGACATCACCTGGACCTGGCTGGGCATCTGGAACCCCTGCATGGCAGACCACCTCCATCGGCGGGCGGAAAAGGACCTTCCCTGCCCTGAACATTGTGGAACGATATAACGTCCTTCTGACAAGCCGTCGCCTCCCCCGCCCCGGACCGGCAGGACCGGCCCTGCCTGCAGCCCCGGGAGCCGCAGTCCGGTACCGTTTGGGGATAGAGTGGAGTGGAGTGGAGAGTCGAGTCCGGGTTACCCGAGGAAGGGACGTGAACCCATGGAGCGGTCCAGGGATGAAGAAGAGGCGTTCGACGCCATCACCAGTTGCTGTTACACCTCGGAGGTGGTCAGGTCACTGGAGAGGCCCTTCCTGGAGGAGGGGGTCCCCCTGATGCGGATGGCGGCGGATGCCGTCTCGGCCATCGCCAGGAGCATGTTGGCCCGGGAGGGTATGGACCAGTCCCAGGCGGGCGTGGTCCTCCTGGCCGGTGGCGGTGACAACGGCGGCGATGGACTCTATGCCTGCGCCGACCTGGCCGCCAGGGGGTACGACGTGACCTGTGTGGCCACCGGCCGTGGCCTGCATGAGGGGGGCGCCCAGGCCTTTCAGGATGCCGGCGGGGTCATCATCAGCATCGACACGGCCAGCAACATCCCCTCCAGTCCGGCCCCGGCGGATGTGCAGGAGGCGCGCGAGCGCTTCGCCCAGGCCGTGGATCTGGCACAGGGGGCCGACCTGGTGATCGATGCCATGACGGGAATCGGACTGAAGGGGTCCCTGGAGGGCATTCCCTCGGCCATCGCGGCTGCCCTGGGCCAGGAGGGTGGGGTACCGGAAAGCCCGGCCATGCAGGATGGCGAAGACCGCCGCCTGCCCATGGTCCTGGCAGTGGACACCCCTTCCGGTGTGGGCGTGGATGACGGCAGCCTGCCCGGCCCTTACATCCCTGCCGACGTCACCGTGACCATGGGGGCACTCAAACCCTGCCTGACCCTCCCCCCAGCCGCCTACGCGTGCGGGACCCTGGTACTCGTCGACTTCGGCTTCGACACCCGGGCCGTCGCCCCCCTGGCCCGGAGCATGACGGCGACCGCCTGTGCAGCCTGCATCAGGCGCCCACGCATAGACGACACCAAGTACAGCCGTACGGTGGTGGGCCTGGTCACCGGGTCTGACCGTTATCGTGGGGCAGCCCTCCTCTCCTCCACCGCGGCGGCCAAGGCCAACGTTGGGATGATCCGTTACACGGGACCGGACCGGGCCGGTGACCTGGTCCTGGCCTCCGTGCCCGAAGCGGTTCTCGGGTCCGGCAGGGTGGAATCCTGGGTCCTCGGTTCAGGGGTCCCCACCTCACAGGCCCTGGCTGTTCAGGGGAAGGGCGAGGCCGGCTCCGGATCCGGTTCCGAGGAGGCCCAACGCAGGACCATAGGGGAGATCCTCTCCCGTGAGGGGGATGAGGAGGGCACTGAAGGATCCGGAATCCCCCTGGTCGTGGATGCCGGGGCCCTTGATCTCCTGCCCGACAGGGTCCGCCCCCAGGTCGTCCTGACCCCTCACGCCGGAGAGCTGGCCTCCCTGCTCACCGCGCGGGGGGAGAGCGTCACGGCCGATGAGGTCACGGAGGAACCTCTTCACTGGGCCTCGAGGGCATGGGAACTGACCGGTGCCACGGTCCTGCTGAAGGGGGCCATCACCCTGGTCGTGGGAGACGACGGCACCGGCCAGCGCCAGGTCATCACAAGCGGATCGGGGCCGTCATGGCTGTCGACGGCCGGTTCGGGCGACGTCCTCTCCGGGACCGTGGGCGCCCTCCTGGCCCAGAATGCGGACCGACTGGCCGATGAGCCGACCGACGCGGTCGAGGTGACGGCGGGGGCGGCCTACCTGCATGGGCTGGCTGGCGTCATGGCCTCCGGCGGAGCTCCGGGCGGCTGGTGTCCACCTCTCGTCCTGACCCGGCCGTCGAAGGACCCCCTCCTGGAGTCCCCGCTGCGCGTGGG
Organism: Bifidobacterium favimelis; assembly: GCF_037963085.1. NCBI lineage: Bacteria > Bacillati > Actinomycetota > Actinomycetes > Bifidobacteriales > Bifidobacteriaceae > Bifidobacterium > Bifidobacterium favimelis. The sequence goes on along the minus strand of NZ_JBANDZ010000001.1, from coordinate 990,281 downwards.
CCAGGAGGACGGGGACGGTTGGTGGCAGGCAGGGGGAAGGCCCATTCTGGCCACCCAGGTGGCGGACCGCCTGCCCGACGCCATCGGCGCCCTTCTCGACGCCCCCTGTCCCTATGCGGCCCCCAGACCCCTCTCCGACCTGGAGGACGGCCCCTTCCCCGCCGAGAGCGACGAGAGCGACGGGATTGAGGATGAGGAGGGTCCCGGGGAGGTGGACCCACTGGACATGGACCTGTGAGGTAGCGTGGGGGGTAGACGGATCTGATCGAGAAGGAGCGGATCGTGCATGCGGAATTGATCATCATGCGGCATGGGGAGAGCACCTGGACCAGGAAGGAGGTCAACAGGTTCGCTGGCTGGGTGGATGTCCCGCTGACTGAGCGGGGGCGCGACCAGGCCCGGAAGGCAGGCGGGCTCATCGCCGGGGCAGGCCTTTCCCCCGACCTGGTCTTCACCTCCCTCCTCAAGCGGTCCATCGTCACGGCCGACCTGGTCCTGGACGTCCTCGACAGGTCCTGGATTCCCGTCCAAAGGACCTGGCGGCTCAACGAACGTCATTACGGGGCCTTCCAGGGGCAGACCAGACCCGCCATGCTGGCCCGGTACGGCCAGGACCTCTTCTCCACCTACCGGCGGTCTTTCGATGTCCGCCCACCTCAGATCGACACCGATTCCCCTTACTTCCAGGGGGCCGACCCCCGGTACGCACCCGAGATGGATGACGGTCTGGGCGGGCCGGATCCGGCCGCAGTGAGGTCAGAGTGCCTCAAGGACGTCCAGGCCCGTCTCGAGCCTTACTGGCGCTCACGTCTGATCCCCGCCCTGGCCGAAGGCAGGACGGTCCTGGTCGTCACCCATGGCTCCGTTGTTCGATCCCTGGTCAAGGGCCTGGAGGGCATCAGCGACCAGGACATCAGGTCCATCAACGTCCCCACCGGCATCCCCCTGGTCTATGACTGCACCTGGCAGGCGGGGAGCTTCTCCACAGCGGGCCCGGGGCGTTATCTGGATCCTGAGGCCGCCCGGAAGGGCATGGAGGAGGTGGCCTCCCTGGGCCGGCCGGGGTCCGCCGGGGTATAGATTTGAACCATGACCCTCCTGCAACTGCGTTATATCGTCAAGATCGTGGAGTGCGGCTCCATGAACGAGGCCTCCCATGAACTCTACGTATCCCAGCCGGCCCTGAGCGCCTCGGTCAAGGAGTTGGAGGGGGAACTGGGCATCGAGATCTTCACCCGCCACGCCCAGGGAATCTCCCTGACGGCCGACGGGGCCGAGTTCCTCACCTATGCCCGCCAGATACTTGACCAGACCGACCTCCTGGAGGAGCGCTACAGGCAGACCAAGCCCAGGCGCCAGCTCTGCCGGGTCTCCACCCAGCACTACATGTTCGCCGTCGAAGCCTTCGTCGAGATGATCCACTCGATCGAAGCCGAGGAGTATGAGTTCACCATCCGGGAGACCAGAACCCGCGACATCATCGACCAGGTGGCCAGGCTCCAATCGGAAATCGGCATCATCTACCAGTCGGGATTCAACCGGAAGGTCATATCCAAGCTCCTCAGGGGAAGACACCTGGAATTCCACCCCCTCTTCAAGGCCGACCTGCACGTCTTCCTTTCCAGGAACAACCCCCTGGCCGGCAGGGAGCGGGTGACCATGGAAGACCTGGAACCCTACCCCTTCCTCCAGTACGAACAGGGGGAGGAAGGTTCCTTCTACTACGCGGAGGAGGCCGTCTGGCCCGAGTATCCGCCCAAGCAGATCACCGTGACCGACCGGGCCACCATGCTCAACTTCATCGTCGGCCTGAACGCATACACGGTCTGCACCGGAATCGACAACGAGGACCTGAACAGTGAGAAGATCGTCACAGTCCCCCTGGTTTCGGACGAGTCCATGTTGGTGGGGTGGATAGTCAACGGGAGGACGAAGATGTCACGCGCGGCCCAGCTCTATCTCGGCAAGCTCCGCGAGGTCATCGCTGGGCATGGGTACGCCCTGGTCGAAGAGGAGGGGGCGGTCAGCTGATGGGCAGGGCCTTCCCCTTGGACCCGATGGAGGGGAGGACGGAGGGATCGCCGACCTTGTCCTTGGCCATCCCCAAGGACCTGAGGAGGGAGTCCGTGACGGCCCCGTCCCCTCCCTTGACGGCGGACAGGTCCCAGAAGCGGCCGTTTACCAGGAAGGTGGGGGTGCTGACCTCCCCCTTGGTGTCCTCTATGTCCTTGCGGGTGATGGTGTAGTCGTTCACGGCCTTGGCCCACTCCACATACTCCCCCCGGGCGGCCTGTGCGGCCAGGGTCTCATCGACCCCGGCCTTGACCATCCTGTCGGCCAGCATCTTGGCTGGGACAGGTGTGTAGTGCTCTTCCGGCGGCTGGAAGTCCCGGCCGAAGAAGGACTCGACCACGGGCATGACATGGGAGGGATCCTTGTCGGCCAGGGTGGCCACCGCGCTGGCGGCCCTGCTGGAGTACTCATCGGTTGAGAGCCTGTCGAGGAAGTCCAGTATGTGGAGGCTGACCCTGATCTGGCCGGCGTTCAGCATCCTGGTCAGGGTGGGGTCGACGGCCCGGCTGACCTCACCGCAGAAGGGGCACATGAAATCCAGATAGACATCGACAGTGGGGATGTCGGCGTCGACGGCCTTCTTGGAGACCAGGGTGATGCCTCCCTGCCCGTCCGCAGAGGGGGGCTGCCTTCCGACCGACTTGAGTTTGCGGTACTTCTCCTGGTCACCGGTCACCCTGCTGACATCCGCCTTGACCGTCTGCACGTCCGCCCCGGGTTCCTGCGGCTTCTTTACGAGGAAGGCGGCCAGGCAGACCAGGGCCACGGCCACCAGGAGGGCCAGGACACCGATCAGGGCCTGCCGGCGACGGGCGCCCCCGATCTTCTTCCCGTCCTCCGGCTGGGGTCCGCCCTGTCCGGCCTGCGTCCGCCGGTCCACCGCCTCTTGCCTGTCCATGGTCATCCTGATGCCCCTCCCCGACTCGCCGCTCGGGCCGCCCGGCCTGCGCGCAGTGAATGATCTGCCTGCCTCATGCCTCCGGAACATCCTTCCCGAAGGGCGACATCCGGCAATGGGACCACCTTACCCGGCTGCCGGGAAAACCTGTCCGGCGACCTCCCTCGGCATCCCAGGGCGGGGTCAGGCCCCGTACCGGGCCAGGTATTCGCGGGCCCTCCTGTCAACCTCCGGGTCAAGGAGGGGGGTGCCGTCCTCCCGCCTCATGGAGCGGGCCGCCTGGAAGATCTGCTTGACGTTGACGATGCTGATCACGGGGAAACCGAACTCCTTCATGACGGACTGGACGGCGGAGCCCTCCCCCTCCCCGGTCCTTTCCATGCGGTCCACGGAGAGGACCAGACCGACGACGGTCACGTCGGCCTCCGCCTTGAGTTTTGGAATGACCTGGCGGACGGCGGTGCCCGCCGTCATCACGTCATCGACCAGGAGGACCTTCATCCCGTCCCTGAGCTGGGTGCCCACGAACATGCCCGCATCGCCGTGGTCCTTGACCTCCTTGCGGTCGAAGGTGTAGCCGACGTTCATCCCGTGGGCCCCGCCAAGGGCTATGGCTGTCGAGACGGCCAGGGGGATGCCCTTGTAGGCGGGTCCGAAGACCGTATCCACGTCCCGGGGGATGATGCCCTCCCCTACGGCCTGCAGGATGGCGCGGGCGTAGAACTCGCCCAGGAGGGCTATCCGCCTGCCGTCGTTGAAGGACCCCGCGTTGATGAAGTAGGGCGAGCGCCTGCCAGATTTGAGGGTGAAGTCTCCGAAATTCAAGGCGCCGCACTCCAAGAGGAAGCGGGTGAACCTTCCCTGCAGGCCTTCCGGCCCGTCCTCTTGTCCCTCTCGGTCCTCACGGGTTTCACCTGTCACCATGTCTGTCCTTTCATCAGTTTCCCGGCAAGTCCGGGCCGCTCGTCCAGCAGGTCATCCAACTCCCTGGCCACCCGGAGGGGTGCCACGGGGTCGACCAGGGCGGCGGCACCCACCTCCACGGCATTGGCTCCGGCGTAGAGGAACTCCAAGGCCTTGGCCCCGCTGTCTATCCCCCCGATCCCGATGATGGGTATCTGCGGGAGGGCCTGGCGGACCCGCCAGACGAAGCCCAGGGCGATCGGGAAGACGCAGGGGCCCGACACCCCGCCTGTCTTCTGCGCAAGGATGGGCCGGCCAGTCTTGATGTCGATCCTCATTCCGACCAGGGTGTTGATCAGGCTGAGGGCATCCGCCCCACCGTCGACGGCGGCCCTGGCAACGGCCACGATGTCTGTGACGTTGGGGGTCAGCTTGACCACCATGGGCTTGTCGCTCAGGCCCCTCAGCCGCAGGATCAGCCTGTTCAGGGCCTGGGGGTCGCTCCCCACCGACATGCCACCGTGGGAGACGTTGGGGCAGGAGACGTTGATTTCAAGCATGTCTGCCGGTGAATCTGCCAGTTTCTCCACCACCTCGGCGTAGTCGTCGTCACTGTGTCCGGCCACGTTGGTGACCACGGTGGCGCCGAGGGCCTTGAGCCGTGGCAGTTCGTCCGTTAGGTAGGCGTCCACGCCCGGGTTCTGCAGGCCGACCGAGTTGATCATCCCGGCCGGGCACTCGGCAGTGCGGGGGGTGGGGTTGCCCTCCCAGGGGATGGGCGAGACCCCCTTTGTGCTGATGGCCCCCATCTGGGAGACGTCGTAGAAGTCCTTGCAGGCATCCAGGTTGAAGGTCCCGGAGGCCGTTCCCACCGGATTCTTCCAGGCAACCCCTGCGACCACCGTCCCATGCCGCCATCCATGTCCGGACCCGGTCCGGTTCCCCCCGGCCGCCAACTGTTCCTCCATGGTCCCTTCCGTCTGTGCGCCTTGCGCCATTTCCGCCTCCAACTTCACCTGTCCGACCATTCCAACCTGTCCGCGGAGAAAACCGGGCCGTCCTTGCAGACCTTGAGCCTGCCGTCGACCGTGTCCACCACGCAGGCCACGCAGGTCCCGTACCCGCACCCCATCCTTTCCTCCAGGCTGCACTGGACGGGTATGCCCCTGGGGCGGGCCCAGCCGACCACAGCCTTCATCATGGGGGTGGGGCCGCAGGTGAGGATCCGGACCCCGCAGCTCGGGCCGGGGCCGGCCGGCGCAGCGGCAAGGGCCGCCCCCCTCCCCCCGGCCGCCATGTCGGCAGCCGTGCGGGGGGTCCTGCCGGCCTCCCAGGCATCAAGGAGGGTGATCACGTCCCCTTCGGCATCCTCTATGGACACCAGGTCATCGACCAGGGGGGCGGTCAGGCGGTCGGCGAAACGGTCCCGCCTGTATCCGAAGAGGGCGGTGGTTGTCGTGTCCTCCCTGTCCTGCAGGACCTGGGCGGCCGAAATCAGCGGGGGCACCCCAAGCCCGCCCCCCACCAGGAGGTACTCCCCGGCGGACTGCAGATCGAACCCCCTGCCCAGGGGTCCCAACACGTCAACCCCGTCACCTGGTCTGAGACGGGAGAGCTCCTCCGTCCCCGTGCCGACCACGGCGAAGACGAACTCGACCAGGTCCCCCTCCACCCGGCAGACCCCAAGGGGGCGTGGGAGGATGGTCAGGGGGTCGTCCGAGTACAGGTTGACGAAGCGTCCGGGCAGGCTGGTCCTGGCGATATAGGGGTCGCGGATGGTCAGCTTCCAGACCCCGGGCGACAGCTCCTCCATGTCGGTGACCTGGTCCCGCCGGCGGCCTGGGCGCAGGCCGGCCTCTTGGGCCTGCCGGACGAGTTCCCCGGTGTTGATGAAGGTGTTTCGGATCATCTGCCCTCCTTGATCGCTTCTCTGAGTGAATCCCTCATCCCGGTCGCAGCCCTGCCGGCAGAGCGGGAGACCAGCCCGAGGGCGGCCTGGAGCGACAGGGAGGGGGAATAGTCGCGGTCGGACCTCCAGGCCCCGATGATCCCCCGTGAGGAGTTGACCAGGGCGCCCGACCCCTGCCCGTCGAACATCGGGGCCACGTCGTCGGCCCTGCCACCCTGGGCCCCATAGCCTGGGACGAGGAAGAAGGTGTGGGGCAGGGCCCGGCGCAGGCGGGCTCCCTCGCTGGGGTGGGTGGCCCCGACCACTGCCGCGACCCGGGAGTAACCGTTTTCCCCGACGCTGCCGGAACCCCACTCTCCCACCTGCCGGCCCACCCGGTCGGCCAGGGTGGTGGCGGGGGACTCCCCCGTCCCTTCCACCTTGAGGTCTTGGAAGTCGGCGCCGGAGGGGTTGGAGGTCCTCACCAGGACAAAGACGTCCTGACCGCCGGCACAGGCTGCTTCGACGAAGGGGAGGACCCCGTCCCCTCCCAGATAGGGGTTGACGGTGACCGCATCCTCATACCAGGGCCAGGTCGCCCCTGAAGGCCGGAGAGGCCCCGCCTGCCCTGTGAGGGTCCGCCCGTCCTGCGACCCCCCTCCCCTGGCACACGATGCCTTCCGGTAGGTCAGTGGAAGCCCGGAGAGGTGCCCGGCGTAGGCGGCCGCCGTAGAGCCGATGTCACCCCGTTTGATGTCTCCCAGGACGTACAGGCCCCGTTCATGGGCGGCCCTGCAGGTGGCCGTATAGGCCCTGATGCCTGCAGGACCCAGGGCCTCATACATGGCTATCTGGGGCTTGACGGCCGGGACCAGACCGGCCACGCCGTCGATGACGGCCAGGTTGAATCTGAGATAGGCATCGGCCAGGCGTTCGGCCCAGGCCCCCTCCACCTGGGGGGCTGCCTCGGGGTCATCCCTGCGGATGCCGGCCTCGTCCAGCACGGTCTCGGTCTGGGCCAAGGCCTGGTCCAGAAGCTGGCCGGGCAGGAGATCGGGCCTGGGGTCCAGGCCGACCACCGAGGGGTTGTCCAAACGCCTTATGGATTCAATCAGTCCGTCCATCACTGGTCCTTTCTTCCCGGGGCCGATCCCTCCTCCTGCGGAAGGCTTGCCCACCTGCCGGCCCGGCGGTCCTGACCCCGGGCTTGCCGGCACGGACGGAGGGCAGGCGGCTGAAGACCAGCTCGGACCGGACGATGGTGGCCAGGGGCCGGCCGCACAGGGTCATCCCCTGGAAGGGGGTGTTCCTCCCCTTGGAGTGGAAACCGGCGGCATCCACCGTCCAGGCGGCATCGGGGTCCAAGAGGGTCAGCCCAACCCTCGTGGACGGGCCGGCCGTCAGATCCACCAGGAGACCGCCCCCTGCGCCCGGGGCGCCCACCCGGACGCCATCCGCGGAAGCGGAGGACCCGGCAGGATGGGCCAGGTCCTCGGGGTCCGTCACCTGGGCCTGCATGAGGCGGGAGGGTGCCAGCGACATGAGTTCCACCAACCTCTCGTGTGAGATCCACCCGCCGGATACCAGGACCTGTCGGCAGACGCCATAGGCCGTCTCCAGGCCGACGATCCCGTTGGGGGCCGACAGGAGCCCAAGGGATTTTTCCTCTGCCGTATGGGGCGCGTGATCCGTGGCTATCATGTCGACCGTCCCGTCTGCCACGGCCCTGAGGGTGGCCAGACGGTCCTCGTCCGAGCGCAGGGGCGGGTTCATCTTGGCCATGGTCCCCAGGGCGGGCAGGTCCTTGTCACAGAGGGCCAGATAGTGCGGGGCCGTCTCGCAGGTGACCGGGACCCCCTTTTCCTTTGCCAGCCGGATGGCTTGGAAGGCCTCGGCCGTGCTCACGTGCTGGAGGTGGACGTGGACCCCGGTCCGTGCGGCCAGATCCACATCCCGACGGACTATGGCCAGCTCCGTGGAGGCGGGGATACCCGGCAGGCCCATCCTGCGGCTTACCGCCCCCTCATTCATGACTCCGGTTTCATGGCGTTCGCAGTGATCCAGGATGGGCAGGCCATAAGCAAGTGCGTTGGAAGCCACCTGGTCCAGTGTCGCATCGGTCACCGCGTCCCCGTCATCGCTGAGGGCAACGACCGGATGGGCGGCCGCCATCGGGTCCCTGGCCGAGGCCGCCCCGCCGGGCAGGTAAGGGGCCCACCAGCCGGGTCGACTGGCCTCTCGCCCCTCTCGGCCTGCCGAGGCGGCCGCGCAGAGGCTGTATTCGACGGGGAGGGCACGTCCATCGGCCCTCCTGAGGTGCTGGAGGTAGTCGATGACTCCGGGCCCGCCGTCGGGCGCGGGCGCCCCGTCGATCGCCGGGTCGGTGTTGGGCATGATGAGCACCCGTCCATAGCCCCCGGCCACCGCAGCGGCGGACCCCGACGACATGTCCTCCTTCCGGGTTCCCCCAGGATCGCGGAAGTGCACGTGGGGGTCGGCCAGGGCCGGGGACAGGATGCACCCGGTGCAATCGACCACGATCTGGGCCGGTCCGGCCTCGCGGCCATCGGCGCATCCTCCCGCATCCGTCAGGAGACCGGTCTCATCGATCAGGTCGCCTCGAACGGGCGCTGGGAGGAGGACGTCCACCTTCCGCCCTGAGCGCCAGAGGCGGGCCCCCTTGAGGAGGACCGTCCGGCCTGTGGTCCAGGGCCGAGGTGACGGGGCTGGATGGCTTGCCACTGCTACAGTTCCGCCTTCTCGTCGCAATAGTCGCAGCGGTAGATTCCCTGGTCGGAGGGGTCCAGATGGAAACGCTGGTCCAGGTCCCTCTCGACGGTGGTGATGCAGCGGGGGTTCACGCAGGAGATGACGTTGACCAGGTGGTCGGGCCTGACAGGGTTGCGCTTGCTGATGATCCTCCCGTCACGGACCGTGTCGATGGTGGCTTGGGGGGCGATGAAGCCCAGGGCCGTCAGATCGAAATCCTCGCGTCCTTCGATCTTGATGATGTCCTTGCTGCCGAACCTCTGGCTGACCGCGTTCATGATCAGGGCCAGCCTGGTCTGGGCGGGGTCGATGTTCATATAGTGGAGGACCTTCAGGGCAGTGCCCGCAGGCACGTGGTCGATGATGGTCCCGTTGACGATGCTTGTGACCTTCATCACGCGCGGACCTCCTTCCCTTCTTCATAACCTGGCAGGGCGTCGCCAAGGAGGGCGCTCTCCAGGGCCATCCTGACCAACATCCCGTTGCGCACCTGCTCGAAGTAGGCGGCCCGGGGATCCCCGTCGACCCCGGCCTCGATCTCGTTGACCCTGGGCAGGGGGTGGAGGACGGCCATGTCTGGCTTGGCCTTGTCCAACTTGTCCAGGTCGAGTATGTAGGTGTCCCTCAGCCTCAGGTAGTCGTCCTCGTTGAAGAAGCGCTCCTTCTGTACCCTGGTCATGTACAGGACGTCCAGGTCCCCGATCACCTGGTCCAGGTCGTCCGTCTCCAGGTAGGAGCAAGAGGGGGAGGCCTTTATCCGCTCGAGGACATATTCGGGCGTCCTGAGCTCCTCCGGGCTGATGAGCACGAAGTTGACGTCTCCGAACCTGCAGAGGGTGGAGATCAGGGAGTGCACGGTCCGGCCGAAGGTCAGGTCCCCGCACAGGCCGATGGTCAGACCCTTGAAGCCCCCCCTGCGCGACCTGATCGTCTCCAGGTCGGCCAGGGTCTGGGTCGGATGCATGTGGCCCCCGTCCCCGGCGTTGATGACGGGGATGTCAGCCGCCTGTGAGGCCACCAGTGCGGCCCCCTCCTTGGGATGGCGGATGGTGGCTATGTCGGCGTACTGGGAGATCGTCTTCAGGGTGTCGCTGACCGTCTCCCCCTTTGAGGCGCTGGCCTCCTTGGCGCTGGCGAAGCCGATCACCTGGCCGCCCAGCCTGAGCATCGCCGTCTCGAAGCTCAGCCTGGTCCTGGTGCTGGGTTCATAGAAAAGGGTGGCCAGGACCCGGCCATCGCAGGTGTGCGCCACCTGCCGCATGTGTCCGCTTATGTAAGAGGCCCGGTCGAGCAGTTCGACTATGCAGCCCAGCGGCATGTCATCAAGGGTGACGACGCTGCGGCCCTTGAAGGAATAATCGGAGTTGGCATCGCTCCCGGGATATGAAAGGCCCGAGACGGATTTTGAGATTTGTGCAGACAACGGCCCACCCTTCCCAAAGGTGGCCACCTTGTGTGACCTTCACCATCGTAATGTCCACCGGGGACCTGCCATGGTATTGCGGGAGGGAGGGCCCGAGACGGTCTTTCCTCCCAAGCGGCCCGGCCTCGCAGACCGATGGTCACAGGCCATAGAAGAGACGGTCCATGACCTCCCGGCACCGTCTCATGGCGCCCAGGAGCTCATTGGCGAATTCCTGTCCCCGATGGGCCGGATAACCGAGGTATACGGCGATGCCCCCAAGGACGAACCCGTCATCCGGGAGGATGTCCGCCTGTGTGGCACGGCCGGACCAGAGGTAGTTGCCGTTGCGGGCGCTGGTGCACAGGACCCAGCTGCGCTCCAGGACCCGGGCGTCCTCCTCCCCCACCAGACCGGCCTCCTCCAGGCCCTGGAGGGCCTGGAGGGTGGAGGTTGTCCTCAGGCAGGGGAGATCGCAGGCATGCTGGAGCTGGAGGAGCTGGACGGTCCACTCCACGTCTGACAGGCCTCCGCGGCCAAGTTTGAGGTGACGGTCCCGTCTGACCCCTCTGGGGAGGCGTTCGGCCTCCATCCTGGCCTTGAGCTTGCGGATCCGGGAGACGGCCTCCCCGTCCGGAGGGGTGGCGGGGTACCGGAGGGGGTCGGCCACCTCCTCCAGGAAATCCCGGGCCAGGTCCGGATCGCCGGCGGCAGGCCTGGCCCGGAGCAGGGCCTGATGCTCCCAGACCTGAGACCAGTTGAAGTAATACTCCCGACAGGAGTCCAGGGACCTCACCAGGGGGCCCTGCCGCCCCTCCGGGCGGAGGTCAAGGTCCAGGTCGATCTTGGGTTCCAGGGTGAGGGGCCCGGAGAGGACGGCCCTCAGGTCGGTCACCACATCCCTGGCGAAGCGGCCCGCCGTCGCATCATCCGCCCCCCGGGCGGGCCGATAGACGAGGATGGCATCGGCATCCGAATTGAAATTGACCTCCCTGCCCCCGTACCTCCCCATGGCGATGACGGTCATGGCGGCTGGGGGTCCATCCAGGCCGGCAAGGGTGGTGTGGCGGCCGACGGCCCAGTCCAGAGCCGCCCCCACGGCCGCGTCGTAAACGTCGGACATCCCCCGCAGGCACTGCTCCTGGTCGATGACCCCGCTCATCCATCCCAGGCCTATCCGCTCGATTTCCTGCCGCCGCATCCCCCTCAGGGCCGAGGCGAACTCGCCGGCCTGATCCGCATGGCGGTCACGGTAGGAGTCGCATCGTGACCGGAGGGAGGGCAGGTCGCGCGGCCTGAGGTCGGCGTCATCACCGAGCCAGGTGACGGATTCCACCGACTTGGTCAGGGCCCCGCCCAGGTAGCGGGAGTTCGACAGGACGTGGCAGAGGCGGCGGGCGGCCGAGGTGGAGTCCCTCAGGAAACCGAGGTAGGCGCTCTTGGACCCGAAGCGCTCCTCCAGATTCCTCCAGCCCAGCAGGCCCATGTCGGGGTCCTGGCCCTCCCCCAGCCACCCCAGGACGGCCGGGAGGAGGATCCGGTTGATCTTGGCCGACCTGGTGACACCCACCGTCAGGGCCTGGACGTGTCGGACGGCGGCATCGGGGTCGGCGAAGCCTATGGAGGCGAAACGCTCCCGGGCCGCCTGCGGCCTGAGACTGACCTCCTCATCATCCAACTGAGCGTTGATGGGGAGCATGGGGCGGAAGTAGATGGCCTGATGGAGGCTGCGGACCTGGCGGCGGACCCTGTCGTAGGTCGCGACCATCTCATCGACGTGCATGTCGAAGGCCCGCGCCAGACGCTTCAGGTCACGGTTGGCCTCCAGACGCGGCAGGGTCAGCGACCTGGTCGCGTCAAGCCCGCCGGCAGAGCGTTCCCCGAGATCGGGGAAGAGATGGGTCCGCTTGAGCTGCCACATCTGGAGGCGGTGCTCCAGGACCCGTTCGAACCGGTAGTCGGCGGCCAGGGCGGTCTGGTGCTTTTCGGATATATAGCCACCGGCGGCCAGGGCGGCCAGGGCCTCAAGCGTGGAGGTGACCCTGAGGGAGGGATCGGTGCGTCCGTGCACCAATTGGAGCATCTGGACGGTGAACTCGACATCGCGCAGGCCGCCCCGTCCCAATTTGATCTCGCGGTCCCTGTAACGTTCCGGGATCATCCGTTCGACCCGCCCCCTCATCTCCTGGCAGTCGTAGACGAAGTTCCTGCGCTGGCTGGCAGACCAGACGAAATCCTGGGCCATCCGGTGGTATTCCCGGCCCAGCCCCCTGTCCCCGGCCACAGGCCTGGCCTTGAGAAGGGCTTGGAACTCCCAGCTTTCTGCCCAGGAACGGTAGTAGTCCCGATGGGACTCCAGACGGCGGACCAGAGGTCCGTCCCTCCCCTCCGGCCTGAGGGCCGTGTCGACCTGCCAGAGCGGGGGTTCCAGGGATCCGGTCATGACCGACTGGCAGACGCGCTGAAGGAGAATGGCCACCCTGGTCCCCACCTGGACGGGGTCACGGGCCGGCCCCTCCGGGCCGGGGTCCTCTCCATCGCCCTCCTGCGGGGGCTCGACCACGTATATCAGGTCCACGTCGGAGACGTAATTGAGCTCCCTGGCCCCCAGTTTGCCCATGCCGATGACGGCGAACCTGCAGGAGGCGGATCCTCCGGTCTCCTCCATGGCGATGTCCAGGGCGCCGGTCAGAGCGGCATCGGCCATGTCCGAAAGGATGGCGCTCACACGGGGCTGGACCCGCACGGGGTCGGCTTGTTCCAGGTCCCATGCCATGAGGGCCGCCAGCTGGAGCCGGTACTCCGCTCTCAGGGCATCGCTCCTGGCCGCCAGGGGACTGCGCCCCCCGCTGCCGTCGGATGCATCGCCGACCGCCCGCAGGATGCGTGACACCCTCTCCTCCCTGGTGAGCAGGAGGAGGGAATCAGGGTCGCAGGCGGCGGCCCGGACCAGGTCCGGCCGGGACCTCATCAGCCTGCCCATGGCTTCGGAAGCCCCCAGAACCCGGATCAGACGGCTGGTGGCCCGGACTTCCCCTCCCCCCGTGCAGTCCAGGAAACCGTGGCCCCCGGCCTGCCCGGGCCAGGACTCCACGATGGGGACAAGTGCGTTAAGGGCGGCATCCGGGTCGCAGGCCGAAGCCAGGCTGCCGAGGATGCAGCGTAAGGCCGGATCCTTAAGGCCGACCCGTCTCAGCCTCTCCAGCCCCTGACGGGACCGGTCCATATCCTGCAGTCCGCTGTGGATCAGGTCATAGGCAGAGAAGCCGGATTCCTCGTCACCGATCATGCCGCCCCTTCCATAGGTGCCATCACCTATGAATCTACCTGGGGGGCAGCCCGGCCTCCTGTCCCTGCCCCGGTCCCGGTCTGAACAGGCCCCTGACGTTGCGCCAGATCCGCCTGGTCACCTCGCATTGGTTCATCGAATAGAGGTGGATTCCGTCGACCCCCCTGGCGACGAGGTCGCAGATCTGCTCCGAAGCGTAGATGATCCCGGCCTCCTTCAGGCTGGCGGGTTCGTCCCCCCACCGCTCCAGCATCCGCTGGACGCCGTCGGGAATGCATGCCGCGCAGGTCCGGCTCATGTGCCTCACCTGGCGGGCGTTGGTGATGGGCATGATGCCCGCTTCGATGGGTACGTCGATGCCAGCCCGCCCGGCCCGATCCACGAAGTCCAGGAAATCGGAGTTGCGGTAGAAGAGCTGGGAGATGAGATGGGTCACCCCCGCATCCACTTTCATCTTGAGGTGGTCCAGGTCTTCCGCCGGGGAGGCGGCCTCGGGATGGGTCTCTGGGTAACAGGCCCCGAGCAGGGTGAGATCGGGCCGCCTGGCATGCACGTATGAGACCAGGTCGCTGGCATGGTCGAAGACCCCGCTGGGCCGGCGGCCCTCCACGCTGTCGCCCCTGAGCAGGAGGACAGCCTTCACGCCGGCCCGGTCGAACATGTCGAGGGCCTCGTCCACCCGGTCCTGGTCGGCGTATCGGGCGGTGAGGTGGGCCACGGCGTCGATCCCGTACTCCCTGCGGATGGTTCTGCAGATCCTGGCCGTGGCGGTCCTGTCCGCCTGCCTTCCCGTTCCGTAGGTGACCGAGATGAAGTCAGGCTTGAGTCCCTCCAACCCGTCGAGGGTGTCGTAGATTGTGCCCACGGGGGCATCCCTCTTGGGCGGGAAGACCTCGAGGGAGAAGATGGGCTCACGCATGCCCGGTCATCTCGATTCCGCCGGCCGGCCGCCGGTGGCGAGCTCCCGACGGACCCTCTTGGCCGCCTGGACCATGTGCTCCAGGCTGGGCCAGGTCTCTTTCTCCCCCCTGGTCTTCAGCCCGCAGTCCGGATTCACCCAGACCTTGCCGGCCTCCATCTTGCCCAGTATCTCGTGGATACGGTCAACCATCTCATCCACCGAGGGGATGCGGGGCGAATGGATGTCGTAGACGCCCGGTCCCGCCTCGGTTTCGAAGTGTGCGGCCTGTATGGCATCCAGGACGGTCAGGTCGGAGCGTGAAGCCTCGAAGGAGATCACGTCCGCGTCCATGGCATCGATGTCCTTGATGATGTCGTTGAATTCCGAGTAGCACATGTGGGTGTGGATCTGGGTGCCGGGCCTGACTGCCGAGTGGACCAGCCGGAAGGCGGGGATGGCCCAGTCCAGGTACCGCGTGTGCCAGTCCGACCTCCTCAGGGGGAGCTTCTCACGCAGGGCGGCCTCATCGATCTGTATGACCTTGATGCCTGCCGCCTCCAGGTCGAGGACCTCGTCCCTGATGGCCAGGGCCAGTTGTTCGGTCTGAATCCGGTGGCTGACATCCTCGCGGGGCCAGGACCAGTTGAGGATGGTCACCGGCCCGGTCAGCATCCCCTTGACCACATGGTCCGTCCGCGATTGGGCGTAGGAGCTCCAACGAACGGTTATCGGCCGGGCCCGGGATACATCCCCCCAGACTATGGGGGGCTTGACGCAGCGGGTCCCGTAGGACTGCACCCAGGCGTTCGAGGTGAAGAGGAAGCCGTTCAGGTTCTGCCCGAAGTATTCGACCATGTCGTTGCGCTCGAATTCCCCGTGCACGAGCACATCCAGGCCGATGGCCTCCTGGTGCTCGATCACCCGGTCTATCTGGGAGGCGATGAAGGAGTCATATTCCTCCTGGCTTATCTCCCCCTTGCGCAGCCTGGCCCGCTGGGCGCGGATCTCACGGGTCTGCGGGAAGGAGCCGATCGTGGTGGTGGGCAGGATCGGCAGTCCCAGTTCCTTGGCCTGTATGGATTGACGGGTGGGACGATCGGGCTGCCTGACGTAATCCGATTCGCTCAGCGAGGCCAGACGGTCGGCCACGGCCTGGTCCGCCTGCACCCTGGTCCCGTCGAAGAGCTTCTGGTTGGCTGCCAGCTGCTCTGAAGCCTTCTTGCCTTCCTCGTCGGTTTCGGCCAGGATGGACAGCTCATGCAGTTCGCCCAGTTTCTCGACGGCGAAGGCGAAGTGGGGTCGTACGGTCCGGGGGTCCAGCCCTTCTTCCCCTTTCACGCTGAAGGGGACGTGGAGGAGGGAGCAGCCCGTTGACAGGGCCACGTCGGGGGTGACCTGGCGGATGGCGTCGAGGATCCCCAGGCTGACCGCGTAGTTGTTGCGCCAGATGTTTCGTCCGTTGACCAGGCCGGCGAAGATCGTGGTGCCATCCGGCACCCCGTGGGCCTTCAGGGCGGCCAGGTTCTCGTCGCACCCCTCGACGAAGTCCAGCCCTATCGCGTCGAAGCCGAGTTCGTCAAGGGTCCGGAGGCAGTCGGCCACATGGCCGAAGTAGGTCTGGAGAAGGACGTGGACCCTCCCCTCACCCTCCCCTGCACCAGGCAGGATGGTCCGGTAGAGGGTCCTGAAGAGTTCCAGGTCACCCTCCTCCTTGTCCATGACCAGATATGGCTCGTCCAGCTGGACCCAGTCGGTGCCCAGGGAGGCGAACCGGGCCAGGATCTGCCTGTAGGCCTCACCCGTGTCCCTGATCAGTCCCCCCTCCAGGGTCAGATCGGCGCCCTGGGGTCCGCGGGCCAGCTTGAGGAAGGTGTATGGGCCTATGAGCACGGGCTTGGTTTCGATTCCCATGTCGCGGGCTTCGCGGTACTCGTCGAAGGGTTTGCTCCCGGACAGGCGGATTTCGGTATCCCCGTCGATTTCCGGCACCAGGTAGTGGTAGTTGGTGGTGAACCATTTTTTCATGGGCAGGGCCGTCACATCGCCCCGCTCCCCCTGGTAGCCCCTTCCCATGGCGAAGAGGGTGTCCTCGGCACCCAGGCCCAGGTCGCGGTAGCGGCGGGGGACGGCGCCCAGGAGCATTGACGTGTCCAGGACCTGGTCGTAGTAGCTGAAGTCGTTGCTGGGGATCAGGTCGATCCCCGCCTCCTTCTGGAGGCGCCAGTGGGAGGCCCTGAGGTCCCTGGCCACCGCACGCATCCCGTCCAGGTCGAGCGATCCCTTCCAGTATCCCTCGATGGCCCTCTTGAGCTCCCTGTTGGCTCCGATGCGCGGGAAACCTATCACCGATGTGATGGCAGACATGACACCTCCATTGTTATTTCATGGCTAGGGGTAGCCTATCAACGCCGGCGGGCGGGCCGGTAATCGGACGGCTCTGGGTGTCGTCATAAGCCGAGATTATAGCCTTGACGGCAGGCCCACCCCGGGGTGCCGGCCGGCCTTGGCGTGGCGGCGGTTGGGGGACTTCAGTGCTTGAAATCGTGCGGGGCCACAACCCCGTGCAGACGGGCCGAATGCAGTTCCCACCGGTCGAAGGGGTTTTCTGAGCCGAAGATGACCAAGTTCGCGGGAGAGACGCCCAGGTTGAGCAGGTCCAGGAGGCCGGGATCCGACTCCTTCTTGGCCAGCCACTGGCTGGTCACGGAGATGGCGGGCTCGTGGCCGATGATCATGAGGAGGTGCTGGTCCGGTCTTGTCTGTGCCATCTGGTCCAGGATGGCCTGGATGCCCCCCTCGTAGAGGTCCTCCCTGTAGTCAACCTGGGGTCCGTCCCCAAGGGGGGCCAGCATCCTGTCCAGGGTCTGACGGGCCCTGAGGGCGCCCGAGCAGACGATCCTGTCCGGTATCAGGTCCACCCTGACCAGGCCCTTCGCCACCTTCCTGGCCTGTTTGAGGCCCTTCTCGGTCAGCGGGCGGCCGCGGTCGCCATCCGGCGAGGAGACTTCGGCCTTGGCATGCCTCATAAGGATGAGCGTGTAGGAGCACCGGCGGGCATGCTTGGCTATCTTTGAGACATCGACACCCATATCGACCCCTTCCAGGTTGGCGGGCCGGGGACGGCGGCCAGGGGGTCGACGGCCGGACCAGGCCCGGTGACCCCAGACGACCCCCGTGTTCCCGGCACGAGCATTGACACCACCATTATCGCAGATGCGTCCCACGGTCGTCGCAGCGGTCAGCCGGCTCATTGCCGGGTGGGATGACCCCGACCTCATGGTCCAGGTCCCGCAGGACCTTGCGCAGCTTGCGGTCGGATATGTCCCTCAGCTCCAACACCGACAGGTCCTCACCGCCGTCCGCCCGGGTGGGATGGCTGTCATCTACATCCCCATAGAAGTCCTTGGTGGCTCTGGTCTTCTTCCGAAGGGCCTCCTGGCCGGGGGCCATGGCCCTGGAAACAACCAGGAAACCCGTGTGCCCGATCATCTCGTGCTCCGGTCTGACCGCCAGACCGTCCGCCTTCCAGGAGCGTTGCAGGGTCTCGTCGATTTCCGGCTCCGTCCAGTGACCTGAAGAACGCAGATGCTCGGCCAGCCGGCTCATCTGGGTGGTCGTGGTCACATAGGCGGTCAGGACCCCGCCCGGTGCGATGACCCTGTAGGCGGCATCCAGCCGGTTCCAGGGGTCCAGCATGTCCAGGAATATCCTGTCGTAGGAGGCTTCGGGCAGGTCGGCCGCGACATGGTCGAAGTCCCCCACCCGCAGGTCCCACCAGGCAGGCCGGCCCCCGAAGTAGACGGTGGCATTGCCCATGGCCACCCTGGCGAACTCCGGCCTCAACTCGATGGAGGTCAGACCCCCCTCCGGTCCCACGGCATCGAGGAGGCTCAGGCTCATGGCCCCGGAACCTGCACCCGACTCCAGGACCCTCATCCCCCGGCGGATGTCGCCCAGGCTGACTGCCTGGGCGATGTCCTTGGGGTACATGATCTGGGCACCACGGGGCATGGAGAGGACGAAATCGGCCAGGCGGGGACGCATCATCGTATACTGCCACCCCCCTATGGCACGGGAGGCCTTCCAGGGCTTGCGCCGGCCCCCGTCTTCCTCCTCATCGGCCGGGTCCACAGGCCTGGCATCCTGCCCGGTGTCCTGCCGGGCGGCCCTCAACTGGGCGGCGGACAGGGAGGTGACAACCGATCCCTCCGGCAGTCCCACCAATCTGTCGTGCAGGAGGAAGCCCCGGTCGGTCTGCGTCACCCCTTCCGGTTCCAGCATGACGGTCAGCCGGCGGCCCCTGCGATCGGTCAACTGCACCCGTTCCCCGTAGGCCACCGGCCTCCGTGACTGGCCCATC
Source organism: Bifidobacterium favimelis (assembly GCF_037963085.1). Lineage (NCBI taxonomy): Bacteria > Bacillati > Actinomycetota > Actinomycetes > Bifidobacteriales > Bifidobacteriaceae > Bifidobacterium > Bifidobacterium favimelis. The sequence goes on along the minus strand of NZ_JBANDZ010000001.1, from coordinate 971,798 downwards.
AATCCTCCTCCGCGCCCTTGGTGAATTGGGAGTTGTAGAGGCTGGCGTAGGCCCCGCCCGCGGTCAGGAGTTGGTCGTGGGTGCCCTGTTCGATCACGGAACCATGGTTGACCACCAGTATCAGGTCGGCATCGCGGATGGTCGACAGGCGGTGGGCGATGACGAAGCTGGTCCTCCCCTTGCGCAGGGTGTTCATGGCCTGCTGCACCAGCAGTTCGGTCCTGGTGTCCACCGAGGAGGTGGCCTCGTCCAGAATCAGGATGTCGGGGTCCGAAAGGAAGGCCCGGCAGATGGTCATCAGCTGGCGCTCCCCCTGGCTCAACTCGCTGCTGTCCTCGTTGAGAACGGTGTCGTAGCCGTGGGGGAGACGGCGGATGAACTCGTCAACGTGGGTGGCCCTTGCGCCTTCTATCATCTTCTCGTCGCTGATGGTCTCCCCCTCGTCCAGACCGTAGAGGAGGTTGTCGCGGACGGTCCCGTCGAAGAGCCAGGTGTCCTGCAGGACCATGCCGAAGTGGCTGCGCAGGTCGTGTCTGGTCACCTTGGATGTGTCGACCCCGTCGATGGTTATCTGTCCGCCCTGTATCTCGTAGAACCGCATGAGGAGGTTGACCAGGGTCGTCTTGCCGGCTCCGGTGGGCCCGACTATGGCGATGGTCTGACCCGGCTTGGCCTCGATGGAGAGGTCCTCGATCAACGGCTCCTCGGGCTTGTAGGAGAAGCGGACGTGGTCGAAGCGGACATGGCCCTCCACCCGGCCGCCGGTCAGTTCACCCAGGACCTCGGGGTCGCTGGGGTCGGGTTCCTCCTCGGGTTCGTCCAGGAATTCGAAGACCCTCTGGCAGGAGGCCAGGGAGCTCTGGAGCATGGTGCCCATGGAGGCCAGCTGGCCTATGGGCTGGGAGGACTGGCGGGTGTACTGGGTGAAGGCCTGGAGGTCGCCCAGGGTCATGGTCCCTGACAGGACCCTCACCCCGCCGACGATGGCCACCAGGACGAAGCTGAGGTTGCCGAAGAAGGTGGACAGGGGGTTGACCAGGGAGGAGAAGAAGGTGGCCTTGAAGGAGGATTCGTACAGTTCCTTGTTCTTGGCCTCGAACTCCTCTTTGGCCACCGCCTGGTGGCCGAAGGCCCTGACCACCGTGTGTCCGGAGAACATCTCCTCCACGTGGCTGTTGACCTGGCCGGTCTGAATCCACTGCCTGGTGAACTGGGGCTGGGTCTTTTTCAGGATGATTCCGGCCCCCAGCGCCATAAGGGGGATGATGATCAGGGCTATCAGGGTCAGCATGGGGGAGATGGCCAACATCATGATGATGGCCCCGATGAAGGAGAAGACCGAGAAGAGGAGCTCGCCCAGGATCTGCTGGAGGGTCCCCGATATGTTGTCGATGTCGTTGGTGGTCCTGCTCATCACCTCCCCGCGCGGGGTACGGTCGAAATACTGGAGGGGGAGACGGTCCAGCTTGTCCTCTATCTGACGGCGCATGGTGTATACGGCGTCCGAGACCAAACGTGTCATCAGGAAGTTCTGGACCACACGCACGGTGATGGAGATGACGTAGATGGCGGCCAGGAAGATCAGGACCCTGGCGAAGGCGGACCAGTCGATCCCCTTGCCCACCTGGACGTTCATGGTGGAGATCATCTGGGCGATCTTGTCCTGCCCCTTGGACTGGAGGTAGGCCACGACAGCCTCCTTGGGGGTGCCCGGTTTGGCTCCCATCCTGACCAGCATGGCACCCAGGATCCCCTCGAAGAGGACGTTGGTGGCCTGGCCCATCACCTTGGGGCCGATGACGATCATGGCCACGGCGGTGATGCCGGCCAGGATCATGACGATCACCCTCCAGGGGCTGGCGAGGAGGTAGCGGACCAGCCTCTTGATCGTATGCCTGCGTTGGCCCTTGGGGACGACGGGGACATTCCTCGCGGCAACTTCATTCGCCATCAGTTCATCCTCCCCTCATCGATGCTGAGTTCTTCCACGTCCGGGCCCATGCCCCCCTGTGATTCCACGATCTCCTGGTAGGTGGGGCAGTCTCCCATGAGCTGGTCATGGGTCCCCTCCCCCACGATCCGCCCCTGGTCCAGGACCAGTATCCGGTCTGCGTCCCTGATGGAGGCGGCCCTCTGGGCGACGACCAACTGGGTGGCCTGTCTGGTCACCGGGACCAGGGCCCTGTGCAGGGCCCGGTCGGTTGTCATGTCCAGGGCCGAGAAGGAGTCGTCGAAGGCGTATATGAGGGGGTGGCGCAGGATGGCCCTGGCCATGCAGAGCCGCTGTTTCTGCCCTCCTGAGAAGTTGGTGCCCCCCTCGGCGACGGGGGCGTCCAGACCCTCCGGGATCTCTTTGACGAAGTCCTCGGCCTGGGCCACCTTGAGGGCCTGCCAGATGGTCTCGTCATCGGCGCGGGGATCCCCGTAGAGCATGTTGCTGCGTATGGTCCCGGTGAAAAGGGTGGCCTGTTGGGGGACCTGGCCGAACAGGCCGGCCAGCTGGGCGGGGTCGTATTCGCGTACGTCGTGTCCGTCCACGTAGATGGCTCCACCCGTCACGTCGAACATGCGGCTGGCCAGGCGGACGATGGTTGACTTTCCCGACCCGGTGGCCCCGATGATGGCCGTGGTGGTCCCCGGCGTGGCCTTGAAGCTCACGTCGCTCAGGACGGGGTCCTGGGCCCCGGGATAGCTGAAATCGACATGGCGGAACTCCAGGACGCCCTTGGGGTCGCTGGGGCGGTAGGGATGCTCCGGGGCGGTGATGTCGGTGGTGGTGTCCAGCACCTCGTTGATGCGCCTGGCGGCCACGGAGGCCCTGGGGAGCATGACGGACATCATGGCGGCCATCATCAGGCCCGAAAGGATGATCATCAGGTATTGGATGAAGGCCTGGAGGGAGCCTATCTGCATTCCGCCCGACTCGATCCTCTTGCCGCCGAACCACATGATGGCGATGTTCGACAGGTTGAGGAGGAACCAGAGGAGGGGCGTCAGCATGCTCATCAGGCGGCCGGTGGAGATCAGGACCTTGTAGACGTCCGTGTTGGCCTGGTCGAAGCGTTTGGCCTCGGTCTTCTCGCGGACGAAGGCCCGGATGACCCTGACGCCGGAAATCTGCTCGCGCACCAGGCGGTTGATTCCGTCCAGAAGGTTCTGCATCTTCGTGAAAAGGGGCCCCATGAGGGACATGAGGAAGATGGCGATCACCAGGATGATCGGGACGATGACGGCCAGGGACCAGGTCAGCGGCCCGTCCTGTCTGAGGGCCAGGATCAGGCCTCCGATCAACATGACAGGGGCCTGGAGGATGATCATCAGGGTCTCCATCGTGGTCATCTGGACCTGCTGGACGTCATTGGTGGTGCGGGTGATCAGGGACCCGGCCGAGAAACGTTCCATCTCATTGAGGCTGAACCCCTCCACGGAGGAGAACAGGTCCCGCCTGAGCTCGTAGCCCATCCGCATGGCCAGCCTGGTGGCGCAGTACACGGCTACCACGTTGGCCAGGACCTGGATGGCCGTTATCCCCATCATCTCGAAGCCGATCCTGTATATGGCCCCCTGGTCTCCCGCGGCCACGCCCTTGTCGATGATGTCGGCCTGGAGGTTGGGCAGGTAGAGGTTGAGCACCGTCTGCGCTATCTGGAAGAGCACCAAGACCAGCGCCTGCGGCCAGTAAGGTCTCAAGTAGTGGGTCCAAATCCTGATCATTCAACATCCTTCATGCACGGCAAGGTCGCCATATGTCCCGGACGGTTCTGGGGGCGATAAACCGTCTCAGTCTACCCCAAGGCAAGCCCCCGCAGGTCCATCCATACCGAAAGCCGAAAGGCCGATGTCACCGGTTCCTCCCGCCCCTCTCCGCCCCACGGGCGTCAATCCCCCCCCCCGGGCTCGCCATATCAGCTGTCCGGAACTCGCCGGACCCGCGTGCCAGGCCCCCTCCCGAGGTCTGGACCGGCCACTCCCGGGGGCCTTGATACCTTCAGGATGGGTTTGAAAACACCGCGCTTTTCGGGGCCGGTCCAGTCAGACGGCCGTCCCGTAGGAATCCAGATTGGGGTTCTCCTGGAAGGGGCGGCCTGTGAAGAAGAGACCGATCACGCCCAGGCCGAAGACGACGACCATGGTGATGATGGCCCACATGGGCACCCTGGGGAACCACATGCAGACCACGAAGGCCAGGGCCGAGAGTCCAAGGAAGACCCAGCAGACCAGTCTCAGCCACTGCTTGAGCGTATGGGGCGCCTGGGCCGCCTTGGGGTTGCGCAGGCCGGGGTCATCCTCGGCGGTGAGTTCCTCGGCTTCGCTGTGCCCGCTGGGCTTCCACTCCCCGTCCTGTCCGGAGGAGAGTCTGCGGGAGCGGGCCTGGAGGGCCGCCTCGTCCAGGAGGCCTGCGCGTCCGCGCTCGCCCCCGCTGTAACGGTCTGCCTCTCCCCTGCGGTTGCGCTTGGCCTGGGCCCTGCGTTCAGCGCGGTTCGTCATCGGATGCCTCCCTTTTGCTCGATCCCTCGTGCCTCATCATGTTCCATCATGCTCCATGTCGGCCGATGCCGTCTCATGCCGGTACCGCCATGAACGCCACCATACCACCCAGCGGCCCCACGAAACCGCCGTCTGATGCGGAGGGGAGACGGTCGGGGCCGCCCGGCCCTGGACTCACCACACCCCCACCGCCTCCAGCACCCCCTGGACGACCAGGTCGTTGACCAGCCTCCCCCTCCGGGTGGGGATCAGGCGGCCGGACCGTTCGCAGACCAGTCCCTGGCTGATCAGCCCCCCGATCCGATCGGGGTCCGCCCGGCGGCCACAACGCCCTTCGACGGAGGCCAGGTCCAGTCCCTCGCTCAGGCGCAGGCCCAGCATGACGGCCTCTTCGATGGCCTCTGCGGGACCGATGACCTCGGAACCCGCCCACGGGACCCGGCCCGACGTCAGGGCTTCGGCCCACTTCCTGGGATGGGCCAGGTCCCACGCTCTCATTGGCGCCGACGGAAGGCCCCGGGAAGGGTCCGTCCCCCCGCCGGGGAGGGTTGATGGGTCAGGGGCCGTGTCAAGGCGGTCTTCTTCAATGGCGACACCTAGGTCGCCGGCCCCACCGGCATGGCGGTCCTCCCCCCTTGTCCTGCGGAAGGAGTCCCTGTCTTGCCCCGCCCTGGACGGTCCGCCTCTCTGGTGAAGGTGGCCTGACAGGGTGGCCAGGTTGTAGTGGGAATGGGCTCCGGGACCGATTCCCGCCCAGTCCACATTCCGCCAGTAGCCCAGGTTGTGCCGGCTCTCGTGACCCGGCCTTGCCCAGTTCGATATCTCATACCAGTGCAGGCCGGCCGCCGTCAACATGTCGTCGGCCAATTCGTACTTTGCAGCCTCGTCGTCGTCATCGGGCCCGGCCAACCGACCGGCCCGTACGGCCCTTCCCATCTTTGTGGTCGGTTCCAGGGTGAGGGCATAGGCGGAGACGTGGCCCACGCCCAGGTCAAGGGCCGCCTGGAGGCTGGTCCTCCAGTCCTCCAGACCCTCGCCAGGGGTCCCGTAGATCAGGTCCACGCTGCACTCCAGGCCCACCTTCCGGGCCGCCGCCACGTTTGAGGCCACGTTTGCCGGGGTATGGGTGCGGTCCAAGGTCTTCAGGACCTTGGGGACCGCCGACTGCATTCCGAAGGAGACCCTGGTGATCCCCCCCTCCTTGAGACGGGCCAGGTAGGCTGGGTCGACCGTGTCCGGGTTGGCTTCGGTCGTGATTTCCGCGCCGGGGGCCAGCCCCCAGATGCGGTCCACAGACCGGACCATCCGTATCAGGTCGTCTGCGGGCAGGATGGTGGGAGTTCCGCCCCCGAAGAAGACCGTGGAGGCTGCGGGCTCTCGGACGCCGTGGGCTTCCTGCCAGCGGGCCACAGTCTCCATCTCCCCTATGGCCAGGTCGGCGTAGTGTTCACGGCTGGCCCCTCCCCCCAGGTCGGTGGCCGTATACGTGTTGAAATCGCAGTAACCGCAACGCCTCAGGCAGAAGGGCACATGTACGTAGACCTCGAATGCGGCCACCCCGTCCGCCCTCGGCCTGCCGACGGTGTTCTCGCCCATCAGCCCTCTTTCTTCGCGGCCGCCCGGATCTTGTCCTTGGTGTCGCGGTCCGTGGGCTCCCCCGTGCTGAGGGCAGCGATGAAGGCCTCCTGGGGGACCTCCACGTGGCCCAGCATCTTCATCCTCTTCTTGCCGGCCTTCTGCTTCTCCAGCAGCTTGCGCTTGCGGGTTATGTCGCCCCCGTAGCACTTGGCCAGCACGTCCTTGCGCAGTGCGCTTATCGTCTCGCGGGCTATGATCCTGGAGCCGATGGCGGCCTGGATGGGGATCTCGAACTGCTGGCGGGGGATCAGCCCCCTGAGCTTCTTGGTCATCATGACCCCGTAAGCATAGGCCTTGTCCCTGTGGACCACGGCCGAGAAGGCGTCTATCTTCTCCCCCTGGATCAGGATGTCGACCTTGACCAGATCCGCGGACTGCTCCCCCGCCTCGTGGTAGTCCAGACTGGCATAGCCCTTGGTCTTGCTCTTGAGCTGGTCGAAGAAGTCGAAGACGATCTCGGCCAGGGGCATCTTGTAGTGGAGCTCCACCCGCTCCGGACTCAGGTACTCCATGGTCCCCATCTGCCCCCTGTGCTCCTGGCAGAGTTCCATGACCGGGCCGATGAACTCCTTGGGGGTGATGATGTCCGCGGCGACGAGGGGCTCCACGATCCTGCGGACCTTCCCGTCGGGAAACTCGCTGGGGTTCTTGACCGTATGGACCGTCCCGTCCTCCATGGTCACCTGGTAGGTCACGTTGGGGGCCGTTGCGATCAGGTCAAGACCGAATTCACGGCTCAGGCGCTCGGTGACGATCTCCATGTGGAGCAGGCCCAGAAAGCCGCAGCGGAAGCCGAAGCCCAGGGCCACAGAGGTCTCTGGTTCGTAGACCAGGGCGGCATCGTTGAGCTTGAGCTTGTCAAGGGCGTCGCGCAACTCGGGGAATTGGGCGTTGTCTATGGGGAAGAGGCCGGAATAGACCATGGGCTGCGGGTCCCGGTAACCCGGCAGGGGCTGCTCGGCCGGACGGGAGTCCCCGGTGATCGTGTCGCCCACCTTGGACTGGCTGACGTCCTTCACCCCGGTGATCACGTATCCCACCTCGCCGGCCCCCAGGGCCTTCGTCGGGGTCATATCCGGGCTGATGACCCCTAGTTCGATGGGGTCGTGCACGGTCTTGCGGCCCATCATGCGGATCCGCTGCCTGCTTCTGAGCTCGCCGTCGACCATGCGGATGTAGGTGACGATCCCCCGGTAGGAGTCGTACACCGAGTCGAAGATGAGGGCGCGGGCCGGTGCCTTCGGATCCCCGCTTGGGGCCGGGACCTGGTCCACGATCCTGTCCAGGAGCTCTCTGACCCCTTCGCCCGTCTTGCCCGAGACCCTCAGGATGCCGTCCGGGTCGCAGCCGATCAGGTTGCCTATCTCCTCTGCATGCTTGTCGGGCTCCGCCGAGGGCAGATCGATCTTGTTGAGGACCGGGATGATGGTCAGGTCGTCGTCCAGGGCCATGTAAAGGTTGGACAGGGTCTGGGCCTCTATCCCCTGGGTGGCGTCGACCAGGAGGACGGCACCCTCACAGGCTTCGAGGGCACGGGAGACCTCGTAGGTGAAGTCCACATGGCCGGGGGTGTCGATCATGCCCAGGGTGTACTCGGTCCCCTCCTTGACCCAGGGGACCCTGACGGCCTGGGACTTGATCGTGATCCCCCTCTCCTGCTCTATGTCCATCCTGTCCAGGAAGCGGTCGTGCATCTCCCTTTGGGGGACGATGCCGCTCAACTGGAGGATGCGGTCGGCCACCGTCGACTTGCCATGGTCTATGTGGGCGATGATGCAGAAATTCCTAATCAGCGACTGGTCGGTGAATCCTGGCTGATTGTTGACATGCTCCACCGGGCTGTTCTCCTCACTCTGTCTGGATTCAACGATTCTAGCCGCAGGCATGGGCTTTGGCGGTGGGCCTGCCTGGGTCCTGCTCACCCTTTTCCCACCGACATGCTACAATTCAAGTCTGTCTGTACAGATAACACACATCGTTTGGAGCAACATTGGCAAACATCAAGTCGCAGAAGAAGCGCGTCATCACCAACGAGAAGGCGCATATGCGCAACAAGGCCGTCAAGAGCTCGGTCAAGACCTCCATCAGGTCCGTCCGCCAGGCCATTGAAAAGGGTGACAAGGAGACCGCTCAGGCGGCCTTCCAGGTGGCCTCGCGCAACCTGGACAAGGCGGCCGGCAAGGGTGTCATCCACCGCAACCAGGCAGCCAACCGCAAGTCCGGGCTTGCCAGGGCAGTGAACGCGATCTGATCGTCCGGGGACGCCTGAACGATGACCGCCACCTCCTGCAGGGGTGGCGGTTTTTTCATGCCGTTTGGCCCCTCACCCGCCGGAAGGGTCCTGTCCTCTTCCGGTGATTGGGGCGGATCCAAAGGCGAAACCTGGGAAACCTCAGCGAATCACAGATCGGCCGGGTCCCCATCAACGGCCTGGTCCCCTTCTCCAGTCGGATCCCCATCACCGGCCTGGTCCCCTGAGCCTTCACCGCCGGGCTGAGCCTCCGGGGGCTGTTCCTCAGGGACGCCGGGATCGGTGATGGTGACGCTCATCCCCTTCCTGCCCCTGATCAGGCGCTCGACCCCCTCTTTGATCTGATCGTCGTTCAAAGGCAGGTAGGCCCTGCGCCGGTGCATGGCCCCCGGCACCTTGAGGTCGAATCTGACCGAGAGGAGACGCAGGACGACCACCAGGGCCACTATGCCCACGTCGATGGAGGTCTCGGCCGAAACGCCTATCATCCCCTTCTGGGTGGCCCTGGTTGTGAATACGGTCAGGATGCAGCCGATCAGGGAGGGGAGGGCGTACCAGTGCTGGTCGCGTATGACGGCCGGGACCACATTCAGGAGGATGTCCCGCAGGAGGCCACCGGCCAGGGCGGTGGACATGCCCAGGAAGATGGCCGTCATTCCGCTGGTCCCGAAGGTCAGGGACTTGATGGTCCCTACGACTGCGAACGATCCCAGGGCCATGGCATCGGTCACGGTCATCGGCCAGGTCATCCGGTCGATCTCCGGGTGGGCCACGGCCACAACCAGACCGGACAGGAGGGTCACCAGTACGGATCCCCGGTCGGTGATCCCAGCGGGCGGAACCGCCCCCAGGAGGGCGTCACGGACGATTCCCCCTCCCAGGGCGGCTATCCAGGCCACAAGGAGGATGGAGATTATGTCATACCTTTTGCGGACGGCCGCCAGACCACCGGAAAGGCCACAGGAGAAGATGCCCAGGTACTCTATCGACATGAAGACCATATTGCCTTCCAGCGCGATCTTCACTCGGATCTCCCTTCCTCATCCCCGGCATCCGGTCTGTGCCCGTGGGGCCCGGGCCCCACGGGCCCGCGATCCGGGGAGTGCACGTGCCACCTGCGGGCGGGTCCTTCAGCAGACCCGCCACATCCAGTCGTGGGGGTCTTCGACCTCGCCCAGCTGTATGCCCAGAAGGCGGTCCCTCAGGGCCAGCGTCACCCGGCCGGAACCGCCGTCGGCCACCGGGACGTCGAACCCCTCGGACTTGAAGCGGCCTATGGGGGTGATGATGGCGGCGGTGCCGCAGGCGAAGACCTCGGTCACCTCACCCGAGCGGATGTCAGCCAGGAGTTCGTCCAGGGCGATCATGGTCTCGACGACGTCCCTGCCCTCATCCTGGGCCAGCTGGATGAGCGACCGTCGGGTCACGCCGGGCAAGATGGTCCCCGTCAGGCTGGGGGTCTCCAGGTGCCCGTCCTTATGGACGGCGAACATGTTCATCCCGCCCAGTTCCTCCAGGTAGGTCCTGGTGGCGGCATCGACGAAGCAGACCTGCTCGCAGCCATGGTCGATGCCCCGGTATTCACCGAGGAGGGAGGCTGCATAGTTGCCTCCGCACTTGGCGAACCCTGTTCCGCCCGGACCGGTGCGGAACCACTTGTCCTCGACCCAGATGCTCACCGGCTTGACCCCGCCGGGGAAGTAAGGGCCGGACGGGGAGGCGATGACGCAGTAGTCGACCTCCTTGGGGGCACGGACCCCTAGGAAGGCCTCGGAGGCGAACATGAAGGGACGCATGTAGAGGGTGTACTCCCGCCTGGACGGGACCCAGGCCGCATCCCGCCTGACCAACGCGGCCACGGACCCGAGGAAGTCCTCTGTCGACAGGGGCGGGAGGTAGAGCCTGCGGGCCGAGTTCGCGAAACGCTCCGCATTGGCGTCCGGCCTGAAGAGCCATATGCTCCCGTCCTCCCGGCGGTAGGCCTTGAGCCCTTCGAAGATTTCCTGGGCATAGTGGAGGACGGAGGCGCCCGGATCCAGTTTCAGCGGTCCGTATGGTTCGATCCGCCTGTCGGACCACCCCTCCCCCTTGGTCCACGACATATGGGCCATGTTGTCCGAAAAAACCTGACCGAAGGCGGGCTTGTCGATCAGTTGGGCCCGGCGCTCGTCAGAGGCCGGATGGTCGTCGGGCAGGACGGTGAATGCCTCCGCCTCCCTGTCGAGGAATGATGGATCGTGGTGGGATTGTTCTGGCATAAGCCCCTTCTTCCGGTGCCGCCAGGGGGCGGTCATCTGCGATTGACAGGATTTTACAAC
>NZ_JBANDZ010000001.1:666716-960976 GCF_037963085.1 Bifidobacterium favimelis | reverse complement strand
CCCCCTCCGGCCCCCCGCCCCTGATGAACTTTCAGGACCGGCTTCACTCCTGGGTGTCGGCCGACTCGGCGGCCGGGGCGGCCTCGGCTTCGGCCGTGGCCGCAGCAGGTTCCTCGATGGCCTCTTCCTTGGGCACCTCGACCGTGATGACCGAATCCTCCGGGTCGTCGATGACCAGCTCGGCGCCCTCAGGCAGCTTGACGTCCTTGGCCAGGATCTTGTCTCCGTCGGACAGGCCCTCCACACTGACGTCGATGCGCTCGGGGAGGTTGGTGACGTCGGCGCGGATCTGCAGGTTCTGCATGTCGATGAAGGCGACGGCGGCCCCCTTGGTTTCCCCGTTGATGAAGACGGGCACCTCGACTGTCATCTTCTCGCCCGCACGGACCTCGTAGAAGTCGATGTGCTCGATCTGGCGCTTGACCGGGTTGCGCTGCACATCCTTGACCACGGCCATCTTGGTCTTGCCGCCGAAGTTGATGCTGAACAGGGCGTTGGCGCGGCGCAGGGCCAGGGTGGTCTCCCTCATGGGGAGCTTGATGTAATCGGGCTGAGCGCCTCCTGCGTATACGGTGGCCGGAATCTCCCCCGCCACCCTCATGCGGCGGGCCGCTCCCTTGCCGAACTCGTCGCGGACCTGACCGCTCAACTTGATGGTGTTCGCCATGATTCACTCCTTGACTGGTGTTCGTCTTGAGTCATTGGCGCATCGCCGCGTCGGATCGAGACCGTCAGGGACGGCCGGTGAATCACGCCGAGTCGATAACGGAGACCGTCCAAAGGTCTCCCTCGCCAAAGCCTGGAATGAATATACCACGGGGGATGGAAAACACCTGGCTTGGCGGGATCTGTCAGAACGCGCATGGGGGCAGGGCGGACAGGATACCCGGGCCGCCGGCACCGCCCCGCCCGGTCCCCCTGTCCTTCTCCACATATCAGGCTAATGTACAAGATATCGTCTGTTTGTAAGGAGTAAAGGTGCCGTTATTCAACTCGGTCAAGTCCTATGTCATGGAAAAACTCGACCAGGCCGATGGCCAGGTTCGCATCCATGACGACGCCCGGTCCGATCTGACCGACCAGCCCCCTGCCGACCAGGTGGCGGCTGGGCAGTCCGCACACCCTGGCCTGCCCAACACGCACTACTGGTCGCCCGACTATCCCACGACCACCTCCATCGACCCGGTCACGGGCCTGATCAACGCGACGACCGAGGGGGTGGGGCCGGTCCCCGACGACATGACCGTCTACGACCTCTATGCCGACCGCGCCCGCAGGACGCCGGACGAGCCGGTCCTCCATTTCTGTGAGGATGGCGAATGGACCTACCGGACCGGCCGGCAGATCATGCATGACATCAGGACCACGGCCAAGGGGTTCATCCACTACGGACTGAAAAAGGGCGATGCGGTCGCCTTCATGTGCCGCACCAGTTATGAATGGGACATCGTGGACGCGGCCGTCCTGTCCATCGGGGGGGTCATCGCAACCATCTACGACACGGATTCGGCCGATCAGATCCGCCTGATCGTCAAGAACTCAGATGCCCGCTTCCTGATCGTGCAGACCACAGAGATGAGGGAGAAGGCCGAGGGGGCCAAAGAGGAGTGCCCCACCCTGGAGACGGTGGCCTGCCTTGACTCAGGCGCCCTCCAGGAGCTGCAGGCTTACGGGGAATCCATCAGCGATGCCGAATTGGATGCCAGGATCGACGCCGTCAAGAAGACCGACCTGTGCTCCGTGGTCTACACCTCGGGTTCAACCGCAGCCCCGAAGGGGGTGGAAATGACTCATGAGCACTACTGCCAGCTGGCCCGCAACCTCAACGCCTTCATACCCAATCTGACCCTGGACCCCGACAGCTCGATCCTCCTCTTCCTCCCCCAGGCCCACACCTTCGCCAGGGCGATCAGTTACGCGGTCATCTACGGGGCCATGCATGTCTACCTCTCCTCCGGGCTCAGGACCCTCCTGCCTGACCTTCAGGAATCCAAGCCCACGGTGATCATCGGCGTACCCAGGGTTTTCGAAAAGGTCTACAATGCGGCCTCGCAGAAGGCCGGGCATGGGCCCAAGGGGGAGATTTTCGCAGGTGCGGCCCGCGCCGCCCGCAGCTACATGGACGACATTTCGCGGCAGGGGTGGCCGACCAGGAAGGATGCGGCCCTGAGGGCCGTGTACGACCCCATCGTCTACAAGTCCCTCCGGCAGGTGCTCGGAGGCAGGACCAAGTGGATCGTGTCCGGAGGGGCCCCCCTTGACCCCCAGCTCCTGAGCTTCTTCCGCGGGGCCAGGGTTCCGGTCTACGAGGGTTACGGCCTGACCGAGACCACCGCCCCCTGCGCATTCAGCCCGCTGGGCACCCCCTTCCACAAGGGTTCTGTGGGGATTCCCTTCCCGGGCTTCACCATCAGGGTGGCGGAGGATGGTGAGATCCAGATCAAGGGGACCTGCGTCTTCCACCGGTATCACAAGAACGAGGAGGCCACCCGGAGCGCCTTCACCCAGGACGGCTGGTACGCCACCGGCGATTTGGGACGGCTCTCCGACGACGGTTTCCTTTACCTGACGGGCCGCAAGAAGGACCTGATCATCACGGCCGGCGGCAAGAACGTCTCCCCCAGGCCCATAGAAGAGGTCATCGAACGTTCCGAGATCGTCTCCCAGGCACTGGTCCTGGGCGACAAACGCCCCTTCATCTCCGCCCTGGTCACCCTGGACGAGGGTGCCCTCAGGCCCTGGCTGGCCTCAAAGGGGTTGGACGAGAACATGCCCCTGGTCGAGGCCACCACCAACGCCGTGGTCAGGGCAGAGGTCCAGAAGTACGTGGACAAGGCCAATGAGGGGGTGTCCCGGGCCGAATCGGTGCGCAAGTTCATCATCCTCCCCGAGGAGTTCAGCCAGGAGAACGGGCTGATGACGGCCTCGATGAAGGTGAAGAGGCCGGCGGTCATCAAGCGCTATGCCGAACTCCTGGACACCCAGATGTACGTGCCCAAGAAGTCCGCCCTGCCGAGGTGATTGCAGGGGGCGCCTTCACGCATAGGAGGGCCTGGCCGGGAATGACCCCCGGCCAGGCCCTCCTGCAATTGCCATCCTTTTCGCAGGAGGCGTCAGGGGTCAGAAGCCCAGCTTCTGCAGGAGCCTTGGATCGCCCTGCCAGTTCTTGGCCACCTTGACGTGGAGGTCCAGCTTGGCCTTCTCGCCGACGGCGCGGTTGACGGCCGTCCTCAGCTTCTTCTTGACGGCCACCAGGTGCTCCGCCCCCCGCCCGATGATGATGGGCTTCTGAGAGTCCCTCTCCACGTAGATGGAAACCCTGACCAGGGCCTTTTGCCCGTCGTGTCCCGGTTCGATCTCGTCGACGACCACGGCCAGGGAGTGGGGCAGCTCGTCATCCAGCTCCTCGAGGAAGGCACCTCGCACCAGCTCGGCGATGGTGTCCTCCCTCCCCTCCTCGGTCACCTGTTCTGCCGGGTACATCTGTGGACCCTCCGGCATGGCGTCGATCAAGACCTGCCTGACCTCTTCCACGTTGTCCTCCCGAAGGGCGCTGACCGGGACGATCTGGCTGAAGTCCGCGAATTCGTTGACGGCGATCAGCTTGTCCACCAGCTGGTCCCGGTCCAGACGGTCTATCTTGGTCAGGACCGCGATCAGCGGAATCTTCCACTTCCAGGTCCCGTCCCCCTGCTTGACGGCGAAATCGGATCTCAGCCGGCTGAGGATCCTGCGGTCCCCCGGGCCCAGGTCCTGGTCGGCGGGCAGGAGGAAGGCCACGGCATCCACGTCGGCCAGGGATGCCTCCACGACATCGTTCAACCTCTGGCCGAGCAGGGTACGGGGCCGGTGGATGCCGGGTGTGTCGACCAGTACCACCTGGGCCCCATCCACGGTCATGATCCCCCTGATCGCCTTCCTGGTGGTCTCGGGGCGGGAGGAGGCTATGGCCACCCTCCTGCCGACCAGGGCGTTCATCAGGGTGGACTTGCCGACGTTGGGGCGGCCGACCACGGCCACGAAACCGGAATGGTAGGGTGCCTCCTGTCCCGGTTCGGTCCTTTCGTCAGTCTCCATGCTTCTCCTCCGTGTCGTCCTTGTCCGATCCCTCCTGCCCGTCCCCGTCGGGGAGCATGTTGGAGGCCGAACCGTCTTCGTCGAGCTCTATGTCCGAATCGGCCGCCGGCTCGACGATGATGGTCGATATCTTCTTCCGCCGGCCGGCCGTGCCTGCGGCGGTCAGTCTGATCCCCCTGGTGACGGCAGTGGACCCGACCACCGGCACCGAGCCGAGGAGCTTGGTGAGCAGGCCGTAGACCGTGTCCACGTCATCCTCGTCTATGTCTATCTCGAAGAGCTCCTCGAGGTCGCCGATGGAGGTGCGGGCGGGGAGACTCCAGCGGTACTTTCCGATTTTCTTGGGCTCGTCGTGCTGGACCCTGTCGTGTTCATCCTCCAGCTCTCCGACTATCTGTTCGATGGCGTCCTCTATGGTTACCAGGCCTGCTATCCCCCCGTACTCGTCGACGACGACCGCCAGGTGGTGGCGGGACTTCTGCATGTAGTGGAAGAGGTCGTCCACCGGCTTGGACTCGGGGACCAGGACCGGCTTGCGGGTGACGGATCTGATTGTCCGGCCGCCAGCCCCCCGGTTGAAGGCGACGGCCCGGACCACATCCTTGAGGTAGGCGATCCCGATCAGGTCGTCCACATCCTCGCCGATGACGGGTATGCGCGAGAAACCTGACCTGGAGAAGAGCTTGAGCGCCGTCTGCAGGGTGGCATCCGCACTGACGCAGATCATGTCGGTCCTGGGCACCATGATCTCCCTGGTCAGGGTGGTCGACAGGGTCAGGACGTTCTTGAGCATCTCGGATATCTCGGGATCGAAGGCTCCGGCCTCGACCAGCTGGTCCACCATGGCCCTGCCCTGCTCGATCTGGATCTTCTCGAGTTCTTCGTCGTCCGACAGGTCACCCCCCCTGCCTGACCTGATCGGCCTGTCCATCGGCCGGATCCTCTTGAAGGGGGTGAGGGCCACGGCCACGGATATGATCCTGACGTACCGCAGGAGGATGTCGAAGGGCTGGCGGCTGCCGTTGGTCCTGGGCCCGACCCTGACGGAGAGGACGGCTATGAGGATGGAGGCCACCAGCCCGCAGAGGAGTTGCTCCCAGAAGAGCAGTCCGCAGGCCTGGGCGATGAGGACGACCAGGACACCGACCAGGATGTCGCAGATGATCCTGAAGTAGGCGCACCCACTGACCGTGGCATGACGGTCCGAAATCAGGTGTTGGGCCTTGTGGACCTTGTCCACCCGCTTCATCCTGGTGAACTGGGTCAGTTCCGAATCGGTCTGCAGGCCCAGGATCAGGTTGTTGAGGCTGGACCTGGTCACCCGTGTGACGGCCCCCTCGGCGGCCGCCATCACCAGGGAGAGGCCTACCAGGAGGAGGATGACCACGGCCATGACCGCGACCACGGCGATCTTGCCTGTTGTCATGATCTGGCTCCTTTCCCGGGTCCTGAATCGCGGGGGCCCTCGGAGGGGGGCAGGACCTCCTGCATGGGACCCTGCCTCTGGGCCAGGAAGGTCAGGAGGAGTTGGCGCTGCAGGCCGAACATCTGCGCCTCCTGCTCCCTGCCCGCATGGTCGTAGCCGAGGAGGTGGAGGGTACCGTGGATTGCCAGGAGGAGCATCTCCTCCATGGTCGAATGCCCGGCCGCCAAGGCCTGCTGTGAGGCCACCCAGGGGCAGATCACTATGTCCCCCAGGATCCCTTCGACCGTGGTCTCCCCGTCGCCGGGTTCCAGCTCGTCCATGGGGAAGCTCATCACATCGGTCGGCCCCTTCAGGTCCATCCACCTCTCGTGCAGGGCCGCCATGGATTGGGGGTCGATGAAGATGATGTTCATGTCGGACTGGGTGCTGACCTTCATCTGGTCCAGGATCCACACACCCAGGTCCGAGAAGGTCTTCAGGTCGATTCTCCATGGAGTCTCGTTGGCGACGTCTATGCTCATGCCCCTTCTCCCCCCTCCATGTGGGCGGGCTCGCGTCCGTCGGGCCCGTCGGCGTCCCCTGCAGGGGTCCGGCCCGCCTCTCCCCTTCGGGTCCGGCGCACCCTGTCCGCCCTCTCATAGGCCTGGACTATCTCTCCCACCAGCCTGTGCCTGACCACGTCGGCTGCGCCCAGGTGGACGAAGGCGATGTCGTCTATCCTCCCCAGGACAGGCTCTATGGTGGCCAGACCCGAAACAGGCAGGCCGAGGTCCACCTGGGTCACGTCGCCGGTTATCACCATGCGGGTGTTGAACCCCAGTCTGGTCAGGAACATCTTCATCTGCTGCCGGGTCGTGTTCTGCGCCTCGTCCAGGATCACGAAGGCGTCGTTCAGGGTCCTCCCCCTCATGTAGGCCAGGGGGGCCACCTCGATGGTCCCGTCAGCCAGGTGGCGGCGCAGATGTTCCGGCCCCAACATGTCCGAAAGGGCGTCGTAGAGGGGGCGGAGGTAAGGGTCGACCTTGTCGGTCAGGGAACCGGGGAGGAAGCCGAGACTTTCCCCCGCTTCGACGGCCGGCCTGGTGAGTATGATCCGGCTGACCTGCTTGGACCGGAAGGACTGCACGGCCTTGGCCACGGCCAGGTAGGTCTTGCCCGTTCCGGCAGGCCCTATGCCGAAGGTGATGGTGTGGGTTGTGATGGCGTTGATGTAGGACACCTGGCCTGCGGTCTTCGGACGTATGGGCCCCTTGGCCGAATATGCCAGGGCGGCCCCCCGCACGGGCAGGACCCCCCCATGCCCGCTTCGCGCCGGCGAATCGGCATGGGGCCTGGTGTCAGAAGGGGGCATGGAGGAGGCGGGCCCACCCGATGAGGCCCTGCCGCCCGGGGTGTCAGCAGTCCCATCCGTCATCTGCCCCGACAGGGCATGGGCGGCCTGGCCATGGTCCCGGCCATGGCCGATGTCGTCGCCGCCCCTGCGGGACCCGTCCAGACCCCGCCGGCCATCGCGGGACGGCCCACGGTCCGCCGGACCTTCACCAGGGGCGGGACATCCCCCGTCACCCTTCCGGGGTGATTCGGGGTCCACTTCCACCTCCGGGGAACCGGCGGCCTGGGAATTGCCGGAACCGACCTCGACGGCCCCGTCCCCCGTCCACAGGCGCCGACGATCGAGAATCCCCTCGACCTGGCCGGCATCCAGAGGGGCCTGGTAGGCGGCTCCGATAAGGGAATCAATCAGGTCCTGGGCCTGCGCCGCCTGGGAATTGGCGGCACCACTGGTCGCCTGCAGGGTGATCCTGTTCCCCCTGATGAGGGTGAGCACCAAGGGGAAGGCCTGCTCGACCTTCCTGATCACTGCATCGTCTGGTCCCAACACGCTGACGGGATCGAGGTCCTCGGGTATGACGATCACTCGTGTAGTTACTGCCACGCTTTCCTTCCCTGACGATCTTCCCCAATCCTGGGCCGGTGTCCCCATGCCCGGGCAGGCCCCCTCACCCGGCCCGGCCGATCAGATAAAGGTGCAGGTGCCCCCTCAAGGGTCGGGCCCCCCTGACCCGCCTCCTGCCGACAGGTCCCGGGGCGCCCTCCAGTGCGCCGGTTCCCAGGGATCAAGCCATCTTCTCCCCGGTCAGAACGTGGGCATGCACATGGAAGACGGACTGGCCGGCATCCTCACCGGTGTTGAAGACCATGCGGAAATTGCCGTGATAGACCTTGTCGGCGATTCCCTGGGCGACAGACACCATATGGGCCAGGAGGGAGGGGTCGGCCTGGGCCAGCTCGTTCACATCGGCGTAATGCTTCTTGGGGACTACCAGTACATGGACCCTGGCCTTGGGGTGGGCGTCGTTGAAGGCATAGGTGAGGTCGTCCTCATAGACCTTGGTGCTGGGTATGTCACCCCGGATGATCTTGCAGAAGATGCAGTCCCTGCCCTCATCAGAATCGCTCACGATACCTCCCCGATAGACGGACCTTCCTGAGGGCGGACCCACTGATGTCCAGGCCGCCCGGCTGACCACCATTCTAGGGCCCCAGGCGGATATTACGCCGGAAGGCCAAGACCGGAAGCAGGCCTTGGTCCCCGGCCTTCCGCCCGGTCGAACCTGCCCAGGATCCTGGCCAGGAGGGCCAGGGCCGCAGGGCCAGCGGTGGAGGCCCTCAAAATGTTGGTCCCCAGGGTGCAGGCCACGGCCCCTGCCCCGGTCAGGGCCTCGGCCTCGCCGTCACTGATCCCCCCTTCGGGTCCCACTACGACACGCACCGTGCCCCCCTCTGCGACTCCGGCGGCCATCTCCTCGATCCTGTTGAAGCCTTCGGCCGCGTCCTGATGGAGGACGACGGTCAGGTCCCCCCTGCCGGCTGCCTGACGGCAGTCATCGGCCAGCCCCCGGCTGGTGACCATGGGGGTCAGAAGGGGCTTCCATGTGCGGCGGGACTGCTCGGTGGCGGCAACCAGGACCTGTTCCCAACGCCGGTCCGTCCTGCCCGCCTTCCAGCGTGCGATGGACCTGTCGGCCTGCCAGGGGGTCACCCTGTCCACACCCAGCTGGGTGGCCGCCTCTATCGCCGATTCGTCACGCCCTCCCTTGGCCAGGGCCTGGATCAGTCCCAGACGGACCCTGGGTCCGGCCTGCCTGCCCACCTGGTCTATTTCGACCAGGCCGCTGGCACCGTCACGGATGGTGGCCTGGATGAGCAGGCCCTCCCCGTCGCTCAAGCGGAGCCGGTCTCCCTCAGCCATCCTCATGACCTGTATGGCATGCCGGCGGACATGCTCCGGCAGGGAGAGCCGCCAGCCCGCATGAAGCTCGTCGCTGGCCAGGGGGGTGTCGTCGTGGGCAGGGTCGAAGAGGAAGAGCGGTGCTGTCATGCTCTTCAGGCTACTCCCCTTCACGACACGCGATGACACCCCGGTGCGGGAAATCACGGAACATGCTATAGTGACTTTCGTTGTGAGGCTTGTGCTCACAAGCACTGTCCGGGTGGCGGAATGGTAGACGCGCTAGCTTGAGGTGCTAGTGCCTATTTTATACAGGCGTACGGGTTCAACTCCCGTTCCGGACACTTATCAGGGTCTGTCTGACCCGGCATGGTCGGCCAGGCCTGCGCGTGGTTTTCCTGCCTGATGATTCCCATTCTCCTCCAGCCCCTTCTTCGGCCTGACAGGAATCTCGATCCTGCTGACGTATTCGTCGAAATCGTCGGATTCATACTCCCCAATCAGGCAGAACTCCAGGGGGTCGCCCGCCTCCTCGTATCCCATGCGTGACAGGTCCCCCACCATCCGGTCGTATATCTCCTTGCAGCGCGAGAAGCTCCCCGAGAAGGTGAAGCATGCGTAGTCGCCGGCGGGCAGGTCGTAATCCCCCTTGAAGGAGGGGTCGTGGCAGTACAGGAGTATGGCCTTGGCCAAAAAGCAGCCCTTGAAGGTCCTGCTGGTGTCCACCCGGTAGCAGTTCAAGGTGTTCAGCACCTGCAGCTTCTCATGGTGATCCGCCGTATAACGGGCGAAGGCGTAAGGGATGTCCTCGTACTTGACCAGCTCGTCGGAGACCAGGGCGCAGTGGCGGACAGGCTCCCTCCTGATTTCCGTGCTGGGGTGGGAGACGGCGGTCATGGCCCAGGTGTACTTCTGCAGGCTCTCCAAGAGCCCCCTCTTTACTGACGAGAGGTACTCGGCCTGCCTGTCTATCCGGGTGATCTCCTCGTCGATGATCCCCACGGTGGATCGGAAGGAGCGGTTCTCCAGGTAACGTCCTATCTGGTCCAGGTCGAAGTCCAGCGAGCGCATGGCACGGATGACGTTGAGGCGGGCGAAGTCCTCGGGCCCGTAGAGCCGGTATCCGTTGACGGGGTTCCGCTTGGGCACGACCAGACCATGCCGTTCGTAGTAGTAGAGGGTGTCCACGGTGACCCCATAGATGTCCGCCGTCTGCCTGATCGTGTATCCGTTCTCAATCAACCTCTTGAACTCCGTCATTGCCACCTCGCTGGAATGCCCGATTCAAAGTCTTGTCCGGCACAGGAGTTGTCCGGCCGCCCAGCAGACCACTCCACGACCCGCACGGAGAAAATCTTATCATCGTCTTCTCGGCGGTTCCAAGGCGGGGCGGGGTTGCAGGCGCGGCCGTCGACGAGGGCCGCACCCACGGCCGAGACTGATTTGACCCTGGTGCAAGTCCAGACAATATGCTGTTTCCGGCGCATCCCGAGGGATGGCGATGATGCGTTCGCTGATTCCATCCCCCTGAACGATGAAAGGAAGAAGACATGCCTACCGTCAAAACGGACCGTATGACCTATGTGGGTCTGACCACGCAGAAGGGGACAGAGGCCTACCTGGGCATCCCCTATGCAAAGCCCCCGGTCGGTCCTCTGCGTTGGAAGGCTCCGGAACCCCTTGATCCCGAAGAGGGGGTCAGGGACTGCACCAGGTTCGGCAACTCCGCCCTGCAGAAGTACGACCCGGTCATGTACGCCTCCCGCCGCCAGCAGAGCGAGGACTGCCTGACCCTGAACGTCTGGGTGAAGAACTCCAAGGCCGACAAGCTCCCCGTCATGGTCTTCATCCATGGCGGCGCTTACGTGGAGGGCGGCTCCTCCGACCCCATGTATGACGGGACCAATTTCACCGACCGCAACGACGTGGTCCTGGTGACCATCAACTACCGTGTCAACCTCTTCGGATACATGAACCTGGCCTCCCTGCCGGGGGGCGAGGAGTACCGCCAGTCCGGGTATCTGGGACTCATGGACCAGGTGGCCGCCCTGCGCTGGGTGAAGGAGAACATCTCCTACTTCGGCGGCGACCCCGACCGGGTCACGGTCTTCGGTGAATCCTGCGGGTCGGGTTCCACCATGCTCCTGTCGGTGACTCCTGCCGCCAAGGGCCTCTTCCAGAGGGCGATCGGCGAGTCCGGCCCCATCCAGCTCTACAACACCCCCGAGTCCACGGCGCCCTACGCCCATGAGTTCATGGAGATGATGGGCTGCAAGACGGCACAGGAACTGGCCGCCGTCCCCGTCGGTGACATCATGATGAAGTTCACCGGTGATTTCTTCGCCAAGCACATCCACGAGATCTCCCTGATCTTCGCCCCCACCACGGACGGCGACTACCTGCCCGCCAAGCCCATGAAGGCCTTCAAGGACGGCGCCGCCAAGGACGTGGAGATCCTGATGGGCTGCAACGCCGACGAATTCGCTTACTGGAAGCTCTACTTCAAGGACTTCGCCAACGAAATGCCGGACTTCTGGCATCACCAGGCCATCTTCCACTTCGACGGGAAGCTCGATTCGGACAAGTACGAGAAGCTGTGGGCGCAGACCTATCCCGACCAGGACCCTGCCGCCCGCTACCTGGAGTACACCAACCAGATCGGCTTCAGGGTGGGCACCAACCTCATGTGCGAGTACCAGTCCAAGTACAACAAGGTCTACCAGTACCTGTTCACCTACGCCTCCAAGATTCCTGGCATGGGATCCTGCCACGCCATCGAGCTCCCCTTCGTCCTGCACAACACCCAGCGTCCCGACCTGCCCAAGACGATGACCGGGGAGGTTCCCCCGATGCATCTCGCCGACGAGATGAACGATGCCTGGTGCTCCTTCGCGGCAAACGGCGAGCCCGTCTCCGGCAGGGGTGACCGGTGGACCGATTACAGCCCCGAGCACCCGGACACCATGGTGATCAACGAGGAGGGTTGGAAGCTCGAGAGGGACGTCAACAAGAAGAACATGGACCTCCTGCGGCCCGCCTTCGAGGAGTGCCTCCTGGACGAGGGCCCTGAAAGCAAGTGACATTCCGATTCCACTGAGTGCAGTGGAGGGAGAGAAAATGAACGAAAAGAAACAATCGAACTACCGCTGGGTCATCGCGGCGGTCGTCTGCCTGATCGGCATCCTGTCGAACTACATGCAGTATCAGATCTCGGCCCTGGCCGTCTACCTGATGCCCATGCTCCACATCGAGCCCAGCGGCTTCTCCATGCTCCTGCTCATGCCCATGCTGACGGCAGTCTTCCTCAGCATCCCCATGGGGACGGTCGGCGACCGCATCGGGCCCAAGAAGGTGGTCCTGGGCGGGCTGGCCATCGCCGTCATCGGCGCTTTCGTGAGGACCTACGGCCTGAACTTCCCCATGCAGATGCTGTCCATGTTCCTGCTGGGCGCCGGCATCGCGTCCCTCAACGCCAATCTGATCAAGATCTTCAGCGTCTGGTTCGGCAATCAGACCCAGATCGCCATGGGCCTCTTCTATGCGTCCGCAGGCGTCGGCGTCATCCTGGCCCAGATGGTGGCACCACGCTTCAGCGTCTTCCGCTCCTATCTGATCGCCGCCATCGCCCTGACCATCGCATCCGTCCTCTGGGCCGTCCTGATCCGTGACACGCCAAAGGGTGTGAGCCTGCCCCCGGCAACCGAGTCCCCGATGAAGTACATCAACGTGGCGGCCAGGAGCCGCAACGTCTGGCTGATCGCCCTCTGCTACGGCTTCTCCATGGCCGCCTCGACCGCCTTCGCCGGCTTCATCCCCCAGACCCTGATCAACAACAACGGCTTCGACAAGACCTCGGCCGGCCTGGTCGCCTCCGCAGCGGCACTGGGTTCCATCGCCGGCTCCCTCATCGGCCCCACGATCAGCTCCCGTCTGAGCAAGTGGAAGACCTACCTGGTCTGCACCATCCTGGTGGGCGCCCTCCTCATGACCTACTTCTGGGCCGTGGTCCTCATGCTGAAGAAGGCACCGGCCGTAGGCGTCCTGGTCTGCATCATGTTCATTTCCGGGACCTTCGGCGCCATGAACGGGCCCATCGTCCAGGCCATGCCATACGCCCTGCCTGAAATCCGCGGCAAGTATGCGGGCAGCGCCGGCGGCCTGATCAGCTCGGTCGGTCTCCTGTGCGCCTACATCATCCCCGTGGTCATCTCCCAGATCAGCGGGAAGAACTACGTGCTCAACCTTGGCCTGGAGAGCCTGATCTTCCTCCTCTCCGCCCTCTTCGTCATCCTGATCCCCGAACTGGGTCCCGCAGGCAAGATCGCCCAGCAGATCGCCAAGGAGGACAAGGAGGCGGCCCAGCCCGCCAAGGAGGCCTGAGAGTAGTCTCCCTCCCCATCCGTGTGAGGCCCGCTGCGGCAGGTAGGTGCCCAGGCGCCGATCCTGCCCCGGTGCAGGCCAAAAGCGGGTGGACAAGCAAGTGAGTGACGATGGACGGCATGACCGGTTTTCGGCCATGCCGTCTATCGTCTTGTCATGTCGGAAAGGCAGCCGTGCCGGTCCGGCCGCGGACTTGAACACGAAGGAGACAGGATGCGCAGGGTTGTGGTCGATTCCATCGAGGACCAGAGGCTGGCGGCCTACACCCACCTGACCGAACTCCAGCTGCGCAACCGGTTGGAACCTTCCAGGGGGCTCTTCATCGCTGAATCCCCCAAAGTGATAGCCCGTGCCCTGGATGCCGGCGTGGAGCCCCTGTCCTTCCTTGTTGAGGAACCCTGGCTGGAGGGGATGCAGACCATGTTCGACCAGGTGGACGAAGCCTTCGGACCTGACATCCCCGTCTATGTGGCCAGCCCCGAACAGCTGAAGAGAATCACCGGCTACCGCCTCCACCGGGGGGCTTTGAGCGCCATGAGACGGTGGCCACTCCCATCCGTGGCCGCAATCTGCGAGGGCGCACGGCGGGTGGCGGTCATGGAGAACATCGTGGACCACACCAACATCGGGGCCCTGATGCGTTCCGCCGCCGCCCTGGGAGTGGATGCCGTCCTGGTGACCCCCTCCTGCTCAGACCCGCTCTACCGTAGGGCGGCCAGGGTCTCCATGGGGACGGTCTTCCAGGTCCCCTGGACGCGGATCGGAGGGGACGATGTCCATTACTGGCCGGCCCAGGGGATGAAGGACCTGCATGACCTTGGCTTCACCACTGCGGCCATGGCCCTGAGTGACGATTCGATCAGCCTGGATGACCTGGCGGCGCGCCTGGACGGTCAGGACCGGGCGGACCGAATAGACCGCCTGGCCCTCATCTTCGGCACGGAGGGCGACGGCCTGACCAGGCAGACCATCGCCCGGGCCGACCTGACCGTCAGGATACCCATGAGCCATCAGGTGGACAGCCTGAACGTGGCCGCCTCCAGCGCCGTCGCGTTCTACGCGACCCGTCCCCGGTGAGCGGAAGCGGGGCAGCCTCCTGTTCAGGCCTGACCGGTCTGGTCCTCGTGGATGTAGTCGTCGCTGTCGATGGTCCCCCGCCACCTGCCCAAGGCCTTGAGGCCGTGGTAGATGACCAGGGTGGCCACGGAGCCGATGGCGATGCCGTTGAAACTGATGCCGGCAACCGCGAAGGTGAAGTCGGCGATGCCGACGATCATCACCACCGCGCCCACCGTCATGTTGACGGACTTGCCGAAATCGACCTTGTTCTCGACCCAGATCCTGACGCCCAGCATGCCGATCATCCCGTAGAGCATGGTGGTGACCCCGCCGAGCACCCCGGTGGGGATGGTGTTGATGATGGCGCCGAACTTGGGGCAGAGGCTGAGGAGGAAGGCGAAGATGGCGGCGCACCAGTAGGCGGCGGTGGAGTAGACCTTGGTGGCGGCCATGACCCCGATGTTCTCCGCGTAGGTGGTGGTGCCGGAACCCCCGCCCAGGCCGGCGAAGGTGGTGCCCAGGCCGTCGGCCATGAGGGCCGTGCCGATCTGGTCGTCGTAGTCGCGGCCGGTCATCAGGGACACTGATTTGACATGGCCGATGTTCTCCGCGACCAGGACGAGGACCACCGGGATGAACATGGCCAGGACGCTCGCGTCTGCCTGGGGAAGGTGGAAGCGGGGAAGGCCGAACCAGGCGGCCTTGCTCACCGCCGTGAAGTCCACCTCTCCCCTGGCCACTGCGAAGATGTAGCCCACGATGACGCCCAGGAGGATGTTGAGGCGGCCGATAAGCCCCTTGAAGAGGACGGCGATCAGCATGACGGCGACCAGGGTGACGAGTGCCGTGGCCGGGGCCGACTTGAAGTTCTTCCAGGCGGAGGGGGCAAGGTTGAAGCCTATGATGGCGACGATGGCGCCCGTGACCATGGGGGGCATGATAATGTCGATCCACCTGGACCCGGCGAAGTGGACGACCAGGCCGATCAGGAAGAGCAGGGCTCCGGTGACCATGATGCCGAAGGAGGCCACGGCCAGACCCTTATGGGCGGTGGTGACGGCCATGACAGGGGCTATAAAACCAAACGAGCTACCCAGATAACTGGGTAGCTTGTTTTTGTTGATCAACAGGAAGAGGGCCGTCGACATCGCCGTGAAGAAGAGGGTGGTCGACGGATCGAATCCCGTTAGGATGGGCACCAGGAAGGTCGAACCGAACATCGCTATGACGTGTTGGGCGCCGATGCCTGCCGTCCTTGGCCAGGTCAATCGTTCGTCCGGCTCCACCACCTCTCCGGGAGCCAACGTCTTACCATCGCCGTGTATTTTCCAACCCATGGAGAATGACATGCCATCTCTTTCTCTCACACGCCGTGCCGGTCACGGCGGACCGGAAACCTTATGTTATTTCCCGGCCGGGACAAAGTCACCCACGGCCTCCACGGACCTCCCCGCGCGGGCCCCTCCCTCCCCCTGGCAAGACAGGGAGAGGCGGTCACTCGTATGTGGGCATGTCTGCGAAGTTGAAACCAATGGCGGCCAGCTGTTCCTTCCCGTCCGGGGTGATCATGTCCAGGGTCCAGCGGGGGGTCCATGTCCAGTCGATGCGGAACTCCTCGACCAGGCCGGCCAGGGAGCTGGCGCATTGGTCCTCGATCAGATCAGTCAGGGGGCAGGCCGGGGTCGTCAGGGTCATCGTGATGATGGCCCGGCCCAACTCGTCGATCTCTATCCCGTAGACCAGGCCCAGGTCTACCACGTCGATGCCCAGCTCGGGGTCTATGACCTGGTGGAGGGCCTCCTGCACATCCTGGGCCGTCGCCCGACCTATGTCGTCGACGGCCTTCAGTGGGATGGCCCCCGCCTGGTCCCCCGCCCCACTGGCTTCTGCAGGACCGGAACGGGGCCCCTCCGCCCCGGATGCGGCCGTACCGGGGGCCTTCTCCTCGTCATCCGTGGAACTCATTGTTCCCTCCTCGCCTTAAGTTGACCGCCCGCCTTGTCAATCCTGGTCAGGGCATCGGCCAGGCAGGCCTTCATCCCCTCCCAGCCCAGGAGGGCGCACTTGATTCTCATAGGGTACTTGGAGACCCCCCTGAAGACCACTGCATCGCCCAGGGCCTCCTCGGCCTTCTCGTCGTTGATGCCCGCCCCCCTGGACTCCATCAGGGACCGGAAATCCCCCTCGAGGGCCAGGGCCTCATCAACCGTCTTGCCTTCGACCAGGTCGACCATGATGGACAGGCTGGCCTGGGAGATGGAACAACCGTCCCCCTGCCAGACGATGCGCTCGATGCGGCGGGCGGATCCGTCATCGGGGTCGCTGACCTCCACGTGTATCGTGGCGTGATCGCCGCAGGTGGGGTTGAACTGGCTGGACTCGGCGGGCACACAGTACTCGTGCTCCACCTGCATGGTCACCTGTCCGTCAAGACCTCCAGCGGTGTCACCTTCGCTTCCGGGCAGACCAGGGGTTTGGCCGCCGCCGGCCAGGCGCCCATGGGGGTTCTTGGCGGCATCCAGAATCACCTCCTGGTACATCTGCTCTAGTTCCTCGTCACTCATGCCGTAATCAGCCATGCACTACAACCTACCCGTATCCGATATTTCCATGAAGGTCCATGCGCCCGCAGTGAACGGGGCGGACCGCCTTCAATCCCACCCGGGGGACCGACGCCATCAGCCTACCCCAGGCGCAACCCAGGGTCCACCCATCTGCACTGGCCGCCGGCAGGTCAGGTGATAATCAGTCAACCTTGAAGAAGTGCCTGACCTGGCTGACGGCCTCGACCAGGGCGTCAGCCTCCTGGGGCGTGTTGTAGACCCCGGTGGAGGCCCGGTTCGAGGCGTACAGGCCGAAGTGACGGTGCACCGGTTGGGCGCAGTGGTGGCCCACCCTGATGGCGATGCCACGGGAGTCCACGAACTGGCCCACGTCATGGGGGTGCACCCCCTCGACGTCGAAGGAGACCGTGCCGATCCTGCCCTCGGGGCTTGTCGGCCCCAGGATGCGCACCCCGTCAATATCCCCCAGCCTGAGCAGGCGGTCCGTTATGTTCCTCTCATGTTCGGCCACGTTCTCCATGCCCAGGTCCATGAGCCAGTCTGCAGCCACCCCGGCCCCGATCAGCTGGGCGACCGGTTGGGTGCCGGCCTCGAACCGGGCCGGGGGGTCCATGTAACGGGCGGGCCTGTCAAGAAAGGCCAGCTCCACCATGGACCCGCCGAAGGAGGCCGGAGGAAGGGCCTCAAGCAGGTTCCGGCGGCCGTAGAGGAAGCCCACCCCTGTCGGGCCGTACATCTTGTGGGCGCTCCAGGCCGCGAAGTCGACATCCAGGGCGTGAAAGTCCACCGGCATGTGAGGTACTGATTGGCAGGCGTCCAGCACGACCAGGGCGCCAACCTCATGTGCCCTGGCGACGATTGGGGCCAGGTCGGTTATGGCACCGGTCACATTGCTGACATGGGTGATGGCGACGATCCTGGTCCGGTCCCCTATGACCTGCCCAGCATCGGCCGACAGGATCCTCCCCTCATCGTCCAGACCGAAATGCCTGAGGGTGGCCCCCGTCCTGAGGGCCAGTTCCTGGAAGGGAAGGAGGACTGAATGGTGCTCGGCCTCGCTGACTACGATTTCATCTCCCGGCCCCAGGGCGAACCGCTCGGCGGCCTTGCCGCCCCTGCCCTGGGAAGCGTTGCCGAAGGCCGTCGCCAGAAGGTTGAGGGAGGCCGTCGCCCCGCCGGTGACGACCACCTCGTCCCTCCCCTCGCCGCTGTCGGCACCCACCAGGCGGGCCACCTTGGCCCTGGCCTCCTCAAAGGCCAGGGTGCTGCGGGCGGCCAGCTCATGCGCCCCCCGGTGGACCCCGGCGTTGTCACGACGGTAGAAGTCACTGACCGCATCGATTACGCAGGTGGGCTTCTGGGCGGTCGCGGCGGAGTCCAGGTAGACCAGGGGATGTCCGTGGACCTCCTGGTCCAGTATGGGGAACTGCCCCCGAATCGATGAGAACTCCATTTCCGACCCCTTCCTCAGGCCAGGGCCGACTCCGAGGACCCCTCGGGCAGATACCGGTCGTACCCCGTCTCCTCCAGGGAGTCGGCCAGTTCCGGCCCACCGGTCTTCACGAAGCGGCCGTCAGCGAAGACGTGGACGATGTCAGGCTTGATGTACTTGAGGATCCTGGTGTAATGGGTGACCAGGAGGATGCCCAGACCCGTGTTCTCCTTGGCCCTGTTCACCCCTTCGGACACGATCCGCAGGGCGTCGACGTCCAGGCCGGAGTCTGTCTCGTCCATGACGGCGAACTTGGGCTTGAGCAGTTCCAGCTGAAGGACCTCGGCCCTCTTCTTCTCCCCGCCGGAAAAGCCCTCATTGACAGAGCGCTGGGCGAACTTGGGGTCCATCTTCAACCGTTTCATGGCCTCGCTCAGGTCCTTGGCCCACTGACGGACACCTGGCGCCTTCCCGTCGATCTCCGTCTTGGCCGTGCGCAGGAAGTTGGTCATGGATACCCCGGGCACCTCCACCGGGTACTGCATGGCAAGGAAGAGGCCCTTCTTGGCCCTCTCATCGGGGGTCATCTTCAACAGGTCCTCACCGTCGAGGAGGGCTTGGCCGGAATCGACCTCGTACTTGGGGTGGCCGGCCAGGGTGTAGGCCAGGGTGGACTTGCCGGACCCATTGGGGCCCATGATGGCATGGGTCTCACCGGAGTGGACGGTCAGGTTGGCCCCTTTGAGAATCTGCTTGCGCCCCTCCTTGGTCTCGACCGAGACGCGAAGATCCTTGATTTCCAGTGTCGACATTTCAGTTTCCCTCCAAGACGTGCTTCATCTGTTCGCTCTCTCCTCGCGACAGGCGGCGGTCTATGACCGCCATCAGGTGATCGGTTATCTGCGGGACGCCGATCTCCTCGACCAGCTCTCCGAAGAATCCCCTGACCACCAGTTTCCTGGCCTCCTGCTCACGGATGCCCCTGGACTGGAGATAGAAGAGCTCCTCATCGTCGAAACGGCCCACCGAGCTGGCATGGCCGGCACCGATGATGTCGCCGTTCTCGATTTCAAGATTCGGTTCGGAGTCGGCGATGGCACCGGGGGTCAGAACCAGGTTCCTGTTGAGCTCGTAGGAATCGGTACCCGGTGCGGAGGGCTTGATCAGGGCGTTGCCCACCCATGTGGAGTGGGCCTTGATCCCGTCCAAGGCCCCCTTGTAGACCACGCGGGACTTGCAGGAGGGGTGGTTGTGGACCACCATGGTCCGGTGCTCGATGTGCTGGCCGGGATCCACGAAGTAGATCCCCAGCATGTTGAGGTTGCCCTCTTCGCCACCGAAGTCCTGGTCCATCCTGATGCGCACCAGATCGCCTCCCAGGGTGACCATGGAGTGTCGGAGGGTGGAACCTGCCCCCACGTGGATGCGCTGGTTGCCCACATGCTTGCTGTCCGGCTCCCACTCCTGGATGAAGGTGGTGGATAGCTCGACATCGCTGCCGGTGCATATCTCCACCCCCTCGGCCAGTCGGGCATGACCGCCGTGCTCGACGACAAGGTCGCCCCTGGTCCCGTCCTCGGCCCGGATTACCAGGTGGAGGGCGTCCAGGTCCAACCCGCCGCCCTCGATCCTGACCAGGACGGGCTGCTCCAGACGACCCTTCACTGTGATGACACGGGCCTTGTCCCCACTGGCCCATTCCACCGCAGCGGCCCTGTCACTGGGCTTGAGCACGGTCCCGCTGGGCTCCTGGCCCAGGGGAACCGTGGAGATGGAGACATGGGCAGGGTCCACGGGGCTCCCGTCCATCATCGTGACCTGGAAGGCCGTCCGGCCTGATGGGGTGAAGACGTCGAAGAACTCGTCCATACGCTCCAGGGGGGTGTAGCGCCAGTCGTCCTGTTTGGATGTCGGACGGATGAAGTCGTCGGGGTCGAAGGACCTTGGCTCCCTGTCGGCGCTGGACGGCATCGTCGCCGGAATCGCATACGGGTCTTCCGGGTTCGCCTTGGGAATCGTTATCTCGCTTTGTTTCGTCATCAGCCTACTGAACCCTCCATCTGCAATTCGACCAGGCGGTTGAGCTCCAGGGCGTATTCCATGGGGAGCTCACGGGAGATGGGCTCTACGAAGCCGCGCACGATCATCCCCATGGCCTCCTTCTCCTCCAGACCCCGGCTCATCAGGTAGAAGAGCTGATCCTCGGAGACCTTGGAGACCGTGGCCTCATGGGCCATTGAGACGTCGTCCTCCCTCACATCCACATGGGGGTAGGTGTCGGACCTGGAATAGTCATCCACCAGGAGGGCGTCGCAGACGACCGAGGAGGAGGACTTCTCCGCCCCCTTGACGATCTTGACCAGGCCCCTGTAGGCGGCACGTCCGCCGTTGCGGGATATGGACTTGGAAACGATGGTCGACGAGGTGTGCGGGGCCAGGTGGATCATCTTGGCGCC
Organism: Bifidobacterium favimelis; assembly: GCF_037963085.1. NCBI lineage: Bacteria > Bacillati > Actinomycetota > Actinomycetes > Bifidobacteriales > Bifidobacteriaceae > Bifidobacterium > Bifidobacterium favimelis. The sequence goes on along the minus strand of NZ_JBANDZ010000001.1, from coordinate 940,350 downwards.
CGTGTCCTGGTACTGGCCCTTTCCGGCGAAGCCCAGCGACATGGTTTCCGCCTTGGCGTAAGGCTCGGCCAGGATGCAGGCCGGGTACTTCATGGTGGCCTTGGATCCGATGTTCCCGTCGACCCACTCCATGGTCCCGCCCTCGCGGACGTAGGCCCTCTGGGTGACCAGGTTGTACACGTTGTTGGACCAGTTCTGGACCGTCGTGTAACGAACGCGGGCATGGGGCTCGACGACGATCTCGACGACGGCGGCATGAAGGGAGTCGGTCGAATAGATGGGGGCCGTGCACCCCTCGACATAGTGGACGTAGGACCCCTCATCGGCGACGATCAGGGTGCGCTCGAACTGTCCCATGTTGGGGGTGTTGATGCGGAAGTAAGCCTGAAGGGGGATGTCCACATGGACCCCCTTGGGGACGTAGACGAAGGAGCCGCCCGACCAGGCCGCCGTGTTCAGGGCAGCGAACTTGTTGTCGTCCGCGGGGATGACCGTTCCGAAGTACTTCCTGAAGAGGTCCGGATGCTCCTTGAGGGCCGTGTCCGTGTCGAGGAAGATCACACCCTGCTTCTTCAGGTCCTCCCGTATGGAGTTGTAGATCACCTCGGATTCGTACTGGGCGGCCACACCGGAGACCAGGCGCTTCTTCTCGGCCTCGGGTATGCCCAGCCGGTCGTATGTGTTGCGGATGTCATCCGGCAGGTCTTTCCAGGATTTGACCTGCTCCTTGAGCGGCTTGACGTAGTACTTGAAGTCGTTTGCGTGGAAGCCTGAAAGGTCCACCCCCCAGTCGGGCATGGGCTTCTTGACGAATTCCCGGTAGCCTCTGAGCCGCATGTCGAGCATCCATTGCGGTTCGCCCTTGTCGGCCGAGATGGCGCGGACGACGTCTTCGTCTATGCCCTTTTTGGCCGCTTCTCCGGCGACGTCGGAGTCATGCCAGCCGTAGTTGTACTCCCCGAACTGCGAGATGATCTGGTCATCCTGCTGTATTTTCTTCTCGTTGACGCGGGAGCGGTCAGCCACATACTGGCTCATCTCGACGTCATGCGAGGTATCCGTCTGCTGTGAGACATCGTCCACGAGCGGCGACCTCCTAATCATGTGTCAACTGTCCGGGCCCAGGGAATGGACCTCTGACGAACATAAGAATAAGGGCGGAAAAGGGAAAACCGCCAGGGTTTTCATCTGTGAGCTCCCTCACCCAGGCGGGGCGGGCCGGCCGGCTCCCAGCGGAAGGTGCCGCCCCCCCCCCACAAGGAGGGGACGGCACCGATGCTGTCAGGCGGCCGCCGCAGCATGCTCCAGGCTGGCTTTGACCAGGCCCGCGAAGAGAGGGTGCGGCTTGGTCGGACGGGACTTGAACTCAGGGTGGGCCTGGGTGCCCACATAGAAGGGGTGCACGGACTGGTCGAGCTCGACGAATTCGGTCAGTTCCCCGTCCGGGCTGGTCCCGGCTATATGGAGTCCCGCCTTGTCCAGGCGTTCCTTATAGGCCACGTTGACCTCATAACGGTGGCGGTGGCGCTCGCTGATCTCGGTCTTCCCGTAGAGGCGGGAGACAAGCGAATCGGGCCTGAGTATGGCCGGGTAGGCACCCAGCCTCATCGTGTGGCCCATGTCGCCCTTGCCGGCGACTATCTCCTTCTGCTCCTCCATCGTGGCGATGACCGGGTTCTCGCATTCGGGCTCGAACTCAGAGGAGTTCGCGTCCTCCAGGCCCAGGACGTTGCGGGCGTATTCGATCACCATGGATTGCAGACCCAGGCAGAGTCCCAAGGCGGGCAGCTTGGTCTCCCGTGCGTAACGCAGGGCGCCGATCTTCCCTTCGATACCGCGGATGCCGAAGCCGCCGGGGATGACGATCCCGTCAACACCGGCCAGGGCCTGGCAGGCCCCGTCCATGGTCTCGCAGGTGTCGGCCGTGACCAGCTTCACGTTCACCTTGGCCCAGTTGGCGAAGCCGCCGGCCTTGAGGGCCTCGATGACGGAGAGGTAGGCGTCGGGCAGGTCTATGTACTTGCCGACGATGGCAACGTTCACCTCGGTCTTGGGGTGGTGGACCCTGTCGAGGAGGTCCTCCCACTCGTTCCAGTCCACGTCGTGGAAGGGGAGCTCCAGCTTGCGCACCACATAGGCGTCCAGCCCCTCGGAGTAGAGGATCTTGGGGACGTCGTAGATGCTGGGGGCATCCACGCAGTTGACGACACCCTCTGCGTCCACGTCGCACATGAGGGAGATCTTGTCCTTGATCGACTGGTTGAGGGGGCGGTCCGAGCGCAGGACCAGGGCGTCGGGGGCGATGCCGAGCTGGCGCAGGGCCATGACCGAGTGCTGGGTGGGCTTGGTCTTGAGCTCGTGGGCAGCCGCTATGTAGGGGACCAGGGAGACGTGCACGAACATGCAGTTGTCGGAGCCTATCTCCCGCCTGACCTCCCGGGCTGCCTCCATGAAGGGCTGGGACTCGATGTCGCCGACCGTGCCGCCGATCTCTGTGATGATCACGTCCACATCGTCGCCGGCCTGGGCCCGCATGCGGCTTTTGATCTCGTTGGTGATGTGGGGTATCACCTGAACGCATTCACCCAGGTATTCCCCCGCCCTCTCCTTGCGCAGGACCGACTGGTAGATCTGGCCGGTGGTCACATTGGCCTTCTGGGAGAGGAAGACATCGAGGAATCGTTCATAGTGGCCGATGTCCAGATCGGTTTCGGCCCCGTCCTCGGTCACATAGACCTCTCCATGCTGGAAGGGGTTCATGGTGCCGGGATCCACATTGATGTAGGGATCCAGCTTCTGTTGGAGTACCCGGATGCCGCGGCTCCTGAGCAATCTGCCCAGTGAGGATGCGGTCAGTCCCTTGCCAAGGGAGGAGACCACGCCGCCGGTCACGAAGATGTGCTTGGTGATATGCTCTTGCGAATTACCATGATGAATGACCATGGAACTTCAGTCTATCAGCCATGGAAGACCAGGAGGACATATCGGGGCTCAGGCCTGTATGGAGACGGCGTGCCGGAGCGATTGGCCCTGGCCCGCCACTGGAAACTCGACCGCCGGGAAGCCCGGAGGGACTCCGGACCGGGGCACGTGAACCGAGGAACCGGTCAAAGACCAAGATGGCGGGCCAGGTAGCGTCCGGTCAGGGAGTCGCCGTTCCGGCAGACCTGGTCCGGGCTGCCGGTGGCCACGATCCTGCCGCCCTCACTTCCGCCGCCGGGGCCCATGTCGACCATGTAGTCCGCATTGGCGATCATGTCCAGGTCGTGCTCGATGAAGATGATGGTGGCCCCCCGTTCCATCAGCCGCTGGAGGACCCTTATCAGGGTCCGGACATCCAGGGGGTGCAGTCCGGTGGTGGGCTCGTCCAGGACGAAAAGTGAGGAGTCCTGCTTCTTGCCGAGTTCGTTGGAAAGCTTGAGACGCTGCGCCTCCCCTCCGGACAGGGAGGGGGTGTCCTCACCCAGGGTCAGATAGCCCAGCCCCAGGTCGTCCAGGGTCTTCAAGGACCGGTAGATCGAGCCCTGACGGCCCGGCCTGCGGCCCTCCGAATCCGCGGCCCCGAAGACCTCCTTGGCCTGTGAGACCTCCATCGCCAGGATTTCGGGCAGGCTCATCGGGTCCGGATGGGCTTCGGTGGCCAGTCTCACCCTGTCGGCCTCTGGCCGGTAGCGGCTGCCCCGGCAGACCGGGCAGGTGATGGGAATGTCCGGCAGGAACTGAACGTCCAGGTTGATCTGTCCCGTGCCGTCGCACTGGGGGCAGCGCAGGGACCCGGTGTTGTAGGAGAAGTCCGCCAGCCCGTAGCCGAGCCGCTTGGCCTCCCCGGTGGCCGCGAAGACCCTCCTCAACCGGTCCATGATTCCGGAGTAGGTGGCGACCGTGGAACGCACGTTGATGCCGATGGGTGAGGAATCGACCAGGCGGACCCGGTCGATCCCGGACCTGTCGATGCCGTGTACATGGTCCGGCAGGGGCCGGCCTTCCAGGTCTGCCTGTATGGCCGGAATCAATGATTCCAGGACCATGGTCGTCTTGCCTGAGCCCGAAACGCCCGTGACGGCGGTCATCCTTCCCCGGGGTATGGCCAGTTCTAGGGGGCGGACCGTGTGGATTGCGCCTGCGGACATACGTATCCAAGCCCCCCGGCCTCCGGCCACGGGCCGCCTGTCCCGCACCACGACCGGGGCCCGCCCGGACAGGAAGGGACCTATGCGGGAGTCGGGGTTCTCCTCGATCTCCTCCGGGGTGCCCTGGGCGATGACCCGTCCTCCCCTGCTGCCGGCACCCGGTCCCATCTCGATGAAATGGTCGGCGGCCGAAAGGACGGCCACGTCGTGGTCCACGAAGACCACCGAATTGCCCGTGTCCAGGAGGTCCTGCATGACACCTGTCAACCCCTCGATGTTGGCCGGGTGCAGGCCTGTGGAGGGCTCGTCCAGCACATAGAGGACACCCGTGGTCTCATTGCGCACGGCCCTGGCCAGCTGGGCCCTCTGCCGCTCCCCCGTGGACAGGGAGGCCGAGGACCTGTCCAGACCCAGATAGCCCAGACCCAGCTGGATCAGCCTGCGACCCATGTCATCCAGGGTCCGGACCAGGGCCGCCCCCATCTTCTGCATGGAGGCGGGCAGGGTCGATGCCACGGTGCCGGACCAGGCCAGGACCTCCTCCAGGGACATGGCGGTCACCCCATCCAGGCCGTAGCCGCCGATCCTGGGCGCCCGGGCCCTCTCGTTCAGCCTCGTGCCCCCGCAGTCCGGGCAGGTCCTCTCCGTGAGGAACTTGGCCACCTTGACCAGCCTCTTGTCGTCCGTGGCGCGCTTGAGCTCCTCGGTCACCGTCAGTCTGGCGTTGCGGAAGGTGAAATCCAGCTCATGGACACCCTTGACCGAGGTGATCGTGATGTGCTTCTTCTCGGATGGACCGTTGAAGACGATCTCCTTCTCGGCTGGGGTCAGGTCCTTCCAGGGGACGTCCGTGCGTACCCCGAACTCCCTGACGATGTCGGGCTGGACATTGAAACCGAAGGTCCTCCAAGGGACTACGGCCCCCTGGTCTATGGTCAGGTCCTGATCGGGGACGAGGGTGGCGTCGTCCACCTCCCTGACGATCCCGGTCCCCTGGCAGGTCGGACAGGCGCCCAGGGAGTTGAAGGCCAGCTCCTCGGCGCTTGGGGGTTGGACCCTGGACCCGCAGACCGGACAGATGATGGGCATTTCGGCGGCCACCTTCAGGGTGGGTTCCTGCCTATGGCCCTGCGGGCAGACATGGGAGGCCAGCCGGGAGAACATGAGGCGAAGGACGTTGAGCAATTCGGTCGACGTGCCGAAAGTGGACCGCACCCCGCCCGCACCCGGTCTCTGCCTAAGGGCCAGGGCCGGGGGGAGGAAGCGGACCGAGTCGACCTGGGGCCGTTCGGCCTGTGTCATCCGCCTCCTGGTGTAGGTGGACAGGGACTCAAGGTAGCGGCGGGATCCTTCGGCGTAGAGGACGCCCAGGGCCAGGGAGGACTTTCCGGAGCCCGAAACCCCGGCGATGCCGACCAGACGGTTGAGGGGGATGTCCAGGCTGAGGTTCTGCAGGTTATGCACCCTGGCCCCTTCGATCCGTATGGCCCGTGGCGGCTGGTGACCCGTAGGGGCCGGCCCCCTCCCTGAGCCATGGGCCTTACTACGGCCGTCAGCGGAATCCGCGCCTCCGTTGCCTTTGTGACCGATGACCCCTTGCGTATCCGCCTTCATTCTCTCAGACCCCCTCTGCGCTTCCGGCACGTCGGATGACCCCCCCCCCACGGACCCGCCTGCCGAGAGGCCGCTTCAACCCTCCAACAGGTGTGCCACGGCTTCGATGGCCAAATGGTATCCGAAGAAGCCCAGGCCCGTTATCGTACCGGTGGCCACCGGTGATATGACGCTATGGCGTCGGAAGGACTCCCGGGCTGAGGGGTTGGATATGTGGACCTCCATCAGGGGCAAGCCCGCATCGGTCACCTGGGCGGCCGCATCGGCCAGTCCATAGCTGTAATGGGTGAAGGCCGCCGGGTTCATGACCACCGGGGTGCCCTCATCCACGGCGCGATGCATCCACCGAATCATCTCGGCCTCATCGTCGGTCTGCCTGACATCGGCCTTGAGCCCCACCTGACCGGCCCAGGCCTCGCAGTCCCCCCGGAGGGCTTCCAGGTCGAGGTGGCCGTAAACTTCAGGCTCACGGACACCCAGCCTGCCCAGGTTGGGTCCGTTGACCACGGCCACGACATGCGGGGATGCGGATTGTATGAAATCGCTCATCGGTCCTCCTCCCCCTTGGAACGGATGCGACGGAAGGCTTCGTGGACTGCCTCTTCGGGCGGGTCGTCCAGGTGGATCGGACGGCCGATGCCCTCCAGGATGACGAAACGGAGCTTGTCCCCCCGGGCCTTCTTGTCCCGGTGCATGAGGGCCAGGACCTGCTCGTAGGTTCCTCCGTCCCAGGTCGTCCTCAGACCCAGTGAGGAGAGGAGCCGTCGGTGGTAGTCGACCAGGTCTGCGTCGATATGCCCGGTCAAGCGGGAGAGCTCGGCGGCGAAGACCATGCCGACGGAGACCGCCTGCCCATGCCTCCAGCGGAAGTGCTCAACCTGCTCTATGGCATGTCCCAGGGTGTGGCCGTAGTTGAGGAATTCGCGGATCCCAGCCTCTTTCAGGTCCACGGAGACGTGGCGGGCCTTGACCTCGACGGTCCGCTCGATCAGGTCCTCGGCGATCGACTCCAGCCAGGATTCCGGTTCGTCCCCCCGGAAGGCCCTCAAGGTGTCGGCCTCCTCTTCCAAGGTGGTCAGGATCTTCCCGTCCATGATGAACCCGCATTTGGCCACCTCGCCCAACCCCTCGACGAAGATATCGTTGGGCAGTGTGCGTAGGGTCCTCAGGTCGGCCAGAACCCCGGAAGGCGTGTGGAAGCTCCCCACCAGGTTCTTGCCCTGGGGGATGTTGACCCCCGTTTTGCCCCCAACGGAGGCATCGACCATGGCCAGGAGGGAGGTCGGGCAGTTGACGTAGCGGATCCCCCTCATCCAGGTGGAGGCGATGAAACCGGCCAGGTCGGTGGCCGCCCCCCCACCCAGGCCGACCACGGCATCGGACCGGGTGAACCCCTCCTCGGCCAGACGGGTCCAGACACCCTGGGCCACGCCCAGGGTCTTGCCGGCCTCGGCATCGGGGATCAGGATGTCGCTGACCCGATATCCGGCCTGCCTGAGCAGGGTGCGTGCATGGTCGGCGTGGCGCTGGACCGGACCCGTATGGATCAGGGCCACCCTGACCGTCTCGTCTCCCAATAGCTCTTTGAGGTGGTTGGAGACCCCGGCCCCTATGTAGACGTCGTAGGGCTCATGGCCCGACACATGAACCACCCGCTGGGAGAGGGCATCGGAAAGGCGGCGGGCCGTCACGGCCGCCGTGGCCCCCCGGGCGGACAGGGTCACGTCAGCCAGGCTCTCATAGACCGGCCTGCGCTTGCCATAGAGCTCCATCCAGCGATCCTGGGGATTGGACCCGTCCTGAATCCCGCCGGCATCCCCCTTGAGAAGAGGACGGTTCTCGACCCTGGTGGCCCTGGCCTTGGCCTCCTCCGGGTCGGTGTCCAGGTAGATCACCACCCCGCCGGCATCCCGGTATCCCATCAGGTCCTCATAGACGGCCGAGGTCATGGGAGCCCCTCCCCCCAGGGCCACCAGACCGTCGGGGAAGTCGGTCAGGAGCCGGTGGACGACCTGGCGTTCCCTCTCCCTGAAGGCCTCTTCCCCCTCGCGCTCGAATATCTCCGGGATGGTCAGGGCGGCTTCGCGTTCGACCATCCTGTCGGAATCCCTGAAAGGAACGCCGATGAGGCCGGCCGCCTCCTTGCCAATCCTGGTTTTCCCCGCTCCAGGCATGCCCACGATCACTGCGCGGGGTATGCCTGACGAATGCCTTTGCTTGCCTAGTGAATGCTTGGGCATACTATCCCATGCTCCTTCTCGGACTCTGCTTCATCTCAGGTGTTCGGGCCAGGAGTCCATGTAGGACCTGGCGTTTCGTGACAGCTCATCGACACTGTCCCCACCGAATTTTTCAAGCGAGAATCGGGCCAGGGTCAGGTTCATCATGGCTTCGCCGATGACGGCTGCGGCCGGGACGGCCGTGACGTCGGAACGTTGGTGGATGGCGGTGGCGGCCTCACCCGTGAGCACGTCCACTGTCCTGAGCGCCTTGGGCACGGTGGATATGGGCTTCATGGCGGCCCTGACCCGGATGGGTTCACCGTTGGACATCCCTCCCTCCAGGCCTCCGGCACGGTTGGACAGCCTGGCGATATGGCCGGACCCGTCGGTGACCATCTCGTCGTGGGCCTTGGATCCCGGCCTGGCGGCCTCATCGAAGCCGTCGCCAATTTCGACCCCCTTGATGGCCTGAATCCCCATGAAGGCTGCGGCCAGGGCCGCATCAAGCCTCCTGTCCGCCTCCGCATAGGTCCCCAGACCGGCCGGGACCCCGTAGGCGATCACTTCGAAGACGCCGCCGGCCGTGTCTCCGTCACGTTTGATCTGGTCGATGCGCTCGACCATCCTTCGCTCGGCCTGAGGGTCCAGGGTGCGGACCGGTGAGGCATCCAAACGGGGGCCGTCGTCGGGACCGGGCAGGATGGGCTCCCCCTCGACCCCCACCCCCCCTATGGAGAGCACATGGGAGACGGTCCTGATTCCAAGGGCCTGCTCCAGCAGACTGGCAGCCACGGCGCCAAGGGCCACACGGGAGGCGGTCTCACGGGCGCTCGAGCGTTCCAGGACGGGCCTGGCATCGGTGAAACCGTACTTCCGCATGCCTGTCAGATCGGCATGGCCGGGACGGGGACGGGAGAGGGGGGCGTTGCGGCCTTCGGGCTCCGGCTCCTCCCCCTCCGGCAGGCTGTCGACCGCCATGATCCGCTCCCATTTGGGCCACTCGGTGTTCCCTATCTCAATCGCCACCGGGGATCCCAGGGTCCGACCGTGACGGACCCCGGTGAGCAGGCGGACCTGGTCCTGCTCGAACCCCATGCGGGCCCCCCTCCCATAGCCCAACCGCCTCCGGGCCAGGGCCCTCGAAATGTCGGCCGTACCGATCCTGATGCCGGAAGGCAGTCCCTCGATCATGGCGACAAGGGCCTGCCCGTGGGATTCTCCAGCGGTCTGCCAGCGCAACATTCCAGCTCCTTTTGTGTTTTCCGCCCGTTTTATCTATATCTTAGGAGATGGTCTACCTGACAACCCTGCCCGGCTTGGTCATCGCCCTGGCCCTGGCGCTTGAAGACATACGCAGCCGTACGATACCCCGGACCTGGGTGGCGGCCGGACTCCTGGTCCAGACGGCCGCCCTCTGCCTCTCCTCCGCCATGACAGGCCGCTGGGAGGTTCTCATCCTGGCACTGGCCCTGGGAGCGGCCTCGGCCGGCCTCCAGGCCTGCCTGGCCCTGGTCAGGCCAGGCGCCCTTGGTATGGGTGATGTGACCTGCACCGGTCTGACCGGACTGAGTCTGGGAGCCCTGGGTTGGGTCACGGCCCTGGTCTGGTGGCTCCTGATGGGGCTGATCGGCGCCCTGGCGCTAGGCGTGGCCGCCCTCCTGGCGCGCAGGGAGAAGGGGCCCGTTTCCATCCCCTTCGCACCGGTGATAGTCGGGGCCGCCATCCTGGCGGGGCTGGCGGCTGTCGTCATGGGGTGAAGGGCCTGCGGACCGCCTGGCCTGCCAGTGGTGATCCCCCTCCTTCAACCTCTGTGATTCGACTCCCACTGCTTGTAGAGCTTGACATCTTCGTCGAATTGAGCCTTGTCCGTGCTGAACCTGGTCTCCCCCGTGTCCATGTTGACAGTGACGAAGTAGAGCCAGTCCCCGCTCTCGGGATTCATCGCGGCCTGGATCGCGTCGTCGCCGGCACTCCCTATGGGGGTCGGGGGCAGCCCCTTGCGGATTCTGGTGTTATAGGGGTCCTGGGAGTTCTGGAGCATGGCGTTGGTCAATTTCAGGGCGGTGACGTTGTTGCTGTAGGCCACCGTGCTGTCCATGCCCAGGGGCATCCCCCTGCCCAACCGGTTGTCGATGACCCGGACCACCTTGGCGTAGTACTCGGCCTTGTTAACCTCGGCCTCCGTTATCGAAGCCACGTTGAGGATCCTTTGACGGTCCTCCCCCTCGGGAACCCCGAGCAGGTCGAGTTTGGCCGTCCTCCTCTCGACCATGGAGCGCAGGATCTTGTCGGCCGATCCCAACTTCTTCACGTCATACCTGCCGGGTTCGAACCAGCCCTCGAAATGGCCGCCGGCCTCTGATGGGAGGATGCCCCTGCCGCCGGAGGAGACGATGGCGTCGAAATCACCCTGTCCGACTCCCGAGAGCCTGGCCGCCCTGGCGATGACATCGCGGGCCCTGTCGCCGGAACGTACCTCCAGGAACCCTCCGGCCTTGGAGGGGTCGGTGAGGATGGCCACAACGTCGGAGGCCTTCATCCTGGTCTTGAGTTCGAAGGTGCCCGGAAAGAGCTTGTCGGCGAGTTGCTGGCCGTTGACCGACTGGACAAAGGCCCTCTGGGAGGCGACGATGCCGGCCTTCTCCAGGTTGGCGCCTATCTGTTGTGCACTCTGCCCCGTGTCCACGGAAAACTCGATGGGTGTCTCGCCCGGCCCGGGATAATCGTCCGCGACATCGCGCGAAGAACCGATGATCGGTCCCTGTCGGTGGATGCGGGAAACCAGGTAGGACACCCCGAGAATCAGGGCAATGGCCAGGAGGGCGGAGAGCAGGACCTTGAGCAGGTTCCTGCGTTTCCTGCTCTTCCTGTTCCGCCTTATCTCCCTGCGTGATCGCGGCGGCCTCGGGGGCAGGTCCATGTCGGATCCGGACGGACCCTCCCACTGGCCCCTGTCCTCAAAGAAGTCGTCCAAGTCTTCGACCAATTACAGCTCCTTGCCGCCTGCGCGCTCGTCGAGGGCCGATTGGAGCAGCACGACAGCGGACTGCTGATCGACCCTGGGTCTGTGCTGGCGACCGGCTACGCTTGCAGCGGATAACTGCCTGTGCGCGCTCACCGTCGTCAACCGTTCGTCTCGTAATGTTACACGAACCCCATGGCCTTCGGCCACCGGGGGTGCATCCAGAAGGCGGGCCAGGTTCCTCGCCCACCGGGATGCCTTCTTGGCGCTCTTGCCCTCCTGTCCGCTCAGAAGGAGGGGGTAGCCGACGACGACCTCCTCTACCAAGCGCTCATGGACCAGGTCCACCACCTGATCCAGGGCACGGAAGTAATCGCCGCCGACTTCTATGTTCCCGATGGGGTAGGCAAGGGTCAGTTCCGGGTCTGAAAGTGCCAGGCCCACACGGGCCTCGCCCAGGTCGACGCCCAACCAGACGGATGCGCTCATGTTGCCTGCCGGGCTCAAGCGGCCTGGACCTGGGAGTCCAGGGCCGAGAGGGCCTGGTCTATCTTTCCGGCATCCTGACCGCCGCCCTGGGCGAAGTCAGGCTTGCCGCCGCCTCCGCCACCGAGGATCTTGGAGGCCCCGCGCACCAGGTCGCCGGCCTTGATGCCCTGCTTGCGGGCCTTCTCATTGGTGGCCACCAGGATGACGGGCTTGCCCTCATCGCTCACCCCGGCCAGGGCGACGACCGTCGGATCCTCCTCGCCCAGCTGGGCCCTGACATCGGTCACCGTCTTGCGCAGGGCTTCGATCGAACCGAAATGCCCGACATTGCGCGACGCGACTTTGACGGGGGCGGGGGACCGACGGGCCTGGGAGACGATATCGGGAATGCTGCCCGCCAGCTGCTGCTCGTAGGAGGCCGCCAACCTGCGGTCGGACTCCTTCAACTTGTCGAGGAGGGCGGCCACCCTGTCAGCCAGTTCGTCTGGCCGTGCATTGAGTTTGTCGGAGAGCTGCGAGACAAGGGCGTGCTCACGCGCGTTGTACTCATAGGCACCCTGGCCTACCACGGCATCGACCCTGCGCACCCCGGTCCCGACGGAGGCCTCCGACATGATTGAGACGGCCCCGATCTTGCCGACGTGATCCACATGGGTGCCCCCGCAGAGCTCTCGGCTCCAGCCGTCCTCTCCGATGGAGACCACGCGGACCACGTCGCCGTATTTTTCGCCGAAGAGGTGCATGGCGCCCAGGGCTATGGCATCGTCGTATTTCATCTCCTGGGTGGTCACGGCCAGGTTGTCTCGCAACCGGTCGTTGACCCTGGCCTCGACGGCCTCCATGGCACTCCTGCTGGGGGCCTGCGACCATTGGAAGTCGAAGCGCAGACGGTTGGGGGCGTCCTCGGAACCACGTTGCGTCGCCTGTGGGCCCAACTCCTCGCGAAGGGCCTTGTGGACCATGTGGGTGGCCGTATGGGAGCGGGCTATGGCCCCCCTCCGGTCCCTGTCGATCGTGGCGGTGACCTGGGCGTCCAGGCAGAGCGTCCCTTCGACCAGACGGCACTGGTGGACGATCAGACCCTTGATCGGCTTCTGAACGTCGTCGACCTCCAGCACGGCACCATCATCGGAAAGGATCTCCCCCTGGTCGGCCAGCTGTCCGCCGGCCTCCGCGTAGAAGGGTGTCCTGTCGAGGATGACCTCGAGGGTGGCGGGAGCCGTGGCCGCGGGTACCTCGCCCTTGCCCTCCTGGATGATGCCGATCACACGGGAACGGCTGGAATAGTCCGTGTAACCCAGGAAGTCTATCGGGGCCTGGAGGGTCTTGCGGAAGTCGTCATAGACGCTGAGGTCGACATTGTGACGCTTCTTCAGGGCATCGGCCCGGGCCCTGGCCTTCTGTTCGGCCATGAGCTCCCGGAATTTGGCCTCGTCCACCTTCACGCCTTGTTCGGCCGCCATTTCCAGGGTCAGCTCGATCGGGAACCCGTAGGTGTCATGGAGGGTGAATGCGTCCTTGCCGCTGACTTCCGGAGTGGCCGTCTGTCCCTCCTGGCCGGCCTCATCTGACCGGGAGGTCCCCTTGGCCTCGTCCTTGGCCCTGGCGACGGCGGCATCGAGAATGGTCGTGCCCTTGCCCAGGGTCCTCCTGAAGGAGGCCTCCTCACCGTAAGCGGCTTCGGAGACCGCGGCGAATGTGTCGTTGAGCTCCGGGTAACTGGGTGCCATGGCATCCTTGGAGACGGGGAAGAGGCTGGGCAGGACCTCGTCGTTCACCCCCAGCATCTTCATGGAGCGGATGGACCGGCGCAGGAGGCGGCGGAGGACGTATCCACGCCCCTCGTTGCTGGGACGGACCCCGTCGCTCATGATCATGAGTGCGCTGCGGATGTGGTCGGCCACCACACGGAAGCGGACGTCGTCCGACTTGTCGTCCCCGTAGCGACGTCCCGAGAGGCGCTCGGCCTCCTCGATGACCGGGTAGACCTCGTCAGTCTCGTAGATGTTCTGTTTGCCTTGGAGGAGATAGGCCAGGCGCTCCAGGCCGGCGCCGGTGTCTATGTTCTTGTGCTCGAGCTCTCCCACGATGTGCAGGTCGGTCTTGGACTTGACGTTGTCGACCTCGTAGTTCTCGAAGACCAGATCCCAGATCTCTATGTAGCGGTTCTCGTCGGAGGAGGGCCCTCCCTCCCTGCCGTATTCGGGTCCGCGGTCCACGTAGATCTCGGAGCAGGGACCGCCGGGACCGGGGCCTCCCGTGGTCCAGAAGTTGTCCTCCATGCCCAGGATCTCCATGTGATCGGGGTCGAACCCCTCGTTCTTCCATATGGAACGGGCCTCATCGTCATCCGTGTAGGTGGTGACCCACAGCGTCTCCGGGTCGAACCCGTAACCGCCCTGGTCGCGGGACTTGGTCAGCAGGTCCCAGGCGTAATGGATGGCCTCCTCCTTGAAGTAGTCGCCGAAGGAGAAGTTGCCCAGCATCTGGAAGAAGGTGCCGTGCCGTGTGGTCTTGCCGACCTCGTCGATGTCAAGTGTCCTGACGCACTTCTGATTGCTGGCCATGCGGCTGCGGGGCGGGGTCTGCTCACCCAGGAGGTAGGGGATGAAGGGGACCATGCCCGCAATGGTGAACAGTGTGGTGGGGTTGGGGGAAATCAAAGACGCCGAGGGGGCCACCAGGTGCCCCTGCTTCTGGAAGTAATCGAGGAAGCGACTGGCTATCTCGGAAGTGCGCATATTGTCTGTAACTCCTTCGGATCGTGCAGGCAGGCACGACCTCGTCTTTCATGATGGGCGGACAGGTCCGTGCAGCCATCCGCCCTTGCATACCGATGCCCGACACAGCGGTGAAATCCGCCCAGTCCGACCGTTCTCTCATGACCGCGCCCGTCACGGGACAGGTTCTCGCCCACGTGCAACGACAAGCCAACCTTACCCTTGGACCAGCCCAGGGAAAAGTCAACTATGCCAGGGGAGATGGGGGCGCAGTCAGGGCTCTTCAGCCGTGGAAACGGTCGGTGTAACGCCGGTTCAGCTCGTCCTCGCGATACCGCATGGCAGTGGTGAACTCCCCCACGAGACCCGCCAGGGTCCTCTGAGGGACCCGATCCTGGTCCTCGCCCATGATGAACTCCCGAGCCCGCTTGGGGGTGTTGGCCCTGACATAGGCCTCCGCCTTGGATACGAGAATCACACCGGCGGCAGCACCGACACCGATCCAGAACAGTCGTTTGAACATCAGGCCCCCTTGGTTTCGGTGGTCGTGGCAGGGCCCGTCCCTGCCTCGTCTGGAGTGCCGGCAGCCCGATGGACCCCATCCGGCGCCGTCTTGCCGGCAGCGCCAGGGGCGGCATCCGCCCGGCGCCTGCCTCCGGAGAAGAAGGATCCGACGGTCTTTTTCAGGGCGTAGCAGGCGGCTGCCACCTTGATGACCGGCTTGCCCAGCATGGACCCATAGAGGTCCGTGAGGGCCCCCACGTTGGCGGCCGTCGTCGAGGCGGCGGCTGACACCTTGTTCAGATCGGACAGGGACTGGTTCAGCTGACTCACGGTCGTGGCCGATTCGTCCAGGGTGGGAACCGCATGGTCACCGGTCTGCTTGACCGTCTCGGCAAGCTGGTCGAAGAGCTTGCCCAGCCTGATCAAAGGGTAGATGAGAAACCCCGCCAGAACTGCGAAAGCGATGGCGGCTATCAGTCCGGCGATTTGCCCGATGTCCATCTGCAACCTTCTTCCCTCGAAAATAACACTCGGGGTTCAGGGTATCACGACGAGGGTATCGCAATGCGACCCTTCAACCTCACCTGCAGAGGTCGCTTCAGCGGTTCCGGGCCCCCTCAGGGCCCCATGCCGGCGGGCATGTCCTCAGGGTGGCATTCGGCCCCGCCACAGGCCGGCCTCCTGGCCTCACTGATTGTACGAGACCACTGTAAGAGCCCTTTCGAAGGGAAGATCCGTGTCCATATCGAACACGGTCACGCTTCCGTTGGCCGGCCTGACGCTCAGGTCATACCCCTTGCCGGCGAACCGGTGCATGAGGCTGAGCAGGGTGTTTCCGTGGGATATGAGAAGGACATGGTCCCCGTCCGCCAGACGGCCGTCGCCCGCTATCAGGGCGAAGCCCCCCTCGATCCGCTCCCAGTACTCGGCATCGGATTCGGCATCGGAGAAGGGATCGGCCTCTTTCAGGAAGTCCCTGGTGGCCCCAAGGCCGAAACGCTCGACGATTTCGTTGTAGGTCTTCGCACCATGGGGGGCGCCCGCGGCCCACCAGGCCAGGGACATGTCCTGCCCCTCGAAGTAGCCGTAGAACTGTTCCCGGAAGTGCATGTCGCTGACCAATTCCGGCCTGTCTGGGGTCAGGTTGGCGGACAGGATACGACGGGCCGTCTCCTGGGCCCGGGTGGTGTCCGAGCAGTAGGCGGCCCGGAAGGGCACCCCGGCCAGCTTGCGGCCGGCCCTGTCGGCGTCGTCCAGACCGTCCTCTGTCAGGGGTGCGTTGGTCCAACCCTGCAACCGGTTGTATCTGTTGAAGTAGGTCTGCCCATGGCGGACCGCGTGAATATGAAGCAGCATGGTCCCATTATCTCATTCCTGACCTCACCTCCAACGTTCCGGCCATGGATCGGCCTCATCCGCCGGCAGCCCCGCAACACGGTCAGGCCGAATGAGACCGTCCCCTCCCTCGGTGGATATACGAAAGGGCCCCCGGGTTGAACCCGGAGGCCCTTTCGGTCAGACTCTACGCATCAGCGTGCGTAGAACTCCACCACGTACTGGATGTTCACCTGGACGGGAATCTCCTCCTGCTCGGGCTTGCGCACCAGGGTGGCCTTCAGGGAGGCCAGGTCCACGTCAAGATAACCGGGGACCGCCGGGAGGACGTCACGGTGGACGCCTTCGGCCGCGATCTGGAAGGG
Organism: Bifidobacterium favimelis; assembly: GCF_037963085.1. NCBI lineage: Bacteria > Bacillati > Actinomycetota > Actinomycetes > Bifidobacteriales > Bifidobacteriaceae > Bifidobacterium > Bifidobacterium favimelis. The sequence continues at coordinate 924,009 of NZ_JBANDZ010000001.1, read as the reverse complement.
AACCATGGTCTGGCTCTTGGGCTTGACCTGAATGGTCTGCCCGGGCTTGACCCGGTAAGAGGGGCGGTCCACGATGTTGCCGTCGACCAGGATGTGACGGTGGACCACGTACTGACGGGCCTGGGCGGTGGTGCGGGCGATGCCGGCACGCAGGACCAGGTTGTCCAGACGGCACTCCAACTCACGCATCATGGCTGCACCGGTCTGGCCGGACTCATGGGTGCCCCGCTCGTAGGCTGCCCTCAGCTGCTTCTCGGAGACGCCGTACTGCGCCCGCAGACGCTGCTTCTCGCGCAGACGGACCGCATAATCGGACTCGGTGCGGCGACGGGTGCGGCCATGCTCACCGGGGGCGTAAGGGCGCTTCTCGAAGAGGCGCTGGGCCTTCGGCGTCAGGGCGATGCCCAGGGCGCGGGACAGGCGGACCTGACGGCGCGCGCGCTGAATATTGGTCATGTTTGTTTATCCTCATCTTTCTGTCGTTATCTGAACGAAGACGGCCGTAGCCGTCGAGTCAGGCCTCTCCAATGCTTCATCGTGCCATGCACGAACGGCGTTGCCGCCGCCGACCCATTGACGGGCTGAGACTCCAGACAGGTTCGACTCCATCAGCCGAACCTTGACCAGTAAACCACCCCCAAGGGACAGATGCAACCACTCCCCCGCCCCCCCCCCTGCCGGCCGGACGGGGCCGGGGATTGCCGGACGGGGAAGGGGGCGGCTCCAGGGGCTTCCCTCCTGATGCCGATACCGCCTGTCCGCACGGCCGCATCCGCAACGACACGCCGCCGCCTCACAGGGCTCCCAGCCTGGATGTATGGTGCCCACTATCGTCAGGTGACCGAATTCGCGTCGCCGCACACATATCACAGGAAGGAGCACGGCATGTTAATCGGTTTCCGCGTGCAGCGCTCCTGCTACGGCTTCAACATCTGCCACGCGGACAGCGCGGATGGTGCCGGTGCGGACCGCCATACGGAACCCGGGCTCCCTGGACGTCATCATGAGGAAGGCCATGCATGTCGACATGCATGGCCTTCCTCTGTTATCGGGCCCTGTGCAGGTCTCTGGGAGAGGGGCGGAGCCCTTCTTCCGGCCCACACCGGCGCGGAAGGCCTTCGATGACTGTTTCCACGGCCGTAGACGAGAGAAGAAGCGACAGGAATCTGACCCGGTGGTACGCCCGGGTGAAAGGGGATCGCACATGACCGAGCAGGACGGACACAAGCCGGGGTCGGGGCGGCCGGCGACATCGCCGGAGGGGACCAACCCACTGACCGATATGGACGCTCCCATATCCTTCTGGAAGGGCCTGCCCTTTGGGCTCCAACATGTCATGGCCATGTTCGTGGCGAACCTGGCACCCATATTCCTGGTGGCGGCCGCAGCGAAGATGTCTCCGGCGCAGTCCGCCATGGTCATACAGAACGGCCTCCTGGTGGCCGGGCTGGGCACCTGCCTCCAGCTTTACCCCTTGTGGCGGGTGGGAGCCCGCCTGCCGATGGTGACCGGCATCTCCTTCACCTACGTGGCGGCGGCCGTGGCCATCGTCGCCCATCAGGGCTACGGGGCCGTGGTCGGCGCGGTCCTGGCCGGCGGTCTGGTGGAGCTCATACTGGGGCTGACGGCCGATCACTGGAAGCGGTTCGTGCCCCCGATCGTTTCGGCGGTCGTCGTCACCTCCATAGGCTTCTCCCTCCTGCAGGTCGGGGCCCAGTCCTTTGGCGGCGGTGCCGGCGCCCGGGATTTCGGAAGCTGGCAGAACCTGACCCTGGCGACGATCTCCCTGATAGCCTGCCTGGCCTTCCAACTCATCATGAAGGGGACGGCCAAGCAGCTGTCCGTCCTCTTCGGCCTGGTGGTCGGCTACCTGGCCGCCCTGACCATGGGTAAGGTCGATTTCACGGGATTCCACAATCTCCAGGCCGTATCCCTGCCCAGGTTCATCCCCTTCAAGCCGGAATTCGATGCCGGTGCCATCATCTCCTTCGCCCTCCTGTACGTTGTCTCCTCGGTGGAGGTGATCGGTGACACGACCGCCCTGTGCAAGGTGGGGATGGACCGCAGGCCGACGGACAGGGAGATGAGCGGCGCCATCGCCGGCGACGGTCTCATCTCCATTGTCTCCGGTGTTTTCGGCTGCCTGCCCCTCACTTCCTTCGCCCAGAACATCGGCCTGGTGTCGATGACCAAGGTGGTCAACCGTAAGGTGATTCTCTCGGGCGGGTGCATCCTGATCCTGGCCTCCTTCGTCCCCGGCGTCGCCGCCGCCTTCAACTCGCTGCCCCAGGCCGTCCTTGGAGGTTGCACGATCATGATGTTCGGCAACATCATGCTCTCCGGCTTCCAGATGATCGCCGAGGCAGGTTTCACCCAGCGTAACATCACGATAGCCGCCCTCTCCCTGACCATCGGCATAGGATTCACCCAGGTCAAGGAGATTTTCGTGGCCTTCCCGGCCCTATTCCGGTCGATCTTCGCCAACAACTGCATCGCCGTGGCCTTCGTGGTGGCCGTGGTCCTCAACCTGGTCCTGCCCGAGGAGGGAAGGTTCCAGGTGGCTCGATCCTGAGCCGGGACGAGACCGGGGAAAGCCCCGATCGAGGGAGGTCGGCATGTCGGCCGACCCGTCTGGCGCCGGGGCCGAGCCTGTCTTGGCCGGAATCTGCCGGACCGGGGAGCCTGACGACTTGTCACGGGCCGTTCGGAGCCCCGTCATCGGCCGCAGCCGGTCCTGGCTCTCAGGATCTCAGAGCTTTTCCAAGGGCGCCAGACGGAGCATGAGTCGCTTGACCCCGTCGGAGCCGAAATCCACGGTCAGCACGGAATTGCGGCCCTTGTCCTGAAGGTCGATGACCTTGCCCAGACCGTACTTGTCATGTGCGACCCGGTCCCCTACCTTGAAATCGGTTATGTCCAGGCCATTGCCGGCAGGAGCGGAACCGGAAGCGACGGACGGACCAGCCGCCGGGGACTGCTTCTTCCTGAAGACCGACGGGGCACGACGGGTGAAGACGCGACCGTTCCCGGACCCTCTTGAGGATGAGGATGCGGGACGCCGCCCCGAACCGGAGGAGGAACCGAAGGAACCGGAGCCCCCCAAGGCACGGGCGGAAGAACGGCCGTAGGAGGAACCGTATGAGGAACGGGCCGAGGAGGAACCGGCAAAAGGCGATCCCCCGAAGGCCGAGCCGAAGTCATCGTCTTCAAAGCCTCCGAATTCGTCCTCTCCCCCATCCAGGCCCCAACCGGCGCGCATACGTTCGGTTCCGGCCTCACGCCTCTTCCAGTCGATCAGATCGTCGGGGATGTCGTCCAGGAACTGGCTGGGGAGCATGTCATTGGCCTGACCCCATTGGGCCCTCACGGCCGCCCGCGTCAGGTAGAGCCTGCGCTTGGCCCTGGTCACCCCGACGTAGGCCAACCTGCGCTCCTCCTCCAACTCCGACTCGTCCTCCAGGCTCCTGGAATGGGGGAATGTCCCCTGCTCCATGCCCGTGAGGAAGACGACCGGGTACTCAAGCCCCTTGGCCGTGTGCAGGGTCATCAGGGTGATCTTGCCGGAATCGTCCCCTGCCCCGGGCAGCTGGTCCGAATCGGCCACCAGGGCCGTGGTTTCGAGGAAGGCCGCCAGGGAGGCGTCCGGTGTCTTCTGCTCGAACTCGGCCGCCACCGACTGCAGTTGGGAGAGGTTCTCCACCCTGGATTCGTCCTGTGGATCCTCCGACCTCTTCAACTGTTCCAACATACCCGAACGGTCCAGGACTTCAGCCACAATCTGCGAGGGATTGGAGTCGTGATCGGAGGCGAAGGCGGTCAGGTCCTCGATGGTCTCCCGGAAGGAGGCCAACCGCTTGGCGATCAGGCCCGAGACCCCCTCCACCTGGTCGGCGTGGACCACTCCCGACCAGAAGCTGCTGTTGTGCAGGTCTGCATACGATGCGGCCACAGCCTCCGCCCTGGGCCCCAAGCCCCGCTTCGGCACGTTCAGGATCCGCCTCATGTTCACGTCGTCATCCGGATTGGCAATGGCGTGCAGATAGGCCAGGGCATCCTTGATTTCCTTGCGCTCGTAGAACCGGGTCCCGCCTACGAGCTGATAGGGCAGACCCGCGTTGATGAGCGCCTCCTCCAGGGCCCTGGACTGGGCGTTGGCCCGGTACATGATGGCCATGTCGGAGTAAGCGATGCCCTCCTCCGAGCGGAGCCTGGCTATTTCCGTGGCGATCCAGGCCGCCTCCTGCTGGGCGTTGTCGGCGGCATAGCCGACGATCGGTTCCCCCTTGCCCAGAGCCGTCCACAGTTTCTTCGGTTTGCGCCCCGTGTTTTTGGAGATGATGGCGTTGGCGGCATCCAGGATGGTCTGGGTGGAACGGTAGTTCTGCTCCAACATGATGGTCCTGGCCTGGGGGAAGTCCTTCTCGAAGTCCTGGATGTTGCTGATGTCGGCGCCGCGGAAGGCGTAGATGGACTGGTCGGAATCCCCCACAACCGTGATCCATGCCTGACCGGTCCTGCCTGCCGCCAGGGGCCGGGCCCCACCCGTGGAAGCGGCCTGGGAGGGGGCTTTCTCAGGCGATGCTCCGTCCGCACCCGCCAATTCCCTCAAAAGGACGTACTGGGCGTGGTTGGTGTCCTGGTACTCGTCCACCAGGATGTAACGGAAGCGGTGATGATAATACTCGGCCACCATGGGGGCCTGGCGCAGGAGGTCGACCGTGCGCACGATCAGGTCGTCGAAGTCGACGGCGTTGGCCATGGCGAGACGGTGCTCATACTCCGCATAGACCACCGAATAGAGCTCCTCCTCATTGCCGAATCGGCCCACCACCTGCTGCCCCTTGAGGCCCGGCCGGTAGTCGGGGGCATACTCGGCCAGCTGCGTCTGCCAGGATTGGAGGTTGTTCTTGTAGTCGGATATGCGCGAGAGGATGCGGCGCGGGGTATAGCGCTTGAGGTCTATGTTCAGGTCCGCCCCGATCAGCTTGATCAGACGTTCGGAATCTGCCGTGTCGTATATGGAGAAACCGGACTTGAGCCCGATTTCCTTCCCGTCGCGCCTGAGTATGCGTACACAGGCCGAGTGGAAGGTGGACACCCACATGCGTTCGGCGACCGGTCCGATCAGGGAGGACAGCCGTTCGCGCATTTCCGAGGCCGCCTTGTTGGTGAAGGTGATGGCCAGAATCTGACTGGGCCAGGCCCCGAACTGACTGAGGATCCAGGCTATGCGGCGTGTGAGCACCCTGGTCTTGCCCGAGCCGGCCCCGGCGCCGATCAGCAGGGCGGGACCCCGGTACTGGACCGCCTTGGCCTGTTGCGGGTTGAGGCCTTCCAGCAACTCATCCGCGCTGCGCTGTACCTGATCGGCTTCCTCGTACACTTGCCACCTCTTGACGTCATCCACTGGGGCCCTGAGAGACCACACACCGAGTACCTATTTGTACCACAGACGAGGGGCATCCGCTCCGGGCGCCAAACAGATGGGCTGACATGGTCATGCCCCGGAAATCCGCCATTGGCGGCCCGGGGCATGACCAGCGAAGTCCCATTCGGAACGGGTCCGGATCAGTTGTTGCGCATCTGATCCTTGGCGTTGTTGAAAGCTTCCGTGGCGCCCTGTTCCGCCTTGGCCTTTCCGACGTTGGCATCGGCCTTGGCCTGATCGACCTTGTCCGAAGCGGCGTCCTTGGCATCGCCCAACTTGTCCTGGGCGGCATCCTTGGCATCGCTGGCCTTGTCCTGGGCGGCGTCCTTGGCATCGCTGGCCTTGTCCTGGGCAGCGTCCTTGAGGTCACCTGCCTTGTCGACGACTGCATCCTTCATGTCACCGGCGGCATCGGAAATCTTCTCGCCTGCGGACTTCATGGCATCCTTCGCATCATCCCAAATCCCCATATGATCCTCCTTATTCGTGGCGCAACAGTGTGATGCGCCCACCTTTCGGCTCAAATTTCACTGTAACAAGGCAGGACATGAAATCCCGGCATTGGAAGCTTGTACACGCCCAGGCCATCGGGGACGGCCAAGGGGCAGAAGGAACGGAACGGCCGTTAGGTCATGCTGGGCCTGTATCTTGGTAGCCAACATCCGGCAACGTATGAGGTCGCCGACGGGCTGACCGCCGACAGGCCCTTGCACTGCCGGCCGCACACAGGCACCATACGAAGGACGGCAATGAAGGAACTCGAGGACAGGATACGTCGTGACGGCACGGTCAAACCCGGCAATGTGCTCAAGGTGGATGCCTTTCTCAACCACCAGTGCGATGTGGCCCTGTTCGACAGGATGGGACAGGAGTGGGCCAGGCTCTTCTCCGGCAAGCGGATCGACAAGATTCTGACCATCGAGGCCTCGGGCATCGGCATAGCCTGTGTTGCGGCGAGACACTTCGGCAATGTCCCGGTGGTCTTTGCCAAGAAGACCCAGTCGATCAACCTGGACGGGGACCAATACGTCTCGAGCATTTACTCCTACACCAAGCAGAGGGAGTACCCGGTAATCGTGGCCAAACGCTTCCTCAGCCAGGGTGACCATGTCCTGCTGATAGACGACTTCCTGGCCAAGGGGAACGCACTGCACGGCCTGATCGACATCTGCCATCACGCCCAGGCCGTAATCGAGGGAATCGGCATCGCGGTCGAGAAGGGGTTCCAGGAGGGCGGCAGGACTCTCAGGGCCGAGGGGTACGATGTGCAGTCCCTGGCCATCGTCGAGGCCATGGACGCCAGCACCGGCGAAATCACCTTCGGAAGCAGGGAGGGCTGATCGGCGGGAGTCAGCCTTCCAGCCGCCTGGCCTCCAACAGGATGTCCCGCGCCGCCACGGGGACCCTGCCCAGGGGGTCGGGACCGATGTTGAGCAGGTAGTTGATCCCCATGCCGTTGAGTCTGGTCTTGTAGTCATGAATCGTCTGCGGGTTCTTCCAGTCCTGGTCATGGTAGGAGAACCCCCAACTGTCGTTGATGGTCCCCGCGGACTCGTACAGACCCAGGGGTGAGGGCTTGAAACCGTTCACGCCGTTGTAGTCGACCTCCCGGGATTCCTTCCCTTCGTCAGCCCCCATACGCTCTCCCTGCCGGACCTCCTGCCCGGCGGGAATCTCATTGTCACCCAGACTCACATAGTCGTACCGTCCGTTTCCCAGGCGGGAGTTGATCAGGCAGTCCGGCTGGAGCCGCTTGACGGTCTCGTAGATGGTCTGACTCTGATTCTGACTGAGTGTCATCGGCATGTCGAACCAGGCCAGGGCTATGTCGCCGTAACCGCTCATGATCTCCTCGATTTGCGGGATGATCTTGCTCTCGAAGACCCTGTCATATGACTTGTTGCCTGTGAAATCCCAGCTGTTGTCCCAGGTGGTTCCGGCCGTCTCCACATCATTGGAAAGATAGCCGCCCCCGTCCGGTTCGTGCCAGTCCAGATCCTGAGAGTAATAGATGCCGAACTTGAGACCGGCCCTCCGGCAGGCCTGGGAGAGCTCCCCCACCACATCCCGGTGGAAGGGGGTGGCATCGACGACGTTGTAAGAGTCCACCTGAGAGTGGTACATGGCGAATCCGTCATGGTGCTTGGCCGTGACCACCAGATACTGCATCCCGCAACGCCTGGCCAGGTCGACCAGGTCATCAGGGTCGAAGGCGATGGGGTTGAAGGCCCCGGCCAGCTTCTCGTACTCCCTGTTCGGTATGCGCATGGCCGACTGGATCCACTCGGCATAGGGGTCGCAGTGGCGCCCCCGGTATTCACCGGCCAAAAGCGAATAGAGCCCCCAATGAATCATCATCCCGTATTTGGCCTGACGGAACCATTCGACGTTTCCTGCGGTCATCTTTGCTCCCCTTCAATCGGCTCCACTGCCTCGCGTCAGCGCATACAGGAAGATGGTAACAGGAACCGTCTCCAGACCTGCCGACCTGCTTGCCAACCACCTGCCCAAGGCGGGATACTGATGGGGAGGGAAATCAGGGACCAATCGAAGGGCGGCGGAGCCGTGGCAATGGAGACAGGAAATCCCGGTCTGAAAGACACCAGGACCTGGGGGGTCATAGCGACATGGCAGATGGCCCTTTCGGGCACGGCTCAGGCCGGGGAGATCCTCAACGGGGGCGGCGGTGCCGGGGATGCCGTGGAGGCCCTGATCAGACAGGTGGAAGCCTGTCCCGAATACACCTCCGTGGGTTATGGGGGCCTGCCCAACCGGGAGGGGGTGGTCGAGTTGGATGCCGCTTACATGGACGGCGACTCCCTGGCCCAGGGGGCAGTCGCCGGCATACGGCAGGTCCGCCATCCCGTCAGTGTGGCCAGGTCCCTCAGCGCAAGGCATGCCAACAGTTTCCTGGTCGGTGATGGGGCCGGCAGGTACGCCCGGGACGGCGGCTTCGAGATGGCGGACATGCTGACCGACCGGGCCCGTAACACCTGGCAGGATCGTCTGAAAGGGACCGAGGGAGGTGCGGCGGCCCCCTATGACGGGCATGACACGGTCGGCGCCCTGGCCCTGGATGGAGCCGGTTCAATGGCGGCCGCCACTTCGACCTCTGGCCTGTTCATGAAGGATCCCGGTCGTGTGGGCGACTCTCCCCTGCCGGGGTCAGGCTTTTACGCCGACAGCCAGGCAGGGGCCGCCGCCGCCACGGGCCTTGGCGAGGACATCATGAAGGGCTGTCTCTCCTACGAAATCGTCCGCAGGATGCGTGAGGGAGCCGATCCGCAGGAGGCCTGCGACCGGGCCGTCTACCCCTTTGTGGAGACGCTCAGAAGGCGTTACGGGAAGGTGGGCGAGATATCCCTGATCGCCATCGACCCGGTCGGCCGGTTCGGCGTGGCCACCAACGTGGACTTCACCTTCTGCCTGGCAGAACCGGACCGCCCCGCATCCGTCTTCTCGGCGGCCCCGGACGGGCAGGGCGGGACGAGATTCCAAACGGTACGGAGTGATTCAGATGAGTGACCCGGACATGAATGATCTCAAGGCTGGCCCTCGCGTCGGCACCGACCACCTGGCGGAAAAGGGCCGGAGCCAGGCCGGGGCCGTCGTCCTGATCACCGGTGCCACGGGCGGCATAGGAGGCAGGACAGCCCGCCTCCTGGCCGGAATGGGCCACCATGTATACGGTGCCGGCCGCAGGAAGGCGGCGCTTGAAGAGCTGGCAGGGTGCGGGGTACATCCCCTGGTCATGGACATGACCGATGAGGGGACGCTCCAGAAAGCCGTTTCTTCCGTCCTGGCCCGTGAAGGCAGGATCGACGTCCTCATCAACGATGCCGGTTACGGTTCCTATGGGGCCGTGGAGGACGTCCCCCTTGAGGAGGTCAGGCATCAGTTCGAGGTCAATCTCTTCGGCCTGGCCCGGCTGACCCAGCTGGTCCTCCCCACGATGAGGAGGAGGGGGAAGGGAAGGATCATCAACGTGTCCTCCATGGCCGGCAGGATGACCACCTACATGGGGGCCTGGTACCACGCCACCAAGTACGCCCTGGAGGCCTTCAGCGATGCCCTGAGGATGGAAACGGCCCCTTTCGGCATCGACGTGGTCCTGGTGGAACCCGGTTGCATCAAGACCGACTGGGGGCCCATCGCGGCCAGGCACCTGGAAGAGTCGGCCGGACGGGGCCCCTACGCTGCCCAGTCCCGAAAGGCGGCCGAAGGACTGCGCAGACTCTACGGGAGCGCCCTGGTCTCCGACCCGGGCCTGATCGCCCGGACCATGGTCAAAGCGATCCGGTCGGCAAGGCCCAAAACCCGCTATCTGGTGGGGATGGGAGCCAGACCCCTGGTCGCCCTCCATGCCCTTCTGCCGGACAGGGCCTTCGACTGGCTCATGGTCCACGCCTCCGACCAATGGGTGGCCGATCTGGCGTCAGTCATCCGGTCAATCCCCAATCTGCCGGAAAGGACCGCCCGCCTGTGAGCCTTCTGCCGACGCAGGGTTCATTATCCCTTGTCTTGCATTCCGCACCACATGAAACCTCCCGATGAACTGTTCATCCCTCTGAAACCCGAAAGGAACGGGACCGAGAAGCGGAAACCCCTTGTGTGTGGTCGCATGACGGCAATTATAATCTTGACTCGAGGGGAAACCGGGAGACGTCAACAGTTGACGACCACCCTCAGGTGACCGGTCTTGAGTACTTAAGAAAGGTGCGAACATGGAAACTGCAATAACCGATATCCGATGCACTTGGATGGACTTCTATGAGGAGCTGGCTGACAGGTTACTGGATTTCAGAGACGATAGGAAGGAATTGATCGATCGTCTGCAGAAGGTTTTCGCCGCTGAGAACCTGACGCTACCTAAGTTGGATACCTACGAGGTGCCTGCAGACATCGACCCCTTTACGGTCTTCGGCCTCTTCAATAAGGGACTCAGCGACGTCAACAGGAAAAAGGTGGCCGCCGGCCTTGCCAATGAGTTCCATCTTGCAGCCCCCCTGCCGGAAGCCTTCGTCGGCATACCCACGCTCAACAACCTCAACGCAACCTTCTATGCTTTCTCCGGCCATCCCCGTCGAAAGGAGGGGGACATCGACCGCTTGTGGACCGTCTTTGAGGCTGCCCTAGCCTATGCCGACAATCCGCACGAAGCGACAGAGACCGGATTCATCTCTGCCTATGATGCGGTCCTCCACCAGTTCAGCATCAGTTGGAAGATGACCATGGGACTGTACTGGATCCGCCCCAATGTGTTTGCCAACCTTGATTCGCGTAACCGCTGGTTCCTCGGGTTGCCCGGGAACATGCCCCAGAACATAAACAACGAGATCAGATCGCTGAAAGCCGTACCCGAGGCGGCGGAGTACCTGGCTCTTTGCAGCCAAATACTCGAAGCAATGAACACAGGGGCATACAGGTACAGGACTTTCCCGGAACTTTCGGCCTGTGCTTGGCTGACATCGCAAAAGGTCAATCAGCAGAACAAGGAACGGGAGAAGGAGCGTGAGAAGGCCTCACAGGACAACTCCCTCGGTGATGCCGACATTGAGACCGTGCACTACTGGCTCTACTCTCCAGGTGAAGGCGGGGAAAAATGGGACGAATTCTTCGAAAGTGGAACGATGCGTCTGGGCTGGGGCAAACTTGAAAATCTGAACGACTACGCCAGCAAGGATGACATTCGGCGCGCCCTTCTTGCCCAATACAGCGACAAGACATCACAAAAGAAACCTGCACTCGCCCTGTGGCAGTTCGCCCATGACGTGAAGCCCGGAGATGTGGTCTTCGCAATGCGGGGACGCGGCGAGTTATTGGGCCGCGGCATCGTCGAGGACGACTACGAATACGACGAGAAGGGCGGATACTACCCTCACCTCCGCCATGTGAAGTGGACACACAAGGGCGACTGGCATATCGATGACAAGCCTGCCGAAAGTGTCCTTGCGGAAGTGACCGACTATACAACCCTCGTGAATGAGCTATGCGCCTTCTTCGACGATGCAGGTGGAGAAACGGAGACCGGGGAGCAACCGGTCGATTACCCCCCGTACAGTCCCGAAGATTTCCTCTCCGAGGTATACATGGACGAAGCAACCTACGATGATCTCGCCGGCGTTCTGCGCTCAAAGAAGAACATCATCCTACAGGGAGCCCCGGGCGTAGGTAAGACGTTCGCGGCCAAGAGGCTGGCCTACTCGATGGCAGGGGTGAAAGATCCAGAGCGCGTGACGATGGTGCAATTCCATCAGAGTTACAGCTACGAGGACTTCATCGAGGGTTTCCGGCCTTCTGCCGACGGATTCAAACTGGTGAAGGGCAGCTTCTACACATTCTGCAAGAGGGCTCAAAACGATTCGGACAAGGACTACTTCTTCATCATCGATGAAATCAACCGCGGCAACCTCTCGAAGATCTTCGGAGAGTTGTTCATGCTCATCGAAAACGACAAGCGCGGACCCAAGAACAAGCTGCAGCTGCTCTATTCTCATGAGCTCTTTTATGTACCGAGCAACCTGTATATCATCGGGATGATGAACACTGCCGACCGTTCGCTCGCCATGCTCGACTATGCCTTGCGCCGTCGTTTTGCCTTCTTCGACCTGCTCCCGGCTTTTGACTCTGCGGGATTCGTCTCTTACCGCAATGGTCTGAAGAGCGCAAAACTCAACAGACTTATCGAGTGCGTGGTCAGTCTGAACGAGGCAATCGCACAGGATGAAACTTTGGGGAGGGGATTCTGCATCGGCCACAGCTACTTCTGCGGCATGGACGCCGAGGACGTCACCGACGCCAAGCTCTCCTCCATCGTGGAGTATGAGCTGGTCCCGATGTTGCGTGAGTACTGGTTCGATAATCCTTCCAAGTCGAATGAATGGGCCGACAAGTTGCGCAGGTCCATCAAATGATCCGCATACAGAACATCTACTACATGCTCGCATATGCCTTCCAGGTACTGCGCGAACAGGGTTACAGAGATGTCGCCACCGAAGAGTTCACAAATACCGCCGAACTTTGTGCAGCGATACTGGAACAGGGAGTGAAAACACAACTCAAACGCGGCCTGGGACGGGCCTATGTGGACCGTACAGAGGCGCTCTCCTCCCCGCGAGGCAAAATCGAACTCTCGGAATCGGTCAAAACGAGCGCGCTGTTGCGAAGGCAGCTGGTGTGCGACTACGACGAATTCAGTGTGGACACACCCATGAACCAAATCCTTAAAGCGACCATCAAGGTCCTCATAGGCTCGGACATCGCCAAGGCCCGCAAAAAGGGGCTCAGGCAGCTGCTTGTGTACTTTTCGGACGTGAGCGACATCGACATTGAAACCGTTGACTGGCACATGCGGTTCGATCGCAACAACCAGACCTATCGCATGCTGATGAACGTATGTTGGCTTGTGGTTGAAGGCCTGCTGCAGACGCAGTCCGATGGGACCACCCGCATGATGGACTTCTTCGACGACCAGCGAATGTATCACCTGTACGAGAAGTTCATCCTCGGGTACTACAAACGAGAACATCCCGAGCTGAAGGCCGGGGCTCCAAACATCAAATGGGCGCTTGATGACGGGTTCGAGGACATGCTGCCCTCCATGAGGAGCGACATCACACTGACGAGGGGCGGCACCGTCCTCATCATCGACGCGAAGTATTACTCGCACACGACGCAGGTACACTTCGACAGGCACAGTGTGCACTCCTCCAACCTGTATCAGATCTTCACCTACGTGAAGAACAAGGAAGCTGAACTTGAGAGGGAGCGTAAGCCTCACGTCGTCTCGGGCATGCTCCTCTACGCCTTGACAGACGAGGAGGCACATCCCGATGGTGTCTACCAGATGAGCGGTAACCAGATCAGCGTGAAGACCCTTGACCTGGGGCAACCCTTCCATGTCATCCGCAACCAGCTTGACGACATCGTCGAAGACCACTTCATAACCAGCACGAAGGTCATAAGCACATGAAAGCGGCAATGCGGACAAGACAGCCAGGGAGACAGCATCCTGAATGCGCTCGCAAACGGATTATGCAATGAAGCACCCTTCGTCAAGGGTCGGGCATCAGCACCCATTGCGTTCCCTTGGCTTCTCAACGCGGTCCTTGCCATGCCAGGCATCCATCACGTTGCCGCCCAAGTCATCGTGTATGAAATGAGTCCCGGAACTTTCGGGTTCCGGGACTCTTGCACCGCTCCCCCTCCGGGAAAACCCCGGTGGGATTCATCATGTCATTCTAATCGTCGCATCGACCAGTGCCGGGGGTCAGACGCTCACATACAGGCGCCCGGCCGGACTCACTCCCACTCGATGGTGGCCGGCGGCTTGGAGGTCACGTCCAGGACCACCCGGTTGACCCCGCGGCACTCGTTCGTGATCCTCGTTGATATCGCGGACAGGACATCATAGGGCAGGCGGGACCAGTCGGCCGTCATGGCGTCCTCCGAGCTGACAGGCCTGAGGACGATGGGCGATCCGTAGGTCCTCTCGTCCCCTTGGACGCCGACCGAGTGGACGTCGGCCAGGAGGACGACCGGGCACTGCCAGATGTCGCGATCCAGACCGGCCTTGGTCAGTTCCTCCCTGGCGATGGCATCTGCCTCGCGCAGGAGGTCCAGCCTGGCCTGGGTGATTTCCCCGATGATGCGGATTCCCAGGCCGGGGCCGGGGAAGGGCTGCCGCCAGACGATCTCGTCGGGCAGACCCAACTCGGTGCCGATGGCCCGCACCTCGTCCTTGAAGAGGGTTCGCAAGGGTTCGACCAGTGTGAAGCCCAAATCGGCCGGCAGACCTCCCACATTGTGGTGGGACTTGATGTTGGCAGCACCGTCTCCGCCGCCGGATTCGACCACATCCGGGTAGAGGGTGCCCTGCACCAGGAAGCGGACCTCCTCCCCCTTCTCGCCGGCCTGGGCCACTACCTGCCTGGCCGCCTTTTCGAATGTGCGGATGAACTTCTCGCCGATGATCTTCCTCTTGCGTTCGGGCTCCGTGACCCCCTTGAGCGCGGTGAGGAAGTCCTGTGAGGCGTCGATCGCTATCAATTTGATGCCGGTGGCCTGGACGAAGTCGTGCTTGACCTGTTCGACCTCCCCCTTGCGCAGGAGGCCGTGGTCGACGAAGACGCAGGTCAGCTGGTCTCCGACGGCCCTGTGGACCAGGGCTGCGGCGACGGCGGAGTCCACCCCTCCCGACAGGCCGCAGATGACCTGGTGGGGGCCGACGGTCTTGCGGATGGCCTCGACCTGCTGGTCGATGATGTCGGAGGCCGTCCACGACGCGGGCAGGCCGGCGCAGCGGTGAAGGAAGTTGTCGATGAGCTCTTGGCCCAGTGGGGTGTTTGTCACCTCGGGGTGCCATTGGACGCCGTACAGCTTGCGGACGGGGTCCTGCATGGCCGCCACGGGGGCCCCTTCGGTGTGGGCGAGCGCCTGGAAGCCCTCGGGTGCTTCTATCACGGCCACCCCGTGACTCATCCACACGCTCTGTGTGGCGGGGGAACCCTCCAGCAGGCCATGGGCATCGTCGATGATCGCCTCGGTCTTTCCGTACTCCCCCAGCGCGGCCTTGTCCACCCGGCCGCCTAGCTCGTGCGCCATGACCTGGAACCCGTAGCAGATACCCAGCACGGGCACGCCGGCTTCGAAGATCCTGGCATCTATGGTCGGGGCCCCGTCCACATACACCGAGGCGGGTCCTCCGGACAGGATGATGGCCTGGGGGTCCTTGGCCAACATGTCGTCCACCGACATGGAGTGCGGGACAAGTTCCGAATACACGTGCGCCTCACGGACACGGCGTGCTATGAGCTGGGCGTACTGCGCGCCGAAATCGACGACTAGGACGGGACCCTGGGCCATATGACTCCTTATATATATACCTATGCGAATGTTGCCTGTAGTCGCATGTTCACATGCATGCAGTTCCGACGTGCACCCCTGCCCTGCCCCGCCTGCCATGGTCTCCTGGGATACCGCAACAGGCCGGGTCTTCGCCTGGATGTCACCACACATTATGTCCACTCATTCCGACAAGGGGGCCGGATCGAGGCCAGTGGAACGGAATCTGACAAAATCACGAGCAATTCTTCACAAGAGTGAACACGCAGGCAAAGAAAACGGTCAGAAAGTCGCCTCTACAAAGTAGCATATAGAGCGATTGGGAATGCGATCCCGCGCGATTGCCCAACCTCGCGGATCGCTGCCCCATAGAATAACAAACGCACTACAGTGCAGGAGCACACATGACGAATCCCGTTATCGGCACCCCGTGGACCAAGCTCGACGCTCCGGTCTCAGAGGAGACCCTGGAAGCCGTCGACAAGTATTGGCGTGCAGCCAACTACCTTTCCATCGGCCAGATTTACCTTCGCAGCAACCCGCTGATGAAGGAGCCCTTCACTCGCGAGGATGTCAAGCACCGTCTGGTGGGCCACTGGGGCACCACCCCTGGCCTGAACTTCCTGCTCGGCCACATCAACCGTCTCATCAGCGACCACCAGCAGAACACGGTGATCATCATGGGACCCGGCCACGGCGGTCCTGCCGGCACCTCGCAGTCCTACCTGGACGGCACCTACAGCGAGTACTATCCCAAGATCACCAACGACGAGGCTGGTCTGCAGAAGTTCTTCCGCCAGTTCTCCTACCCGGGCGGCATCCCCTCCCACTTCGCGCCTGAGACCCCCGGGTCCATCCACGAGGGCGGCGAGCTGGGTTACGCCCTCTCCCATGCTTATGGCGCCATCATGAACAACCCCAGCCTCTTCGTCCCCTGCATCGTGGGCGACGGCGAGGCCGAGACCGGCCCCCTGGCCACCGGCTGGCAGTCCAACAAGCTGGTCAACCCCCGCACCGACGGCATCGTCCTGCCGATCCTGCACCTGAACGGGTACAAGATCGCCAACCCGACCATCCTGTCGCGCATCTCCGACGAAGAGCTCCATGAGTTCTTCCACGGCATGGGATACGAGCCCTTCGAGTTCGTGGCCGGCTTCGATGACGAGGACCATCTGTCCATCCATCGCCGTTTCAGCGACATGCTGGAAACCGTCTTCACCAAGATCTGCGAGATCAAGGCCCTGGCCCAGACGGACGACATGACCCGCCCCTTCTACCCGATGATCATCTTCCGCACGCCCAAGGGTTGGACCTGCCCCAAGTTCATCGACGGCAAGAAGACCGAGGGCTCCTGGCGCGCCCACCAGGTGCCGCTGGCTTCCGCCCGCGACACCGAGGCCCACTTCCAGATCCTCAAGAATTGGCTGGAGTCCTACAAGCCGGAAGAGCTCTTCGACGAGAAGGGTTCCATCCGCCCCGAGGTCGTCAGCTTCATGCCCAAGGGAGACCTGCGCATAGGCGAGAACCCCAATGCCAACGGCGGCCGCCTGCTCAAGCCGCTGGCCCTGCCGGACATCCACGACTACGAGATCGACGTGAAGAAGCACGGACACGGCTGGGGGGCCACCGAGGCCACCCGCGTGCTGGGCTACTACACCCGCGACGTCCTGGCCAAGAACCCCACCGACTTCCGCATCTTCGGGCCCGACGAGACCGCCTCCAACCGACTGGCGGCAGCCTATGAGGTCACCAACAAGCAGTGGGACGCCGGTTACATCTCCGAGCTGACGGATGAGCACATGGCCCACACCGGCCAGGTGATCGAGCAACTGTCCGAGCACCAGATGGAAGGCTTCCTGGAGGGCTACCTGCTCACCGGCCGCCATGGCATCTGGAGCTCCTACGAGTCCTTCGTGCACGTCATCGACTCCATGATCAACCAGCACGCCAAGTGGCTGGAGGCGACGGTCCGCGAGATTCCGTGGCGCAAGCCCATCGCAGGCCTCAACCTCCTGGTCACCTCGCACGTCTGGCGCCAGGACCACAACGGCTTCTCCCACCAGGATCCCGGTTTCGTCGACATCCTGCTCAACAAGAACTTCAACAACGACCATGTCGTCAACATCTACTTCCCTGCTGACGCCAACATGCTGCTGAACGTGGGTGAGCGCTGCTACAAGTCCACCAACTGCATCAACGCCATCTTCGCCGGCAAGCAGCCGGCCGCCACCTATCAGAGCATCGACGAGGCCGCGGCCGAACTGGAGAAGGGCGCCGCACGTTGGGACTGGGCTTCCAACGCCAAGGACGCCGAGGATGCCGATGTCGTGATCGCGACCGCAGGCGACATCCCCACCCAGGAGGCTCTGGCCGCCGACGACATGCTGCAGAAGCTGGGCCTGAAGGTCCAGTTCGTCAACGTCGTCGACCTGCTGAAGATCCAGGATGCCGAGGAGAACGACCAGGCCCTGTCCGACGAGGAGTTCAGCGAGCTCTTCAGCAAGGACAAGCCCGTCCTCTTCGCCTTCCACGCCTACCCTGGCTCCATCTACCGCCTGATCCACGGCCGCCCGAACCATGACAACTTCTCGGTCCACGGATACGAGGAGCAGGGTTCCACGACGACCCCGTACGACATGGTCCGTGTCAACGACATGGATCGTTGGTGCCTGGCCGCCTCCGCCCTGAAGCTGGTGGATGCCGACAAGTACGCCGACCAGATCGACAAGTGGACCAAGTTCCGCGACGAGGCCTTCCAGTTCGCCGTGGACAACGGCTACGACCACCCGGACTACACCGACTGGGTCTGGCCCGATGCCAACCGCGCCGGCCAGGAGAACGTCTCCGCCACCGCGGCCACCGCTGGCGACAACGAGTGAGCGAACCTGTCCTGAGGTGAATCACCCCAGGTAGGTCCGACGGCCCCCGACATCAAGTCGGGGGCCGTTTTCATCCCTCACCCCGACCACCCCAACCTTGGGTTGCATGAGAACACCCCCCCCCCAGCCATATCCCGCACCTAGTTCTCCCACTCCCCCTATACTGAGAGACGGAATCGGTGAACGAAGCGGTCACCGGCAGCGTTATGAACAGGAGAAGCACAGTGAGTCGTGCAGTCAATGTCATGATCATCAGCCCGGAGGCGGCCCTGGGACGCAATGTCGTAGCCTACGGGGTTGTCCGGTCCCTGTCTGAGAGGATGAAGACCGCCGTATTCAGACCGGCCGCCTGCAAGAAGGAGACCATGACGGACACCCTGATCGCGGCGTCAGGCTCCCACCTGGACAGGTCGGCCTGTGTGGCCACCTGTCCCTGCCACGCCATCGAGGACAAGGACCAGGCCAGGGCGGATGCCCTGGTCGCCTATGATTCCCTGGTCGGGCGGGCCGATCCTGATATGGTCGTCATCGTGGGAACGGACAGGCTGAATGTCGGCGATCCGGACATCTTCACCTTCAACGCCGACCTGGCGGCCGATCTGCGCTCCCCGGTCCTTCTGGCGGTCTGCACCATCTCCCGCCAGCCCGGACAGGTCGTCAAGACCGTGAGGGCCTGCCGCAGGTCCGTCGAAAGAAGCGGCAGCCGTGTGGCCGGAGTCTTCATCACGGGCTGCGAGGAGGATCAGAAGGCCCCCCTCCACGAGGCTTTCAAAGAGTACGACCTGCCCGTATGGACGGTCTCCAGGTTCGACTTCGACCCCGACCCGCAGGCCTCACAGTCGCACGATGAGGCCTACAGCCTCTTCAAGCGTGATGTAGATGCCGACCAATTGGCCGCCTGCCTGCAGGGGGGCGCCCCCGAGGTGACCACACCGATCGCCTTCCAGAACGACCTCCTGGCTAAGGCCGGGTCCGAGCGCAAGACCATCGTCCTTCCCGAGGGGGGCGAAGACCGCATCATCAAGGCCGCGGACTACCTCTTGGAACGCGGTATCGTGGACCTGCTGATCGTCGGAGACAGGGGGGCCATACTGGAACGGGGTCGCCAGCTGGGCCTGGAGCACCTGGACAGGGCCGCCTTCCAGGCCATGGATGACGAGACCCTCCTGGCCCCCATGGTCGACAGGCTCTGCCAGCTGCGAGCCAAGAAGGGCATGACCCCCGACCAGGCCCGTCAGCAGCTCAAGGACCCTTCATACTTCGGCACCATGCTGGTCGTCCTGGGGAAGGCCGACGGCTTGGTCTCGGGATCGGTCAACTCCACGGCGAACACGGTGCGTCCCGCCCTCCAGGTGATCAAGACCAGGCCTGGAGCCTCACTGGTGTCGGGCGCCTTCCTCATGTGCTTCCGCGACCATGTGGCCGTCTTCGCAGACTGTGCCATCAACCTCAACCCCAACGCCGAACAGCTGGCGGACATAGCAATCCAGTCCGCCCAGACCGCCCGCTCCTTCGGCATCGACCCCAAGGTGGGCATGCTCTCCTACTCCACCTTGGGCTCAGGCAAGGGCCCTGACGTGGACCTGGTGGAAGAGGCCACCGGGCTGGTCAGGCAGAAGGACCCCGACCTGCCCGTTGTCGGCCCAGTCCAGTTCGACGCCGCCTGGTCTCCCACCGTGGCCGCCGCCAAGGCCCAGGGCGATCCGGTGGCCGGACAGGTGAACGTGTTCGTCTTCCCCGACCTCTCTGCAGGCAACATCGGCTACAAGGCCGTCCAAAGGACCTCCGGCGCCCTGGCCATCGGACCTGTCCTCCAGGGACTGAACAAGCCGGTCAACGACCTCTCACGCGGAGCCCTGGTGGAAGACATCATCAACACGGTGGCCCTGACCGCCGTCGAGGCCCAAGAGTCCTGACACCGGCATCTTCCTCCTGCGGAATCGTCCCCTGACCGGTGTCGCCTGACACCGGAGGGGGCAGACCCCGCCCCCATCGGCAACCGCCCCAGGCGCCGGAGGGGGCGGGGCCCGTCATTCTCCTGACCACATGGTAAATGGCCGCGAATAAGAACCTTGTAAAGGCCGGCGAGTAACCTTGGCTGGGTATAGAAGCATTGGCTTCAGGCAACATATCAGGAGGATGCCACAATGGCGAAAACCGTCCTTGTCATCAATTCGGGCTCCAGCTCCATCAAGTACCAGCTGGTCGACCTCGAGACCAGCGAAAGCCTGGCCTCTGGCCTGGTCGAGAAGATCGGCGAACCCGTCGACGGCCACTACAAGCACGAGTACCAGGGCGAGAAGCATGAGCTCGAAGAGCCCATCCACGACCACGAGACCGGTCTGAAAAGGGTTCTGGGCTTCTTCAAGGAGTATGGCCCCGACCTTGACAAGGCCAACATCATCGCCGTCGGACACCGTGTGGTCCAGGGTGGGGCCATCTTCCCCAAGCCTGCCCTGGTGACCGACAAGACCCTGGCCCAGGTGAAGAACCTGGCCGTTCTTGCCCCCCTCCACAACGGTCCCGAGGCCGAGGGAGCCGAAGTCATGCGCAACCTCATGCCCGATACCCCCCAGGTCTTCGTCTTCGACTCCTCATTCTTCTTCGAGCTGCCCAAGAAGGCCTCCACCTACGCCCTCAACAAGGACATCGCCGAAAAGTACCACATCCGCCGTTACGGCGCCCATGGAACCAGCCACCAGTATGTGGGTCAGCTGGTCCCCCAGGTGGTCGGCAAGCCCGCCGAAGGTCTCAGGCAGATCGTCCTCCATATCGGCAACGGGGCCTCCGCCTCCGCCCAAATCTCCGGCCATCCGGTCGAGACCTCGATGGGTCTGACCCCCTTGGAGGGCCTGGTCATGGGCGGACGCACCGGTGACATCGATCCGGCCGTCGTCTTCCACTTGATCCGCAACGCCCACATGAGCGTGGACGAGCTGGACACCCTCTTCAACAAGCGGTCCGGCATGACCGGTCTGACCGGCTTCGGCGACATGCGCGAGGTTCATCGCCTGATAGCCGAAGGCAACGAGGACGCCAAACTGGCCCTGGACATCTACATCCACCGGATCGTCGGCTACATCGGCAACTACACCGCGCAGATGGGCGGCCTGGATGTCCTCACCTTCACCGCCGGCGTGGGCGAGAACGACGAAATCG
The DNA here is from genome assembly GCF_037963085.1 of Bifidobacterium favimelis. Lineage (NCBI taxonomy): Bacteria > Bacillati > Actinomycetota > Actinomycetes > Bifidobacteriales > Bifidobacteriaceae > Bifidobacterium > Bifidobacterium favimelis. Next base: position 902,700 of record NZ_JBANDZ010000001.1, on the reverse strand, counting down.
TCCGCCGTCGGGTGGTCGAGCAGCTGGCACCCTTCGGCGTGAAGTTGGACGAGGCCAAGAACGACCAACGCTCCAAAGAGTCCCGGATCATCTCCACCCCTGACAGCTCCGTGACCGTCTGCGTCATCCCCACCAACGAGGAGCTCTCCATCGCCCGCCAGTCCGAGGTCGTTGCCAGCCAGGGCGACTCCTACGGCAACAAGTTCAAGGCCTGAGCCCTATAGGCCACAGACCGGCCCCGGTTGCCAGCCGCTGAAAAGCGTGCTGCACCATGAAGGCCCTGGTTCACACCCACTCGTGTGAACCAGGGCCTTGCCATATGATCAGTCGCCTGTGGCGACCATGTCTGCCCACATGTCGGGGAAGTCGGGCAGGGTCTTGGCCGTCGTCCCGATGTCCTCCACCTGGACGCCGGGGATGGCCAGTCCCAGCATGGCGGCGAAGGTGGCCATCCTGTGGTCTGCATAGGTCTTCATTACAGCGGGGTGTAGGCGATCTGGGGGGACGGGCTCGATTTCTATGCCGTCGGCCATTTCCCTGGCCCGTCCGCCCACCCTGTTGATTTCCGTGACCAGGGCTTTCAGGCGGTTGGTCTCATGTCCGCGCAGATGGCCTATCCCCCTCAACCGGCTGGGCCCGTCCGCGAAGACCAGGATGGCGGCTATCGAAGGCACTATCTCCCCTGCCTGTGACAGGTCGAACCCGCCCAGTGGACATACTTTCCCACTGCCGGTGACCGTCAGGCAGGTGTGCCCCCGGTCATCACGGGTGAAGGCGACCTCTCCGCCCATCCTGGTCAGATAGGAGGGCAGGAGGCCGCCGGGTTGGGTCGTGCTCTCCGGCCAGTCCGGTATGCCGACCCTTCCGCTCGCTATGAGCGCGGCACCGAGGAAGGGGGCCGCGTTCGACAGGTCCGGCTCCACCTGGACGGTATCCGGCAGCTGGGGGCCGACCCCATCGGGCCGTCCGTCCGGTTCATCAACGTCCTCCGAGGCTCCGGTCCCGTCCACCATCCAGGAGTGGGCCTCCTCGTCCACCTCCACCCGTACCCCAGCCAGGGTGAGGTCATGGACGGTCATCCTGATGTGAGGCAGACTGGGCAGGTTCTCCCCCTGATGATGGATTGTAACCGGTGCACCCAGGCGGGAGGCCAGAAGGAGGAGACCGGATATGAACTGCGAGGAGGCGGAGGAGTCTATCGTGACCTCTCCCCCACCCAGCCGCTGAGGCGGGTGGATGATAAAGGGAAGGCGCCCCTCCCGACTGAGGTATTCCACCCGGGCCCCAAGCTGCTCCAATCCTGACAGGAGGGGGGCCATGGGACGGGCGTAGGCCTGCAGGTCCCCGTCAAAGCGGGTGGGCCCGTCGGCAAGCATGGCCAGGGCCGGGACGAAGCGCATGACGGTGCCGGCCAGGCCGCAGGTGACGGTCCCGCCTCCTCGGAAGACACCACCCGCAGGGGGGATGATCATCACCCTGGTCGGGTCCTCTCCCTCATGGCAGGTGACTCCCAGCTCGCGCAGGGCGCCGATCATGAGGTCCGTATCCCTCGATCTGAGCAGTCCGCCGATCCGGACCGGCCGTCTGCCCATGGCCGCCAGGATCAGATATCGGTTGGACAGGGACTTGCTGCCGGGAACCCTCACCCGGGCGTCGAGCGGGCCGACTGCCGTCGGGGCCTTCCACAATGCTTCAGTCATGCAACCATGGTATCCCGCCGGTCCGATTGCGGTGGAGGCACTGTGCTATATTGAATTTCTGTGTCCAGGGAGGTCCCTGGACTCCGGGCTATAGCGCAGCTTGGTAGCGCGCCTGCTTTGGGTGCAGGATGTCGCCGGTTCAAATCCGGCTAGCCCGACCGTTGCCCTTCATCGCGATATGCCACCTTGATGGAGTACTTGCCCGTCCAGATGATGACGGGTTGTCAAAGGTGATGACGGGGTCAGATAAGCAAACCATCTCTGCGGACGCGATTGTCACAGCGGCGATAATGAGATTGTGTATTGTACCGATTGGAATAGTGTTGTATTTCCTCAGAGGATGAGGTTCTTGCATCCAATCTGAGTGGCTGCCCCGCAGATCACCTCCGGCCGAGCGACACCGGCTTTGTTGTCACGCTGACTCTGATCCTTCAAGAACCTAATCCGCAGAGTCTCCGACCCCTTCAGCATCTTCCCCGTTCGACGCCTTGACGGTGGATGACCTCTCGACGCAATCGACGATTCTGCCCTCTCCGATCGTATAGACGGCATCAGCCACCTGGGTTATTTCATCATCATGATGAGATGCGATGATGACCGTGGTCCCCGATTCTCGCTGCCGGTCGATCTCATCCAAGAAGACCCCCACCGAGGCTTTATCCAGACCATTGGTCGGTTCGTCCAGAAGCACCAATTCCTGATGCTCCATCAACGCCTGCACCACAGCCAGCTTCTGTCTCATTCCAAGCGAATACGACTTGACCTTGTCCTCACGTTTTTTGTAGAGGTTGAAAATATCCAGAAGCCGTAGAGTCTCCTTGAGGTCCCAGCCCTTGTCCAAGCCTGCCAAGTACTCCAGGTTCCACATGGCGCTCTTGTTTCCGATGAACCCCGGCGTCTCGATGATGGCCCCCATCCTCACCGGAAGGTTCTCGTTGAATACCACCGGCTTCCCCCCGACCTCAACCGTACCGGCATCTGGGTGTATGAACCCGCATATGGTCCTGAGCATCATGGTCTTGCCTGAGCCATTGGGGCCCACCAACCCGTACACCTTCCCTTTCTCGCAGGACATGGATGCCTCATCCAGCACCTGTTTGTGCTTGATGGTCTTGGTCACACCGCTAACTTGCACATACATGTCAACCTCCTATAGGATTTCACAACGCTTGAACATACGATAATCAACGAAGAACAGACCCACGGTCACGATTGCATACAGAATGGCCCACACGGGCAGGGACAGAGGTGCACGGCTCATGAGAAGGCTTTGAACCGGAGCAAGACTGGAATACAGGAAGGCAAATATCAGGCAGACCATGTAGCCTACGACTGCATTTCCCGCAAGTGCGGCCATACAGACTACCAGCATGAGCAGGAAGACGGTCCAGGTCGCACAGGCAAACCCCTCGATGACCACCCGCAGATGTCCATTACCCTTGACAAGCAGCTGAAGGATCAGCTGGGGCAACGAGAACAGGAGACAGTAGCCGACCGTAAAACCAAGATACCGCAAATATCGATTCCATCCCCTCGGCTTACGTATGTAAGCCATCCAATCATCTTCAAGGAGATAAGCGGTGGGCTGTCCAAGGGCGGCGAGAAGACCGACCGTCAGGAAAGTAAATGAAACCATGTCAAAGGGGACGGGAGAGACGGATCTCTCCATGGGTGTGGGCATCATCCCCAAAAAGCGGGTTTGAGGATCTTCCATGAACAGGTAACGCCCGATGACGGGCAGATAGACCACCAGGATGGCCAGACGAAATGGCCAGCGATCACGAAGGTAGAATAACCAGCGGTTGCCCTTGTGCATCTTCTTACACCAGCCGATCACGACGCGAATAAAACCACCAATTGCCAGCAACCAGAATCACCGCCGCTGAGACGCAAGGAATGACCTTTTGAACCATGATTGCTCCGAAGGAAGGCTCAACGATCTTGAGAAAATAAAACACCGCCTCGACGAAGGGTCTCGCCCATGTTTCTATGGAGTTGCATATCATGGTCATGAATACCAACATGAGTGGAACCGCCCAGCCCCAGGGAATGCCCAGATTAACCAGAAGATAGAGGGCAAGACCGAAGACGAAAAGCTGGCAAAACGCTGAAACGACCAGGAGCACGGTCACTGACGGCAGCTGAACGACGTTCGCCCGCCACTCATATCCAGGTATGCAGAAGAAGGCCAATAACCATATGGCAAAGTAATAAAGTGTCACGAACAAGGTGCACTGGGCTATCCATTTCAGATTCGAACGAAACTCCACCTGTGCGGAGGTCCTTATCCACTCCATATGGTTGAGCCGGGAAGCTCCGAACCAGATCATGCATAAGAGGACCGGAGCTATCAGGACAGGTAAGTCCTGCGCGCCGAGGAAGCGGTCTATGGAGTCAGACAAGTTCGGTCTTCCTGTCATGAAAAGTACAAGGGAACCAGCAATCGACAGCACGAGAAAAACGATGAAGACCGCTCGCTGGGCGAAGTTCGTCTTGATCCACCTTATCGATAGTTCAGATGACATAGGAATGCACCTTTTTCCCGTACAGCAAAGCGGTGATCAGGAACAGGATAGGGATGGTCATAGCGGCGCCGAGTTCGTTCGGGGGCCGGGTTGCAACTCTGAAATCAAGGAAGTTCAAATAACTCAAACCTTGAATCGGCCACCTGGCAAGGCCCACCAAGGTCCAGGGTATATAGGCGAAAGCGAAGGGGGCCAGAATCTCGACATAGGGGATACGGGTGAAGAATGTCACGCCCGTGGCCATGGCGGACATCAGGCCGGCCATGACATAGATGTACGCATAGGCGAAGGCCAGGAGGAGCAGCTGGTTGAACTTGTACAGGCCATACACCCAAGAGTCAGCGTCAATGAGAGGGTAATTGTAGCTGTTCAGGACTCCTTCGACGAACCACATGTGCGGACGGTGAATGATGGCGATCACCATGCTGACAAAGAGGGGGAAAATACCGGCCAGTCCCCCAATGATGAAACTTGACAGGAGGGAGATACGCAGAGTGGGCCTCTGGGGCACACGCATCAGAAGCGAGTTCAGGCGGCCGCTCACCCTTTCCCTGGAATACAGATCACCTCCCACGAATGAGGCCAGAATCGGAATCATCAACAAATACAACTTGGTTCCACTCCCGAAATAATTGAAAAGGAGCATGTAATTGAAGAAGTTGGGGTTCGGCTGCGGCAAGACCCATGGCATGAAGAAGGCCGTCCTATACTGCAGGGCAAGAATAATCACCGTCACCACGGCGACGACCAACCACTTCCAACTCAATAAAGCCGATTTCAGCTGTCTTCTCAGTAGCCCCATGGTACGCAAACGCCTTTGTATCGCGAATCAGAACCCCAAGGAAACTGGAGGAGACTCTTGTGAATTGTTTTATCCTACTATTTCATTATACATGTCAGCGAGCTTTTGTATATCCCAATATCGGCCTTTGACCCCTGTGAGGACACCCTGATTATCCGCATCGCCCTTAAAGGCAAGAGGCCATCGTCCTGTCTGAAAGCTGTCTCATCGACAGCATGGTGGGCATGCCACTGGGGAATTCGGTCATCGTCGTCTGCCGCTTGGTGGAAAGCAGGGGAATAACTTGGATACTGTCATACGCGACCCTGTACATCCCTCCCGACCAGTCTGCGCATGGCCTCATGCTGGATGACGATGATGGCTTTGGCGGATCGGATGCCTGCCCCGGTCAGTTCCTCCCAGCTGACCCAGGCTGACTGGACATGCTCACCCGGGTCGAAATCGGTCTCTTCGCTGTGCCAGCGATACAGGTGAATGACCATGAGGTGAGCCAGTTCATCCAGGAAGCCTTCCGACGAGTACGCATCAGGGGCCTGATCCACCCACAGATCCGGGTCGGTGGCCTCCCCCGACCCGGCCTCTTGCAGGTCCGGTGTCGTCATCGGGTTTTCCCTCCTCCCCTCACCCCAAGGGCCGGGGACGACGCCCGTCTCCTCCCGCAACTCACGCAGGGCCGCTCCCAGAGGGGCCTCTCCCTCGTCCATCATGCCGGCCGGCAGACCGTATACGTAACCCTCCTGGCCGACACGGTACTCCCTGGTCAGCAGGTACTTGTCGTTGGCCACATCGTGGACCAGCATGACCACAACCGGAGCATGTCGGATCAGCTGCCTGCTGATGACCTCCTCCCCGCCATCGGCGAGAGAGAGGCCTATACGCCTCTCTTCCACATCGAATATGGGCCCGCGGAAAACCCGCCGATCGGAAAGCAACCTGGCGGGCCTATCCATGTCGATGGCCCCGGGGAGATCCCGGTCGTTGCGGGCAAGTCGCATGTTCAGCCGTTCATGCAGACCCGCTTCACCGGCCTCTTCGTTATCTTCGTGCTCTTCAGTCAGTTCAGGCATCCTCTTCTCCTTTCCCGCCGTCTTGACCGTCACCTGATCACGAAGTCCCAGGGATCGGTCCTGGTCCTCGACACCGATATGGTGGGCCGGAACCCGGTTGCGGCCTCCACAGCGCCGGGGATGCCCGTGCGTGCGTAATCGAACCAAAGGCTCTCGATGGCCGAATGGGGGGTGTTGATGAGGGCGGGGCGGGCCTGCTCCTGATCCGGCTGCCAGGAAGCGTCGATCTTGGCCTCGTAGAGAGCCTGCTGATAGGCATCGGTCGCTGGGTGATGTCTGAGGTCACTGGTCACATAGACATCTGCTCCACACGCCCTGACCTGGTCGAACATGGAATCGCCCGATCCCGGCAGGACGGCCACCTTTGAAATCATGTCGCCCGGGTGACCGGCCACCTGTATGCCCAGCTCGGTGTGCGGCAGAACCCGGGCCACCAGGCGGGCGAAATCATCCAGCCGCATGGGGACAGGCAGGGTGCCCACCCGTCCCATGCCCACCTGTCCGGTTTGCGTCCCATCGGACCCCGCATGGAGGTCATGGGGACTCATGGGCAGGGGGACGAGGGGGCTGCTCCCCTGGAGTCCGAACCGGTCGGCCGCCGCCTGGGCCACCCCCCTTACGGCGCTGTCCGCATTGGTGTGCCCCACCCAAAGACCACACCGCGCCCGGACGAGGTCATTGACTACCGACCCCCTGAAGCCCAGGCCCGACACCTCGTGAACGGGACGGAAGAAGAGCGGGTGGTGGGTGATCAGAAGGTCGGCACCCTGGTCGATGGCCTCGCCCACGATGTCGGGACGGGGGTCGACCGCGCAATATATATGGCTGACCGGCCAGGTCGGGTCGCCCACAATCAGCCCGGGATGGTCCCACTCCTCTGCATAATCCAATGGGTAGAGGCCCTCAAGGACCTGGACCGTCCTCATCAAGGACACTGATGTGGCCCTGCCTGCATCCATCGTCGTCGCCACCTTCCTGCCCACTGGGCGCAATGCGTTTGCGGCTGCGGACCCTGGGCCCGCAGCCTGCCCCCCCCTGTGATTATGAAAGAGCCCGGCTCAATGCGCAGCCAGCTGCCAATCGGCCCCGATGCCGGTGGAAACATCGAGAGGAACGGCCAGCGAGACCGCATGCTCCATCGAATCCTTGACCAGCCTGGTCGCCCGGTCGGCCTCCCCAGGTGCAATCTCCACCAGGAGTTCGTCATGGATCTGCAGGCTTATCCGGCTCTTGAGGCCGGCCTGATCCAGTGCATGGCGGGCCTTGATCATGGCAATCTTCATGATGTCGGCCGCAGACCCCTGGATGGGGGCGTTCAGGGCCGCCCTTTCGGCCGCGTCCCGAACCTGACGGCGGGTGGACCTCAGTCCGGGGAAGTAGCGCCGCCTGCCGAACATGGTCTCGGTGTATCCCTTCTCCCTGGCATCGGAAACCAAGGATTCGAGATAGTCATGGACCTTGCCGAAGGTGGCGAAGTACTTTGATTTGAGCACGTCAGCCGCCGCCGGGCTTATCTTCAGCTGTTGGGCCAGGCCGTAAGTGCTCAGCCCATAGGCCAGCCCGTAGCTCATGGCCTTGACGTGGCTGCGCTGGTCGGAGGTCACATCGTCCATGGGGATGTCGTAGACCAGGCTGGCCACATACCTGTGGAAGTCCGCACCGGACTTGAAGGCATCGATCAGGGCCTGGTCCCCAGACAGGTCGGCCATGATGCGCAACTCCACCTGGGAGTAGTCAGAACTGAGCAGGGCCTCATACCCCTCACCCGGCACGAAGGCGGAACGGATCTCACGCCCCGTGGCGTTTCTGTTGGGGATGTTCTGCAGGTTGGGGTCGACGGAACTCAGACGGCCGGTGGCGGCCACGGTCTGCTCGTAGGTGGTGTGGATGCGGCCGTCCCTGGGGTTGACCGCCTCGCGCAGGCTCTGGACGATCTGCTTGAGCTTGTTGGTCTCCCGGTGCCGCAGGAGGGCGCCCAAGAAATCGTTGGCCCTGGGGTTGTCGACCGACTTGATGTAAAGGTCCTGAAGCACGGCGACGTTGGTCGAGTAGGAACCGGTCTTGGTCTTGTGCGTCGGTTGGAGGCCCATGTCGTCGAAGAGGACCTTCTGCAACTGCTTGGGGCTCTGAAGGTTGACCCTTTCCCCCGCCCTGTCCCAGGCGATTTCCTGGGCCTGCCTGGCTTCAGCCGAGAACTGGTCGTGCATGTTCTTCAGGCGGGCGTCGTCCACCTTGGCACCCTCGCTCTCCATACCTGCCAAGACGTATGAGGTGGGGAGCTCTATGGTCCTCAGAAGGCTGAACTGCCGTCTCTCCTGGATCAGCCCCTCCAATTTCGAGGTCAGCATCATCACATACCTGGCCTGACGGAGGATCTGCGACCCCTCCTCCTCCCTGTCGGAGGCCGACTCGGCATCGAGGGGGAGCCTGCCCTGGGAAGCCACAGGTGCCTTGCGCACGGGGATGTCGAGGAAGTGCGCCACGGCGTGTTCCAGGTCGTCCGCATGGAAATCCGGCTGGACCAGGTAACCTGCCAGCTTGGTGTCGAAAACGGGCAGGGGAAGACTGAGTCCGGCGTTCTCCAGGAGATGGATGTGTTCCTTGTACCCGTGGATGACGCAGGTGCCCATCCTCGTGTCGATGAGGTGCTGGAGCGATCTGACCATGGCTGGGTCGAGGCTGTCGCCCTGAATGACCAGGCCGTGGCCGTCCCGTGAGAGGAGGGCCAGGTCGCGCAGGGCGTAGTCCCCCTGTCTGGCCGTGCCATCGGCGTAAAGGACCCAGATGTCATCAAGGGACCGGGCAGTCAGGGCTTCATCGTCACCCACCGAGTGCCGGGTGTCCACGTCCCCGCTCAGGCGGCCGGCCTGTTCGTTGATCTCACGGGTCGAACGCGCCGAATCGTCAGGATCCGGCAGATGGCTGCCGGCCCACTCCTCCAGTGACCGGGCATCGTCCACCCTATCCTCGATGGGCTGGGTGAAGACCTCACGTTCATCCTGATCTGCGTCAGGCGCACCCCCATCGGCTTTTTTGTCGGCCCGGGAGCCACCCCTGCCTGATCCGGATGACGGGTCAAACCCGACCACGGTGCTGAACCCTTTGAGGATCTTGCGCTGGGACCTCTCACCGAATTGGAGCTCCTTGAAAATGCCTTCCGCCTCATCCGTGTGGATGGTGCCGAACTTGAGGTCGTCCATGGTCACACCCAGATCCAGGTCCCTGACCAGGGCATTGACCTTGCGGTTGAGCCTGACCTGCTCCATGTTGTCGCGCAGGGCCTCGCCCTTCTTCCCGCCGATTTCGTCGGCGTGGCCGAGGACCCCTTCCAGGTCTCCATACTGGTTGATCCATTTGGCGGCGAAACCGTCACCGACCCCGGGAACCCCGGGGATGTTGTCGGCCGTCTCCCCCCGCATGGCGGCCAGGTCGGGGTACTGATCGGGCCGGACCTTGTACTTGTCCATGACAGCCTGAGGGGTCATGTGCTTGAGGTCCTTGAAGTGGTGGCCAGGGTAGAGGACGGTTATGTCGTCGTCTATCAACTGGAAGGCATCCCGGTCGCCGGACAGGACCAGGGTCTTGAACCCCTGCTTCTCACCCATGGTCGCCAGGGTCCCGATCACATCGTCACCTTCGAACCCGGGCTTTTCGATGTAAACGATGCCCAGGGCCTTGAGCATGCGCTGGATGACGGGCAACTGGGAGAGGAGGTCTTCGGGGGCGGCCTCCCTGGTCCCCTTGTACTGGGGAAGCATCTTGTTCCGGAAGGTGCCCCCCTTCACGTCGAAAGCCACCCCCATGTGGGTAGGCTTCTCGGCTGCTATCACATCGGCCAGCATGGTGGCGAAACCCCACACCGCATTGGTGGGGTGGCCGGTGGAGGTCGTGAAACTCTCCACCGGCAGTGCGAAGTAGGCTCGGAAGGCAAGCGAATGGCCGTCAACGACCAGAAGCTTGCCCTCCTGTGAGTCAGTCCTGGTCCGGTCTTCCATGGTTCTTCCGGTCAGTCGTCCGTGCCCTGGACCTGTGATATCACAGCGTCCGCGACCTCCTGCATGGTCAGGCGGCGATCCATGGAGGTCTTCTGGATCCAACGGAAGGCCTCGGACTCGGTCAGGCCCATGTTCTCCATGAGCAGGCCCTTGGCCCTGTCAACCCGCTTGCGGGCCTCGAAGCGCTGCTTCATGTCAGTCACCTCTTCTTTGAGGGAATTGATCTGATCGAAGCGCGACATGGCGACCTCAAGGGCAGGGAGGAGCTTTTCGGGGGCGAAGGGCTTGACCACGTAGGCCATGGCACCCGCGTCCGCGGCCTTCTCGACCAGGCTCTGCTGGGAGAAGGCGGTGAGCATGACCACGGGGGCAAGATTCTCCTCACCGATCTCCTTGGCTGCGGTGATGCCGTCCTTGCCCGGCATCTTCACATCCATGACAACGACATCAGGACGCAATTCACGTGTGAGGTCCACGGCCTCCTGGCCGCTGGCGGCCTGGCCGACCACATCGTAACCGGCATCTTCAAGGGCCTCCACGGTGTCGAGTCTAATCAAAGCCTCGTCCTCCGCCACGACCACGGTGCGCCCTTCGGGTGAATCGCTGCGGTTCTTGCTGTCTGAAGCCACTTTTCCAACCTCGTTTCCTCTATCTCACCTTGACCATACTCCCGTACAAGCACAGATTATGGTAAGGCGGGGTTCGTGTTGTCGTGCCCCCGGTGAGACTCGAACTCACACTGCACGGATTTTGAGGCCGTTTCCTCTGCCAATTGGGATACGGGGGCTTTACGTACTCCAGCGAATGTAGCATACTTCGCAGACGAACCCGGCGCAACCGTGTTGTGGTCATACAATGAGGAGTAGTGACCAAATGTCAAAGGAGAGCATGATGACCAGCCAGATTTATCGCCGCTTCGATCCGTGGCGTCCATCGCCCGTGGAGGAGAAATCCCGCAGGCAGATAATGGACAGCCACTACTTCAGCGTGGACAAGGTGACCTACCAGTCGGTCGACGACGAGACCTTCGACAGGAGCATCGTCAATGAGAAGAACGGCGACACCATCGCCGTCCTGGCCATCACCGACGACAAGAGGATCCCCCTTGTGGAGCAGTACCGTCTTCCCACGCACCGCTGGACCCTCGAGCTGCCGGCCGGCCACCCCCGAAACGACAAGGAGGCCCCCATCGATGTGGCAGCCCGCCGCCTGCGTGACGAGGCGGGATACGAGGCGGCCTCCTTCAACCAGTTCGCCCGCTTCATCAATACGCCCAGCTTCTCCAACCAGCACACCTCGCTCTTCTATGCCGAGGGCCTGACCCCTTCCACCCCGGTCAGCCTGGCACCCGAGACCCCCCACCAGGACGTCCGCCTCTTCACGGTCGACGAGGCCTATGCCATGGTGATCGCAGGCACCATACTCGACGCCAAGACCGTCATAGCCATCCTCCGCGCAAAAATCGGCCTGTCCGACCTTCACTGACTCGGTGGGTCCTCCCTCCCCCATGCAGGCGGCGCACCCCTCCTTCGCCTTTGACAGTCCGGGCCCGGCAGCCCAAGATACGATTCGGCCCCGGCGACCACGATAGGTCGCCGGGGCCGAAGTCACTTCACGGGCTTATGCCGGGCTGCTGACCAGCCGGCCTGGCTCAGTCGGCCTCACCCACGATGTGGACGTAGATGCAGTCGGTGTTGCCCGGCTCGTGCTCACCCTGGGCGCTGCTCAGGACGACCAGCTGGTCGCCGTCGGCGACCTTGCCTGCATCCTTGAGGGTCTTGTCCACGAACTTCATGAGGTCCTCACGGTTGAAGTCATGGTAGTCCTCGGAGCAGAGGAAGCCCTCGGTGCCCCAGCTCAGGGCCAGCCAATGGAAGGTGTGCTCATTGTTGGTCAGACCGTAGATCGGGGCCGCCGGACGCTCGCGCGAAATCCGGTGGACCGTGTTGCCAGTCTGGGTGAAGGCCACGATGGCCTTGGCGTTGATCTTGTCGGCCAGGTCCACGGCCGCCGAGGAGACGGCACCCGAGTTGGACATGTCGAAGTTGTGCAGGGTGGGGATGCGGTCGAAACCGTGCGCGGTGGCATAGTCGGAGATCTTGGCCATGGTGGTGACCGTGGTGTCGGGGTAATCGCCCACGGCGGTCTCGTTGGATGTCATGGTGGCGTCAGCCCCGTCGAGGACCGCGTTGGCGCAGTCGGAGGCCTCTGCACGGGTGGGGATCGGCGAGTGGACCATGGAGGCCAGGACCTCGGTGGCCACGATGACCGGCTTGGCATACTGACGGGCCAGCTCGATGCAACGCTTGGTCACCAGCGGGACCTGCTCGAAGGGCATCTCGACGGCCATGTCGCCACGGGCGACCATGATCCCGTCGAAGGCCTTGACGATCTCCTCCAGGTTCTCGACGGCCTGGGGCTTCTCGATCTTGGCGACGATCGGGATGCGACGGCCTTCCTCGTCCATGATCTCATGGGCGCGGTCGATGTCGGTTGCGAAACGGACGAAGGACATGGCGATGATGTCGGCGCCGGTGCGGATGGCCCAACGCAGGTCATCCTCGTCCTTTTCGGTCAGGGCGGGAAGGCTCACGGCCACGCCGGGCAGGTTGATGCCCTTGTGGGAGGAGACCGGACCGGCCACGAGGACCTTGGTGTAGACGTTGTTGCCCTCGACCTTGGTGACCTCGAGACGGACCTTGCCGTCGTCGATCAGGACGGGGTCGCCGACGTGGCAATCGCCGGGCAGACCCTTGAAGGTGGTTGAAGTGATGTGCTCGTCACCCTCCACCTCGTCGGTGGTGATGATGAACTCCTGGCCCTCCTTGAGGAGGATCTTGTCTTCGCCGTCGGCGTTCTTCTTGAACCAACCGCACCGGATCTTCGGACCCTGGAGGTCGACCAGCGCCGCCACGTTGCGACCGGTCTTGCGGCTGGCTTCGCGGACGTTGTTGTAAACCTTGAGGTGATCCTCCGGGGTGCCGTGCGAACGGTTGAGCCTGGCCACATCCATGCCCGCCTCGACGAGCTTGGTGATGTTCTCCAGGGACTCCGAAGCCGGCCCGATGGTATCTACAATCTTGGCTTTGCGCATGTGTGCCTGCCTATTCTTGACTATTGGCGTCGGAGGTTGTGCCTCCATTTGTTACCGGTTTCACTGTACATGGGAATCGCGACGGAAGCCAGCGATTTATGTTAACGCTAACATTGTTATTTTCCCAAAGGTCCGCCAGTCTCAGGCTGACCTGACTGCCCCGCTCCTGCGGGACTTGACCATGCTGGCCAGGGCGGACCCGCCGATGCAGACCACAATGACGATCAGCGAGACCCATGTGGGGATGTCGGGCACGGCGGCAATACCCCTCCCATGGTTGATGAAGGGCAGGGTGTTGCCATGCAGGGCCTCCATGATCAGTTTGACCCCGATGAAGGCCAGGACGACCGACAGGCCGATGGGCAGGTAGACCAGCTTGTCCAAGAGGTCGCCCAGCAGGAAGTAGAGCTGCTGGAGGCCCAACAGGGCGAAGACGTTGGAGGTGAAGACGATGAAGGGGTCCTTGGTCAACCCGAAGATGGCGGGGATCGAGTCGAAGGCGAACATGACGTCGGTGGTCCCGATGGCCAGGAAGACGACGAGGAGGGGGGTGAAATAGCGCACCCCTCCCCTGGTCAGCCGCAGATGGTCCCCGTCGTACTCGTCCGTGATGTTCATGACCTTCCGGAGCGCTTTGATAAGGCCGTTCTCATGGTATTCCCCGTCCTTGTCCTTTCCGGTGACCATGTTGTAGGCGGTGTAGAGGAGGAAGAAGCCGAAGATGAAGAATATCCAGGTGAACCTTGTGATCAGGGCCACGCCCGCCAGGATGAAGGCCCCACGCAGGACCAGGGCCACCGCTATGCCGACTCCCAGTACGTACTTCTGCAGGTCGCGGGGGACGGCGAAATTGGACATGATGATGACGAAGACGAAGAGGTTGTCGATGCTGAGGGAGTACTCGGTCAACCAGCCCGAATAGAACTCGACCGCCGACCTGGACCCCGCGACCATCCACAGGAGCCCGCCGAAGACCAGGGCCGCCAGGACGAAGAAGGCTATGTGGGTCAGGCACTCCCTCGTGGAGGGGATGTGCGGCTTCCTGCCGATGATGAAGAGGTCGACGACGAAGAAGACGACCAGGACAAGGAGGGTGGAGACCACGAAAGCTGTTGGGATAGTCGGCATGAGGCCAGATTGTATCGTCTCCACGTTACGTGACACCTGGCCGGCCGGCAATCATCGGCCGGCCGTAACATGCAGCCCCCCTCTTCCTTAACAGGCCCGGAATCCCGACCCAGCCGGGTCGCATCACTTCCCGGCCTGGGTCATCTGACGCAGCTCCTTCTTCAGGTCCTTGATCTCGTCGCGCAGACGGGCGGCCAGCTCGAACTGGAGCTGCTCGGCGGCCGTGTGCATCTGGTCGCTGAGCTGCCTGATCAGATCGGCCAGGTCCTGGGCGGGCAGGCCGGCCTCCAGGATCTCCCTGTGCCGCTTGTCCGCCTCCTCTTTGTCATAGGTGGGTACGCCCAGGTGGGAGTTGCCGGCCTTGTTGGCGTTCCTGTAGCCCCCCTCCAGGAGGGTCTGGGTGTCCACGTCCTCCTTGGCCAGCATGTCGTTGACGTCGCTGATCTTCTTGATCAGGGGCTTGGGGTCGATCCCATGCTCCTTGTTGTAGGCGATCTGCTTGGCCCGGCGCCTGTCCGTCTCGCTGATGGCCTTCTCCATGGCATCCGTCTTCTGGTCGGCATACATGATCACCGTGCCGGACACGTTCCTGGCAGCACGTCCTATCGTCTGGATCAGGGACCGGTAGGAGCGCAGGAAGCCCTCCTTGTCGGCATCCAATATGGCCACCAGGGAGACCTCGGGCAGGTCCAGCCCCTCACGCAGGAGGTTGATGCCCACGATCACGTCGATCTTGCCCTCGCGCAGCTCCCTGAGCAGCTCCACCCTGCGCAGGGTGTCCACGTCCGAGTGGAGGTATTCCACCTTGATGCCACGCTCCAGGAGGTAGTCGGTCAGGTCCTCCGCCATCTTCTTGGTCAGGGTGGTCACCAGGACCCTCTCATGCTTGGCCACCCGGTCCTTTATCTCGGCAAGGAGGTCATCCACCTGGCCCTTGACCGGCCTCACCTCGACCTTGGGATCGAGCAGGCCGGTGGGCCTGATGACCTGTTCCACAACCCCGTCGGACAGGCCCAGCTCGTAGTCGCCGGGGGTGGCGGACAGGTAGACGGTCTGCCCCACATGCTGCAGGAACTCGGGCCACTTTAGGGGGCGGTTGTCCATGGCGGAAGGCAGGCGGAACCCATGCTCCACCAGGGTCCGCTTGCGGCTGGCATCCCCTTCGTACATGGCCCCGATCTGGGGGACGGTCACATGGGACTCGTCGATGACCAGGAGGAAGTCGTCCGGGAAGAAGTCGAGCAGGGTGTGCGGGGGCGTGCCCGGCTCACGGCCGTCGAAGTGCCTGGAGTAGTTCTCCACCCCCGAGCAGGTACCGATCTGCGTCAGCATCTCCAAATCGTAGGTCGTGCGCATGGTCAGACGTTGGGCCTCCAGCTCCTTGCCCTCCTTGCGCAGCTGGCCGACCCTCCAGTCCAGCTCCTCCTTGATGGTCTTCAGGGCCCTCTCCATCCTCTCGGGTCCGGCCACATAGTGAGAGGCAGGGAAGATGTGCACCGATGTCTCGTGGGCTATCTCGTCCCCGGTGAGGGGGTGGAGGGTCGATATCCTGTCGATCTCGTCACCGAAGAACTCGATGCGGACGGCCAGCTCCTCGTAGACGGGGATGATCTCGACGGTGTCCCCCCTCACCCTGAAGGTGCCGCGGGTGAAGGCTATGTCGTTGCGCTTGTATTGCATGTCGACGAACTTGCGCAGGAGGTCGTCCCTGTTGATCCGGTCCCCTTCGTGCAGGAAGAGCATCCTGCCCGCATACTCCTCCGGGGTGCCCAGGCCATAGATGCAGGAGACCGTGGCCACGACCACGCAGTCCCTCCTGGTCAGGAGGTTGGCCGTGGCCGCGTGACGGAGACGCTCCACGTCGTCATTGATGTTCGAGTCCTTCTCGATGTAAGTGTCCGTCTGGGGTATGTAGGCCTCGGGCTGGTAGTAGTCGTAGTAGGAGACGAAGTAGGAGACGGCGTTGTCGGGCATGAGCTCGCGGAACTCCGCACAGAGCTGTGCGGCCAGTGTCTTGTTGGGCTCAAGGATCAGGGTGGGCCGCTGAAGGCGCTCGATCAGCCAGGCCGTAGTGGCCGTCTTGCCAGTGCCCGTGGCCCCCATGAGGACCACGTCGTTCTCCCCGTTCTCTATCCTGCTGGCCAACTCCTCTATGGCCTGCGGCTGGTCACCCGAAGGCTTGTAGGGTGACTTGACCACGAACGGCTTGTCGGTGCGCTCGATGTTGAATCCCATGCGACTCCCCTCATGCCTCGCAATGACGGTCCGTCTCTTCCGCCTCGGACGCGAGGCCCCGATATATCCTATCAACGGAATCGAACATCTGTTCGATTGGAAGCGACCCGTCGATGACGATGTCGGCCAGCCGCCTCCTGTCCTCTTCGGAAGCCTGGCTCCGTATACGCCCAACAGCCTGGTCCCTGGTCATATGCCTGGCGTTCACCATTCGCGCAATGCGTACATCCGCCGGTGCCTCCACATCGAGCACACGGTCGAAGGAAAAGGGGATATGCCCCCCCACCTGGGCCAGGAGGGGGACGTCGTGGACGACCACCAGGGGACGGTCCGACCACTCCTCCTCCAGCCGGGCCGCCTGCCGGTAGACGGCCGGGTGAACGATGGCATCCAGGTCCGCCCTGGCCCTGTTGGCCCTTGCACCGCCGAAGACCAGGGCGGCCAAGAGGGGACGGTCCACAGACCCGTCGGCGGCCAGGACCTGGCGGCCGAACCGCCCGACCACGGCCTCGACGGCCTGGCCACCCGGGGCCAGAACCTGGTGGGCCAGGAGGTCATAGTCAATCAACCGGGCCCCGTCCGCGACCAATCTGGCCGCCACCGTGCTCTTGCCGGCGGCGATGCCACCGGTCAACCCCACACGCAACATGGAATCCTGTCTCCTTTTCGGCCCCTTGGACAACCTGCCCAGATACGGCAGAAGCCCGGACGGGCCGGGCTTCTGACATAGGAGGCTGCAGTCAGTCGATGGGACTCACTGCTTCTCCTTGAGCAGCTGCTCACGCAGGGCGGCCAGCTGGTCGTCGGAGGCCAGGGTGCCCTCGGAGTCGGACTCCGAGCTGTAGTTGGTGGAGGAACCGCCGTTGGACTGATGGTGACCGCCACCGTTGGAGGCGGGGGCGGCGGCAGAGGACTGGTTGTCTTCCGCGGCGGAGGCCTCGGCGTTCTCCAGCTCCTTGGCCACGAAGGCCTTGTGCTGCTCCCAGAGGTCGTGGGCGGCCGCATACTGGGACTCCCACTCCTCGCGCTGCTTCTCGTAGCCGGCGATCCACTCGTTGGTCTCCGGATCGAAGCCCTCGGGGTACTTGTAGTTGCCCTCCTCGTCGTACTCGGCCGGCATGCCGTAGATGGCCGGATCGAAGTCCTCGGAGGCCGGGTCGACGGAATCGTCGGCCTGCTTGAGGGAGAGGGAGATGCGGCGACGGTCCAGGTCGACGTCGATGACCTTGACGAAGATCTCCTCGCCCTGCTTGACCACGGTCTCGGGGTTCTCCACGTGGCGGTTGGCCAGCTCGGAGATGTGGACCAGGCCCTCGATGCCGTCCTCGACAGAGACGAAGACGCCGAACTGCACGATCTTGGTGACCTTGCCCTTGACGATCTGCCCGGGCACATGGGTGCGGGCGAAGCGCTGCCAGGGATCTTCCTGGGTGGCCTTGAGGGAGAGGGAGATGCGCTCGCGGTCCATGTCGACGTCCAGGACCTCGACGGTGACCTTGTCGCCCACCTTGACGACCTCGCTCGGGTGGTCGATGTGCTTCCAGGAGAGCTCGGAGACGTGGATCAGGCCGTCAACACCGCCCAGGTCGACGAAGGCGCCGAAGTTGACGATGGAGCTGACCGTGCCCTCACGGATCTGACCCTTCTTGAGCTGGGCCAGGAAGGTCTCACGGACCTCGGACTGGGTCTCCTCCAGGTACTGGCGGCGGGAGAGGACCACATTGTTGCGGTTCTTGTCCAGCTCCAGGATCTTGGCCTTGATCTTCTGGCCGATGTAGGGGGAAAGGTCGCGCACCCGGCGCATTTCGACCAGGGAGGCAGGCAGGAAGCCACGCAGGCCGATATCGACGATGAGGCCGCCCTTGACCGCTTCGATGACGGTGCCTTCCACGACGCCGTCGGCTTCCTTGATCTTCTCGATGTCGCCCCATGCGCGCTCATACTGTGCGCGCTTCTTGGACAGGATCAGACGGCCTTCCTTGTCCTCCTTGGTGACGACAAGGGCCTCGACCGTGTCGCCCACCTGGACGACATCGTCGGGATCGACGTCCTTCTTGATGGAAAGTTCACGGGAGGGGATGACACCCTCGGTCTTGTAGCCGATGTCCAGCAGCACTTCGTCGTGGTCGATCTTGACGACCGTCCCCTCGACCAGATCGCCGTCTTCGAAGTTCTTGATCGTGGAATCGACTGCCTTGATGAAGTCCTCTTCAGATCCGATATCGTTGATCGCGACCTTCTGGACTTCCTTGTTGTTCTCTGCCATTAATGAGTTGTTTTCTTGTATAGATGGGTTGATGTTTTTCCGTATTCAGTTATGTTTCTTCCCCGCCTCACGGCACGGACGTTATCTATCATAAACGGGGCCAAGGTCATTTCCACCGCCCGACTCCGGGCGTGTCGGACAGATGCTCGGCCGCATCCACGACATTGGCAAGGAGCATGGCCCTGGTCATGGGCCCGACCCCGCCGGGATTGGGGGTGTAAGCCGAGGCCTTCCGCCTGGCATCGGGGTCGATGTCCCCCCTGATCCGCCAGACGCCGCGCCCGCCGTCCCAGACCCTGGTCACCCCGACATCCACCAGGACCGCCCCCTGTTTGACGTCTTCGGCTTTCACGAAACCGGCCTGGCCCACGGCGGCTATGATCACGTCGGCCTGCCTCATGTACCTGGAGGGGTCGACGGTGCCGCGGTGGCACAGGGTCACGGTGGCGTTCACCCCCTTGCGGGAGAGGAGGAGGCCGACGGTCCGGCCCACGGTGAGCCCCCTCCCCAGCACACAGACGTTCTTCCCCTCCAGGTCTATGCCGTAGGCATCGAGAAGGGTCATGATCCCCCGCGGGGTGCAGGGCAACGGCGTGTCCAGATCCCCATCCACGTGCAGGACCAGCTGGCCCAGGTTGTAGGGGTGCATCCCATCCGCGTCCTTGGCTGGATCGATCCTCTTGATGATCCCTGTGGGATCGACCCCCTCCGGCAGGGGGAGTTGGACGATGTAGCCCGTGCAGTCAGGGTTGTGGTTGAGTTCGTCCACGGCCTGGAGGATGCGCTCACGCCCGCAGTCGGCCGGAAGGTCGATGCGGATGGAGTCGATGCCCACCTGGGCACAGTCCCGGTGCTTGCCGGCCACGTAACGCAGGGATCCGGGATCCTCCCCCACCAGAATCGTCCCGAGTCCGACTCGGACCCCACGCGACCTGAGTGCGTCGACCCTTTGTTTGAGCCGGGACTTGATCTCCTCGGATGTGGCCCTGCCGTCCAGTTTCAATGCCGTCAAACCTGCTCCTCACCCGCCGTTTTCCATCCGGCGTCAGACTTAGGGCAAGGATAGCCGCAGGGGGTGCCGACCGGCAGGTCGCTTGTCCGTAATGAGAATCATAATCAATAGTGCACATGCCGGATCCACCCCCCTCGCCGTCAGGTTCAGGAGGACGGTCATCACCGAAGGCGGGAGTCGGAACCGGCCGATGACAACATCAAAAGGGGAAGTGCCATGACAGGCGAAACTGAAGACGGACACCCGGCAGGGCCCTGCATAGAATTCGACCACGCCGCCGTTTCACGCTCGGGCCACCTGGTCTGGTCGGAGGGCACCTTCTCCATCCCGGCCGGTACGGTGACCGCAATCGTGGGGACCAACGGGGCAGGCAAGACCACGATGATGAAGACCGAGCTGGGCCTGCTCCCCCTCTCCTCGGGGGAGGTGCGGGTGCTGGGCCGTCCGGCGGGTCAGGCCAACGGCCTGGTCGGCTATGTGCCCCAGGGATACACGGCCAATGTCGATGCCAACCTGACAGCGGAGCAATCCGTCCTGCTGGGCCTGACCGGGACCCGTTTCGGCATCCACCTGACCACCGGCACCGACCGGGCCCGCGCCCATGACGCCTTGGCCTTCGTCGGGATGGGAGACAGGGCGGACACCCGTCTTTCCCGCCTGTCAGGCGGCCTGCGCCAGCGCGTGGCCATAGCCCAGGCGCTGGTCTCCGGCCCCCGTCTGCTCATGCTGGACGAACCCCTCGCCAACCTGGACCTGGCCAGCCAGCAGGCCACGGTCCACCTGCTGGGACGGCTCAACCGGGACCTGGGCATGTCGATCCAGGTGGTGGCCCACGACCTGAACATGCTCCTGCCCATACTCACCGGGGCCGTCTACCTCCTGGACGGCCACCCCCACTACGCCGACATGGACGTCATGCTCGACACCGACCTTCTCACCCACCTGTACGGGACCAGCGTGGAGGTCGTCACCACTCCCCAGGGGGAGATGTTCGTGGCCCCCAGTCCGGATGAGAGGGAGGGTCTGGAACGTGACCGCTTCCAACCGACCGAGCTGGCACACAGGCAGGTGCTCGGCATGAGGCCCGAGGCGGCCGGAGAGGGTATCGCGGCCAAGGAGAGCCCTGGCCACGAACCCGGCAGACCACACAGGCACGGCATAATCGGCCGGCGGAGGCGTACGGCCGGCGCCGGTGAGGCCATGTCCAGGGGGAAGGAAGCGGTGAAAAGGAGGAGGAACCATGACTGACATGCTGAGATTCGACCCGCGCTGGCTGGAGACCCTGTCGGCCCCCTTCATGGTCCACGCCATGCTGGCCGGGGTCTGCATAGCCCTGGCTGCTGGTGTCATGGGTTACTTCACCATAGCCCGCCATTCCACCTTCGCCGCCCATGCCCTTGCCCACATCGGCCTGCCGGGAGCCACCGGGGCCGTCCTTCTGGGCCTGCCTGTCTCATTGGGTCTGGGATTGTTCGCGCTGGGTGGGGCACTGGTCATCGGAGCCTTGGGCAAGAAAGCCTCGCAGAGGGAGATAGCCACGGGGACCGTCCTGGCCTTCGCCACGGGGCTGGGCCTCTTCTTCGCACGGATGTCCAGTTCGGCCTCACAGCAGATGCAGGCCATCCTCTTCGGATCGATCCTGACCATCACGCAGGGTCAGGTGGTCGGCTTCATCATCTTCGACCTGGTCCTCCTGGCGGTCGTCAGCCTGGTCTACCGCCCCCTCCTCTTCAGCTCCCTGGATGAGCAGGTGGCCCAGGCGCGCGGGGTCCCCATCACCGCCATGAACCTGATATTCATGGCCATCATGGCCGGGGTCATCACGATAGCGGTTCCGGCGGTGGGAACCCTACTGATCTTCGCTTTGGTCATCACCCCGGCGGCCACGGCCAACATCCTGGCGGCCACACCGGTCAAGTCCATGGCGGTATCCACGTTGATCTGCCTGATATCCATCTGGGGGGGCCTGATCATCTCCGCCATGTTCCCCGCCCCGCCCAGCTTCGTCATCGTCACGCTTTCCACCCTCTTCTGGGCCCTGGCCAAGGGGTGGCAGGCGCTGAAGGCATAGGTGGCCGCCGGGTTGATGGCCTGATTCGGATGGGGTCCTTCAGGTTGTGACCAGGAGGGCGGAGGCGATGGCTGCCACCCCCTCACCCCGGCCGGTGAAGCCCATTCCATCAGTGGTCGTGGCCGTCAGGGAGACCGGGCCGCCGACCGCCAGGGACATGGCCTTCCGGGCCTCTTCACGGCGTGAATCCAGATGGGGGCGGCTGGCCACCAGGACGACCGAGGCCTTGCCCAGCCTGAATCCCCTGGCCGATATCAGGCCGCAGACCTCCCTCAGCATGTCCCCTCCATGCATCCCGGCCCCCCGGGAATCACGGCCGACGCCGAACAGGGACCCGATGTCGCCCAAGTCCGCTGCCGACAGGACGGCATCCACCAGGGCATGAGCGGCCACGTCACCATCGGAGTCGCCATCGAGGCCAGGCCCCTCCCCATCCCACTCCAGGCAGGCCAGCCAGAGGGGACGGTCCTGACGCGGGGAAAACCTGTGGGCGTCGAAACCCAGTCCGGTGCTGAAACCGGTCCCTCCCGCCGGCGTACCGCATATCGCCGAAACGTCTGGACCATGACGATCGCAATGAGAATCTTGAGACATGATGGCACCCCTGACCACTGTTGAGCCGGGCCTGCGGCACCGGCGTCCGCGACGGGCGTCCTCACCCGTCGCGGACGGGTCACTTCTTGGACTTGGCCTTGGCCGCCCGGGCCTCTTCGGCCACACGGGCCAGGGTCTGGGAGGCAGGCTCCTTCGGAGACTTGGTGTGATGCTTCTCATCGCCCGGCTGAGGTTCGGCGTAGCCGAGGTTGACGTCCAGGAGCCGCTGGGCCTCATCCTCGTCCAGCTTCTCGGACAGGGCGATCTCGGATGTCAGAATGCTGCGCGCTTTCAGGAGCATCCGCTTCTCCCCCGCCGACAGGCCGTGCTCGTCCACGTCACGCTGGGAGAGGTCGCGGACCACCTCGGCGATCTTGTTGACCTCACCGGTGGCGATCTTCTCGACGTTCAGCTTGTAGCGTCGCGACCAGTTCATCTCCTTCTCCTCGATGACCGGCGTGCGCAGGATCTCGAAGACCTTGGCCACCGCCTTGGCATCCACGATGTCCCTGATGCCGACCTTCTTGGCATTCTCCACAGGGACGTTGATGACCAGGCCATCGGAGGAGAGGACGGACAGTTCGAGATACTGCCGGGTGACACCCTTGACGGTCCGCTCGGTGATGGCATCCACCCTGGCAGCACCATGACGCGGATAGACCACCATATCACCGACCTTGTAACCCATGTACCCTCCAGAGTGAATGTATGAAATTCCTTATAATAATCACATTCGGTATGGACTTGCAGATTGGGAGCTCAGAGGATGACGGGGGTCCGCGCAGGGCGGCCGGAAGGGTCGGTGCACGGCCGGTACGCCCCCATGGGGGTGCGCAGTGACTATCCTGGTCTCATAGGATTCCACAAGGGGCGTCCGGATCGATCAGGACGGCCATGACACAAGGCAGAACGCAAGACCCATCATCCAAGGAACGAAGGCAGAGGACGGCATGATCAAGAACAGCAGCCATTACAGCACACCGAGCACCATCCTGGTGGTCGAGGATGAACCCACCCTGGCCACCGCCATCGCCCAGCGCATCACGGCAGAGGGGTGGACGGCCCGGGTGGCCTCGGACGGGGCCAGCGCCGTGCAGGCGGCCGCCCAGCTCAAACCCGACCTGGTCATCATGGACATCATGCTGCCGGTGATGGACGGGCTGGAGGCCACCAAGCGGATCGTGGCCGAACGCCCGGTCCCGGTCCTTATCCTGACCGCCCGTGACGATGAGGCCGACAAGGTGACCGGCCTGGGCGCCGGGGCCGACGACTACATGACCAAGCCCTTCTCCATGCGAGAGCTGATCGCCCGCTGCAAGGCCCTCCTGCGCCGGGTGGAGCGGGCCAAGGTCATCGCCAAGAACTCCGAGAACGAGAAGGTCCTGGACTTCGGCAGCCTGGTCATCGACCCGGCCCAACGCATCGTGACCCTCAACGGCAGCCAGGTCCATCTCACCCCCACCGAGTTCGATCTTTTGGCCACCCTGGCCCGCAAGCCCAAGTCCGTCCTGACCCGCGAGAAGCTCCTTGAAGAGGTCTGGGATTGGGTGGACGCCTCCGGCACCAGGACCGTGGACTCACACGTCAAGGCCCTCCGCCACAAGCTGGGTTCGCAGATGATCAGGACCGTCCACGGGGTCGGATACGCCTTCGAGCCCCCCCAGGAGGATGCGGAGTGAATCGGCGCCGGTGAGCCCTCGGGGGTTCGCCGCACGGCCGGGGCCCGCGAGCGCCGTCCTGGTCGGTTGAAATATCGGTCAGAGCCGGGCCATGGGCCGGCAGGGGACCTTGGGAGGATGAATGGCAGCCAAGAGGAACGGCCATACGGGTGCATCGTTGAGCGCGAAGGTGGACAGGGAACGGCCCATCTCCGCCTTCGCCTCGCTCAAGGTGGAGCTGAGCGTCCTGATCACGATATCGACCGCCATCTCCTTCGTCATGGCCTGGTTCCTCCTCAAGATGGGTTGGAGCGGCTGGATTGCCATGCCCCTGACCCTGGTCGTCTCCCTGGGAATCACATACTTCTTCTCCCGCGGCTTGACGGCCCCCCTCAGGCAGATGCGGGACGCGGCCGAAGCCATGGCCGAGGGCGATTACTCCGTGCGCGTCCACGAATCCAGCACCAGCCACGACGAGGTGGGTCTCCTGGCCCGCTCCTTCAATGAAATGGCGGGCGAACTCCAGCATGCCGACCAGATGAGGAGGGACATGGTGGCCAACGTCAGCCATGAGTTGCGCACCCCCGTATCCGCCCTCCAGGCCATGGTCGAGAACATGGCCGACGGCGTCACCGACCCCACCCCCGCCAACCTGGAGAGCATCCTGGATCAGACCCACCGCCTGTCGGACCTGATCGCCTTCCTCCTGGACCTCTCGCGGATGGAAGCCGGGGCCGCCAGCCTGCGGATCGAGGAATTCGACTTTTCGGACTTCATAGACGAGACCCTCGAGCCCCTGGAGATAGCCGATGCCGGACACGCCCATGACATCCAGGTGGACCTGCAGGAGGGGCTGACCATGGAGGGTGACCAGGACAGGCTCCGTCAGCTCTTCACCAACATCATCTCCAACGCCCTCAAGCATTCGCAGGACGGGACCCGGGTCCTGATCCAGGCCCATGAGGATGAGGCTGCGGGGACCGTGGTGACCAACGTAATCAATTTCGGGTCCCAGATCCCCCCCGAGGCCCGTTCCGACATCTTCCGCCGCTTCGTCAAGGGCAAGGCCGGCCCGGGCACGGAGTCCGGCGGGACCGGCCTGGGACTGTCCATTGCCAGGTGGGCGGCCCAGCTGCACGGAGGACAGGTCCAGGTGGTTGACGACCCGAGGGGGGTGGACTTCGAAATCACCCTTCCCAAGTACCACATCGAAGAGGACGAAGACATGGCCACGGACGGGGACGGGAACTCCCCGGCCTGGCGGAGGCGGCGGTAGCCGCAGACCCCGGACGGACCCTCCCTCGGGAACCTCCGGTCCACCCCCTGTCCCATCCAGGACCCATAATGTATTCGAACATATGTTCGAATACGACTAGGCCCGAGGTGATGACATGATTGGACAGGTCGAAGACAAGACAGGGGTCCTGGCCAGGGCAGGGACCTGCCTTGCGGATGCCCTTACGAAGGCGGGACGGGACCCGCGCCCCATCCCCCAGGCCCTGGAGTCCGTCCATGCGGGATTCCCCTCCGTGGCCCAGGACTACTTCAACGGGGACTTCAGCTTCGACGAGAACGTCATCGTCCACCCGGACTCCACCTTCATCATCCACGTCGCAGGCGATTCCATGACGGGGGCCGGCATATTCGACGGGGACCTCCTGGTGGTGGACCGGTCCCTGGAACCTCACGAGGGGGACATAGTCGTCGCCATCCTGGATGACGAAATGCTGGTCAAACGTCTGGTCTGCCGACGGGGAAAGGCCATACTCCACGCCGAGAACCCCGCCTATCCCGACTTCACCCCCGGTGATGGCGAAGACCTGGTCATCTGGGGGGTGGTCACGGGCAACTACCACTGGCAGCGTCCCCAGACCGCCCCCAGCAGGGGGGGACGGCCCCTCCCCCACGTCACCTATCCCGGCCAGCGCCCTCCTGCACGATCGGATGGGCAGGCGGGAGCGAGAGGCGGACCCGGGCGGACCATGCAGCCCACCGGGAAGGCCTCCTTCGGCTCCGTCTACCCCAGTGCGGAGTGGGGCCACCATGACTGACCAGACAGGCAGGGACCCGAGCCCGGAGGATGACGGTGACCGGGATGGGCACGTGGACCCCCGTGATCTCCACCAGCGGCTGGTCCCTCAGGTGGTCCTGGCTGATGCCAACTCATTCTTCGCCTCCTGCGAGGCCGTATTCGACCCCTCCCTGGCCTGCCGGCCGGTCGTCGTCCTGTCCAACAACGACGGCTGCGTGGTGGCCCGCAACCGGGAGGCCAAGAGGTTGGGCATCAAGAACGGCACACCCTGGTTCAAGATCCGGGGACAGGCCGAACATGACGGTGTCGTGGCCCGCAGCTCCAACTACGAGCTCTATGCCAGCCTCTCCCACAGGATGATGGCGATCATGAGCCGGTTCCTGCCCAACCAGGAGGTCTACTCGATCGACGAGTGCTTCATGAACACCTTATGGGATGACGAGGGCACCATGGCCATCTGCAGGGACCTGCGCCAGACCGTCCTGCGCTGCACGGGGATACCTGTCAGCGTGGGTGTGGCCCCCACCAAGACCCTGGCCAAGGTGGCCAACCACTGGGCCAAAGACCACCCGGCCGAGGGGGGCGTGACCCTGTGGGAGGAGGTTCAGGCCACCCATGGCGACCAGGCCCTGGTCTCGGTCCCGGTCGGTGAGGTTTGGGGGGTGGGCCACCGCCTGACCCGGAAGCTGATGGGGATGGGTATCGTCAACGCATTGGACCTGCGTGAGGCCGATCCGACCCTGATCAGAAGACGCTTCTCGGTCCTCCTGCAGCGCACGGTCCTGGAGTTGAGGGGGGTGCCCTGCATAGAGCGCGAGGAGGATGCCTCGCAGGGGGTGCGCACCGATCAGATCCTGTGCTCCCGCATGTTCTCCACCCCGATCGAGGGGTACGAGACCCTGGCCCAGGCCCTGAGCATATACGCCCAGAAGGCCTGCCGCAGGCTCCGCCGGCAGAACGGCCTCTGCACCAGGGTGAGGGCCTTCTGCTCGACCAGCCCCTACAGCCCGCAGGATTACACGGCTTCCAACCACACCGTCACCCTGGAGGATCCCAGCGACGACCCCATCGTCATCGCCCGGGCCGCCTGCCAGGCCTTGAGGGGGAGGATCGATCCCCATGCCCGTTACATACGGGCCGGGGTGGTCCTGCTGGACCTGCTGGACGCCGACGGATTCCAGACCCTGGAAGGGCTGGGACCCAGCCGGGACGAGCATGACCTGGGTTCGGTCATTGAGCAGGCCGCCCGTCGCTACGGCCCCTTCCGCGTGGGAATCGGATATGGGGGGATTCGCGGGAAGGGGAGGATGAACGACGATGCCGGCGCCGAGTGGTCCATGACCAGGCGTCTCCTCTCCCCCAGGTGCACTACCCGGTGGGACGAGATGGCCGTGGCCTATGCCCGCTGAGGAGGTCCTGCCCCGGCCAGGGCAAGGGCGGTGAGCGGGTGCGCGCCTGTTTCATTCAGGACGGAGGCGCACTGCCGAAGGGTCGCCCCCGTGGTGATGATGTCGTCCAGGAGGATGACAGCCCGACCCTCCGGGCAGGGGCGGCCGACGCACTCCACGTGGCCTGTCAG
Organism: Bifidobacterium favimelis; assembly: GCF_037963085.1. Classification (NCBI taxonomy): domain Bacteria; kingdom Bacillati; phylum Actinomycetota; class Actinomycetes; order Bifidobacteriales; family Bifidobacteriaceae; genus Bifidobacterium; species Bifidobacterium favimelis. The sequence continues at coordinate 874,942 of NZ_JBANDZ010000001.1, read as the reverse complement.
CCGGTGGGATCTGGCTGCTCGGCCACCTGCCTGGACAGCCTTCTTCCTGACCCCCCGCAGGGCCAGGCAGGGGGCAGGTTCGGCCGGCAGGCCCGACCCGGTCAGCGTCTCCGCCAGGGCTGCGGCCAGGGGGGCCAGGTGTGACCGCCCCCTTCGCCTGAGAGAGGAGGGCGAGGAGGGTGCCGGGACCACCAGGAGACGCCCTCGTGCAGGCAGGGAGGAATAGGCGGACAGGATGAGGGGGAGGATGGTCCGGGCCAGGGAGGAGATGGCGGCGGCCAGGGGGCGGTTCACCTCGATGTCGCCGTGGTCCTTCCAAGAGAGCAGGGTCCGCCTGACCGGCCCCGCATAGTCAGCGCAGACATGGGCGGTGCCCAATTCCAGGTAAGGGGCGGGGATGGCCCTGGCCTGGGCGAAGAGAAGAGAACAGGAAGGGCAGAGGACCTGGTCGGGCCTGTCACAGCCTGCACAGCCCCTGGGCAGGAAGACATCCACCAGGGAGCGCCCCAGCGAGAACAGACAGCCCGTCAGGCCGGACAGGGCGCCGTCCGCCCCCCGCACCGTCGGCTCAGACGGCGGGGAAGGCCGGCCTCCTTGCGGGCGCCCGCTGCTTGGGCGGTCAGCGTCGGGGCCGCCGTGATCCTGGTTCATCCATCGCATGCGGCCATCCAACCAGGCCCGCCGCCGCTGCCGGCATCGGTCGGCCCATGTGGTCGGATGTCGGGAACCGGTCCGAAAGCGGTGCCTGCCGGGATTCAGACCCCGCCCAGGCAGCGGTTGAGTTCCCTGACCAGGAGGAGGGCATCGTCGGGGTCACGCACACGCAGGGCCAACGCGCCTGCCGTGGCAGCCGGATAGTCGTTGCCGTCCGGGTCCATCCGGTCGCCGACGAAAAGGATCTCGTCCGTTGCCAGGCCGAGGATCCCCGCCAGCGATCTGACGGCGTAGGCCTTGTCCATCCCCCTGGCCGAAATGTCGACGCTGGTGGACCCCCCTGACCTGACCTGCAGGTCGGGCAGGTCGGCGGCCACGGCCCTGGCCAGCCTGTCCTTGCGTTCATTGTCCGGGTCCCAAGCCTCCTTGGCCTCGACGGGAGCCTGTTGGCCCAGAGCGGAGAAGGTGATCTGGCTGCCCCGGTCCTCGATTCGGGGACCCCAGACATTCTCCTCCCAATCACCTTGCTCGCGGGCACGGCGTTCGAGGCTGGCCATGGCCGCCCGCCTTTCGTCTGCGGTGAGATCGTGGGCGTATACCTGACGCCAATCGCCATCCTCCCACCTGTAGTAGCGGGTCCCGCTGGTGGGCATGACATGGATCCTCATCTTGGGGGTTTCCGGTGGGAGCACGGCCAGTACCTGGTCCCTTATCTGCTCGAAACGGCCCCCCGAGATGATGGCCACGGGTCGGTGACGGGCCAGGGCGGCCAGGGATGAGGCCATGTCATCTCCCATCCGCGATTTTGACCGTGCCAGGGTGTTGTCCAGGTCGAAGGCGAAGGCCCCCGCCCGGGAGCACAGTCCCGCCAGATCGCATTCCTGCCATGAGGGAACCCTGACCGCCCTTGAAACCATGTCCGCCCCATCCCTTCTTCGGCCTTCCAACCGGAAAGGCCGACAGATCGGCCGGCCATGCATCCCTGAGGATCCCATGGCGGGCCTGACGACAGGGGCCATGATACAGACCACCGGGGAGAAGGAGGTGCCGGCCGATGCCGGTGAGGGCGAGCCCGGGCGAGGGGGACATGCCACACATACCCACTCCCCCTCCCCGCCCTCAGGGGCTAAGGTTGATGCCATGGATTCCCAGCAAGCGCCTTGGCAGCAGAAGATTTACCGTGACACCCACGGCAGGGGGATGCGCAGGCCCACCTTCGGCAGCAGACTGCCCCGCTACCGGACACGCTGCGGATCGTTCGACGACCTGTTCGCCAGGCAGATTCGCAGGCTCTACCTTGCCTGGCCTGAGTTGGTAGGCCCCGTGCAGTTCGCCGTGGAGGACGTCCCCGTCTCGGAACCCACCCCCTGGGACGAGGCCGACGGGATGTTCTCACGCTCCTTCCCCCCCTCCCGGGGAATTCCCGCCAGGATCATCCTCTACCGCATGCCCATACAGGAGCGCTGCAGGAACAACTACGAGGTCACCTACGCCATACGCGAGGAACTCGCCCTCCGGCTCTCCGACCTTTACGGCAGGGCCCCCGAGGACATAGATCCCTCCTGCGCTTTCTAGGCAGCCCGCGCTTCACGATCCCGCATCGCGGAGGCGGGACCCGTCGGGTCTCAGCGGATCATGCCCTCCACAGGCCCTGACAGGACGGCCAAGGTCGAAGGTCTGAGGCTTCCAGGGGCGATATGTGCCAGGCCGGCAGCCGATGCCCTGTCCACGTCCCGGGAACCCAGACGGGCGTTCCAGGCCAGCCTGCCCCGGGTCACACCCAGGGTGATGGCGGCCGCCCCGTCGGACAGGTCGTCCATCGAGACCGCCAGGGCCGTTCCCTCTTTCACCTCAAGGTCCTTCTGCGCCAGCTTTTTCCCCTGGTCGTCAAAAGCCGTCAGCCTGGCTCCGGCCTCCCCCCCTTCAGCATTGACGAGGGTCAGCTCCGAGGAGACGGCCCCTGGCAGGGGTATGACCGATGAGGGGCCCTGCGTGACGGGGAGGAGGGGCTGGGCCTGTATGACGGAGAAGTCGGCCTGGCCGCCTTCCCCATCCCGACGGACCCAGGCGGCGACACGGACCGGATCGTCCGATTCCACCTGCAGGGCCCTGGTCCCCTTGGGAGCCTGTCCGAGATCGGGCAGGGTGACCTGTCCCGACATGATCTTGGCCTCGGCAGCCTCCTGCCGTCCATCGTCTCCCAACCAGTAGGCCTTGACCGTGGACGCCTTGTTCCCGTAAACGATCAGCGTCGTCTTGTCGGTCGCCCTCAGCCCCGGTATGACCGCCTGCTTCGAGGGCTCGGACGCCGTGGACACATAGTCGGACCCCAACGGTTTGAGACCGTCCATGGCCTGTGCGCAGACTGCGGTCGCCACGGGTGCCTGGGAACTGGAGACCACCATGAAGACGGCATCCTGCCCAGGGGCCGCCGCCGCGACATCAAGCTGGGACTGCCCCCCTGGCTCAAGGGTGACCGAGCTGTGGGTTCCCGAGGCTATCCGCCCGGCCTCCTTGCTCCCCCAGAGGGTGACCGTGACCACTGTCGGCTTGGAGGACGGATTGTAGGCCATGAGCTTCTGGGTCCACCCCCGCTTCGTGGCCGGCAGGAGGAAGGAGGAGGTCATGGCCGCCCCCGGACAGGTAAGGGCCTGGACGCCCGTCATGTCCCCCTTGGTCGCCCATGACGCGATGGAGGCGGCGGACCCAGCCCCCGGTTCGGCCTTGAGCAGGCTGGTGGTCTGTATCGTGGCCCCCTGATCCACATCCCCCCCGGCGACCATGACCTGCTCGCCGTCCAATGGGTCCTGGTCGCCCAGCACGAGGGGGTTACCCCCGGACAGAGGATCCACCTTGGAGGCGAAGACCGGACCGAAGGCGGTGTAGCGGGCGGCGGATTTCAGGTCACCCTCGGATGCGCGGAACTGCTCGTCCCCTATCTTGTCCGATTCCGACAGGGACATCCTGGCCGGGCAGAAGGCCAGGACATCCCGACGGCTGACGATGTTGGTCCGCGCCGTGGAACCCGAGGCCCCATCCACCCAGGCGGGTGGGGGGCCCAAAAGGACGGCGGCCCCGGCGAAGGCGACCACCAGGACGATGGACAACAGGCCCCATGCAAAGGACCGCCACCCACCCGTGGAACCGAATCCTGACCTCTTGCTCATCATGGCCTCTCCCATTCCCGATCATGCCACCTGGGCACGGCCACCAGGCAGAAGGCCAGGGTCACCAGGACCAGTGACCAGAGCCATATCTTGCGCCATATCAAGGATTCCGCCCTTTCCTGCCCACTCTGATCCACCCTCTGGCGGTCCGGCTCCTGACCGGTCAGGCTGAAGTAGGTCCCGGACCTCCCGCTGACGATCACCTGGGTCCCCTCACTGGCCGTGATGTTGGTGGCCAGATTCTCGTTGGGGGTGGACGGCCTGACCTGCTGATGCCCCTCGACGGCGATGTCGGCCGGGACGAAGATGCCGCCGTAACCGAGGGAGGAGATCGTGGAGATCGCAGAGGAATCCGCACTTGACAGGAGCTCGGCCGCTGCGGCCCCTATCCTCTCCTCCACGGGGTCCCTGCGCCCGGATGCCGACTGGGCCCTGGCCGCCGGTGAGGAATCGATCAGGTCCCCCCGGGCCGTTCTCATCGTCGTGAATCCGACCCTGTTGCCAGCCGAGGCCGACAGGGCCAACACCCTGTGGCCGGGATCGTCTGCCAGATAATCGGCCGCCACCATGGGCAGACCGTTGCCATCGGCCCGCAGACTGTGGCCCCTGGGCTTGAAGAGGCCATTTCCGGCCGTGACGACGATGAGGATGACAAGCAGGGCCGTGAGCAGGGCACGGGCCAGGTGGGAGGCCATCACCAGGGCGGCCGCCCTCCTGACCCTCCTCCTCTCCCTGCGGGACATCTCCTCGGCGGCCATGGCGGACAGGGAGGAACCCCGATGTATTTCAAGGGGGGTGAAGGGCTTGACGGCACTGCCGGCGACCAGGCAGATGCAGACGAGGAAAGACATGAGGGCGAGGAGGAGGCCAGGCAGGGTGGAACCGGCAACCGGTCCCTCCCAATCCAGGCCGATGGCGACACAGGAGGAAGCCATGGCCAGGATCACGCCCATGATGGCCATGGCCCACATGACCCTTGAAGCCCTCATGGCACCGGGGATGAAAAGGGCGAGAAAGGCCAGGAGAACCATGACGAGGAGAGCCGCCAGGAAGGCCATTCCCTTCCAGTCCCCACTCTGCAACCATGCCTGCCAGCCCCCTGAGATGTCCAGACCCAGCAGGTGGGCGACCATGTCCGCCAGGCTGGCGGAACGGGGGCGACCGGACAGGGACGATGAAGGAATCATGACGTCTCCGAAGACCTGCCGCCACAGGCCCTCCCTGAAGTGGCGGACGGTATTGACCAGGGTCGGGGCCAGGGCCACGGCCGAGGGGATGGGGATCAGCACCAGCATGGCCTTGTGCCTGGGTACCAGGCAGACGAACAAAATGAAGACCGCGACCAGAACGATGAGAAGCTGGGGTTCAGCCAGGATCACCGGCATGAAGCACAGACTCGCCAAAGCCGCATTCTGCACTGAGGCATGGGGATGGGCCGGGGCTTCCGTCTGATAGAGCCCCACGGCTTTGAAGACGAAGGCGAACGCCGCCGGCATGAAAGCCATGAGGGTCAGAATCGGCAGATCCCCCCTCCCGACGGCACCGGTACCGAAGGCCAGCCCGGCCCACAACAGGCCGGTCGCCATCCTGACGGGATTCGACCTGGTGAAGACTCCGGCCAGGGCCCAGAAGGAAAGGGCGCTTGCCAGAACACAGAGGACCAGCATGAGGGCCATGGCCTGGCAGACATGCCCCCAGGTCAGGATCGAGAAGACCACGAGCACGAGAAGGAAGGGCGTGGCCGCGGCCGGTGCCCCCAAACCGCCGCCATTGGTCCAGGATGTCGTCGCCGCCCCGACCAACTGGTCGAAGGAGGCCGCTGAGGACAGGAGGTAGTCGGAGTGGATGGCTCCCATGGAGAAGACGGCCTTCCAGACAGGCCATTCAGATACGAGCAGGCAGGCAAGGACCGTCAGGGACATGACCGAGGCCCAGGCCAGTCTGACGGTCCTCTGCCGATGCAGGTGGCCTTGGGCCAGATGGCTGAGCAGTGGGTGATCGGCCTGGTCGCCGAAGGCCTGGCTCCTGTCCCTCCAACGGGCCAGCTGCTGCCTGCTCGCACTCAAGGTCTCCAATCGGGCCATGCCCATCCGGGAGACCGACTTCAACCTCCTGCGCATGGTCACATAAGAGGGCAGCTGCACCAGGAACCTGAAGGGGGAGCATAGGCGGCATACGGCGGCGTAGGGGCGTTTGGTGGCCAGATCCCTGGCGAAATACCAGAAGGAGGCCAGGAACCTCCACAGCCAGACCAGGGGCCAGACGGGAAGGGGAAAATCAGTGAAGAGGTAGCGTTCGGCCGCATCGATGACCTGCATGGATGAATCGGACTCCCTGCCCTCCGGAAGGGCCAGGCCGGTCCTGCCTCGTTTACCCTCGAAGCGGGCCCTGGCATGGCCCACTGCCGCCCCGGGGACCACCACCACCCTCCCCCCCGACAGACATACCCGGCGGCAGAGGTCATCGGACAGGCCGAAGGTGCCGGACCAGGTCCCCAGACCACCCAGGGACTTCAATGTGTCCAAGGGGACGAGGGCGCCGGCCGTCGAGACGGAAAAGACATCCCGCCGGGTGTCGTATTGCTCTTGATCCGGTTCTCCGTCGACGACCAGACTGACGGTCTGGTGCTGCCATGCGTAACGGCCCACATCGTGCAGGCCCTCACCCGACCAGGCGCACTGCTTGGTTCCGAGGATGGAGGCCGTCGGCGTGCTCCTCCAGGCTTCGACGAGGGTTTCAAGGCATCCCTCACCCAGGGGACGGGAGTCGTCATGCAGGAGCCAGAGGGCCCGAACATCCGCAGGCAGATGGGCATAGCCCAGGGCTTTGCCCACAGCGTCGGCGAATGAGGCGGCACCGGCTGCGCGGACCAACTGCACCTGCACCCTGCCAGGCCCTCCACCAGCCCGCCGGTCTCCGACGGACGTCCACCCTGAAGTCCCGTCCGAGGGGTCCGCGCGAACGGGGAAATCCAGATAGAGCGGCTCCGAGGTGGCCCCTGTGCAGTCACCCACCACGATTGTGGACGGGAGGGTCCGTTGGCTCATCAACGATTGCAGGGTGGCCGGAAGATATGACAGATCACCTTCGACGGTCACAACCGCCGCCACCCGGGCGTCCACCTTTTGGTCGGCAGACCCCGCCCGGGCGGCCAGGGCCGATGCCACGACCTGTGGAACGTCTCGTGATTGCGCAAGGACGGAACTCATGGCTTCAGTGTACGCAAGACCCGCCAACCGGACCGGTCGGACGCCCAGAAGTGCGCTCCGTCTTCAGCCCTTCCTCAAGGACTTCTTGTACCGGCGGCGTTCGCGCTCGCTCATGCCGCCCCAGATGCCGAACCGCTCATCATGTTCGACGGCCCAGTCCAGGCATTGCTTGCGTACCGAACAGTCGGCGCAGACCCTCTTCGCCTCCTGTGTGGACCCGCCTTTTCCCGGGAAGAAGGCCTCCGGGTCAGTCTGTGCGCAAAGGGCATCGTTGCGCCAGGACATCCCGGCATTGGCCTCTAGCCAGTCGATGAGAGGGGCGATTCTCACATCCCTGCCCCTGACCGGCTTGTCAAGTGTCTGATCGGCAACCCTCAACCGAGTATTTACGAACTCCCCCATGACGACCCCCCAGTCCCCAGTGCGATTATGCACACTTTTATTACATACGCACATGTGGACTTTTGTCAACCCTGAAGTGCCGCAGAACAGGTCGGGTCCGTGAATATGGCAAGGACGGCCACTTTTCACAGCCGGGAACCTGGAATGCGGCAATCGTGAGGGAAACGGGAGCATCCCAAGGCCATAAGGGGAGATTCCCACGCTTTCGGTCTACAATCAGATGGTCCGGAGCTCCCGGTTTGAGCTCGACCAGGCGCGGCCCGCCGCAGAAAAGGTGGCGGGCGGAGATGACAAGCTAGGAAAGGCGTGCCCATTGACGGCCCATAGCAAGAACACCAGGTTGCCGAACATCAAGGGTTCGGATGGCGACATGCCACAGCACAGCCTGGGCTTCACCACCAGCCACCACCTGCGCAACGTCTTCATCATGGCGGTCGCTGCAGTCCTGGCCTTCACGCTCACCTTGGGCATCTCATTCGCACGTGACATCGGGGGAAGTCTGCATGCCGTGGCCCCGCTCAATATCGGCGGGAACCGCAAGGCTGCGACGGCGCCGGACGACATATACAAGGGCAAGACCCTCAACGTCCTCGTCCTCGGTCAGGATACCCGCGAGGGTGCCGGAAACTCCACCATCGGCGGCGATCCCAAGGATTTCGTCGGCAGCCATCAGTCGGACACGGCCATCGTCGTGCAGATCGCGGCGGACCGGTCCTACATCAACATGGTCTCGATACCCAGGGATTCCGTGGTGAACGCGCCTGCCTGCACCACCAGCGCAGGTGCCACCATCGCCAGCAGGCAGCAGGTCCTCTTCAATTCGATCTTCGCCACCGGCTACAACATCGGCGGGGACATCGCCACGGCTGCGGGCTGCGCCGTCAAGGCGGTGAACACCTTGACCGGCTTGAACATGGACCAGTTCGTCGTGGCCGACTTCAACGGGCTCAAGTCGATCATAGATGCCCTGGGCGGGGTGGATGTCTGCATACCGCAGTACACACATGACGACATCACCGGTCTGGACCTGCAGAAGGGGCTGCGCCATCTCGACGGCATCCAGGCCACGGAATACGCCCGGATGCGGCACGGGGTCGGCACCGACGGTTCGGACATCATGCGCACCACCAGGCAGCAGTACCTGGTCAAGACCATAGTGAACGAAACAAGATCCATGAACGTGTATACGGACTTCCCGCGGCTCTACCAGCTGACCAAGGCCACCCTTTCCTCCTTGCAGATGAGCGAGGGCCTGGGCAATCTCCAGACCCTGCTCGGACTGGCCAACAGCCTGAAAAACATCGACACCACCCACATCTATTCCCGTACGCTGCCCGTCGAAGAAGCCCCGTGGAACAGGAACCACGTGATATGGAGCAAGGATGCCGGCGCCGTCTGGCAGACGTTGAAGGAGCAAAGACCCCTCAAGGTCCAGACGGATGGAGCCCAACCCGATCAGGGGGGGACCTCCCAGCAGGGACCCGGGCAGTCGACCCCGGCGGAAGGGTCGCCCTCATCGGATGGAACGCAACTGCCGGCCCCTGACCCCAAGACCGGTCTGGTGACGACGGCGGACAACCGGCTGATCGACCCGGTGACCCATGGTGTCGTCAATCCTGAGGACGGCACCATCCGTGACGCCGTCACCGGCCAATACATAGGCATGGCCGACCGTTATCTGTTTGCCACGGTGTGCGCGGTCCCCTCCAAGGATTGAAGGTCAAGTCCGGTGGCCCCTGCATCCACCCCGCGAATGTGTGCCTTTCCCGCGCAGGATTCCACCGGATCGGCCCTCAAAAGAGCAGCCCGTGATAACTCTGGACCAGAGCGAACAAGGTGAGGAGTCAAGCATGAGTCAGGGATCCAACCCAGGACATGACCAGCAGGAACCGCCGAGTTTTGTGCCCACTGGCCGGCCTCGTTCCCAGACGGGTCGGATTCCATCCCGCACTGGCACCGGCGACCTTCCCAGCTTCTCCCCCTCTGCCCGTTCGCACCACGGGGTCAACCACCCCTCAGGCCCACGGGTATCCCAGGCATCACAGGAGGCCCGGCCCGCACATGCTCCCAGGAGGTCATCCGGCTCCTCCAGGACGGCGCCCGTCAGCTCCAGGCAGATGGTTGCGGGCAGGCCACGGGCCTCGTCCGGGCTGCCACGTGAAAGGGCCGCCTCCCCCGGTCGCTTTTCCTCCCCAGGCGGCTCTGCCGCCAAGGTCAGGTCCCGCCACCCCCTAAGGCATTTCCTCGTTGGTCTTCTCGTCGTCCTCCTGGCCGCGGCCGTCATACTGGCCGGTTGGATGTGGACGTGGGTCGGCAGGCAACTCAACCATGAGAACATGCTCACGGGCGCACCGGCCTCCTCGGCCTCCACATGGTTGATCCTGGGCTCCGACCAACGTGACGGAACCCCTGGGACCGGCAACGTCGGCGACGCTCCCGGCTTCCGCACGGACACCATACTGGTGCTGACACAGCCCAAGCACGGCGCGAGCTCCCTGATTTCCATCCCTCGCGACTCCCTGGTCAAGGTCAAGGGTAGCGACATGAAAATCAACGCCGCCGCCAACCTGGCCGGCTATCCCGCCCTCACCGAACAGGTGGAGGCCATCACAGGACACAAGATCGATCACGTCGTCATGATCCGGTTCGGCGGATTGGAACAGGTGGTAGACGCCATCGGCGGCGTCAACCTCTGCTATGACCGGACAGTCAACGATGTCAGGAGCGGGATGAACTGGACAGCCGGGTGCCATGACGCCGACGGGGGCACTGCCCTGGCCTTCTCGCGAATGCGGTATTCCGACCCGAAGGGGGACTTCGGCAGGGCAGAACGCCAGCGCCAGGTCATAGGAGCCATAACCAAGAAGGCCTTCACCCCCTCGGTCTTGCTCAGTCCCTCCAGGGCCACGAAGTTGATCTCCACTGCCCTCAAATCGGTCCTCGTGGATGAATCCGCAAACCCCTGGACGGTGATGAGGATGGCCCTGGCCTTCCGCAAGGCATCTGGCGGGCAGGGCGTGACGGGAAGCGTCTACTGGTCCAACCCGGACTACCGGCCGGGCAATGTGGGCTCCTCCGTCCTCCTTGACGCCGCAAAGAACACCGAGCTCTTCCAGCAGTTGGACCAGGGCAGCCATGAGCCCGGTGTGGTCGGCGGACAGTCCGGCAGGTAGGGACGACATTCGACCACATCCGGAAAAGAGGCGGCCGCGTCCGACCTGGGCATGACACGATGCCTGCATGACCTTCTTCCAGTTGACAAGACGCGGACATGCCCCGCAGGCCAGTGGACCCGGCAGGTCCCGCAAGGGGAAAGGGCGGTCCCCCTCAGGAGTGCGGCCCCCCGGCCGGAGCGATGGCCGGGGGTCTTTCTCCGACGGTCTCCTCGCGATCAGCCGGTGGGGCTCACCCCTGGCCCAGCTGATCGTCGCCATCCTCCTCGTCAGACAGGGGGAATGGACGGCTTTGGCCTTCATACTTCCCGGCATGCTCAGCGCGACCGCCCTGGCCTTGCACACTGCCGGCAGGGTGGGCGGCCCTCCCCGCCCACCAGGTGGCCTGGGATCTGTCGGGCGGGGCACCGGCCGTCTGGCAGGGGACGAAGACCTGGGGCAGGTGCGGGATGAAGGCGGGAGTCAACCCCCCGCGGTCAGTCTGGAAACGCTCCTCTTGCATTGGGAGGATTCCGAAGGCACCTCACAATGGGGAGCCGGCCGGCAGACCCGCCGCAAACGGACCTTGGGCGAGGCACCCACCTGGCAGCAGGTGGTCCGCAATTGGTCCCTGTCGGACCTTCGGTCCCGGCCGAAGTGCCCGAAGGGGGTCCTATGTGCGGATTCCTACGGGGTCCCCATAGGCTCCCTACCCGGGGGCGGGACCTTCGCCATCGATCTTCCGGTCGACGGCCCTCATGCCCTCGTGGCAGGTACGACCGGCTCGGGCAAATCCATCCTCCTGCAGACCTGGTGCCTGTCATTGGCCTGCAGGTTGTCCCCCCTCAAACTCAATTTCGTCCTCCTCGACTTCAAGGGAGGGTCAGGTTTCAACAGGCTGGCCGATCTCCCCCATACTGTCGGATGCGTAAACGACCTGGACCTGGACCATGCCGTCAGGGCCCTGAGGGGGATCGAAGAGGAGCTGAAACGGCGGGAGGGCCTGGTGGCTGCGGGCGGTGTGGCCGATGCGTCAGAGCTGGACGAGCCGCCTCCCCGCCTCTTCGTCATCATCGATGAATTCCAGTCCCTTCGCAGGCAACTTCCCGAATATCTTGAACATCTGGTCCAGCTGGCCTCCCAGGGACGATCGCTCGGGATGAACCTGATAGCCTGCACACAGCAGCCCATGGGACAGATCGGCAGCCAGATGAAGGCCAACATGAATCTGAACCTCTGCCTTCGGGTCAGGGACCCCCTGCAATCGCGGGAATTGCTGGGGTCAGACTGTGCGGCCCTCCTCAGCCCCTCCATTCCTGGGGTCGGCTTCTGCGACAGGGGCGAGGGGCCCATACTCTTCCGATGCGCCAGGTCTTCAGACCCGGCCTGCCTCATCCGCCAAATAGACCGAGCCATGAGATTCGAGGGTCTGCCCAGGCCTGCCAAACTCTTTTCCGCCCCCCTGCCCTCCAAACTGCCCACCCTCCAGGCTTATCCTGCGGCTTCCTGCAGCGGGTGGACCGACCTCCCCCGCCTGCCTGCTGACCAGGCCCCCGCCGTCACACTGGGATTGCAGGATGACGGAATCCGTTTGCGCCCCTGCCACCTGACCCTTCGCGGAAACATGGCCCTGATCGGGGGGCAGGGGCGGGGCAAGAGCACTCTCATCGCCCTGGTGGGTAAGGCTCTGAAGGGGGCCCATCGGTCCCCCGAAGCCGGCGGAACGCCGCGCCTTCCTCTGGCGGTGACAGAACTTCATGCTGGAGGCCATTCAACCAGGATCTGGAACCTCGAAGGTGACAGGGGGAAGGCGGAACCCCTGCAGGAGGGCAGGAGGTGGGGCAGCCGCCCGGCAGGCCGACCTGGATATGATGGCCCACCGCCGGAAGGCCGTGAAGCTTCAGGGGTGGAGGTGCCTGCGGGACCTCCTCCACTGGTCTCAGGTCTGATATGGCTGGTGGATAACGGTGACGACCTGCTCGACCCGATGAACCGAGAAGCGACGGCAATCAAGCTGGAAGAGGCCCTCAACCGGCAGGATGTGACCGTCGTCATCGCCCTGGACTCCCCTGCCGCCCTCAGGAGGGCGGAAAGGTACGGAACGAAAATCGTGTTCCCCTATGGTGAACGAGGCGCCGACCTGGCAGCCGGAATACCCGCCTCCCACCTTCGTTCTTCCCGGTTGGCCCAGGCGGGGATCCCCGGCCGTTGCATCTTGATCCAGAATGGACACGCCCAGATTGTTCAGTGTTTTCCCAGCGGATAATCTGAAAAGGGTCTTGAAAAAACCTCTCAATCGTGCTTTTCTGTTAACAGCAAGATTGAGAAGCTAGGTCAACCTGAGGCTTGGGAGGAATGGCAAATGAGCAGTGCTTTCGACTGGCGGGCAAAGGCAGCGTGTCGTGACAAGGATCCGGAGCTTTTCTTCCCGGTAGGAAACACAGGTGCCGCCTACCAACAGATCGAGGAGGCCAAGGCCGTCTGCCGCACCTGCAAGGTCATTGACGCCTGCCTGAAGTGCGCCCTGGATACCAATCAGGATTACGGGGTCTGGGGTGGCATGAGCGAGGATGAGCGCAGGGCGCTGAAGCGCCGTGCCATGCGTGCCCGTCGCTCCCAGGCCATGCAAATGCAGTCCTGAAGCCAGGGCGGCGGTCCCGTCCTGAGCGAGCGCGTTTGAGATGTCTGCAAAGGCGGATGGATGCCGTGCCTGTCACGGTGTCCATCCGCCTTTTCTGATCAAGTCCCTGCCGGACGGGACCTGAGGTCAGGATTCCTGCGCCACGCGCAGTTTGATGTTGATGACCACCCTGGTCCCCCCATCCCGCCGGGGTTCCCACTTGACCGTGCCGCCGAAGTCATTGGTGACGAAGGTGTTGATGATCTGCGACCCCAGGCCGGAACCATATGAACGGGCCTTGCCGTCGTCCGACTCGGTGTGGTAGCCGTTGCCGTCATCCTCCACCACGACGTTGAGATTGTTGCCTCCGCGCCCCACGGATATCGTGATATGCCCCCGGCTGCGCCCCTCGAAGCCGTGTTCCACGGCGTTGTTGACCAGCTCCGTCAGGACCAGGGAGAGGGGGGTGGCATCCTGGGCCGGCATCATGCCGAACTTGCCCACGTAGGAGATGGTTATGTGCTGGTCCCCGGTCGTGGCCAGATCCACGCTCATCTTGATCAGGTTGGATATCACCTTGTCGAAGTCGACTATCTCGTCCGCCGTCTGGCTGAGTCCCTCGTGGACGACGGCTATGGTCTGCACCCTGCGCTGGGCCTCCTCGAGCTCCTTGCGGACCTCCTCGGACTTGGTCCTCCTGGCCTGGAGCCTGAGCAGGGCGGAGACGGCCTGAAGGTTGTTCTTGACCCTGTGGTGGATTTCGAGGATGGTCGCGTCCTTTGTCTGCAGTTCCTTCTCACGTCGTCTGAGCTCTGTCACGTCCCTGCACAGGACGATGGCACCGGTCCGTCCGTCCTTGCCGTACAGGGGGAGGGAACGCATGGATACGGCCGAGCCGTTGGCGTCGAGCTCCGAATCGACCGCCGCCTTGCCTGTCAGCACCAGGGGAAGGGAGTCTGGGACCGGGTCGTTCTTCCTCAAAAGGGAGGTGCCTATCTCGCTCAGATACTGCCCGGACATGGTCTGGACGGAACCCAGGCGACGGAAGCAGCTTATGGCGTTGGGCGAGGCATAGCGGACGATCCCCCCGGCCGTCAGAATGAAGAAACCGTCGGCCACCCTGGCGTTGTGACGTTGGTTGAGCACGGAATCCGAGTAAGGGAACTGCCCCCGGGTGATCATCCCGAAGAGTTCCTTGCCGGCGTTGATGCTCTCGCTCTCGTATCGGCCGTTGGACTCCCTGGTTGCCATGTTGGTCTCCCTGACGACCAGACCCAGGGTCTTGCCCTGATGACGGATGGGGGCGTAGACATCGCAGACCGTCGCCTTGCCGATGATCTTCAACCTGTTGGACCTCAGGACGGCCTTGGAGGCCATGGCACGTTCCAGCTCGCCCACCTCCTCCTGGGGAAGGGTCCGCCCGACCACGTCATCGTTGCGCAGGGACATAACGGTCGAGGGCCGGCACTGGTCGGCCACGACATATCCACCCCCCTTGGTCCGCAGAAGGAGAAGGAGGTCGGCGAAGCTCAGATCGGCGATGACCTGCCAATCCGCCACCAGGTGGTGGAGCCACTCCCGGTCCCCCTCGTCAAGTCCGTCACAGGAAGCCAGTATCTCTGAAAAATCTGCCATAGCCACCATCATACCGACAGGACGGAGCCACAGGACTGGCTCCGCCGGAGGCGAGACGGCCTCAGGAAAGCCCGGACGGCGGCAGGTCGCCGTTGAGGTGAAATCTGGGAAGAGTACGCTGGGTCAACGGATGGTCCGTTCGGGGCCGTCAGGCAGAAGGACCACGTGGACCGCAAGGGTCCGGCAAAGGAGAGCCATGACGAGCGAGACCGGTACCGACCCGGCAGGGGATGGCACAGACGGCGACAGGCCTGCCGACGGCCCCTCCAACCCTGATGCCGACCTGGAGACCAGACGTGCACAACGCCGGCAGGAGCTCCTCTACCTGCGTCGGGATGCCGAATTGGCCAGGGAGGCCCACCTGAGCGCCAGGGCGGATGCGGTCAGGGCCAAGGCCAGGGTCAAGGCGGCGAGGATAATGGCCAAGGCCGAAGCCAAGGCCTCCAAGATAGAGGGCCTGACCACCGACGAAATCGAGCGGAAGGTCAGACTGGACGTCCATGGCAGACCCAAGCCCCTCCTACGCGGTTGGATTCACGCCGTGGCCGCCCCCCTGGCCCTGGCGGCGGGCATTGTCCTGATCTGCCTGAGTCCGGGCAGTCAGCTCAAATGGGCCTGTGCGGTCTTCATGGCCTGCTCCCTGGCCCTCTTCGGCAACTCGGCCTTCTATCATCTGGGTGACTGGTCACCCCACGTCACCGATGTGCTCCGTCGTTTCGACCACGTCAACATCTTCCTGCTCATAGCGGGTACCTACACACCCATCTCCTTCGCCCTGGACACCTTCTGGAGGAGGGTGATCCTGATAGGAATGTGGTCCTGCACCCTGGTGGCGATGCTGGTCCATGTGGTCTGGATCGATGCCCCCCGATGGCTCTACACCCTGGTCTATGTCATCTTCGGCGTGTCCGGAGTGGGATTCCTCGGCCTGTTCTGGACCTCACCCGTGGCCGGCCCCCCTGTGGTCTGGCTGATAGTGGCCGGCGGTCTCTGCTATATCGCAGGGGCAATCGTCTATGGGCTGCGCCGTCCTGACCCCTGGCCAACCGTATTCGGTTTCCACGAGATATTCCACTGCGGGACCGTGGCAGGTTACGCCTGCCATGTGGTCGCCATCTTCCTGGTGGTCTGCAACCTGAGATAGGCGGGGGGTCTCCCCCCTGCCGCCTCTTCCGAGTCCCCCAGCCTCCCGATGTAGGGATCGGGCTTCATGATCCTCCCCCGGACCGGTTCCCCGCACAGGGGCCTCCCGGCAGGATGCAGTCATCACTTCTCCTGCATATCCGAAGGGGCGAAACGGCGGCTTCCGACGCTGGGAGCCGCCGTCAGATCGATTCTTCCGGGTGCTTCTACAGGAGCGAGACTTCTACTTGAGGGGACGGGCATCCTTGATGGTCACGGAGATGTCCTTCCCGTTGGGCGCCTTGTAGGAGACGGTGTCACCGTTCTTGGCCCCCATGATGGCAGCTCCGATGGGCGATTCGGGGCTGATCACGTCGTAGTCCGTGGCGATTGCGATGTCACGCGACCCCAGGACGCAGACCATTTCATTGCCTGCCAGGTCCAATGTGACCAGGGATCCGTTGCCCACCTTGCCAGCCCGGGGGGCCTTGAGGATCTTGGCGTTGCGCAGTTTCACAATCAGCTCGTTGATCCTGCCCTCGTTCTTCCCCTGCTCCTCACGGGCGGCCTGATAGCCCCCGTTCTCACTCAGATCACCTTCTGCGCGGGCCGCTGCGATGCGCTCCGTGATCTCGTCACGATACTCCCCCTGACGGTGGTCGAGCTCTTCCTGCATCCTGTCATAGGCGGCTTGTGTCAGCAGGATTGTCTTTTCCTCAGCCATTGTTCCTCCTTCATTGCCGATTGCTGTCCCACCCCGGACTGGCCGTTGTGCGGGATATAGAAAAGCGCCGGCCCTCACCGGCGCCACGGGCGCTGTACGGTCAGCGCGTCGATATGATGTCGATGACGAACACCAGGGTGTCGCCTCCGCCGATGCCGGCCTGGGGAACCCCCCGGCTGCCATACCCGTACTCTGGGGGAATGGAGACGACAAGGCGCGAACCCACGTTATGCCCGGGCACGCTCTGATCCCACCCCTTGATGACCTGACCCACCCCGATGCCGAAGCTGGCTGGCTGATGACGCTCGAAGCTGGAATCGAAGGCCTTGCCCGACCCCCACACGACACCGTGGTAGTTGACGGTCACGGTGTCTCCCCTACGCACCACAGGGCCATCTCCCTCGACGAGCTCAACGGTGCGCAAGCCCTGGGGGGCCTGATCTTCGCCGAAGACGATCTGAGGCAGGGCCCCGAACTCGGCGTTCACCTCGGGCATGGACTGGGCACTCATAGACGATTCTCCTTCATGTAATTCCATCAGGCTACCAGATTAGCCTGTCCTGCCAACGGACTCAAATCATCCCCTCCGTTGGGGCACGATGCCGCAACATCCACCCTTCATCGGTGCCCCGGGTGGGAATCGAACCCACATGCCCGTAAGGGCGGCGGATTTTAAGTCCGGTGCGTCTGCCATTTCGCCACCGGGGCCGATGGGCATACAGCCCATATTACACGGGGAGGGGGCAGAAGGGCCCTGCAAGGGCCCTGTCAAGGACGGATCCTTCCCTCCCCCGCGTCACGCCGCAGCCAGAAGACGGCGCCCATAGTCCAGGACTATCCCGTCCAAAAGACCATGACTGCTGGCTATGTATGTGTTCCCTTCCAGGACCCGGGGGTTGGACTGGTCCAACCGCTCCAGGAGGCGGGTCCAGATGAGCGCCCCCCCGCCTATCACATCCACCCTGCCCGGGTGTATGGGTTTGAGACGGGAGCGTTCCTGCCGGGTCATGTGCAGGACCCTGTCGTCCTCCTGCTTTACCTTGTCCACGGCAATGAGATGGCCGTCGGCGCCCGAAGGATTGTATTCGGTGGCCCCCATGGCCAGGGAGCTCATCGTGGTCACCGTGCCCGAGACCCCGATGAGGGTCCGTACCTGGCTGATGGGCAGGCGGGAGAAGGCCTGGTCTATATGGTCATCCACATCCTTGAGGGCCCGGTCCACCTCCTGACCGGTCGGAGGGTCGCTCAGGAGGTGCCGCTCCGTCATCCTGACCGATCCGATGTCCATGGAGTAGGCGGTCTGGGCCCGGTCGACCGGGGCCTGACGGCCGTCGCCCCCTACGACCAGCTCGGTGGAACCCCCGCCCAGGTCCACCACCATATAGGGGGCGGGCGGCAGGGCCTGTCCGCTCGATTCCAAGACGCTGACCGCCCCGAGGAAGCTCAGGGCCGCCTCTTCGCGGCCACTGATGACCTCCGGGCGGACACCCAGTATCCTGTCGATTCCCTCTTCGAATTCCTCGCGGTTGCTTGCATCCCTTGTGGCCGATGTGGCCACGAAGCGGATGCCGTCCACAGGGTGCTCCTCAAGGACCCGGGCGAATTCCCCGGCCGCCTGATAGGCCCTGTCCAGGGCCTCCTCGCTGAAACGGTGGGTGGAGTCCACACCCTGACCCAGCCTGATCACCCTCATCAGGCGTGGGGTGACAGGCCGCATGCTCCTCCCATCCACCTGTGCCACCAGGAGTCTTATGGAATTGGTGCCGCAGTCCACCCCGGCCACCGTTACCTGATTCATCCTCTGCATCCCTTCCACCATGTCACATCCGCCTGAGCTGACGACGGCTCTCAGGTCCGGCCGGTTCATCATCCCAGCCTGGCCCCTCCCTCATGGGACTGTCTGCCGGCCAGGCCCGGCCAGGGGTCCGCACACCGGCAGACGGAGGGGTCGAAATCGGTCCGGATCCGGTCCAAGGCCATATCGCCGATGGGGTTGACCCCCTCCCCCATGACCAATGATTGGGCCACCAAGGCGTGCAGGCACTTGACCCGGATCGGCATGCCGCCCGCACTCACACCGGCTATCCTCCCCTCCTCGTCCCCCAGGCGGTCGGCCAGGGCATGGCGGAAGGCCAGATAGACGGCATGCGCCCGGGCATACTCCTGTGCAATCCGAGCGTCCTGCCCGATCAGGAGGGTGTAGCGGGCCATGGACCCGTCGGCCTCCAGGCGGGAAACGGCCTTCACGGCCTCCGGCGAAGTCAGATAGCAGGTTGTGGGGAAGGGCGTGCCATCAGGCAGGCGGGGACGGGTGACCACGGCCAGGGGGTTGCCGCAGACGCACCGCGCCCCCACGGCCACCATCCCCCTGGGGAACCTGTCCAGTTGTGCCTCCACGACCTCCACCTGGCGGTCGGTCGCCGGGTGGGCCAGCAGGTCTTCCACCAACCCTTCCACCCAAACGGTGGAATCGGTCCCTTTAGGGCCTGGAGCCTCAGCCTCCTGACGACCTTCGGACCCCATGGGTTCACCCGTCACGCCTGCTTCCTCCACTGCAGCGATTCCTTTCGCGTTTCCCGTATGACATTGACTGTTCAAAACCGCCCTCCGGCCGGTTCAGATCTCACCCGGCCTTGGAACCACTGGGGTCGCCTTTCGCCTGGTCCTCCTGTTGGGTACCGGGCGCCTGGTCGCCCTTCCCGCCCTCCTTGGGGGCCTTTCCCTCTGATTGTGCGGGTTCTCGAGCAGGCTTCTGGTCGGCCTTCTTGAAGGAGTACGCCAGCTCCTGGTACCAGGGCAGGGCGTTCTGGTGGGGGGCGTCGGCCCCCTTCCCCTCATCCTGGTCCTTGCTTTCAGAAGCCAGGGCGTCCGCGTGGAGGACCCTGATGGCCTGCTCGCCCGGAAAGACGAACCCCAGGCGCTCGCGGGCCTGAGCCGTGACGTAGGCCTTGTCATCCCATCGCTGGATCTGGTTCTCCAGGTCTTGCTTCTGGGCGATGAGGGCCGCCTGCTGATTCTTCAAGGCGTTGAGCTGCGAGAGATTGATGGCGTAATTGTGGAAGGTGGCGGCCAGTTGGATCAGGCCGAGCACCATGATGATCACCGCCAAAAAGAAGGATATGGGACCGGCCGAGCTTCCGCCTCCGGCCCGCTTGGAATCCTGCGGGGCCCTGGTGCCGCCCTGTCTGTCTGTCTTGCGCTTGCTCATACCCATAAAAATACCCGTGGCAGCCGACCCTGCGGCAGCCACGGGCAAGACCGGTCGGACCGGGCGTTCACAGGCCCGGTCCGACCCGTCTAATCGAAGTGGAAGCTCACTTCGTGTACTTCTTGCAGGCCTTGAAGGCGCTGTAACCGGCGTACTCGGCCGTGGAGCCCAGCTCCTCCTCGATCTCCAGGAGGCGGTTGTACTTGGCGATGCGCTCGCCACGGGCCGGGGCACCGGTCTTGATCTGACGGGTGTTCTTGGCCACGGCCAGATCGGCGATCGTGGTGTCGGAGGTCTCACCGGAACGGTGGGAGACCATGGAGGTGAACCCGTTGGCGGTGGCCAGCTCGATGGCGTCCAGGGTCTCGGTGACGGTGCCGATCTGGTTGAGCTTGACCAGGAGGGAGTTGGCGGCCTTGAGGTCGATGCCCTTCTGCAGCCTCTTGGGGTTGGTCACCAGGAGGTCGTCGCCCACGAACTGCAGGCGGTCGCCCATGGCTGCGGTGATCTTCTGCCAGGCGCCCCAATCCTCCTCGGCGAAGGGGTCCTCGATGGAGACCAGGGGGTACTTCTCGACCAGACGCTGGTAGTAGTCCAGCATGTAGTCGGCATCACGGTCCTCGCCATCGAAGTGATACCTGTCGGTCTCCTTGTTGTAGAACTCCGAGGAGGCCACATCCAGGCAGAGGCCGATCTGCTTGCCGGGCTCGTATCCGGCCTGGCTGATGGCATCCATGATGTACTTGAGGGAGTCCTCATTGGACTTCATCTTGGGGGCGAAGCCGCCTTCGTCGCCCAGGCCGGTCTCATGGCCGTCCTTCTTCAGGATGCCCTTGAGGGTGTGGTAGACCTCGACGCCTGCGCGCAGGGCCTCCCTGTAGGAGTCGAACCCGTAGGGGGAGATCATGTACTCCTGGATGTCGGTGGCGAAATCGGCATGGGCTCCGCCGTTCATGATGTTCATGTTGGGCACGGGCAGGATATGCCCGTTGGTGCCGCCAAGGTACCTGTACAGGGGCAGGTCTGCGGACTCGGCGGCGGCGTACAGGGCCGCCAGGGAGACGCCCAGGATGGCGTTTGCGCCCAGCTTGCCCTTGTTGGGGGTGCCGTCCAGGTCGATCATGGTCTCGTCAAGGGCGCGCTGATCGGTGGCGTCCATGCCGATGACGTTGGGGGCGATGGTCTCGTTCACGGCCTTGACCGCGTCGAGGACACCCTTGCCCTGGTAACGCTTCTTGTCGCCATCGCGACGCTCCCAGGCCTCGGCCTCACCGGTCGAAGCGCCGGAGGGCACCAGGCCGCGGCCTTCTGCGCCGTCGTCGGTCTGCAGGACCACCTCAACGGTAGGATTGCCCCTGGAATCAAGAATCTCGCGTGCAAACACGCTTTCAATTGCTGCCACAACCGCTCCTTAAGACTGTTGTTGGTTGACTCTTTAAGGATAGTTCTTTTGTTGGACGATGGGCAAACCCGTCCGCAGGCATCCGCGTCCGCCACCGCCGCCTCCGGACCGCCCTCCGGACCTAAGTGGGAGCGGCCGGGCCCCTCCCGAGGCGGACCCAGGCCCATGCGGCTCGAAGGTGCCGGCAGATGCCGGCGGAACCGTCAATGGTTCCAGGAAAGGTCATCCAGCAGCTGGTCGGCCCACTGGAGCACCTGGCCCGAGTCCATGGCCTCCTGACCCAGGGACCCGGCAAAGGGGGCCGGGACCAGGAGGGTGTGCGTGACCGGGCGGTAGCGGCTCCCCTTATAGATGCGCGAGATCCTCGCCTGCAGCGATTCGGGCATATCCAGGGGGCTGACCCTGACCCTGCCGCCCTGTGACGCCATTTCGGCGATTCCAAGGGCCCTGGCCTTGAAGCGGAGCCTGGCCACGCCGAAGAGGGTGTCGAATTCGGCCGGGGGCCTGCCATACCTGTCCGACAACTCCTCGTACAGGTCCTTGAGATCCTCTTCGTTCCGGGCCGCAGCCAGCTTCCTGTAGGCTTCCAACCTGAGGTTGTCCGAGTCGATGTAATCGACCGGGATCGATGCCTCCAGGGGGAGGTCGATGCTGACGGTGACGGGCTCCTTGCGCTCGGGCTCCTTGTACTCTTCGACCGCCTCGGACACCATGCGCACGTAGAGGTCGAACCCGACCCCTTCGATGTGTCCCGACTGTTCGTCGCCCAGAAGGTTTCCGGTCCCCCTCAGCTCCAGGTCCTTCATGGCCACGTCGTATCCGGAGCCCAGTGCCGTGTTCTGCGCGATCGTGGCCAGGCGCTCGTGGGCCGTCTCTGTCATGGGCTTGGAGGGGTCATAGAGGAAGTAGGCATAGGCACGTTCACGACCCCTCCCCACCCTGCCGCGCAGCTGGTGGAGCTGGGAGAGCCCGAACCGGTCGGCCCGGTCGACGATGAGGGTGTTGGCGTTCGGGATATCCAGACCGGTCTCGACGATGGTGGTGCAGACCAGGACGTCCACATCCAGATGCCAGAAGTCCTGGATTATCCTGTCCAGTTGCCTCTCCCCCATCTTCCCGTGGGCCACACCCACCCGGGCCTCGGGGACGAGTTCCTGGACCCTGGCCGCAACCCTGGCTATGTCTTCCACCCTGTTGTGGATGTAAAAGACCTGTCCCCCCCTGAGGAGCTCCCGGCGGATGGCCGCCGTCACTTGGGAATCCTCGTAGGCGCCCACATAGGTGAGAATGGGCAGACGGTCCTCGGGGGGAGTGGCCAGGGTGGACATCTCCCTGATGCCGGTGACCGCCATCTCCAGGGTCCTGGGGATGGGGGTTGCGGACAGGCTGAGGACATCCACGTTGGTCCTCACGGCCTTGAGGGTCTCCTTGTCCTCGACCCCGAAGCGCTGTTCCTCGTCGATGATCATCAGCCCCAGGTCCTTGAACTTGATTTTGGGGTTGAGCAGCTTGTGGGTCCCTATGACCACGTCGACCCGTCCCGTTGCCAGGCCCTCCATGGTGGCCTGGTTCTCCTTGGCCGTCTGGAAACGGCTCATCGCGGCCACGTCGACGGGGAAGCCCTCGAACCGCTCGGTGAAGGTCTGGTAGTGCTGCTGGACCAGGAGGGTCGTGGGGACCAGAACGGCCACCTGCTTGCCGTCCTGAACGGCCTTGAAGGCTGCCCTGATGGCCACCTCGGTCTTGCCGAAACCGACGTCCCCGCATATGAGACGGTCCATGGGGACCGGCCGTTCCATGTCGGCCTTGACCTCGTCGATGGCGGTGAGCTGGTCGGGGGTCTCCTGGTATGGGAAGGCGTCTTCCAACTCCTTCTGCCAGGGGGTGTCGGGGCTGAATGCGAATCCCTTGGTCCGCTGACGGGCCGAATAGAGCTTGACCAGGTCCTCGGCTATCTCGTGGACGTGCTTGCGGGCCTTGGCCTTGGTCGCCGACCAGTCCGACCCGCCCAACTTGTTGAGTTTGGGAACCTCCGCACCGATGTACTTGCTGACCTGGTCCAGCTGGTCGGCCGGTACGAAGAGCTTGTCCGGCGGGGCGTTCCGTTTGCCGGGGGCGTACTCGATGACCAGGTACTCCCTGTTGCCCCGGCTGGGACCCACACCGACGCTGCGCTGCTTCATGCCCAGATAGCGGCCGATGCCGTGCTGGTCATGAACCACGTAGTCGCCCGGCTTGAGCTCGGTCAGATCGATGGCCTTGCGACGGCGACGGGAGGACTTCTGACCGGCTACCACCCCGGAATGACCTGTCAGGTCCCGTTCCGTCAGGATGGCCAGGCGGGCCTGGTCATCGACGAAGCCGTCGGCCGCCAGGGAACGGATGTACTCCACCCCGGTGACCCCCGTCGTGTCCACCGCCCTGTGCAACCTGCTGAGGGTCCCCTGGGCCGGGGCCGTGACGACCACCCTGTGCCCGCTGCCGATAAGGCCCGCGATCCCGGTGGCGGCCCTGGTCTCGTCACCCCTGTACTCCTCGGGCGACCTGGCATCGATCCGCGTCCCGCCGGTCTCGGTGTCCACCGACAGGTCGGTCAGTTTCCACACCTCGTGCCGACTGAACTCCAGGGATGATATGACCTCGTCGTAGTCGAGGAAACTGGCCTGGTCGAAACTGATAGGTGCCCCGGAGCCCTGACCGGATGCGGCCACGTGCCAGCTGGCGGCCAGAAACTCGTTGGCCGTCTTGGACAGGTCCTCGGCGGAGCGTCTGAGCAGCTCCGGGTCCGACAGGAGGATTATGGCCTCCTCAGGCAACATTGTCTGGACCGGGACCAGGTGGGGCACCAGGGCCGGCATGAGGGACTCCATGCCTTCGACCGGTATGGCTTGGGCTATCGACTCCAGCATGTCGTCTGCATTGGGGATGCTGCCGATGAGGGCCTTGGCCCTCTGCCTGACCTCGGGGGTCAGCTGGAGCTCACGGCAGGGGGTGGCCCAGACCCTGTCCAGGGGGTCCCCGTAGGTGCGCTGGTCCGAGGCGTTGAACCGGCGGATGGTGTCTACCTGATCGCCGAAGAATTCGATGCGGACCGGGTGGGGGGCCGTGGGCACGAAGGCATCCAGGATGCCGCCCCTGACTGCGAACTGACCTCGCTCCATGACCAGATCGACCCTGGTGTATGCATTTCGGACCAGGCGTTCCACGGCCTGGTCCAGGGGCATGTCCTCTCCCTGTGTGAACACCAGTGGTTCCACGTCCTGCAGCCCCTCGACCACCGGCTGGAGGAGGGATCGGATGGGCATGACCAGGAGACGGATGGGGCCGAAGAGGTCATCGCCGGCCTGCGGATGGGCCAGACGGCGGAAGACGGCCATCCTGCCGGCCACGGTATCCGCCCTGGGCGAAAGACGCTCATGGGGCAGGGTCTCCCAGGACTGCAAGAGGGCGAGGTCGTCGGGATCGCCCGGATACCAGGAACGGATGGACTGGAGCATGGACTGGGCGTCATGCTCCGAGGGGACGACGAGGACGACCGGCCTGGATACGGCCAGGGCCGCGGCCAGGGCCGGGCGGACACCCTTGGGTGCCTGGATGGCCAGGGAGGGGTCCACCGCGGAATCGGCCACCTGCACCCGGCCGTCAACCAGGGCGGAAAAGGCGCCATCAGCGCGGAGGTCAGCCAGGAGGCCTTGGAGGGACCCCTCAAGCGGGTCTTGTGCCTTTGAATCGATCACGTTCTGTTTGTTTTCCTGCTCCTCAGCGGGCATTGAAGCGCTCCTGGGCCCGGTCCAGCCCCTCCAGGATGACCGATTCGACAGCATCCCCTCCCCTGGCCAGGAAGTCGGGCAGTTGACGCCGTTGGTCCCCGCCGAAGCCCCCAAGGACCCAGTCGACGGTCTGGCGGTGTGCGTCGGCACCCCGGCGGGAATGACCCACACCCAGACGGACACGTGCATAATCGTTGGTCCCCAGGCTGCGGTCGATGGAACGGATTCCGTTGTGCCCGCCGGAGGAGCCGCCACGTTTGACCTTGATCCGGCCGAAATCCAGGTCCATGTCGTCATGGATGACGACGACACGCTCTGGTTGGATCCGATAGTAGGCGACTATGGAGGAGACGGCGGCCCCGGAATCGTTCATGAAGGTGAGGGGTTTGGCCAGGAAGAACCGCTCCCTGCGCGGGCCCAGGTCCATGACCCCCTTGCCGAGTTCGGCCAACCCCTTGTGGTTGCCGAAGGTGACCGACCAGCGCTGCGCGAGGAGGTCCGCGCACATGAACCCCATGTTGTGTCTGGTCCCCTGGTATTTCGCGCCGGGATTGCCCAATCCGGCGATCAGCCAGAAATCAGATGCCATGCTCACCCCTCCTGAGGTCGGTCAAACCTTTGAGATTCTATCCGCCCGGAGAGACCGGGCGGGGGGAAGGGGGCGCCTGTTCGCTCTGGGGTCAGGAGGGTCCGGCGGGCGGACGGGTCACTGCCCGCGTGCCCTGCCGGTCGCCTCCTTGAGGGCCTCCTTCAAACGGTCCTGAGCCTGGCCGTAGGCCGAGAAGTCTCCCTTCTTCAGGGCGGCATCCGAATCCTGCATGGCCTTGTTGGCCTTGTCCAGGGCCTGCCTGAGCGAGTCGGAGGCGGCCTGCGGGGCCTGCGGCGGCTGATGCCCTTCACTGTCGCCGCCGGACCCCTGGCCTGGGCGGCTGTTGGCCGCATCACCGGCCGTGGCTCCGGAATCCCCCTTGAAGGTCTTGTTCAGGGCGGCATCCAGCGTGGCCGCCGAACTGACCTTGTCGCCGAAGGCCACCAGGACCCTCTTGAGGAGGGGGAAGCTGGTGTTCTCGCTGGACTGGACGTAGACGGGCTGGATGTAGACAAGGCCGCCTCCTATGGGGAGGGTCAGCAGGTTGCCCCGCTTCACGCTTGTCGACCCGGACTGCAGGAGGTTCAATTCCGTGGAGACGGCGGCATCGGAGTTCAACTTGTTCTGTGCCTGCCCGGGGCCGGGCATGTTGGAATTCTTGGGCAGTTCCATGAGCCTGATGGTCCCGTAATCCGGGCCCACCTTCCCCTTGGTGCCGCCCGCATCGGAATCCACGGACAGGAAACCTGTGAGTATGTCGCGCTTGGTGGTCTCCCCTGCCGGGACGAAGGTGGAGGTGAGGGAGAAGGCCGGGTGGTCGGTCCCCGGCGTCTGCAGGGTCAGATAGTAAGGGGGCTGCTTCACCTTGTCGTTCTTCTCCTTGGCCGTTCCCGCCGGGTCGGTGGGGGTCTGCCAGAAGTCCTCACCGGAGAAGAACTGGCTGGCCGAATCCACATGGTACCGGCAGAGGAGCTCCCTCTGGACCTTGAAGAGGCTCTCGGGGTAACGCATGTGGCTCATCAGATCGCCCGACATGGAGGAGAGGGGCTTGTAGTTGCCCGGGAAGACCTTCTGCCAGGCCTTGAGGACAGGATCGTTCTCATCCCAGGCATATAGGTCGACGGAACCATCGTAGGCATCGACCGTGGCCTTGACCGAGTTGCGGATGTAGTTGGCGTCCTGGGAATTGAGCCCCTTGACCGAAGAGGAGGTCTGGGTGGTGGTGTCCTGGGTGACCTCTCCCAAATCGACCTTCTGCGAGTATGGGTACTGATCCGAGGTGGTGTACCCGTCGACGATCCATTTGACCCGCCCGTCCACAACGGCGGGGTAGACACGGCCGTCCAGGGTCAGGTAGGGGGCCACAAGGGAGACCCTGTCCTTGGGACTGCGGTTGTACAGGATCTGCGACTGGGGGGTCACCCGTTCCGAGAAGAGTATCTGGTCGGACCTGAAGCGGATGGCATAAAGGACCCGCGAGAGGAAGTTGCCCACTGAGGGGCCCCCGTCTCCCTTGAAGGTTGTCGTGGTCCCGTTGGAACCGGTGGGATAGTCGAATTCCCATGATTGGGAACCCTTGGGGGCCCCGACGATCGAATACTCGGGGGCATTGGGCGAGAAGTAGATGCGGGGCTCATAATGCTGGCTGTCCGTCAGTTTGCCATGCACGGGTATGTCCTGCTCGAAGAACTCGGGCTGGCCGTCCGGCGTCACCTTGTTCCCGTAAGCCGCCACCACCCCGTAGCCGTGGGTGAATACGGTATGGTCGTTGACCCAGTTGCGGTTGTCCAGGCTGTTGCCCCCCAGATCGAGCTCCCTGGCCCCGATGACCGTGTCCTGGCTGACCCCGTCGATGTCGTACTTGTCCACGGCCAGGGTGTCCTGGAAGGAGTAATACTGTTTGGACTGCTGCAGCTGGCGGAAGGTGGGCGAGACCACTTCAGGGTCAAGCAGCCTTATCTGTGCCGTGGTCGCCGCGTCGTTGGCCAGGGCCCCCTCCTGGACCTCGGTGGTGGCGTTGTAGGTCTGGGTCTTGACCTTGTCCAGACCATAGGCCTTAAGCGTGGAGTCGATGCTGCGCTGGATGAACTTGGACTCCATCTCCTGGGCGTTCGGGGTCACCCTGAACCGCTGGACGACGGCAGGCCAGACCCCTGCCAGCAGGATGGAGACCACGACGGTGGCCGCGATGGATATGACGGGGACCCTCCACTGTCCGAAGGAGGAGGCCACCCCGTCTGCCGGCCCCCTCCCCCCGCCCAGACTGGGCGAGCTCAGCATCCAGAAGCCAAGGACCAGACCCAGGACCGCCACCAGACAGGCCACCACCAGGGTCATTGGGATGGATGCGTTGACGGAGGTGTAAGTGGCCCCCGTGACCTTCTCGCCGTCGGACGTGAGCCGGTCGAAGACACCCAGGCCGATGTTGCAGGCCCAGACGAACATGAGGAGGATGAGCCAGATGGCCACCTGCCTGCGCGCCCTCTTGGTCATCTCGACGATCCCTCGGCCTCCCACCGGCATGGTCAGGCGGATGCCCCCCATGAGGAAGTGCGTGATCACGCTGAAGACGGCCGCAGCCAATACGATGACAAGGAGGGCGCCGGCCATGAGTTTGAGGCCGGGGAGGATGAAGATGTAAAAACCGTTGTCGATGCCGAACTGGGGGTCGCTCACCCCGAACCGCTGGGCGTTGAACAGGAGGAGCACCTGCTTCCAGTCGATGTTGAACTGGGACCCGAAGAAGATCCCCACAGCCAGGGAGACCACGGCCGCGATGCGGATGGCCCTGCGGGAGGTGACCCCCTTGCCCACCTCTATGACATCCCCCCTGATGCGGATGGTGGAACCGTCCGGGTTGTCGGGTCTGGCACGGATGGCCAGGAAGGCCGAGAGGAGGGTTACGGCCGTCACCACGATGGCATAGGCAACCCACAGTCCCACCTTGACGCCCAACTGGACCCAGACGACCTTGGCCGCATGGAGCTGCGAATACCACATGAGGTCGGTTATGAACCGGCTGAGCCCGAAGAGGAGGGCCAGGACCACCAGGATTACGGCGACCGCCACCGCGAGGATCCTGGACCAGCGGGAGGGACCACCCGATCCTGCGGACGTCCTGGTCAGTCGGGGCAGACCCGGACCGGTGAAGCCCCCTCGGCGGCCCGAAGGGCCGGAAGCGCGTCCGGGCCCGCCCGCCGCCTTGCCGGGCCGGTCACTTTCGTCGGCTTCGACGTCGATGATCACGGGGTCGTCGTCATCCGCGCGTCGCCTTTCGGAGGCCGGGTCTTCGCCGGGATCGAACATGCCGCCGAATATATCAAAGAAGGACATGGGCCCAGCTTACATGGTCGCCCGGTCCTGGATGGCCTTCCGGTAGACGGATTCTGTCCGGTCCGCCACGCTTGCCACTTCGTAGTGTGACAGGAGGCCGGCCTGGCGGGCGCGGACGCGCCCTGCCCAGGCAGGGTCGTCCAGGGCCCTGGCGATTTTCTTTGCCAGGTCGGCTGTGGCGTCAGGACCGCTGATCGGGAAGAGCGAATCGTCGTCACCCTCGAGGGTGTACCTGTATCCCGGGTTGTCACCGGCCAATATCAGGGCCCCGCAGGCCATCGCTTCCAGGAGGACGATACCGAAGGTCTCGCCTACGGTGGAGGGGAAGACGGCCACATCGGCGCTGGCCAGGAGTTCAGGCTTGTCGGCCTCTGATATGAATCCGGGGAAGTCCACGCGCATGTCGATCCCTTCGGCCATCCGACGGCACTCATCCAGGAGGGGACCCCTGCCTCCCATCGTCACATGCATCCCCGGTGGGAAGACCCCCTCGTGCCGCCCCCAGGCCAGGGCGCGAAGAAGCGCCTGGGGGCCCTTGCGCTCGACGAACCGCCCCAGGAAGACGACATGCGGCCCTCCCGAGCGCAGACGGGCCACGGGCTCAGGACCGTAATACGCCAGGGCCCTCCTGAACCGGGCGGTATCCACAGGGTTTGGTATGACCAGGGCATCGGCCCCGGCCGTTCCCCTGGCATAGGCCGCGGCAGCGGGGGAGACCGCGATGACGCGGTCCACCCTGCGGTGGCTTCGTCGGTTGACCACACCCAGAAGGCGGCCTGCCTCATACTGCAGGCGGCCGGTGGAGGCTATATGGTATGTGGCCACCACCCCTGTCCGGGGGTCTGCCGACTCCAGGACGCGGCCCGCCAAAAAGGGACTGTAGGGCGCCTGGACATGGAGGACATCGAAGGGGTTCTCCGACAGAACCCGCCGGATTTTCCCCCGGCCGGCCGGGAGGGGGATCCTCATCCTGTTCCCGTTGAAGGCCACCATGACGTTGTGCGCCAGGGGGTGGATGCCGGGCACCGGATGGCGTCTGGTCTCGCCCACCAGATAGTGCACTTCGTGGCCCCTCCGGGACAATTCCCGACCCAGGGTGACGATGTACTGCTGGACGCCGTCGTTGACGTCCAGGCTGTCATCGAAGACGAAGCCTATGCGCAATCTCCCCTCCGACGGGTTGCAGGGGCCGGCGGGCCGGCCCTTCATCGTCCCCCCTGGCCCGACCAGGCCAGTTCGCGCCCCATCAGGGCCAGGCGGACCAGGTGCCTGTCGGCCGCCGCCCTCGCTTCCGGGCTGTCGTCGCCGGAGGTGAGGTTGTCCACGTAGACGATTCCTGCCTCCTTGACCCCGCAGTACTTGAGGAAGGTCTGCTTGCATATCTGGTCCTCGAGGGCCCTGCCGATGCCGCTGGACTGGTACCAGTCCTCCCCCGCCCCCGTCAGCATGACCACGCGGACGACCTTGCCGGCCAGGACGCCGGGAACCCCTGAAGGATCGTATGCAAAGCCCCGGCAGATGACGCGATCGAGGAAACCCTTCATGAGGGCGGGCATCGTGTACCAGTAGACGGGGAAGACCAGGGCCAGGACATCGGCATCACGAATCCGGGCCTGCATGGCCATCACGTCGTCCGGGACGGGTCCCCTGCCCAGGTAGTGGAGTCGGTCCTCCCGGCTGTAGACCGGGTTGAAACCCTCTGCCGCCAAATCGATCAACTCGGTCATGGCCCCGCTTTCGGCGGCCCCGTCGAGTATGGCGTTGCCGGCCGCGTTGGTGAGGCTGCCGGGTTCCGGGTTCGAGGTTACGGCCACTACCTTCATCTGTTCTGCACTCCTTCGCTGACGAAAACTCTCATACGACAGGACCGCCGCCGGTACCGGCCCGGCACGGTCGGCCGTCTTCCACCATTCTTGTGCCAGGCGAAGACCTGAGGGGTGATTGGGCCTGCGGACGGAAGGTCTGCGACACGCCCGGCCGTCCAGGTGCCGTCAGGCCCGGGGAGGGCGTTTCAGAGCAGTATGCAACCCGGACGCAGAAACCGTTCGGAGAAGCTTGACAGGAGGTTGGGAGGGCTCTTAAATTGGGTCAGGTCGGTAGGCGAAGCTACCGCACGGACACGGACTGCTGCCGCAAAGTGGTGGAGACACCCCGCGCAGGTCAACAGTCCCCGTCGGATCAAGGCGGGGACTAATGCAGCCCAAATACCGTGCGAAGCCGAAGCTTGAACGGTGACGAATGCCATGGTCATGCCATGGCTCATGCCGTCCATGGATGCGCGCCGACGCGGTTCATATTCCGGACGAGGAGGCGGCCCCATGAGTCTGTTCACCATAGGCGGGCGTAGCCTGATCAGGACTGACGACCGCAGCCAGGCGTCCCGGGGGGCCAAGCTCCTGACCGGGGGCGCAGTGGCCGTGGGTTCCGTGGTCCTCTTCGGTGCCATCGCATACATACTTCCCGGTTTCAGCGCCCCGATCGGACCTTCGGGTATACCCTCGCACATTTCGACGGACCCCTCCAACCTGCCTTACTATGCCCTCCGGTCGGTTTTCAGGATGTTCATCGCCCTCTTCTTCTCCCTCATCTTCACCTTCATATACGGGCTGGCGGCGGCGCGGTCCAGGCGGCTGCGGACCGTCCTCATCCCCCTGCTCGACATCCTTCAGTCGGTTCCGGTCCTGGGCTTCCTTTCGGCGACGATCTCCATCTGGCTGGTCCTCTTCCCCGGTTCCATACTGGGGGTCGAAGCGGCGGCCATATTCGCCATCTTCACCAGCCAGGCCTGGAACATGGCATTTTCCTTCTACACATCACTGACCAGCGAGCCCGCCGAACTGGACGAGGCGGCCCGAATCCTGCGTCTGAGCAAGTGGGAGCGCTTCTGGAAGCTAGACGTACCCGGCTCCATGATCCCCCTCCTCTGGAACTGCATGATGAGCGTGGGCGGGGGCTGGTTCTTCCTGACAGCCTCCGAGATGATATCGGTGAACAACAGGACCCTGGCCCTGCCCGGCATCGGCTCCTACGTGGAGGAAGCCGCCTCCCAGCGCGACATCGGCAAGATCGGATGGGCCATACTGACCATGGTCATCGTGGTCCTCCTCATCGATTTCCTCCTGTGGAAGCCCTTGACCGCCTGGTCGGAGAAGTTCCGCGTTTCACAGAGCGTCTCGACCGAACCCAGGAAGAGCCTTGTGCTGACCGTCATACGCCTGTCCGGCATCAATGACATCTTGGCCCACGTGGGCAGGCCGGTGGCCTCCTTCCTGGACACGATCACCCGTCCCCTGGGGAAGACGGGATCTCGTTGGGGACGGCCCACCAGCAGGAGCAAGGCCGGCGACCTGGTCTGGTACGCCTGCATAGCCCTGGTGTGCCTATGGGGGGTTTGGCAGATCTACGACCTGGTCATCAGCACGGTGGGGATGTCCGAGGTGGGCCGGACCTTCCTTCTGGGCTTCTACACCTTCCTCAGGGTCACCCTCCTCATGGTCGTCTGCACCCTGGTCTGGGTGCCGATCGGGGCGTTGATAGGGATGAATCCCAAACTTTCCCGGATCCTGCAGCCGGTCGTGCAGATATTCTCCAGCTTCCCGGCCAACTTCGTCTTCCCCTTCGTCACGCTTATCTTCATCGCCTGGCACGTCGACATCAATTGGGGGAGCATCCTCCTCATGGCACTGGGCACCCAGTGGTACATCGTCTTCAATGTCATCGCCGGGGCCTCGGCCATACCCGATGACCTCTTGGAGATGTCGCGCAGCCTGCGCCAGCCCAGATGGCAGAGGTGGAAGACCCTGATCCTGCCGGCCGTCTTCGGTTCCTGGTGCACAGGCGGCATCACGGCGGCCGGCGGGGCCTGGAACGCCTCCATCGTCTCCGAGGTGGTCAGTTACGGGGATCACACCCTTACCGCCAGGGGACTGGGGGCATACATAGCCGAGGTGACCGCAAGGGGTGACACCCCACGGATCATCCTGGGGGTGACCGTGATGAGCATCTTCGTGGTCCTGGTCAACTGGCTCTTCTGGATGCCCATGCAGAACCTGGCAGGAAGACGCTACACCCTCACCTGAACCACCTGATCGGTGGTCACAAACACGCAAGGCTTCACCAGCAGGAACGATCCGAAAGGGATGAACCCATGACGACGTATGAGAAGGCAACAGACCAGACCACTCAGGCCGGGGGGCAGACCCTGACCGGGGCCGCTCCTCCGCAGGACGGGCGGGCAACCATCATCGCGGCCGACCATGTTTCCAAGCAGTATGAGTCCGACTCGGGCAGCGACCTGAAGGTGCTGGACGACATCTCACTGACCCTGCATGAGGGGGAGATCGTAGCCATCCTGGGCCGGTCGGGTGCCGGGAAGTCGACTCTGCTGCGAATCCTGGCTGGTCTTGTGCCCGCTTCCAGCGGAAGCGTCACCTACAGGGGGAAGGAACTGACCGGCCCCAACCCGGGGGTGGCGTTGGTCTTCCAGAACTTCGCCCTCATGCCCTGGCTGACCGTCAAGGACAACGTGGAGCTGGGCCTCCAAGCCAGGGGGATGAAGAGGGCCGAACGTGAGAAGTTGGCCCTCCAGGCCATCGACGCCATCGGCCTGGACGGCTTCGAGACCGCCTACCCCAAGGAACTCTCAGGCGGGATGAAGCAGAGGGTGGGCATCGCCAGGGCCCTGGTGCTCAGGCCAGACGCCCTCTTCATGGACGAGCCCTTCTCCGCCCTTGACGTCCTGACGGCGGAAAACCTCCGGCAGGAAGTGCTCAACGTCTGGTCCGAAGACAGGGGAAGCATCAAATCGGTCCTGATCATCACACATAACATAGAGGAGGCCGTGCAGATGGCCGACCGCGTGGTGGTCCTGGGCTCCCACCCCGGCCATATAGTCGCCGACATCTCCATCGACATCCCCCGCCCGCGTGACAAGCAGGGCGACCTCTTCCAGTCCTGCGTGGACTACCTCTACTCCATCCTTACCGGGCAGAGCAACTCGGACGAGTTCCGCCGCCGGTTGCAGACCAAGGTCCGCAACAAGGAGGCCGTCGACAACTCCGTGCGCGACGAGGACATGGACGAGAGGGTCCTGCCCGATGCGACACCCGGCGGTCTGGCCGGCCTGGCCGACATCCTGGTCGAGCAGCCGGAAGGCATGGACATGGCCGACCTGGCGGCCCGCCTCTCCTTCGAGGTGGACGACCTCTTCCCCCTGATCGACGCCGGCCTCATGCTGGGCATCTTCCAGGCGGACAACGGCCATGTAACCCTCACGGACCTGGGGCGCAAGTGGCACGACGCCGACATCCTGGAAAGCAAGGAGATGTTCTCCGACATGCTGATGGAGCATGTCCCCCTGATCAGGGTGATAGACCGGGCCCTTAAGAACAGTGACGACAAGACCCTCCACGGGAATCTGATCCTGGACCTCCTGCGCGCCCACCACTCCGACAAGGAAGCGATGCAGCAGTTCGAGACGGCCATAACCTGGGGCAGGTACGGCGAGCTCTTCGACTACGATGCCGACGACGACAGACTGACCCTCGACTCGGAAAACGGTGGGCCTGTAGCAGGTTGACATACCCAGGCGTATCCTGGGACCCGTAACAAGAGCAGGGGGAATCCGAACCGGGGAAATAAGTGCCACTTTCAGAGTGGGGTGTAGGTTCTTTCGCTCATTGACCCGTCTGTTGGCAAGACCGGCGTCGGTCATGGCAACAGACGGCCTTGACAGAAGGGAAACGGATGAACTGCCCCAAATGCGGAGCGTATGTGTCCGATGGACAGGCGTCGAACTGTCCACAATGCGCCCCCCCGCTGATGCCTAGCAACCAAGACGAAAACAACCGACCCCCTGCAGGACAGACCGTGCGGCCACCCACTCCGGGGCAGGTGGCCGCCGGCGAACCTCAGGCACAGGCCGGCGGAGCATATTCACAGTCACAATCACCCTGGACCCCGCAGGAAGCCGGGCAGACGGCACCCATCCAGGCCGAGGCCCAATCCCAGGACGATGGTTTCGCCCAGGCGGGGCAGGCTCAGGCCCAGGGGAACCTTAACGGGCAGGCGCAGCAAGAGAAGCAGTCCCTCCCCTTCCCGGCACAACCCACCGGAGAACAGCAAACCAACCCACAGCAGCCGGGGGTATCGGGTCCTCGGTTCGCCCAGGAGCAGCAGCCTCCGGTGCAACAGCCTCCGGTGCAACAGCCTCCGGTGCAACAGCCTCCGGTGCAACAGCCTCCCGCCGCAGCCCCCGCCCCTGCGGTCCCGCCGTCGACGGGGCCGCAGGGCGATCGGCCCCTTCCCCCCAGCCAGCCGCCATTCGGCATGAATGCCCGTAGTCTGCGGGGACCCAATATGACGGAATTCTCCTCGAAGACCTCCCTGAAGGCCCTGGGTGCCTCCCTGGGTCTCGGATTGGCCTTCGCGCTGGTAGGCGCGGCGATCAGCCTCATCTTCACCAATTTCGCCCTCTCCGCAGGTCTGAAGGACTCTATCCTGAAGGGCATGCCTTCCGACCTTGCCCAGGGCAACGGCGAGATGGCCAGCCCTGGATTCTTCCAGAGCCTTTGCTTCATGCTGATTTCGGGCGTTTCCGGGTCAGCAACCATGAAGTTGGGCCTGCCCGACCTTCCCATCCAGGCCGGCGTGGAAGGCAGCCTCCAATTGCCGATAGGGTTGGCGGGTCTGGGCCTGATCCTCGGTGCGGCCTTCGGCGCTTATCTGCTTGGCCGCTCCAGCCGGATCCATTTCAAGTGGACCGGCGTGGTCAGTGCGGCCTTGGTCGGCCTGGGATCCTGCATCGTCTTCCTGATCCTGGCAGCGATCTTCCCCATATCCACGACCTCGACCGTCGGGATGGCCATGCTCAAAACCAGCACGGAAGCGACACTGAACGGGGCAACCTTCAAGACCGCCCTGGTCAGCTTCCTGCTGGCCGGGACGGGCTCCCTGATCGGTTATGCCCTGGCCAGGTACACACCTGACGGAGGCAACGTCTTCAAGGCCGCATGGATCTGGCTCCATAGGGCACGGGGAACCGCCAGGATGGTCGGAGAAACCGTCATGGCCTTCACCGCCGTCAGCCTCGTCCTCTCCATCATCTTCTTCATCGTGCTGTGCTTCACCGGCAAGTCGCCCAGCGGGCTCCTCCTCCTGCCCATCATCCTTCCCGTCCTGCCGGTGTTTTTCTTCATATATTCATCGTTGGGGGTCTTCGAATCGGCCGCCTCCGGCAAGGACTCGCTCATGTGGCTGTTCAACTCCCTGCATGGAGCGACGATAACCATAATGTCCCTCATTGCCCTGGTCGCCTTTGTCGCCACCCTTCTCTATGTCGCCCTGCGGGCCACCGCACGTCAGATGTACGATCCGGCATACAGCGATTGGAAACACTCCTGGAAGGCGCCGACGGCCTTCGGCATCTTCTGGCTCCTGGCCGTTCCGCTTTTCCTCACCGTTGATTCCAAAATCGGTGTTTCCGGCATACTGACAAACGTGCTGGGAAAGAACGCAGGCTCTTTCAGCGCCAGCTTCCACCCGGCATACTGGTACTTCATCATGCCCATGATCTGGGCCTTCCTGGTCGAGGTCGTCCCCAGGACCTTCGGTCCCGGACTTATCTACTCGATGAAGTCCCTGTGGCCCTTCCTGCGCAACGGATGCGTCACTCCCACCCCGCAGGTCGTCCTCGCCTACAGCAGGGAGACGAATGCACCGGCAGCAGGTTCAGGCCAGGGAGCGACCGGCACGAACCCCAACGGTCAAGCCACTGGCGGCCAGACACCCGACTCCGCCTTCCCTGCAGGGGCCAATCCCGCGTTCGCAGGCACACAGGCGCCAGGCGGACCGGCCCCGACCGCAGAAATGCCGGTAAACGTCGCCGGGCAGGCCGGACCTGACCTGCCGACATCCGACGGGGAGCACCCTGACGGACATATGCCTGCGGAAGACCGCGAGGCGACCACCGCCCAGACCAGCCAGATGGCCCAGGGAGGCAATGCCGGCAGTGGCAGCGGTGACGGGTGGACCTCCTCCATCCCGTCGACGGCGCCCCTTCCGGCCTTCCCCCCAGCCACGGCGAATGGGACCCAGACCTTCCAGGCCATGACCGGCCAGGTTCAGGTGACCGGCCAGCCGGACTTCCCCGGTGATGTCCCCTTCGGGCAGGCCAAGCCCAGGAAACCGCTGAGCGGAAAGCAGAAGACCGCCATCTTCACGATCCTCGCCCTGATCGTCCTCTGCATCGTGCTGGGCATCGCCTATGCGATTCTCAACTCCACCGTGTTCAATCCCCAGAAGGTGGCCGACGAGTACATCAACGCCATCGCCACGAGCCAATACGACCAGGCCTCGCGGATGTCAGACCCCCAGGTCCCGCAGAACCAACAGGACCTCGTCTCCGACAAGGCGGCCGCAAAAGGCAAGAGCATGATCGGCAACCAACGTGTGACCTCCACCGACACACGCAAGGACGGATCTACCGTCTTCACCTACACCTATACGATGTCCGGCAAGGAGATGCGGGATTCGGTCACGGTGATACCCAGCGGCAAACGGTTCCTCGTCTTCAACGACTGGAAGGTCAGCACCCCCCTCCTCAAGGAGGTCGACTTCCGGGTGCCCCAAATGGTGCCGATCGTGAATGTGAACGGCATCCCGGTCAACCTTGGCGACAACCAGACCGATGATTCCTCCAGTTCCTCATACAGGGATGTAAAACTCAAGGTCTACCCCGGGTCATATACGGTGTCGCTGCCCGAATCGAAGTTCCTCCAGGGGAATGAACTCACAATCACGACCGGCTCCAAATCCGGTGACCAGGTCATCCCCAACACCCTGAAGGTGACCCCGAAGGACACACTGGAGAATGCGATCAACGACGAAATCAAGAAAAAGGTGGATGCCTGCGTGTCCAGCAAGGATCCGGATGAGAAGGCCTGCGGCTTCAGCAAGAACGACATCTTCACCTTCAGCGACATGCGCAACCTGACCTGGTCGGTGGACCAGTACCCTGAAATCAGCAGGCTCAGCCTCGATGACCCCCAGTTCTTTACGACCGGCGGCAGGTTGAAGGCCCAGTACGAGGACAAGTCATTCGACGACCAGTGGAAAAAGGAGGACCAGACGTTATACATCGCCTACCAGGGCTCCTACACTGTGAACGGCGACAAGGTAGAGGTGTCCTTCGAGACGCGCTAGGGCAGAACGGCGCCGGGGCCCGGCACCTCAGTCCGGTCGCCCTGCGGCCTGGCCGGGTGCCGGGCCCTGCCCATGCCCGGCGGGCGGGCGTGAAAGACGGGAAGGACAAGGAGAAAACGATGATCAGCATCCTGGACATGTTCAGTGTGGGGGTCGGACCATCCTCCTCGCATACGGTGGGCCCCATGCGCGCCGCCAATGCCTTCGTCTCGACGCTCGGGCAGGGTGAGCTGGGACGGGCCCGACGGATCCATGTGGACCTGTACGGCTCCCTGGCCATGACCGGATTGGGTCACGGCAGCGACAGGGCTGCCATGGCCGGCCTGGAGGGATTCCGTCCTGACACCATCGATCCGGATGTCCTTCTGCGGATGCGGGAGCGGTGTGAATCCAGCCACAGCATCCTGATCGCCGGCTCCACGCCGGTCGGCTTCGACTATGCACGTGACGTGGAGTTCCACATGCACGAGAGGTTGTCGGGCCATGCCAATGGGATGGTCTTCACCCTTCTGGACGGGGCCTCGGGAGTCCTGGCCCGCCAGGTCTGGTATTCCATCGGCGGAGGTTTCATACGGCCCGGATCACCTGACGACCAGATCATCGACGACGGCTTCCGCCCCACGGACCCCGGCCGCGCCGAAACCCGGCAGGCAGCACGAGGGGCCGTAGGGGCGGGCCCGCATTCTGAAGCAGACAGGACAGCGCCACCGGTCATACCGCCTACCCCCTCCCCCGCCGAAGACCCAGCCTCGGTGGCGGGCGGGGAGGGGGACCTCGTGCCGTATCCCTATACGACCATGGATGGCCTTCTGGCCCTGTGCGCCGAGACCGGACTGCCGATGGACCAGGTGGTCATGGAGAATGAAGCGGCCATAAGCGGGGCCGACAGGGTCAGAACCACACTCGCGCATAGCCTGCAGGTGATGGAGGACTGCATCAGGCGGGGCTGTGTGAGCCAGGAGGGTATGTTGCCCGGCGGTCTCAAGGTCGCGAGAAGGGCGCCTGCGATCTTCAAGTGGTTCTCGAACGGCATCGATCACGACCCCCTATCGGGTGGGGTGCCCCCTGCCGACCTGCTGGCAAGGGCCTCCGAGAGCGAATGGACCGACCTCTTCGCCCTGGCTGTCAGTGAGGAGAACGCTGGCGGCGGGCGTATCGTCACCGCTCCGACCAATGGATCCGCCGGCGTCCTCCCTGCGGTCATCGAATACTACCGCCTCCTGGTCCCCGGGTCCGACCAGGCCGGAATCGGCCGTCTTCTCCTGATCGCCGGTGCCATCGGGGTCCTCTTCAAGTCCAACGCCTCCATATCCGGCGCCGAGGTGGGCTGCCAGGGTGAGATCGGCTCAGCCTGCTCCATGGCCGCAGGAGGCCTGTGCGCCGCCCTCGGAGGAAGCCCACGACAGATCGAGAACGCCGCCGAGATCGGCATGGAGCACAATCTGGGCTTGACCTGCGATCCCATCGGCGGGTTGGTGCAGATACCCTGCATAGAACGGAACGCGATGGCCGCCAACACGGCCATCAACGCGGCCCGGATAGCCCTCCTCGGCAACGGCGAACACATCGTCTCCCTGGATCAGGCCATTGCCACCATGAAGCAGACCGGCCTGGACATGATGGACAAGTACAAGGAGACATCCCAGGGGGGCCTGGCCGTCAACGTGGTGGAGTGCTGAGCATGTTCATTCCAGACCGGCATGTCTGTGCCGATCGAGCCCGTCCATCAGATCAGGGCGCCCCCTCCCCAGCCGGATGCATGGGGGTCCCGCCCCGGCAGGGGAATCCGCAAGTGGACGGACTGCAATCCACCTGACGCTGGCAGTCCTCCTCGCGCCGACAGTTTTCCTGGGGCCGACGGTCGCCCGGGAAGGGAACCTCCTGGTCACTTCTTGAGGTCGGGAAGCCCGCATTTCCTTCAGGATATGACGACCTTGGTCCCGGTCGGAATC
Source organism: Bifidobacterium favimelis (assembly GCF_037963085.1). Taxonomy (NCBI): domain Bacteria; kingdom Bacillati; phylum Actinomycetota; class Actinomycetes; order Bifidobacteriales; family Bifidobacteriaceae; genus Bifidobacterium; species Bifidobacterium favimelis. Next base: position 834,802 of record NZ_JBANDZ010000001.1, on the reverse strand, counting down.
TTGTCCATGATCCATTTGGCGTCGGGGATGGTCAGGCGGACGCACCCGTGTGAGCTCGGCCTCCTCCCCAGGAGGTCGGCCTCCGAATCGATGTAGTTCCCCCTGGAATCGGTCGGGACCGTGTGGAAGAGGAAGACACCGTGCCTGTTGAAGCTTGTGTAGTATCGGGCCCCCATGCCTTCCTGCGAATTGAAGAAATAATCCCCGCGCTCGGCTTCGATTTCGAAGGTTCCCCTGGGCGTGGATCCGTCCATCCCCGTGGACGCATACATGGTGTAGAGGGTCTTCCCGCCAGCCCTCACATAGACGCGCTGGTCGCCGATGCTGACATCCAGTTCAAGGTCCGGATGGGCCAGGGGATCAGGATAGGGCACGGACTGGGAGGGCGAACGCCAATCCACCCGCTTCCCCCTGGCCGGGGTCCTGTCACCCTTGTCCTTGCCCTTTCCGGTCCCCTTCGTCCCCCTGTGCGAATTCGCCCCATCGGAAGGGGTGGAGTGTGCAGGGGTCGGGGCCGCAGATCCGCCGCGGACCGACTCTGCGGCTGCATGGGTTGACGGGGTCGGCCCGGGACGGTCCGTCGGCAGGACATTGACCAGAACGATGACCAGCAGGGTGGACAGGGCAGCCGAAAGAACGACCAGCAGGGTCCTGTTCCTGGGAGCCAGCAGGGCACGGAGGCCGCTCCTGAGGGCCTGGACGACCCTTCCTGCTGGTTTCGGCATGCCACCTCCCCTCGCACCATCTCCCCACGCTCCCGTTCTGGCAAACATCATACCCAAGGATCGCCAGGTTCAGCGGTCCGATGTCCGGGCGAGAACGGCCCCATCCTCCGGGCCTTGCAGGTGCCTGCCGGTCGGGGAGGTCCCGGCCGGCACCTGCGTTCACTTCTTGGAGGCCGAAGGTATGCCGGTCTTGAACTCGACGATGTCCCCGTCCTGCATGACGTAGTCCTTGCCCTCGAGGCGCATCTTGCCCTCCTCGCGGACCTTGGCGTAGGACCCGTCGGCGGCCACGAAATCGTCATAGGAGACCACCTCGGCCTTGACGAATCCCTTCTCGAAGTCGGTGTGGATCACGCCTGCGGCCTGGGGGGCGGTCCAACCCTTGTGGATCTGCCAGGCCCGGACCTCCTTCACCCCGGCGGTCAGGAAGGTCTGCAGGCCCAGGACGTCGAAGCCGACACGGGCAAGCTGGTCCAGGCCGGACTCCTTGAGCCCTGCGTCGGTCAGCATCTCCCGGGCGTCGGCCTCGTCCAGGTCGGTCAGTTCCGCCTCGAACTCGGCGTTCAGGAAGATGGACCGGGCCGGGGCCACCGAGTCGGAAAGGCGTCGCTTGAGCTCCTGGTCCTGGAGCTCGCCGTCATCCAGGTTGAAGACGTATATGAAAGGCTTGGCCGTCATCAGGTGGAGGTCATAGAGGTCGTCGGCGTCGATCTTGCCGTCCTGGGCCGCGTGGTCGATGGTCTCCCCCTGGCCCAGGATCTCCTGGGCCTTCTTGACCGCGTCCAGATAGGAGGACTCCACCTTGCCCCCGCGCAGGTCCTTCTCCAGCTTGGGCAGGGCCTTCTCGATGGTCTGCATGTCGGCCAGGATCAGCTCGGTGTTGATCGTGTCGATGTCGTCGGCAGGGTCGACCTTCCCGTTGACGTGGACGATGTCATCGTCCTTGAAGGCCCTGACCACCTCGCAGATGGCATCGGCCTCTCGGATGTTGGCCAGGAACTGGTTGCCCAGCCCCTCCCCCTCCGAGGCCCCCTTGACGATGCCGGCGATGTCGACGAAGGTGACCGTCGCGGGGACGATCCTGTCCGTGTGCACCAGCTTGGCCAGGACCGGGAGACGGTCGTCGGGCAGGGGGACGATGCCCGTGTTGGGTTCTATCGTGGCGAAGGGATAGTTCTCCGCCAGGACGTTGTTGCGGGTCAGTGCATTGAAGAGTGTGGACTTGCCCACGTTTGGCAAGCCGACGATTCCTATGGTAAGAGACATGCCACCAGTCTATTGCCCGCTATGACCAGGCGTGCCGCCGGCGGCCCTGCGTCACTCCCCCTCGACCACGTCTATGGCATCGATGACGGCCCCCCGGAACCCGTCTTTTTCCAAGGCGGCCACACCCTTGATGGTGGTCCCGCCCGGGGAGCAGACGGCATCCTTCATGGCACCGGGGTTGGTCCCCGTGGCCAGATAGAGGGCTCCGGTCCCTTCCACCATCCGGGCGGCCAGCCGGTAGGCGGTCTGCCTGGGCAGGCCGTGCTTGACCCCGGCATCGGCCAGGGCCTCCATGTACATGGCCGTGTAGGCGGGGGCGCAGCCGGCGATGGTGGTGGCCACCGATGTCTGGTCTTCATCCAAGGTTTCAAGGAGGGCGACCCGGCCGAAGATGCCCCTGAAGAGGTCCTCCTGGCCGGGTGTCAGGCTGTTGCCGGCCTGGACCACCATGATCCCCCTGCCTACGGCTATCGGTGTGTTGGGGATGGCGCAGACCAGGTGGGTCCCCGCTTTCAGGACCCCCTCATAGTCGGCCATGCCCCACCCTCCGACAACGGATACCACAAAGCGGTCGTCACCCGCCAGCCTGCCGGCGATGGGGGCGCAGACCTGGGCCACCTGCTTGGGCTTGACGGCTATGACGACCAGGTCGGAGGCCTGCGCCACCTGGCCTGCCGTCCGCAGGGGGCGGATGCCCAGGTCGGCCGCATTTCCTTCCAGCCTGTCATAGTGGGCGGCCGTTGCAACGATCCGACCGGCCTCCACCGCACCTGAGGAAACCAGGCCCCGGGCCATGGCCTGGGCCATGTTCCCATACCCTATGAAACCGATTGTCGGCTTGTTCACATCAGCCATCATGAACACCCTCCTTGACCCTTCCGGATTCCGACGACCTCCCGGCCGCACCCCGTCTGTTCCCAGGATAGCCGGGCCCCCAGGTCCACAGATGCCCCGTCACCGGCAGGCACTCTCAAATCGTCCCCAAGAAGGCCGTCCAACCCGGAGCGACGGCGGGACGTATCATCCCCAGGACCTATACAGCGCCGGAAGCCCTTGGGATAGGCTGGCAGGCATGGGCCGGTTCAGACACTTCCTCACCAGGACGCATGCCTTCGTCAGCAGGCGGGAATTCGTCATCGATGCCCTGGGTGCGGTCTTCATGCTCGTCGTCATCCTCATGATCCGTCCTGCGGACTCCGGCCTGTCAGTCATGCAGGAGGGCGGGCAGGGCCTCTTCGTCGATGTCGGCAGTGCCGGCTACGCGATCTGGCAGATCCTCCTGGCCGCCCCCCTGGCTCTCAGAAGGTGCTCGCCCGACCTGTCCGCATGGTCCTTCCTCGTCATCAGCATCTGCCAGCTGATCCTGGGACCCGTCCTGGTCCCAGCCGACATTGCGGCCCTGATCATCATCTATTCGGTCCTGGTCTATGGTGAACGGCACAGGTTCGCATACATATTCACGGCTTATGCCATGGCGGTCCTGGCGGCTGCGTCCTACGGAATCAGCGCCGTCTTCGTCCACCAAACCAGGCCAAGGCTGGAGGAATGCGCGTCGACCCCCTTCAAGGGCCATCTGGCTTTCTGCCTCCGTGGCGTCCTCTTCGAGAGCATGCAGGTCGGTGTCTTCTACCTCATCCTGGTCACCTGCGCCATCTTCCTGGGGTACTGGAACCATGCCAGGCGGCGCTCCTTCGAATTGATCCGGCAACGCAACGAGGCACTTGAATACCGCAACCGGGAGAAGGAGGAACTGGCCGCCAGCGCCGAGCGGGCCCGCCTGGCCCGTGACATGCATGACGTGGTGGCGCACACGCTCTCCATCATCATCGTCCAGTCGGATGCCGGCCGCTATGCCGGACCTGGAGACCCGGCCGTCGCCCTGCAGACCATGCAGACCATCGATCGCGAGGGCAGACGGGCCCTGGGCGAGCTCAACGGCCTCTTCAGTTCGATGGGCAGGATGGCCGGCGGAGACGGAGAAGGCATGAAGGCCGGGCCCCGGAATCAGGGGGTCGGCTACCACAGCCTTGAGGAGCTCCTGAACGAGGCCCGTCAAGCCAGCCCCGGGTGCCGGTTCGAGAGGATCGTCACCGGCACGCCCGAACCGGATGAGTTGACGGACGGACGGATGAACGTGGCCTATCGGGTGGTCCAGGAGGCCCTGAGCAATGTGCGCAAACACGCAGGGCCACACGTGCACGTCATCGTGCGCGAACAGTGGCAGGTCGATGGTTTGCGGTTGGACGTGGAGGATGACGGGAGGGGCCAGGCAGCCCATTTGGAGGAGGACCACCGCGGCTATGGGCTGGTGGGGATGCGGGAACGGGTCTCTTCCGTCGGCGGCCGCACCTGGTCCGGCCCTCAGGCAGGTGGCGGGTTCAGGGTGGGGGCCTTCATCCCCTTCGAGGCAGGCCCCGACAGGACTTTGGGCCGACGGGTCATCCTGACCGACGGGACGGAGGCGGAGGCGGGGACGGAGACAGGAGGCGCCGCGGATGGAGCGGATGGGCCAGCCGGGAGCAATGACGGGATCGGGCAGGTGCCTGAAGGCGGATACAGACCCAACCTGATCGAACGGATGTCGTCCTGGTTCCAGCGACACTATGTGGTAGCCGATGCTGTCCTGGCCTTCCTCCTCCTTCCTTTGGCCATGCCGAGCTCCCCTCTTGAGAACATCTACCTGTCCGACAAGAGGTACACACCCAGCGATTCGAGTCTGGTCTGGTTCACCACCCTGTGCATCCTCGTTCCGCTCGTCTGGCGACGAAGCCACCCAAGGGGCAGTGCGGCCGTCATCGCCGTCATCTGTGCCTTGGAGATCCTCTTCCTGCCCTGGATCCCTGTGGGCGACATCCTGGTGGTCGTTTCGGTTTATTCGGCCATGACATACGGGAATGACCGCGACCGCCTGTGGGTCCCCCTGGCGGTGCTTGCAGAGGTCTTCATCCTTCAATTGCGGCTGTACGGGGAGGAATTCCACGGGACAGGCCCTTTGATCGGTTTTCTCATGGGGATGGGTGACGGCCCCCTGACACAGGCCCGGAACAATCCCGAAGGCTCCTATTTCAGCCTCTTCGGATTCACCCTGGCCTGTGCGGCCATCTGCCTGGCCGCCATCCTGGCCTCCTTCTGGAAGCGTTCCCAGGGTTCCAGCCTCCTTCTGCAGGAGCAGAAGGAGGAGGCGCTGAGGCTGGCGGCCAGGGAGGCCGGCCTGGTGGCCGCCAATGAGGAACGCAGCAGGATAGGGGCCAACATGCAAGAGGATGTGGCATCCACCTTGAAGCGCGTCATCTTCCTGTCCGACCAGGGCCTTGCCATGCTCGGGAAGGCCAGGGCCAGGGGTGAGGATCCGGACCCCGGCGACGTGGAAAAGGCCTTCGACGTCATCGGGCGCGAGGGTCGTCAGGCCCTGACCCGGATGAGACAGCTCCTGACCATATTGAGGGAGACCGGTGACAGCGACCGGGGGCAGGGAGGCGGGAAGACGGGCCCGGCCCTGCACCCGGTGCACGTGGGGACTGCCCCGTCACAGACCCCCGGAGGGCAGCATCCCCTCCCGTCCCGGCTCGATGACGTGCACTCCCCTCCACGCGAGACCCCGGTCCATGACGGTGGTGGACGGTAGTATTGAGAACCGTACGAACGAAAGGGCGCATATGGAGGACCGGTCCGGACATGTGATCACTGTCGTCATCGCGGACGATCAGGAGTTGGTGAGGGCCGGATTCGCCCTGGTCATCGGCACCCAACCGGACATCGATGTGGTCGGTCAGGCTGCGGACGGGGAAGAGGCGGTCCGCCTGGTCGACAGCCTTCATCCCGACGTGGTCCTCATGGACGTGCGCATGCCGGGGATGGACGGACTCGAGGCGACCAGACGGATTGCGGAGGACTCCAAGTCCGATCCTGTGACCCGTGTGATCATCCTGACGACCTTCGACCTGGACGAGTACGTCATGGCCGCCATCCGTGCCGGGGCATCGGGCTTCCTCCTCAAGGACACCGAGCCGGAGACCCTGCTGGCGTCAATCCGGACGGTCTACCGGGGCAACGCCATCATCGCCCCATCGGCCACCAAACGGTTGATCGAGCATATGGCCCAGACCCAGCCGGTACCCCTCCGGGCCCCTTCAGCGGAAGAGGGGGACGCAGCCGGTCCGTCGGATGGCGCACAGACCGGACCCTACCCCGGAACCCCACAGACCGGGTCATCCGGACAGGCACCCTATCAGGACCCCGAATTGGAGGAGCTGACCGCCAGGGAGCGTGAAGTCCTGGTGGAGGTGGCCCACGGGCTGAGCAACCAGGAGATAGCGGACCGCCTCTTCATCAGTCTGCCGACGGTGAAAACCCACGTGGCTCACATCCTGCAGAAGATCAACGCCCGGGACAGGGTTCAGGCGGTTGTCTTCGCCTACGAGAACGACCTGGTCTGAGCTGGCGGCCGGGTGCGCCATCGGCGGCGGCAGGTTCCGGATTCACCGATGTAAACCCTGGTAACACAGATTTGCCAGCAGCGACGGCTTGATTTGCGGTATCGTTACCGCACTGGTATAACTGTATGCGAAATCCTTACACCAGGACGATGGGCCCTGGGGTCATCACCGGAGGCCCTGGTACCGGCACCGGACGGACAACCACCGAAAGGCAGAGATGGCGTACGCGACGATTCGTGATGTGGCGAGACGGGCCGGCGTCTCCGTGTCCACGGTCTCGCGTGCGCTCAACGATTCAGGCCGGATTTCGCAGGAGACCAGGGACAGGGTCCGGCAGGTCATCGAAGAACTGCAATACGTTCCCGATTCCAGGGCTCGCTCCATGCACTCCTTGCATTCCCAGGCGGTCGGCCTACTCATCCCCGACATCCGAAACTCTTACTTCGCCGACCTGGCTTACTCAGTCCAGCACGAGCTGCTCAGGCACGATCTTCAGACGCTGATCTGCACGGCCGACGACCGGCCTGACCAGGAGCGGACCCTGGTAGGCAACCTTCTGGGACAACACATAGACGGGGCAATCGTGGTCCCATCCCCCTCCCCCTCACCTGCAGTCGACCGACTGCTGAGGCAGGGGATTCCTGTGGTCTACATCGACAGGACCCCATCCGCCGGCCCCGATGGACAGACGGGACGGGTGCCGGTCGTGGACGCCGATCCCCGGTCCGGGCTGCGGTCTGCCATAGCGGACCTGCACGCCCAGGGACACCGACGCGTCACGCTGATAACTGGCTCCCTGGAGGATTCGGACACCCTGCGAGAACGCCGTCGGGTCTTCGAGAGGGAACTGTCACGGTTCCCCGACATGTCAGACCCCCAGACACAGGACCCCGGCATTAGACTGGGCTGGGAGCCAGGCTCCACCGCCCGCAACGCCCGCCTGGCCGCTGTGCTGAAGGAGAGGGGGACAACAGCCGTCGTCTTCAGCCGCTCTCAGGACGCGATCGAGGCCCTCGGGACCTTCCAGGGGGCCGGGTGGGTCATCGGAAGGGACCTCTCCCTGGTCTCCTTCGACGATCTGCCCATTTTCAGCCTCCTGACGCCGTCCATTTCGGTCATCTCCCAACAGGTGGACAGGATGGGCGCGGTGAGCGTGGCCACCCTTCTCCGCCTGATGAAGGGGGAGGAGGCCCGATCGCTCCGACTGGAGACCAGGTACATCCGCAGGCAGTCGGTAGGTCCCTCCCCCGGATCGGCCGCAGGTGTGACGGCCCCGCCGGGGACCCCCGTCCTTCCGAACGGGCGCAGGGTCTGCAAGGGGCAGCCGGGAGGGACCGGAAACGACCCCTAGGAGGCTCGCAAGATCGGCCGGTGTCCGGGTGCCGGACAGGAAGCGACGGTCATTGCAGGCGCCAAGGGCCTGCTCGGAGAGTTGAACGTGAAGCGGCGGCCCGCCGCCAGGCAGACAGGGCAAGGTGCATATAGAAATGGAGACAAGATGATGGACGACACCAGGCGCAGCGCAGAAGAGGTACTCGCCGACCTCGACAGGATCGGTGGATCCATTGCGGTGATAGGGTCCATGAACGCCGACTACACGGTGACCACCCACCGGCTGCCCGGCCCGGGCGAGACCGTCAACGGCGGGCCCCTGCAGATCCTGCCCGGAGGGAAGTCCGCCAACCAGGCATCTGCGGCCGCACGCATCGGGGCCAAGGTCCAGCTCTTCGGAGCCGTCGGATCCGATGCCAACGCCGACTTCCTCCTGGACAAACTGGCCGATGCCGGCGTCGACGTCTCTCAGGTGCTCACCGTTCCCGGCCCCAGCGGGACCACGGTCATCACCGTGGATGACGAGGGCGAAAACACCATCGTCTACTCCCCCGGTTCCAACGGGAAGGTGGACGTCGACTATGCCATGAAGTCACGTCAGGCGCTGACTTCCGCCTCCGTCCTGGGCCTGTGCCTGGAGAGTCCGATCGAAACCGTCACCGCCACCGCCCGCATGGCCCGTCAGGCCGGCATGACCGTCCTGCTCAACGACTCCCCCTTCCGGTCCCCCCTGCCCGCCGAACTGATTGAATACTCCGACATCATCCTCCTCAACGAACATGAGATGGCCCAGCTCCTGGGCATCGCCGAGCCGGAGGACGGGGACTGGATCGGCACCGACTGGGACTCCATCTACGGGACCATGAGAGGCTATGGCTTCAACAAGGCCATCGTCACGCTGGGCGGTGAGGGTTCCATGGTCATGGAGGACGGTGAAGTCCACCGGATCCATGCGGTCAAGGTGGATGCCCTGGATACCACCGGCTGCGGGGATGCCTTCATGGGCACCATCCTGGCCGGCCTTTCCTCCGGTCTGACCCTGGTCGACTCGGCCCAGCTGGCCTCCTATGTGTCCGCCTATGCGGCCACAGGCTACGGGGCGCAGGCCTCCTACGGGTCATCCGCCCAGATCCGCGAGCGCTTCGCCTGACCACCGGGCCTGGCCATCGATGGAAACCAATCGACGGCCTTCACATTGCGAAAGCAGCCCGCCGGGGTGGAATCCGCCCCGGCGGGCTGCTTTTATCTGCCGACCATCCCTTTTCCGCAAACCATGTGGTTGGCCCTTCCCCCCTCCACTACTACTCCTCGGCCAGGGCTGCTACGGGCGAGGTCCGTGTGGCCCTCCTGGCGGGGAGGATGCTGGCCAGGACCGCCGCCACCAAGGCCACGAGCAGGATCGGCACATAGATGGACCAGGGAACCGACAGGGACACTTTTCCGATTACGCAGAAGACCACATAGGAGCCCAGCCATCCGGCCAGGGTCCCCAGGACCAGGCCTGCCAGACTGCTTCCCAGTGCGATCAGTGCGGCCTCTACGGCCAGGGAGCGACGGATCTGGGTCTTGGTCATCCCTATGGCCCGGAGGGTGGCGGACTCCCTGGTGCGTTCGATGACCGACAGGGAGAGGGTGTTGGCCACACCGATCAGGGCGATGATGACGGCCACGGCGAGAAGGGCCATCATGACCAGGAGCATGATGTTGATCTCCTGGTCATAGGTGGCCTTCATCACCAGGCCTCCATGGTAGGCGAGCTGCTTCTTCTCCCCCAGGACCTGACGGATGTCGGCCACCAGGTCGGCAGGCCCCACGCTCCCGTCGGACCTGACCCACAGCTCGCGGTTGTCGGCGGCGATCCCCTCCATCCCCGATGCCGGGGCCAGGGCGTACAGGTCGTCTGCCAGGCCTGACAGGCCGCTGTACCCGGCCGCGGTGCCGATGAAGGACCTGTCGACCGACTTGCTTTCGCCCCTGTCGGCCTTGCCGGGCGCATCCCCGTCTCCGGCATGGTCCCCCCTCTCAAAGCGGATGTCGATCCGGGCACCGTCCTTGATGTCGCCCCGCTCCGCCAGCAGACCGGCGGGTAGGATGATCCTGCCCGCTGCGCCCAGCTGCTTGGACAGGTCCACATTGAGCACACGGGAGGCCGCCTGGGGATCTATCGAGTAGACGCAGATCTCACCTCGGGAATCCTTGCGGGCCTTCCCGTCCTTGATCATGGCCCCGTAGTTCACAGAGGCCTTCTCCACGGCCTTCACCCCCTTGACCTTCGAGACCTTGCGCATGGTGGCTTCGGTCACGTCGATGTCCGGGCCGGATATCTCGACATCCAGCGCGTAGTGCTGATTGATGGTGTTCCCCAAGGTGTCCTTGGCGCTGGTCGCGCCGACCGCCATGCAGGAAACCAAGGTGACCCCGATGAGGAGGGCCGTGCCTGTGGCGGCCACCCGGGACTTGTTCCTGGAGATGTTGGCCGTGGCGATCTTGGCCGAGGGGCCGCTCAGGGAGACCAGTCGGCCCAGGCCACCCAGAAGACGGGGAATCCAACTCCTGGCACTGGTCAGGACTCCCAGGAAGATCAGCATGGCGCCCAGGACCGCCAGGCCGAGGACGATGCTGCTGGACGATCCCCCGTTTTGGGCCATCATCGACGGGTTGTCCTTGCCGCCGGGATTCTGCTGGAAGAGGATGCACTGCCAGACCGCGTAGGCGGCCAGCAGGCCACCGAGGAGGATGAGGAGGAAACTGAAGACCAGACGGGTCCGACCTGTCCTCTTCTCGGTCACCGTATCCACGGGACGCAGGGCCTCAACGGGGGAAACCCTGGTGGCGGTGCGGGCAGATCCCAGGGAGGCCAAGATGGTGACCAGGGTCCCGAAGACGACCGGCAAGAGAACCGCCCTCGGGGTGATGTCCAGGAGGACCTCAACGTCGGACAGCTTCAGGTGGAAGAGGGAGAGGACCCCCACGACGCCGACGGCCAGGGCCGTGCCCACCAGGGAGGCTATCAGACCGAGGATGCCGGATTGCGTGATGACGGAGGCCCTGATCTGGCCCTTGCGGGCCCCTATGGTCCGCAGGAGGGCCAGGGTCTTTCGCTGCCTGGCCACCATGACCTGGAAGGTGTTGGCTATGACCAGGGCGGAGATGAACATGGCCAGGATCCCGAAGGTGAGCAGGAAGATTGTGGGTATGTCGGCATCGTTCCCCAACTGTTGGTGAAGGGCTTGGTCCTCCATGGCCTTGCGGTCCATCAGGGTGTAGCCGGCCGGGGCCAGGGCCTTGACCTGGTCCGTGACCGCACGGTCCTGGGCGGCCTTGTCGTCCAGGGAGACGTAGACGGGACCGGTCACCTCCAGTTCCTTCATGTCACCCAGTTTGAAGTGCTCATAAAGGGAGTTGGCGCCCTTCCAGGTGACCACGGCGGACCCCCCCGTATAGGCGAACTGACCATAGTCGGCCGTGCTGATCCCCACCAGTCGCATCATGACCGGTTTGCGCTGGGCCTCCAGCACGGCCGGGTCCGCTTTGACAGGCTCTTGTGAGCCACCGGAAGATTCGTCACCGGTTCCGCCCCCTGGCGCCTCCTGCGAATCATCCTGGGCCATGGCCAGCTCCAACTCCTGGGAGTCCACATTGACCTTGACCTGATCCCCGATCTTGACCCCGAGTTTCTTGGCATCCGGCTTGGACAGGACGATCTGATCCTCATCGGCAGGCCACTGACCCGAGGCCAGCTTGACCGGCATCAGATCCGGGTCGTCACCGACCACCGAGGCCATATGGGTCTCCGTCCTCTCCCGCGTGTTCAGGACAAGGGGAACGGAGAAATTGACCCGCACCCCCTTGACCCCCTTGATCCCGGTCAACTTGTCAACGTGGAATTCGTCCAGCTTGAGAGACGCGACGTTGCGGTCATCCTCCGATTCGGAGAGAATGGCGTAGTTCGCCGCACCTGCATCCATCATGACGAACTTGCGCACCGAGGCATCCATCATGTTCCCGAAAAGGAAGGTGGCGGCTATGAAAAAGGCGCTGATCGCTATCGCGATACCCGCGGGGACCATCATCCTCGAGTCCCGCTTCATCAACTTTCTGGTGATCGACCACATGACTTCCCCCCTCAGCGTTCGCTCATCGAAGGGCCTGACGGCCTGAGGGCCCCGCCATCATCAGGGACATCTCCCTCTCGGCGTACACGGGGGGCACCGTCTGCCTGTAGGGGGACCCGGGGCGGGTCAAGCAGGGTCTGGGAGTCCTTGGCCATGAGGTCGTTCATGATTTCGACCGTTGGCTTCTCCTGGTCCGCCACCACCCGTCCATCGCTGAAGACCAAGGCCCGGTCCGCATAGGAAGCGGCCAGGGGGTCATGGGTGACCATGATGACCGTCTGTCCCAGCTCCCTGACCGAGCGTCGCAGGAATCCCAGAACCTCCGCGCTGGAAAGGGAGTCCAGGTTTCCCGTCGGCTCGTCCGCGAAGACGATGGAGGGTTTGGTGATCAAAGCCCTGGCGATGGCCACCCTCTGCTGCTGGCCGCCTGACAGCTCGCTTGGTCTGTGGTCCAGCCTCCCTTCCAGTCCCAGGGTCCTGACCAGAAGATCCATCCACTCCCTGTCCGGCCTGCCGCCGTCAAGGGTCAGGGGGGTTTCTATGTTCTGCCGGGCGGTGAACATAGGCAGGAGGTTGAAGCTTTGGAAGATGAAGCCCAGGTTCCTTCTTCTCAGGAGGGTGAGCTGGTTGTCGTTCAGGGTGGTCAGATCCACCTCCCCCCGCTGGCCCCTGAATTTCTTCCTGCCCTCGCTCAGCCCGGTGGCGTTGACCATGTTCAGATAGACGTGCCCCCTGGTGACGGAATCCAGACCGGCCAGGGTGTGCATGAGGGTGGACTTCCCTGATCCAGAGGGACCCATGATCGCCGTGAACATCCCCTGGTCGAAGCTCACATCGACCCCCCTGAGGGCATGGACCACGCTCTCGCCCTCTCCGTAATCCTTTGTCAGGTCCTCGGCCCTGATGGCCGTCCCCGGCCCACCGACCGGTGAGATCTTCTCTTCGCCCACTTCCGATCGTCCGACCGGCTCCATCCGCTGCATGTCCATCGTGCAACCTCACTGTCCGTAGCGGGGTCCTTCCCCGCGTCCTTTCAGCAAGTTATCAGGAGTCCGAAGGGCCTGACATCATGCCTGCGATTGAAATATCCGACCTGCCGCAGGGACGGGACGGCCCCTGTCATCCTGAAGGATGATTGCCCGGGCAAGGTTTAGGGATGTACCCGGTTGTAGAGTCATGGACAATGGTGAACGTCCAGGCCGCCGAATGCGGATCGGCTCCTGCGGCCCCGGGACCCGCACCAGCCGCCGCCCTGGGCTCCCCCATGCAGGACGGGGTTCCAGCCAGTCGACAGGGGGCACAAGGAGTACATGATGCAGAACCAGTCATTCCCCCTCTACCAACGGGACAGGCGGTACATACCGCGCGTGGCGGCAGTTCACGACATGTGCGGCTATGGGAAATGCTCCCTGACCGCAGCCATCCCCATCCTGTCGGCGGCCGGATGCGACGTCTGCCCGGTGCCGACCGCCCTCTTCAGCGCCCACACCATGTACAAGGATTACACCTTCCACGACACGACCGAGATGCTTCCGTCCTATCTCGACGCCTGGCGCAAGGAGGGGGTCGAGCTGGACGGGATATACAACGGCTTCCTGGGCAGCGCCGAGCAGGTGGGCATCATCGAACGCATGTACCGGGAGTACCCGTCGGCCCTGCGGCTGGTGGACCCGGTCATGGGCGACGGCGGCTCCATGTACCCCACCTACACCGAAGAGATGTGCCATGCCATGACCAGGTTGGTCGACGGGGCCGATGTGCTCATGCCCAACCTGACCGAGGTCAGCCTTCTGACCGGCATTCCCTATGAAGGCCAGTGCCTGGATGATGACCAGGTGGACCGTCGTCTCGACCGCCTTTTGAGTATGGGGGCCAAGAATGTGGTGGTGAAGGGAATCGACAGAGGCGACGGCAAGCTGCGGAATTATGTTGCCTCCGCAGCCCACGGAGGGGTGGAAGGGAAGGTGGAGCTGGTTCACGACCGTCTCCCCTTCATGATCCACGGGACCGGTGACGCCTTCGCCTCCGCCCTGAGCGGGGCACTTTTCGCAGGTCTTGGCCTGGATGAATCAGCCAGGATCGCCGGCGAATTCGTCAGGTCGGCCATGAAGTCGACCCGCAATCAGCCCCACTACCAGGAGAGGGGGGTCAGCTTCGAACTGGATCTGGGCCTGTTGACGGACCTGGTACCCCGGGACTGAGCGACAGGCCGTACAGGGCAGGTCCGCCCGACCCCAAGGAATCGCCTCCCCCACCCCGAGGGATTGTGGATGGAGACCGCATTCGACCACATGCCTCGCAAACTTCCTGGGTCAACCGCCGGTGTGGTGCACTGGTCACATGAACACATCAGGAACGCTGGAAGCACCGGGTCCGCTGAATGACGCGCGGACGCAAGAGTCCGATCCCTTCGAATCCATGGAGGGGGTCGCACGTGCCATGACCGGCGGGCATGTGGGCCGGGCACGGCTGGGACGGCTGGGAGAGTCCTATGTCGCACTCTGGCTGCAGTCACAGGGGTGGCGGATCATGGCCCGCAATTGGCAGTGCCGGTTCGGAGAATTGGACCTGGTCGCCCTGGACCCGGACCAGGTTCTGGCCTTCGTGGAGGTGAAGACAAGACGGAGCACGACCTTCGGTCCGCCCGAGGAGGCCGTGGGACCCGCCAAACGGACCAGGCTGAGAAGGACGGCCGTCCGCTGGCTGATCGCCTGCAACCTTGACCCGGGATGCCGCCACAAGGGGACCCGCTTCGATGTGGTGACCCTCATGGTTGGCCGCCCCGACCGGGAAGGGCTGTCAGGACGAATCCCCCTGGCAGACGGCCGGGCGCCCGGGCGGGGATGGCCGACTGAGGCCCTCTTCATACGACAGATCAAAGGGGCCTTCTGATGCGTCTGGGTTCGGCGAAATCCGTGGGGCTCATCGGGCTCAAGGCCTTTGTGATACACGCCCAGGCCTTCATATCGCCCGGTCTCCCCTTCTTCTCCATCATCGGACTGCCCGATGCCTCCCTGTCGGAATCCCGCGAACGGGTCAGGTCGGCCTGTTCGGCCGCCGGGTTCCGCTGGCCACAGACCAGGGTGACGGTCAACCTCTCCCCCGCTTCCAAACCCAAGCACGGTTCATCCCATGACCTGGCGATAGCAGCCAGTGTGCTGGGTGCCGGAGGCACCGTACCGCTGGACGGGTTCGATGATGCCGTTACCCTGGGGGAGCTCAACCTGGACGGGACCGTCCTGCCCGTCAACGGGCTCCTGCCGATCCTCACCCACGCCGCGGCGCACGGAATAAGAAGGGCCTTCGTCCCCCTCCACAACCTTGCGGAGGCCAAGCTGGTAGGAGGGTTGGAGGTCACAGGAATCCGGCATCTGGGTCAACTGGTGGAGGCGATGGGCGGCAGGGCCGTCTACCACCTTCCCGGGCAGGGCGGCTTCGGCCCGGATCTGGAGGCCGATGAAGCCGCCGGTCCGGACATGACCCACGAAGGACAGGGGGACATGTCCGAGGTCGTAGGCCAGGAGGAGGCCAAGCGGGCCATGACAGTGGCAGCCGCCGGCGGCCACCACATGATCATGGTCGGCCCACCTGGTGCCGGCAAGACCATGCTGGCCTCCCGCCTGCCGGGCATACTCCCGCCCCTTGATGAGAAGGAGCGGCTCGAAGTGGCCTCCATCCGTTCGCTGTGCGGGACCTTGAAAGCATACGGGGTCAGCGACCTGCCACCCTTCGTGGCCCCGCATCATACGGCCTCGACCGCTTCCATGGTGGGCGGGGGGTCGGGGCTGGCCATGCCCGGCGCAATCACAAGGGCCCACTGCGGTGTCCTCTTCATGGACGAAGCCACGGAATTCTCCCCCCGCGTCCTCCAGACCCTACGGGAGCCATTGGAGACCCACAGAATCCTCCTGTCACGGTCCAGGGGAAGCGCAATCTACCCGGCCAGGTTCCAGTTGGTCATGGCAGCCAACCCCTGCCCCTGCGGGTTCGGATACGGCACCGGCGAACGTTGCACCTGCACGTCCCGGGAGCGCCGCAGGTACTGGGCACGCCTGTCCGGACCAATTCTGGACCGCATCGACATCCAGACGACCGTCCCTCCTGTATCGAACCTTCCAACTTCAGGTCTGAGAAGACAGGCTTCGAGTGCCACAATCAAGGCCCAGGTGGTCAAGGCACGTCAGGTGGCCCGGAGCAGGTACCGAAGGGAGGGTTGGACCTGCAATGCACAGGCCAGTGGCGAATGGCTGCGCGTGAATACCTCAAGGAAGACCTCGGACCAGGTCAACAGGGCGCTGGAAAGCCAACTGCTGAGTCTGAGGGGGGCGGACAGGGCCATGCGGCTGGCATGGACCCTGGCCGATCTCGACGGAAGGGACAGCCCCGACAGGGACGACATCGAAGCCGGCATCCTCCTTAGGACGCGGTTGTCATGAGCAGGACCCCGCAGGAAGGCCATCGGCCGACCGAACAGATGCACCCGTTCGAAGGGGCTGCCGGAAGGGACCGGCTGGCCAGGGCCATCCTGACCTCCTGCTCGGACGGGCCCGACGCGCTCATGCACGCCAGCCTGATGGGGGCACCGAACGCCGCATGCCTCCTGGCAGCCTTGGAGATGGAGTCGCCCAGACCCTGTGGATGGATGACGAGATGGGCAGGGGATGATGCCAGCTTGGATGCGATGTTCCTCAAGGGGGCGGCCCGGTGGGGTCGGAGGACGGACCCTGGGGACCTGGGCCGCTTCGCACGGGCGAAACAGGGATGGCTGTCCCGCCTGTCCGTCTGGGAGAGGATCCAGCCGGAAGAAGCGCGCAGAAGGTTGACCGAAGACGGCAGATGGTGGATTGTCGCCCCCGGTGACGGATGCTGGCCCGGCCAGCTCGACGATCTGGCCGTCCGATCCGATTGGGCCCCTCCCCTCTGCCTGTGGGGGTCCGGCGAGGCGGCCGCCCTGAACCGGGACAGGCACCCCATTGCCGTGGTCGGCTCCCGCAATTGCAACGATTATGGCCGGTTCGTGGCCCATTCCATGGGTTTCAAAGCAGCCAGGCTGGGGCACATCGTCATATCCGGCGGAGCCATGGGGGCCGATGCCAGCGCCCACTGGGGGGCCCTGGAGTCGGGAGCCGGGCCGGAGACGGACAACCCTGGAGGGACGGTGGCCGTATTCGCCGGCGGGCTGGACAGGATGGGTCCGCGCTGCAATGGGCGGCTCTTCAAGGCCATCAGGGAAGGAGGTGGAGCACTGGTCAGCGAGATGCCTCCCGGCACCGTGCCGGAAGCCCGCCGTTTCCTCCTGCGGAACAGGATCATCGCCGCCCTGGCCGGAACAGTCGTCGTGGCCCAGGCCCGCTGTCGTTCAGGAGCAATCAACACGGCCACCTGGGCGGCTGAACTGGGAAGGATGGTCTATGCTGCGCCCGGAAGGATCGACATGCCCGACAACGCTGGTTGCAACCGATTGATCCATGAGGGCAGGGCCACCCTCCTGATGGGTGCCGCCGACCTTCCCCCTCCGGCTCTGCACGGGCCCGCTCACTGCCCAGGAGGCGGCGGCCCCGTCGGAGGAGCGGCAGGATGATGCCACCCAATCTGACCAGGGGCGTGGCAGATGGTGGGTTGGGGCGAATGGGAGGCCGGGACGATGTCTGACCGAGGCCTCCCCTTGTGTCCGACTCCGAGGGAGGTCTCACGCCTGCCACAGGCAACGTTCGAGGTCGACCACCCACCCCGGCGCCCCGGCGGGCTCTCTCCCGCTCGGCGGGCGGAAAATCACCCCTTCGGCCTCGAGCAGCTCCCGCTGCCTTCCAGGGCCACCGAACGCGAATCCGGGAGCCAGGGAACCGTCCCTGAATACCACCCGGTGACAGGGGATGACACCTGGCTGGGGATTGTCGTGGAGGGCGAATCCGACGAATCGCGCATGGTGCGGATGCCCCGTCAAAGCCGCCACCTGCCCATAAGTCGCGACCTTGCCGGCAGGAATCCGTCTGACCACCCGATAGACCTGGCGGAAGAACGATTGCTTTTCCATACCCGTATTGTCCGCTTCCAATCCGACAGGTCCGCTGGTAGGGCTGAGATATCGAATCGCTCCCGTCTGCAGGGGCGGACAGGCAGGCAGGGTCCTCCACCGGCGGCAGGGCACCGGCCGAACCGCGCGTGGGAAGACCGGGGGCGCGGAATCAAAGGGTTGTGAGAACATCTGGGATATGAGTCCTGAACAGGTCAAATGCCATTACGATGCGGTCGTCGTCGGCGCCGGTGCGGCCGGGTTGTCAGCCGCCCTCTCCCTCGTGAAAACACTGGGGACCGAGCATTCCAAGGGGAGCGAGGGAGGGATCCTGGTCATCTCCAAACTCCAGGCCCTTCGTTCCCATACCGGATCGGCCGAGGGCGGGATAGCCGCCAGCCTGGGCAACGAGGAGGAAGACGACTGGCGTTGGCACTACTATGACACGGTCAAGGGGGGCGACTGGCTGGTCGACCAGGATGCCGCCAGAATCCTGGCCAGCCAGGGGCCGCAAACCGTAATCGAACTGGAACACGACGGTGTCGCCTTCTCCAGGGGGAAGGACGGCCATATAGCCCAGCGCAGATTCGGAGGACACACCGCGCGGTTCGGAGGAAAACCCGTCAAGCGGGCGGCCTACGCGGCCGACAGGATCGGCCACCAGATCCTGTACGCCCTCTGGCAGCAGTGCGTGCGATACGGGGTCGAATTCGCCGAGGAATGGTATGTGACCGATTTGGTCCTGTCAGACGCAGAGGAAGGGGGAATCGAGGGCCTGGTGGTCCTGGACACGCACGATGGACGAGCCCATGCGATCGCCGCCGACAACGTGATCCTGTGCACGGGAGGAGCGGGCCACCTCTTCCATACGACCTCGAACTCCTGGGACCTGACGGGCGATGGCATGGCCCTGGCCCTCAGGGCCGGCCTCCAGCTTGAAGACCTCGAATTCATACAGTTCCACCCCACCGGCCTGGGGCACACGGGCATCCTCCTGTCCGAAGCAGCCCGCGGGGAGGGCGGCATCCTGCGCAACAGTGAGGGCGAGGCGTTCATGGCCCGATATGCGCCCGAACACCGTGACCTGGCACCCCGTGACGTCGTCAGCAGGTCGATAGCCAGCGAAGTGGACGCCGGCCGAGGGGTGGCCGATCCCAAGGAACCGGACGGGCCAAGGGACTGCGTCTGGCTGGACATGACAGGCGTCGGCGAAGAGAGGATGAAGACCCTCCTCCCCCAAGTCTACGAAACCATCGTCAGGTACTCCGGCCTCGACCCGGCCCATGACCTGGTCCCGGTCAAACCCACGGCCCACTACACCATGGGGGGAATACCAGCCACCACCAAGGGCCAGGTCTACCGGTGGGCGAATGGCGGGCGAATGGCCGTTCACGGTCTGTACGCAGCCGGTGAATGTTCCTGTGTCGGCGTGCATGGGGCCAACCGGCTGGGCGGGAACTCCCTCCTGGATGCCTGCCTTTTCGGAAGCAGGGCGGGACAGGCGGTCGCAAAGAGAATAGACGGAGGTGGGGAACGGGGCCAAGAAGTCCATGACGGCCTCCTGGAAGAGACTCTTGCCGGTCGCGAATCCTGCATCCACGACCTTCTGCACGGTCTGCCGGACCACGAGGGAGTCCAGGAGGCAGCGGAAGAAGCCGGTTCGGATGCCGTGGCCCGCACCGAAGACCACGAGCACAGCCAGGGAGGGCCTGTCAGCGGTCTCCGGACCCGTGACGAGGCAGACCACCCCGCCGACGGGGAGCAGGCAGAGGGAGGCCAGACCGATGCCAACGCCTACGACCTCATGGCCCGGGTCGGACATGTCATGGAGGACGGGGTCGCTGTCAGATGCGACCGGTCCAGCATCGAACGGGCCCTGGACCGAATCGATGAATTGGACCGGGAGTCCCGCACACTTGCCTGCCACGGGGATGAACCCGCCTTCAACCAGGAGCTCACCGCAATCATGGAGGTCAAGAACCTCCTGACCCTGGCCCGGGCCGTGCTCACTTCCAGCCTGGAGAGGGAGGAGTCTCGTGGATCCCTCTACCGTAAGGACCATCCCCGGCGCGACGACAGCCGCTTCCTGGCCCACTCGATGGTGGACGCCCAAGGCGATGTCCGCTGGCAGCCGGTGCACATCGTCGACCTGCCGCCTCAGGGCAGGGGGTATTGAAGGCCGAGGTCGAGCCGGTGATGAAAGATATCAGATGACAGGGCCGGGAAACGACCCTTGGTCGGCTCATGAGGAAGGTGCGGGAAGGCGATGAGACAGTCGATGGGGGTTGACGGGAGGGACACGTCCCCTGCAGCCAACCCGAACACGACCACCCGGAACGGGGAGATCCTGGTCGGTGCCGACGAGGAAAGGCCGGACCCGACCAGAATCACCATACGGATAACCCGCTTCGCGCCGAAACCGGACCGCCCGGCCAGGCAGAGGCGGAATCCCTTTTCCACTCCCTCCCCGGCCATGGCCCGAAGGAGGGTGAGGGGAAGACGTTGGATTCAGGACTATGTCCTTAAAACGGATCCAGGCCGAACCCTTCTCGACTGCCTCCTCGACATCAAGCGCTCACAGGACCCGACCCTGGCCTTCAGATATTCCTGCGGCCACGGGATGTGCGGTTCGGACGGAGTCCTGGTCAACGGTGAGGCCACCCTCCTATGCACGGCGACCGTTGCGGCCAGCGTCAGACATGAGACCGGCGGGCCTGAGGCGACCGCTTCATCCGGTTTCCGCAGGACCGGACAGGCCAGGATCCCGGAGGAAACGGGGGGCGACCACCTGGCGGACTCCGCGCAGGGTCAGAAGAATCCGACCAAGGAAACAGCCGTAACCGGGCGGCATGCTCTGATAGAAATAGCCCCCCTGCCCGGTTTCACCGTTTTGAAAGACCTGATAGTCGACACCGACACCATGTACCGGCAGATCCGCCAGTACACCCCATACCTGAACCATGCAGGCCAGGACGGCCGCAAGGTCTCCGGAGGGGGCGACGCCGACCCGTCCGGACAGGTGGAGTCCTCTCCGGACGGGCCACTGAACGAAACAGGGCCGGAGGCTGACATCGAAGGGGAATACCTGCAGACCCCCGACCAGTTGCGAGCCTATGAGACATTGAGCAACTGCATAACCTGCGGCCTGTGCGAGGCCAGTTGCCCCATATATGCCGGAGGGGAGGCCTTCGCCGGACCCGCCGCCATGATAGCGGCGGCCAGATTCATCAATGACTCCAGGGACGGATCGAGGCAGGAACGCCTGGATGCCATCGACCAGGCCGACGGCATCCTGGCCTGCCAGTCCGTACGCGCCTGCACCAGGCCCTGCCCCAGGGGAATCGACGTGGGTGAGGAGATGTGGAGACTGGTCGAAGCCGTCAACCGTTGACCCCCTCCCCACAGAGGTGCTCGCCATCCCGGCACCGTTGAGCCTGAGGGGCGGGATAATCCGGAAACCAATCAAAAGGGACCGCCCGCACGCACTGCATCCTGTCCGGCCCCTACCGCCGCCTGGTCGGTGAAGAGATCCGGCTGGCCGGCAGACCTGCAGCCGACACGTGCGTGCGCCTGCAAGAAGCCATTACAGCCCCGCCCCACCACCATGAATTTGCTCGGACCCGGGCCGATGCCTCTCCCCCTACCTTGTGCGACCCTGGGATATTCGACCCTGGGATATTCGACCCCGGGATGTGCGACCCCGGGGATGGTCGCCTGTCAGCGTGGTGCACTGGCACACCACCACCCGTGACCTTGTGCGGCCCCCTCATTAGAGTGGACACCATGGATAGAACCTCGTACAGCAACCGTGCCAAGGGCTGGGAATTCGCCGAAGAAAATCCGCTCAACCAGGAGCCGGACCAGATAAGCGCCAGCCGCCGGCAGGCCCTGGAGGAGGGTTTCGGACAGTGCTCCGTGGCCGAAGGGGCCTTTTTGGAGTATCTTGCAGCCGGGGCTGGAGCGGAGTCGATCATCTCCGTGGGCACCGGCTCCGTCGTCCAGGCCCTCCGCCTCATCGCCGGGCTGCACGGCCACGGCCAGTTCACCGCCGTCGATTCCTCCCAACGGGGAGCATCCCTGATCAAAAAGGCCTTCCAGAGCGTGGATGATTCAACCGGCCTGCGCCTGAGGGCGGTCAACACCCAGGCCGGTACCTATTTCACGCGATTGAATCCAGCCGATTACGACATGATCGTCATCGCAGGAGAGAGCAAAAACTACCGTGATGCTTACGACCATGCAGGCCGCCTGCTAAGGCCGAAAGGGCAGCTCGTCTTCACAGATGCCTTCTGCCTGTGTGGAGACGAAAAGGCGGGAGGTCTGATGGATCCTGCCGACCGCTCCGAAAAGAGCGTCACCCTGAGGACGCTCTTGGATTCGCTGGCTGATGATGCCCAGACCCAGGCCTGCCTCCTGCCGGTCGGGAGCGGAATGGCCCTGGTCACGAGGATCTGAGGGAAGGGGCGGCGGTCAGTCGCCCAGGCCCTCCGTCTGCCTGGTGACGGCGGCCACAGCCTCGTCGGGATCATCGGTACGGATGAAGAGCTGGGGGTCCAGGTCCGATATCATCCCCCTCCCCCTGACCGTTGTCGAAATCCACTCGAAGAGGCCATCCCAATAGGCGTTGTCAAAGAGGACGACGGGCATGGTCGCCACCTTGTGGGTCTGGACCAGGGTGAGAAGTTCGAACATCTCATCCATGGTCCCGAAGCCGCCGGGGCAGATGATGACGCCGGAGGAGTATTTGACGAACATCATCTTGCGCACGAAGAAGTAGCGGAAGGTGATTCCCAGGTTGACCCACTCGTTGATTCCCTGCTCTTTGGGCAATTCTATGCCCAGACCCACTGACTTGCCTCCGACCTGGGCGGCTCCGCGGTTGGCGGCCTCCATGATTCCGGGGCCGCCGCCTGTTATGACGGCCATCCCCTTCCGGGCCAGGCCGGCCCCCATCCTGACGGCCGCCTGATAGTCGGGATCGTCAGGCTTGGTCCTGGCGGAGCCGAAGACCGCGGCGGCAGGCCCCAACTCGGCCAGGGCGCCGAACCCGTCCACGAACTCGGCCTGGATCCGCAAGACCCTCCATGGATCCATATGGAGCCAGTCCGTATCCCCACCCGAGGCGAATATATTTGTGTTGGAATTATCCGTTGGAATCATCGGGCCCCTGAGTATGACCGGCCCCCGGTGGTAGGTCGGCCCATCGGGACCGTAGGCGCTGTCTGACATCAGGCCCTCCTGCCCGTCCGCCCGGTCACCTTGACCGGAGGGACCGTCCCCGTCGAAGGAGTCCATGCCATCCACTGCATGAATTGTCCTGTCCGCTTGATTCCTCCGGTCACCGGATTCCGTCAACCTGCCAGCTTCATCGTCCACGATTCCCCGCTCCCGCCTCTCATGGCTTTTCGGCACAGGCACTCACGCCTGCCCTCAACATGACCTTACCAATCCTGGACAACAACCAGGCCCATCATCACCTGCGAGTCCGGAGCGGAGACGGGGGTCGTCCTTCCTGTCAGGAACCATCAGACGCCCGCCCGTGATTTCCACGCGCGCTCAGCCGTACGGCTGACACCGGACGCCGTCATCGGACCATGCCGGACCTGCCTTCATGTCCTTCGCCTTGACAGCACCTCTCCATGCTCCCCTGAAGCCACGGATGGAACATGGATGAAATACCGAGTCATCTGTGTCTGCTCATCTCTGCCGCATCTAAGGCAAAAGCCGGAAGGGTCTGACATGCCGGCCAGACCTACCGTCCAAACCACCGACTCCCCCATACGGACTCCGAAATCCCTACGCACCCTAAGACAGTGTCAAAGGCCTGTGACCTCCATGAATTCCGACGGTGCGAAAATACGCATCGCACGATTCGGACGAGGACCCGCACGGACCAAAATCGCGGGGAGCCCCGAAGCCCGCATCGATTTGTCTTCCGATGCCCTGCGGCCAGCACCTTCACCCGATGGGATACTATGGAATGCGGTGAAAGGCGTCGCAATCCGCCGACCAGCACCCCGTTTGAGAGGTCCACGACGGGACCGGCAGAGTTGACGCAAGGGCAGGCAGACCATGAAAGGGGACATCAGATGCTCAAGGGAATGGATCCAAGGCTCAGTCCGGAGGTCCTCTACCTCCTGGCGAGGATGGGTCATGGGGACAGTGTTGCCGTGGTCGATGCCAACTATCCCGCCTATTCCATGGGGGTTCCCGTCCTTCGGATGGACGGACTGGACGCAGCCCAAGCCGTTGAAGTGATCACGTCGGTCATGCCCCTGGACAGGTTCGTGGAACATCCCGTCCGCTACATGGTCGACAAGCCTGGCGAACCTCTGAGGGAGGCCGCCCGGGCGGTCATGGAAGCGGCCGAGAAGGCGGAAGGGCGCACAATCGACGGCGGTGGCCTGGAGCGGATGGCCTTCTATGATGAGGGGCGGAAGACCCAGGGAATCATCGTCACCGCAGAGACCCGATCCTACGGCGACTTTCTGCTGACCAAGGGTACCTGGCCTGAATTCGATCCCGACTGAGGACCCCCATTGGACTAGGCGATTCTCCTCGTTGCGGGGGCTTATCGCATAGACGTTTTGAACATCACACCCCCGTCGGCCACCCCTACCAGGGAAAGATCAGGCTTCTATTGCGTGAACGCCAGGATCGACCTCATCGACCGCGGCATGGCCAATCTGCCTTACCATCCAGATGGGATCCATCATCTTTCTTGCGTAAAATCGCGAAACTGCCCTATGGCAGCTGGGCACTGATGCCTTAGGTCACACTCCGCTCAATTTCCAGATGGACATATCATTTAGTAATCTGTCAAATGTCGCAGTTGACAATTTGAGGGGGGAAGAGAATGACCAAGCCGACGGGCCACTGGTACAACCGGTTCCATTCACAGGACAGGAAAGACACCCAGCCAACCAGCATTGCCAACACGACCAAGCCGACGGGCCACTGGTACAACCGGTTCCATTCACAGGACAGGAAAGACACCCAGCCAACCAGCATTGCCAACACGACCAAGCCGACGGGTCACTGGTACAACCGGTTCCATTCACAAGATGCGAAACACACCCAGCCCATTCCTCCGGTACAGGGCCAGCCCAGACAGACAATGCCGCAACAGGGGTCCCCATATCCCCCGGCCACAGGTCCCAAAAACACTGTCAAGGTGCCGTGGAAGTCTGTCATTGCAGCTCTCTTGGCTTTCATCCTAGGAGTCTGCATCACCTCTTGCGGGGGCAGCGATCACGACGAATCCCATGATTCCAAGAATCTGTCTGCGAAGTACTCGCAGTCCGAAGAAGAGGTCAGGAATCTCAAGGAGGAGCTCGACCAGACCAAGGATGATCTGAAGGACGCCAAGGAGAAGGCGGACAAGTGGGACAAGGAGCAGGAGGAGAAGAAGGCCGCAGAGAAGAAAGCCGCAGACAAGAAGGCCGCAGAGGAAAAAGCGGCGGCCGACAAGGCGGCCGAAGAGAAGGCAGCAGCCGACAAGGCGGCCCAGGAAAAAGCCGCAGCCGATAAAGCCGCCCAAGAAAAAGAAGCTCAGCAGAGGGCCGCCCAGCAACCTCAACAAGCCCCACGGCAAGAAGTCCGACGGGAGGCCCCGGCACCGGCGGCACCAGAACAAAATGCAGGACTCCCGACCGTCCATGGAGGTGCTTTCTGCTCCCCGGCCGGAGCCACCGGGCAATCGGACCGCAGCGGCAGGATACTGACCTGCCGGACGGCACGCGACGGAAGACTCCGCTGGATGAAATGAACGGGCAGACGAAGATGAAGTTCGGTATCCGCACGCCGGGTGTGAGGCGTTCCGTCAGCGCCCGGTCGGCGGGCAGGTGGAAGCGGCAGGAGGGGAAGGCCCTTTCCCACGGTTACGGCAGGAAAGGCATGGGGTGGATCGGGAACCCCGGGAAGGCCGCCTGTAAGAAGGTCTACCGGAAGACCACGTCCAGCCTGCGGGACCTGTTCGAATAACACTTCTCAAGCCCCGCTCCGGCGGGGCCGTCTCATGCCGATCGGCGACTATGGTGCAGACTCACCCGATTCCCGCGGTCTCCCATACTGCGGTCGCTACTGTGGAAACCATGGGACCAGACAAGGACGACCACGCCACCATCAATCATAAGCACAAGCAAAGGGTCGGGGCCGTCAGCGTCCTCCTCTTCAGCTACTACTTCCTTGTCACAGCCTGGCCATTCATCCTCATCGAGTCGCCCAACGACGACCTTAGATTCCTGGCTTTCATCGGTGCCCTCCACCTATTCGTGGTCATCCCTTTCTCGTTCGTGCTTGGCCTGTGGACGGCAAACCGTTGGGCCGGGAGAGCACAAGACTTCATCTATTACACCATCAGCATCTTCAACGGAATCGGAATCGTCGCTATCATAATGTTCGAGACTGATTCCATTCTATTCAAACAAATATGCTATTTCGCCTTGTCCTCCATCCTCCTGTTCCTCGCCGGAGCAGGAGTTGCCGGCTTATACCACTCGGTGAGGAACCGGAAGAAAAAAGCAGCTCATACCATTAAATGAACCCTGCCGGAGCCCACACACCAGCTTTCAGATATCAACCGTCTGCACCACCGTGCAACGACCCGCGAAGTGCTCCAGCCGGCACGGACCCGCCGTCATTCCCGGTCACCCCGCTAAAAACCGCTCAGCCCAACCCTCACCGCCGACACCCCACCCCGAACAATACGGACAAAAAGCCAGGAAAGGCCTCATCCCCGGCCAGGAGGGGAAGGCAGGGGCCGGATACGCAAGGAAACAGCCTGCAACATGACCCACAGAGAGACCACGCTCGACCTCAAGTGCCCGCACAAGCAGAAAACCACACCCGCCCCGCTCCGGCGGGGATCTTCCGTATGTGCGCCGAAACGTGCATTGGGGGGGGGGATCCAAACCGTCGTCTTCGTTGCAATGCCGACGATTGAGCAAAGGCACTCACTTTGCCGGCGGCGATGAGCATTCGAATTTCAATAAGATATATATCCAGTGTACGTTTCAGCGGCGTCGGTGCCTTGGGTGGTAATGGAAAAGCCCCACAGCCTTTGTAACTGCGGGGCTTACACGTGATGCGCCAGACAGGATTCGAACCTGAAACCCGCTTATCCGTCGTCAGCTGCTCCTCCATTGGGCTACTGGCGCGCATCATCTCAACGTTTTCCACGTCCGGTGCCGAAAACCCGAAAGCGGAGAGGTTACCCTCCCCGCTTGGTTTGTCCAATACAAGAACAGCATCATTCAGTGCTTTTCAGTGATTCGACCATGTCTATTTGATCGAGACTGCGGTTGGTAATGAGCATGACCGCTAGCGCGAAGACCAGGGCCAGTACCGACACAATCAGCCAGCTGAGTGGGGATGTCTGCACTTCAAGGTGGATGCCGGGCATCTTCATCATACCGACCATGGGGTAGGTCAGGCCCCAACCTACCGGCAGTCCCAGGGCGATGCCGAGCAGGGTCAGAATGAGGGTCTCCTTGTTGACGTAGGAGTGGACTTCGCCGCGTCGGAATCCCAGGACCTTGATGGTGGCCAGTTCGCGTTCCCGCTCGGAAATGTTGGTCGTTGAGAGGGTGAACAGGACCACGAAGGCGAGGAGGGCGGCCATGATGATCAGCAGTCCGACCACGTCGTTGATGGTGGCGTAGTTGGTGGCGAAGTCTTCCTTGAGTTTCTGGTTGCTGACAACGGAGAGGAAGGTCTCGTCCTGTTCAAGGTCTTTGGCGGTGGCGATCTTCTTCTGGTCATCGCCCTTGAGTTTGAGCAGGAAGGCGTTGGTCTTGAATGGTTGCCCGTCGGAACCCCGACCATCGCCGGAGCCCTGGGTGTCGAAGGTTGATTCGTAGGCGGATTGGGTCATGTAGAGGCTGTTGCCTGCGTAGTTGTTGGTGATGTCGGCGATGGTGACGCTGTGCCCCTGGTGGAGGTCGTCCTCCGCCCAGCCTGTTGAGCCCGGCTGCAGGTTCAGGAGCTTGGCCGCGTTGACGGTCAGCAGGGCCCCCGAATCAGGGAGGGTCAGAGGGGACTTGCCTTTCCGCGTTTCTTCCAAGCGGATATATCCGTCCAGGCTCTGCCAGTCGGGGATGACGATCAGTTGCAGGCTCACTTGGGTCAGGTCGGCCCCGCCATCGTTCGTGGAAGAGTCCGACTTGGAGCTGTCCTGAGCCCTCAAGGTCATGGTTGTGACCATGATGGGCTGGACTTTGATCACGTCGCCATTGCCAGCAAGCTCTTGGGTTGCCTTCTGGCCGAGGGCTGGGCTGGTGATGGCCATGGCATCGTAGGTATAGGTGCTGCCGTATTGCCGTTCGGGCAGACTCAGCATGGTGTCTTTCAGGGTGAATGAGACCATCATCAGGGCCGAGCAACCCAATACTCCGAAGATGCTCATGAAGGCGCGGGTCTTGTAACGGAAGAGGTTGCGGGCTGTCACCTTGTTGAGGAAAGAGAAGTGACTCCAGATGAATCCCACTCGTTGCAAGAGGATTCTGCCGCCGGCCTTGGGAGCCTGGGGGCGCATGAGGGCCGCTGGACCTTCCCCGAGTTCTCGGGAGCAGGTGCCCCAGGCGGCTCCCTCGATGGTGACCAGGAATATGGCCATGCCCACTGCCGCCAAGAGCCAATTGGCAGATAGGGAATACGAGGGGATGACGTACATCTGTTTAAGCAATGGGAACGCCAGGCTGGGGATTCCGACAAAACCCAGCAACAATCCCAGGAGAGATCCCACCAAAGCGGAGATTCCGGCGAAGGCCAGGTATTTGACAAGAATCTCCCTTTTCCTGTATCCCAGGGCCTTGTAGGTGCCGATCAGCTGCCGGTCCTCCTCGACCATGCGGGTCATGGAGGTCAGACTGATGAGTACGGCGACCAGGAGGAAGAGGAGGGGGAAGGTAATGCCGAAAAGTTTGAGGAAACTGACCTGGGTGTCAATCTGGTTGTAGCTTTGCAGGACCGAACGGTCGCTGACGATCCACTTGGGGTCCGTTTCAGAGGAGGTCCTTGTGGTCTGTGTACCGCTCCTGCCTTCCGGCCCATCGGTACGTTCTATCGCTTTTCTGGTTTGGGATAGATGGTCCCGGTAGTCTTTCCCATAGGAGGACAGGCCGCTCTCAGCCGCGAGTCTCAGGTATGCCGAGCTGTACATGTCCTCCTTCACGGCGGCGGACTTGGGAACGAAGAAGCTGTAGTCCGCCTGGGTGGAGGTTGAGCCCGTGGCAAAGTCGGGGTTGTAGATGTTCTTGGCATCGCTGACCTGGGCGACGATGGTGTATGTCTGGTCCTTGAACAGCATCGGACCTTGGCCGGCGGCGGGTTGGGTCGTGATATCCGAGAGCCGGACGGCGTCACCCAGCTTCTTGCCCGAATCCTTGAGATAGGACTCATTGACCGCTACCTGGCCGCTGTTTTCCGGCATGACACCGGAAAGCCGATAAGGTCGGTTGATGCTATGCGGATTGAGGGCGGAGACCGTCAGGTGCTTACGGCTGCCCGCCACCGTCACATCCAGATTCTGCTCCAGACCACCCGTGATGGCACCGACGCCCTCGACCTCGCCCAGCCGGTCCACGTCCCTCTGATCGAGACCGCCTGCTGCGGTGACCGACAGATCATACAGTCCCTGCTGTCGGTAGTACTGGTCGGCGCTCTTGGCCACATCCTCGGCCAGAGCCGTCAACCCCAGGAAGATGGTCACACCCAGGGCGCTGATGACCAGGATGGATAGGAAACGCTTCCAGCCATGAACGATGGCCCGCCGAACATCCGCCCACATGGCAGTCTTGCGCCGGGTATTGCGGCCTGCCTTGGGGCCGAGGGCGGGGCCATGCCGGTTTGTCTCTGATGTGGTTGCTGTATTCATGGGTTCTGCTCTTTCAAACGTCCATAGGATGTTCCTGCGCAGGGGCCGAATGGTCACCACTCGATGTCCTCGACCGGCTGGGGGGTCATGTTGTCGGCGACTTCCGTGACACGGCCTGACCGGAAGCGAATCAGCCGATCGGCCATGGGCGCGATGGCAGAGTTGTGGGTGATGACCAAGACCGTGATGCCCCTGGTCCGGCAGGTCCCTTGCAGAAGACTCAGAATCTGCTTGCCGGTCTGGTAGTCCAAGGCACCAGTCGGCTCGTCACATAGAAGAAGGTCGGGATTCTTCGCCAGGGCACGAGCTATCGCCACACGCTGCTGCTCACCGCCGGAGAGTTGGGAGGGGAAGTTGTCCAGCCGTTCCCCCAGACCCACATCCTTCAAGATCTGCGCCGGATCCAGGGCATGGCTGGATACCTGGCTGGCCAACTCTACGTTCTCCAAGGCCGTCAGGTTGGGCACCAGGTTGTAGTACTGGAAGACGAAGCCGGTTCCGGTTCTCCGATAGTCGGTCAGCTCCTTATCTGAGGCGGACGTGATGTCCCTCCCCTTGACCAAGACCCTGCCATCAGTGGCCCGGTCCATACCACCCAAAATGTTCAAAGCGGTGGACTTGCCCGCACCGGAGGCTCCGAGAACCACGGCCATCTGTCCCTGTTCAACCGAGAAGGAGGCTTGGTCCAGAGCCTTTATGAGGCTTTCGCCGCTGCCATAGGTCTTGGTGACTGATTCGAAATCTATATAGGCCATTGGTCACCCCTCTTGTCTTTATCGTTCGCCGCCTCATCTCTAGACAGCATGTCGTCTCAGAATGTAGGCTATTTAAGAAAAGCGGTGCCATCAATCAGCAATGGCGGGACGATTGTCGGGTGATAACAGGAAAACTGGCTCGTAGCCTTCAATAATGGCTGCACAGAACAAATGAGACGACCAAGAGCCTGCCAAGTAAAGCATGAACAGGGAAGAGGTCCGCATGGTCACCAAGCAACCGGAAGTCACAGGACGGACCCGCCGACGTCTGGAAGATGCCTTCTGGCAACTTTACGAGCAGCGCCCCATCGAAAAAATCACCATCAAGCAGGTCACCGACCTGGCGAACTACAACCGAGCCACCTTCTACCTCTATTACCAGAACCTCTACGACCTACGCGGCCAGATAGAGGAATCCCTGCTGAACGAACGCGAGCGCTTCGTCGATATCCACTTCACCGGTCAGCCCCCGCTCGAAACCCTCCGCGACGAAACCGAGGCGTTCCTGATCCGCACCCAGGCCGACGCCAAATACTTCAGGGTACTTCTGGGCCCCCACGGCGACCCCGCCTTCGTCTCCCGTATGAACGACTTCGCCAAAGACACCATCCGCCTCTACCTGACCTCAACCGCCACCGATCGCAGCCTCTCCCCCATGGACCTCGACTACCTCACCGAGTTCTACGCCGCCGGCAAACTCGGCATAGTGAGAAAGTGGCTGGATGACACTCACCCTATGCCACTTGATAAGCTCGTTCTATTGATGACAGATACCGCAGCACCGCCGGCAGTCGGATTCCATTCCAATGAAAAATCTCTCAGCGAACAGATTTGATACGCTCTACAGAAAGTAACCAATCCGGGACGCTCGTCGATGTCGGCAGGGGCCATTCCTGACTTATATGGAAAGGCTCTCCACGTTCCCTTCTGCCGGGTCTGCCAAACACCCGTCAGGACAGCACAAGCCCGACTCGAACACACCATGTGCGGCTTGCTTTCACCCAGGTCAATCCATGCAGTCCGCATGAGAGGACTGACTTCCCTGCGTACCCACCACACTCCGGCACCATTGGCCTTGATCGAACCGTTGACGACGCACTCGTTGCCGTCGGACCAAAAGCCCACTCGACCCACCTGCTCTTCGAGATGGACCGCGGAGGATGTCAGCCGCAAAGGCGCACAGGAGAAGCCGCCCTGAGGAAGAACCTGCCTGCAGTGACGGGAGAGCTGCGGCACCGTCAGATACCCCGCGTTTTCGCCATCCGGCCAGGCATCGATGACAGGGCTCACCAGCATGTCTGCCCGGCCCAGGCCCTGAAGCGAGAAGGCAGCAAGCAGCACCAGGCAGACGATATCTGCGACCGGATAGGCTACGAAGACGTATATCAGGGTGAAAGCGACCACAGGCTTCCGGCCATCACCGTCACCCTTCTTGCCCATAGCCGCAGAACTACAAGAAGAGACCGAGACATCACCGTCATTTCTGACTTCCACAGACACTTCAACGGTTGACATGTCCTCCTGATAAAGTGGCGCGAGTCATAGATGACCTACGGAACAAAGGAGATTGAAGCATGAAGAGGGGCATCGCTGCTCTGGTCGCCGTGGCGGCCTTGTCGGTGGGGTTGTCGGCCTGCGGGGGAAGCTCCTCGACGAGTTCGAGTCCTGTATCTTCCTCAACTCCTACGGTGGTTCATAGTCCAAATAAAACAGCGCCGCAGAATCCGAATAAAAAGGAATTCGACCTGAAGACACTGGTCGGGCAGAAATGGTCCGACGCTTCCGCGAAACTGACCGCCAACGAGTGGATGCCAACCGATTACGTCATCAAAACCGACGACGGGAAAATGGTGTTTGCAAAAAGCAACTGGACCGTCACCGCAATCAGCGACGACCCCAAACCGATCATCTCCTTGAGGCACGACACCAGCACTCCCCAACCGTCGTCCGCGACACCAGCCGATCCGAGGAAATCCGCATTGGAACAGAAGCTGAGCCCTGCGGCCGCATTGGGCGCATGCAGGCAATACGGCAAGCGACAATACCCCTACGGGTTCAAGACCCACGACATCCTCGGCGTCATACAGGACTTCACACCCAAGGATGACAACACATGGTTCTACAAGGCGACCGCTGACGTGACCAACCAGTATGGAGCCAAAGCGAAAGGCCTTACCTACGAATGTACGGTCACTGGGACAACCGAGGCGCCACAAGTGGTTGGGTTCAACGTGTACTGAGTGGTCTCTTATCAAGGCCCCGCTTCGGCGGGGCTTTTCTTTTGCCGGGGGGGGGATCCCGATTGCAATAAGATATATATTTAGTATACATTTCCGGAGGCGATGGCTCTCGGCTGGGTAAAAGAAAAGCCCCGCAGCCTTTGTGGCTGTAGGGCTTTCGTGTGGTGCGCCAGACAGGATTCGAACCTGCAACCTGCTGATCCGTAGTCAGCTGCTCTAATCCATTGGGCTACTGGCGCGCATCATCTCAACGTTTTCCACGTTTTGACAACTCATCTATGATATCTCATCATCCGTCTGTGTCCACTCCGGTGTGTCGTTCAGCATCCACCGATGCCGACTCCGGGAGACCAGTCGAAGGTCCACATCCCGCACCCAATCCACTTTTCCACATATACCGTGGCCCCCTCCCCAGCCTCCCCAGGGCGATATACGATGGCACAAAGGGTTCCGGAGGACCTGATGCGAAAGTCAAAGCCGGGGTCCACCGACCGCAGT
The DNA here is from genome assembly GCF_037963085.1 of Bifidobacterium favimelis. NCBI lineage: Bacteria > Bacillati > Actinomycetota > Actinomycetes > Bifidobacteriales > Bifidobacteriaceae > Bifidobacterium > Bifidobacterium favimelis. The sequence goes on along the minus strand of NZ_JBANDZ010000001.1, from coordinate 801,547 downwards.
GCAGCGGGGGAAGGTCGGACCAGGTGAGTCATGGACAGACGAACAGCAGCAGCTGGATAGGGAATCGAGGGATGGCAACAAGGGATAACGACTAACAAAAGGTTCCGTACAACACAATGGTGAATCTCACTCTCGTCAACGGGGGAATCGTTGAGCCTGGGACATATGGGAGCATCGTCATACGCGGCGATGCCAGGATACTGCCGGGCGTGCGCTTCTCGGTACTCGACATAGAAGGCAGGGTGGTCTGCTCCGATCTTGAAGGAGTGGCTCTCCGCTTGAAAGGGGATCTGTACGCCGCCCGGGGCACGCTCAGGCTGTCACGGATCAGCGGAAGCGGGCGGATCATCGGAGCCTGCTCCATTCAACTTGAAACCCTGCACTTCAAGGGGTTGATCAGGGGGACGCATTCCTTGACCGCCTTGGAGGAGATCCTTTTCATCGGCCTTATGGAGCACATCCACAGCATCGGTTCGCGTCAGGTCGACATCCACGGTGTGGTGAAGGCGGACAGGATCATTGGGACCTCAATCCGCATACGGGCCCTCCACCCCAAACGGGTGGCTCCGCACGACGTGATATGGATGAATCAGAACAGCCGGGTCGAACTGATTCAGTGCGCCGACCTCCTGGCTGAACGTCTGGAAGGACTGACCCTCATGGCTGACCAGGTGACCCTGATGGAGAACAGCCTGATCACGGAACTGATCTGCAGGACCCAATTGACCACCGATCGGCACTCCGCCGCCGTCCTCGTCAAGGGCGGCTGCAAGCGGCGGCATATAGCCCCTTCTTGAACCACCGGGGGCCTGGACCGGTCCATGAAGTCCCGAAGGACCCGGGGCGGCATTCCGCCGGGAAGGCTGTCAGACGCGGTGAAAGCCCAGCCACAGGAGGTATTCCACGTTCCCATGGACCCCCTTGATGGGCGAGACGGCGACCCCTCGGACGGTGAAACCTGATTCCATGGCACAGTCGCAGACCCGGTCCAGGGCCTGCCTTCGCTCCCTCTCATCCTTGACGATGCCATGATGGCCAAGGTGCTCCCTGCCTACCTCGAACTGGGGTTTCACCAGGAGGAGGCATTCGGTCTCGGCGGCAATCAGAGCCGGCAGGACAGGAATCACATAGGTCAGGGAGATGAAGGAGACATCAGAAACGACATAGTCCGGCCGATAGGGCAGATCTTCCGGCCCGACCTGGCGGATGTTCACCCCGCTCATCTCGACCACCCTCGGGTCCTCAGCCAGGCGGTCAATCAGCTGTCCGTGGCCCACATCCAGGGCTATGACCCTGCTGGCCCCCCGACGAAGGAGCACGTCGGTGAAACCGCCGGTCGAGGCGCCGATATCCAGACAGGACCTCCCCATCGGACCCGGCAATCCACTGCCGGTGAAGGCCTCCAGGGCACCAAGGAGCTTGAGGGCCCCACGGGAGGCATAGTCTTCACCCCGGCTGACGGCCAGGGAATCATCAGGTCCGACCTGGGCCGACGGTTTTGTGCAAACACGACCGCGGAGACTGACGGAACCCCCTTTTATCAGGGCCTGGGCCCGGGACCGGGTAGCGGCCAGCCCCCTTGCCACCAGCTCCTGGTCCAGACGGCGGAAGGTCCCGGGAGCCATGGAGCGGGAAACCCCGTACAGGTCATGGGAGGACCCGTCCCAACCACGGCCGGCCTGGGTGGATGCCGGGTTCTGAGTCATCTTGCCACTCATGCCTTGAACCGGTCGAGCTCCTGGTTGAGGTCCTGAAGGATCTGCTTGAACAGCTCCACCTGCTCTCCTGGTTCCATGCCATCCAAGTCCGCCAACTGGGGGTAAGAGTTCACAAGGGACTCTATAGCCGTATCCCGGCTTGCCTTGTCATCATCAGCCGCCTGGTCGAGCCGGCTTCCCCCATCTGGGTTCTCAATCGGCATCTGCCTTCACCCCTCCCTAGGTCGGCCGCTTATATGCTACAGACCCCTATTTGAGGTCCGTATCAAGTCCTGAAAGATCCAACTTACCGACATTCCCGCCCTGGTCGGCGTAATCCCAGGCTGCGCAGATGACGGCCCTGGCCTGATCCAGGCCATCGCCCTCGCAGTCTTCGCGAGCGCAGGGCCAGGTCCGGATCCCGCCATCACTCACCAAGGCCCGACAACCCCCGCAGACCCAGGATCCATCAGTCTGACGGTTGACGGCAGGCTGCCGTTCGGTCAGGCCAAGCAGGTCCCTGGCTATGTAGGTGGGTCTCTGGACGGGAATGGCCCTGGCTGCCGTCTCGAGGGTGTCCACACCCGTCAGGACCAAAAGGGAATCGTAACCTCCCCTGTTGGCCGCCTCGATGTCGGTGTCCAAACGGTCCCCGACCGGCAGGCAGTCGGATCGGCTTATGGAGTCCGGCCCCTTGGACAGTATCTGCCGGGCCTCATCGTACATGGCGGACTCGGGCTTGCCGGCCGAGTCCTCAGGGTTCTTCCCCGTGGCCTTGATGACCGGAAGGAGCATGGATCCGTTGCCGGGGGCCATGCCGCCCTCCCTGGGGAGGGTCATGTCACGGTTGGTGACGAAATAGCGGGCACCCCCCTCTATGGCGTAGGCGGCCTGAGCCAGGTCCGCCCAGGACAGACCGGGATACCAGGCCTGGAGGACGGCATCGGGCTTCTCGTCCGCTCGCCTTACAACCTTCATCCCATTGGCCTCCACCTGGTCGCCCAGGTGGGAGGATCCGATGACCAGGATTCTTGCCCCCTCCCCCAGGTGCTCCCTGACCATTCGGGCGGCGACGATTGCCGAGGTGATGATGGAAGTCTCATCCACATCCAGGCCGAACCCACGCAGCTGGTCAGCCACCTCACTGGGATAACGGGAGGCGTTGTTGGTGGTGTACGACATGGTCATGCCCTGGCCTTCCGCCAGGGATATCCCCCGGGCGGCGTTTTCTACCGGTTCGGCCCCCCGGTAGACGACCCCGTCCAGGTCCAGGAGGGCCAGACCATATTGCCTGGCCAGGGGTACCTCGCAACCCTTGAGGAAGTGGGTCATGCCCGGCTGTCCTCCTCCTCGGAAGGCCCCTCCTTGGCGGAGGACTGCCCATCGGGCACCCTGCCCTCTTCACCGCCGTCAGCCGGCTCCTCGCCCACTGGCACCTGAGCCGTCTGCCCCGTGGCGGAGGGCCCTTCTTGGATACGCCCCTCTGAGGTCTGCCGGAGCTTGTCAGGACCATCGTCGACCGTCTGCTCTGTCTGGGTGGATTCAGTCACCTCGGAGGTTTCGCTCCCATCCGACCCATCTGAACCATCCGACCCCTCCGAATCATCCGACCCATTTGAATCATCCGACCCGTCAGACCCGTCATGTGATTCGGAAGAGTCCCCCTGCGGGTCCTCCACCCCGGCATCGCCGGGGTGCTCTTCGCCGGTTTCACCGTCACCGTCACCGTCATCGTCACCGGCATCGTCACCGGCATCGGCATCGGCATCGGCATCGGCATCGACGGGAATCGACAGCTGATCCAACATGGCATTGTCGAGGTGCTCCAGGTCGTAGTCGATGATGACCTCCTGGGGCTCCTCATCCTCGTCGTCCTGGTCGGCGTACTCCGCCTCCAGCTTGTCGAGGAGGGGTTCCAGGTCGGCGGATTCCTCACCGCGCCCCGCCTCCTCCAGGAAGTTCTGTTCGGCTTGGACGGCCCGCATCCTGTAGTCCCCGCTCAGACCCCGGGCGTGGACCAGGGCGTCGACGGTCTCGATGGCCTTGTCCCACAAGCCCAGGTCACCCAGGGCCCCGGCGTAGACGAGGAACATCTCGACCTTGGACTCTCCGGTCAGCTGACGCGCCTCATCACTGGTGGCCTCCTCGATGGCCTTCCGGGGGTTGCCCAGGCCCCGCTCACAGTCCGCGATGAAGGGGAGATAGTCCGTATACCCGTTCATCCGATACGCTGTGCGGAACTCCTTGAGGGCCAGTTTGTAGTCCCCCTGCCTATAGGCCACCAGGGCCAGGGTCTCCCGTGCCAGATCGATGCGGGAAGCCTGGCGGGCGGCCCACTTGGCGTGTTCGAGGGCGGCCGGCGGGTCGCTCTCCTCCAGGGCGTAGGCGGCCAGGACATGCAGGCCTATGTTCTCAGCGTGCTCCTTGCTCAGCCCCCTTAGGCGTTCCTTCTCGTCCTTGGAGAGCATGGACCAGTCCAACCCCTTGGGCATCTTGGGCTCACCGGGCCTGCGGTCCGTGTACGGGTTCTGTGAAGGGTAGGAGATGGTCCCGTCGGAATTGCGACGGGCCTTGTCGTAGTAGGTGTTGGTGTGGTCGCGGTGGTAGTTGCCCCTGTCATGGCCCTGCGAGCGGTCCCGCTGGCCCCCATAGGAATGGTTGCGGTCATCGTGCCGATAACCGGAATGGCCACGGTATCCTTCCCCGCCGCCACGGCGGTCCTGCCAACCGCCCCTGCGCTCTTCTGAGCCGTCACGGCCGGTTTCACGCCCGAAGGGGCGGTTCCCGTCATGACGGTCATCCCTCCCCTGGCCCTGCTGACGGAAGGGCGGACGATTCCTGTCCCTGCGATCGCCACCCTCGTTGCGGTCACGGCGGTACCCGCCGCTGCCGCCGGATCGCCGGCCGTCATGGCCGTAGCCCCCCCTGCGGTCATCGCGGCCGTAGCCGCCGCGCCCGCCGTCATGGTTGTAGCCGTTGCGACGGTCATCGCCCTGGTACCGGCTGCGACCGTCTTCATGGTCACGGCGGCGGGGCCCGCGGTCCTCACCTGTGCCCCGCCCATTGAAGTGATCGTCATAGCGGTCACGACGGTCTCCATGGTCGGAATGCCAGGGACCGGAGCCTGAGTCACGTCTGAAACCGCCGTGGCCTCCGAACCGCCGGTCCGAACGACCCCCGCGGTCCTCGGAAGGCCGGCCTCTGAATCCACCCCGGCGGTCATCCTGGCGCGAGTATCGACGGCCCCCCTGGTTGTCCTGCGACCTCCCGTCACGGTCACCGTAACCCTTGTGGAAGCCTGCGCGATTGCCGCCATTGCCGCGGAATCCCCCTCGGTGGTCATCGTGGCGGTATCCGTCACCCTGGCCCTGCCGGTGGTCCGACCGGTAACCGCCCTGACGGCCTTCGCCCTCCTGGCCCTGCCGGTGGTCGTCATAGGACCGATGGAAGCCGCCTGACCGGCGCGGACCGCCTCCGTTGTGACGGAACCCGCCTTCATGACCGCCTTCACGGGAGCCATGCCCCTTGAAGCCGCCCCTGCCACCTGACCGCCCCTGGGAACCGCCCCTGCCGCGGTATCCCGAATGAGGGCCCTTGTGGGCACCCTGAGCGTGATTATGTTCTTCTGCCATCTTCGTCCTTGTTCTCATGGTTGCACCCCGAGTGGGTGCGCCGTCTCAATCCTGACAGGTCTTACGCGCGACGTTCCAAAACGCCCAATGCCTTCTTCCCCCTGCGCAGCAGGGCGAACCGCCCATGCAGGAAGTCCTTGTCAGCCAGGACCGCTTCCTGGTCGGCCACCCTCGTGTTGTTCAGGTAGACCCCGCCGGAATTCACGGTCTTTCGTGCCTCGGAGACGGATTTGAAGAGCCCGGCCTTCACGCCGGCCTCGACCACCCTGTCTCCTGCTGCGGCGGCGGCGAAGGTCATGCCCCCCTGTCCGTCATCGATCTTCAACCCCTCCAGGGCCCCTTCCAGCACGTCCTCGTCCAGGTCGTCCAGGTTGCCCCCCCTGCCGAAGAGGGACCCCGAAGCATCGATGGCCCCCTGTGCGGCCCTCTCGCCATGGACGTAGCTCGTGACCTCCCAAGCCAGAGCCTTCTGGGCCTCGCGGGCGCCGGGATCGGTCTTCACCTCTTCCTCCAGACGCTCCACCTCGGCCTTGGGAAGGAAGGTGAAGGTCTTCAGAAGCTTGATCACCTGGTCGTCAGGCTGGTTGAACCAGAACTGGTAGAAGCGGTAGGGGCTGAACATGGCCGGGTCCAGCCAGACGGCGTTGCCCTCCGACTTGCCGAACTTCTTGCCCTGGGAGTCCGTGATCAGGGGGCTGGTCATCACATTGACGTTCACCCCGCGCACCTTGCGGATCAGATCCAGACCGCTGGTGAGGTTCCCCCACTGATCGTTGCCGCCAAGTTGTAGGCGGCAGTCATAACGGTCGAAGAGCTCGAGGAAGTCATTGCCCTGGAGCACCTGGTAGCTGAACTCGGCAAAGGAGATCCCCTCCTCCGAGTTCAGCCTGCGGGCCACGATGTCCTTGGAAAGCATGGTCCCCATGCGGAAGTTCTTGCCCACGTCACGCAGGAAGTCGATGGCCGTCATGGACCCGGTCCACTCGTAATTATTGATGAAACGCACCGGATTGCCGCCCTGTGCCGGCAGGAAGCGGCCGATCTGCGCAGCCAGACGGCTTGTCCACTCCTCCACCACGTTCCGGGGGTTCAAGGTCCTCTCCCCCGACTGCCTGGGGTCACCTATCAGGCCGGTCGCCCCCCCGACAAGGGCCAGGGGGTGGTGACCTGCCGCCTGAAGGTGCCTCATGCTGATCAACTGGACCAGGTTGCCCACGTGGAGTGAGGGGGCGGTGGGGTCGAAGCCGCAGTAATAAGTGACCGGTTCACCGTCCAATGTCTTCTCCAGCTCGGTCTCATCCGTGCTTTGTGCGATGAGACCGCGCCACTTGAGCTCGTCGAAGAGCGAGTCAAAGCCCGCTTCCTTGAAATCAGTGACCTTGGCCATGAAAGGCAACTCCCTGCATGTAATATCGGTGGGACGGTTAACCTTTATATTTTGTCAGACAACCTCGACACTGAAACCCTGTAACTCACCGGTCGACGGGACCGCCTACAAGGATGGCGTCCAGGCTTCCCCCGGCCGGCCCGGTGGCCTCCAGATAGAGCCTGAGGTCCCCCTGCCCGTCCGGGACGACCAGGTAATCCCCACGGCCGCCGCCCGTGCTGAATCCCTCCACCCCGGGCATGACCAGGCGGCCCAGGCAGAGGTGGTCCGTGAAGGCGGTGGCCATGAGCCCCTGGCCCTGTAACCGGACCACGGTCCCGTCCGCTCCGGGGCCGTGCACCATGCGGCGGGAGGGGACCAGGAGACATGCCCCCACTCCCGTTTCCACCTTCAGAGGTGGTTTGGCGGACGCATAGGATGCAGATGGAAGCGAGGCGCCCAGCCTGTCCAGGCTGCAGGAGCGCATGGTCCATCCGGAGAGTTCGTGGCCGGTGAGGAGTTGCATCCGCCCGGTGGCCTCCCCCCATTCCCGGTGGACGGCGGCTTCCAGTCTGTCCCCATCGTGAAGGCCGCCCAGGCCCAGGTAGGGCTGAAGGGGGGTCATGGTCCCCACAGGCCTGCCGTTCACGCGGACCTCGACCCGGCAACCGCCATCCTGGATGTGCAGGGCCGCCACAAGGGCCGTCTGTCCCTTCTGCCCCTCCGAGCCGGACAGGGACCGCCCCCACCCGGCGTGGAATATCTTGGCATAGGTCACCGTCTGCGGCCAGACCGGCAGGGACCAGGAACCGAAGGGACATCTCGGCTGTGGAAGCGACCCCACCCATGGACGCACCCCATCGGCCCTGGCAGGGCACTCGACCCCGGTGACCAGCCAGCCCCGGTCGAAGTCCCTGCGGGAGGTCACGGCCATCCCGCCGACGGGCCCTCCGATGGAGTCGAGCGTCAATACGGGCAGGCGGCCGTCTTCAAAGTTGGCCCTCCCCCAGACCCTGGCGGTAACTGTCACGCGGGTGGCCCCCTCCCCCTTTCCGGGGTCCTCCGCAGGGGTCTGGACAGTGTCCCGGGCGCTGCCTTCCGCCCCGTGGACGGAATCCAGGGGGAACCAGTCGTACCCGCCCCTGCAGACCTTCCAGGCCGTCCGCCTGTCCCCACAGGTCACTGAGACGAGATCGGCAGCCCCTTTCACCAGGATCCCATCCACCTCCTCGGAAGGGCAGGGGGAGGTGGAGATGCAGCACACCGAACCCGGGTTGGTCGCGCAGGTGGCCCACACCCCGCCCTCATTCCGGTCACATGCCTCCTCAGGAGACCAGGGCATATGGGAGGGCAGCACGTCGAAGTCCTCCAGGGGCCGTCCCTGCCGGCCCCCGACCAAGCAATCCCCCTCCTGACTCCCCCTGGTTTCTTCCGCCTCCTTCAAGGTGACGACCAGGGTGTGCAGAGGTTTCCGCCCCCCCAAGAGGTCCGGTCCGCCGCCATCGCCCTCCAGAGGCGAAGATGGAGCGGAAGGGCCCAGGAGGAAGACACGGCTGGCCGACCCCGCCTTCCCCTTGGTCAGGGTGAGGTAGGGACCGACCCTCCCGGTGAGGATTCCGTCCTTGGTTTTGGATGCCTTCCGCCCGGCCGCACCTATGGCAGGGTCGAAAAGCTCCCCTCCTGGTCCGAATTTCAGCGCGCACCAGAGGGGGGTCTCGTCTCCAGGGCAGGAGGACAGTTCCAGTCTGACGCACCCCTGCGAATAAGTCAGGCCGGTGAGCTCCCCCGAGGAGGCTGCCAGGGTGACCCCGGCAGACGGTCCGTCCGGCCCCACCTGCCCGGGTCCGGTCCCGACCGCGAGGGGGAGGTCCCTCACCAGCATCTGCGTCTGCCCCGGGGGCAGGATGGTTTCAGGAAGGCCTTCCGGCTGGATGCCGGGAAAACTGTGTGGCCGGTCCCCCAGGTTGCTGGCCGTGACCAGGCGGCCGCCCCCCGCCAGACGGAGCCCCTCCAGGGAACAATGATCGTCAGGTGGATGACCCGGGTCCTGGCCTTCCACGGCCTGTCCAGCAGCCAGGCGCCATCCCAGCGCCCTGATGATGGAGGTCAGGCGGCGGGCCTGGACACCGTCCTGCCTGACCCTGCCCACGGTGTCTATGACACCGCCGAAGTCATAATCGGGGCTCATGAAGGCCTCCGGATCACCCCAGTTCAAGACCGAGGCCCTGCCGCCGAAGTTCCACCCGGACACTTGCAGGTAGGGCCCGGCGAAACGGACGCCCCCGCCGATCAACCGCTTCAGGGTCCGATGTTTCCTGTTGGTCTCCGTGACTATGAACGGGGACCGCATCCTTTCGAAAGCCCGCCTGTAATATGCCACCTGAGCCTCGACGTCGGTGGAGCCGTCATCCGGGTAAAGATTGACGGCAGGCAGGATGTCCCCATCCCGGCCGACAGCCCGGGCCAAGTCCCCCTGGCCGGCACAGGCGACGATCGGGACGGACACCCCCCTCCGCCGGAGCATGGAGGCCAGGGCGCCCAGGTAGGCATCGGGGTCGGCGCAGGGGAAGAAGTCCAGTTCATTATCCACCTGAACCAGCAGGACGGTGCCCCCCTGCCCATACTGGCGGGTGGCCAGAATGGGGCCCACCCTGTCGAACCAGGAGGAGACGGCCTCCAGGAAGGCGGGGTCGTCCTGCCGCAGGTGCAGGTCGGGATCGGCGGCCACCCAGGACGGCAGCCCTCCCCCATCATGCTCAGAACAGATGTAAGGGCCGGGCCGGGCCAGGACGAAGAGCCCGATCTCCGCCGCCAGGTCGAGGAAGGCGCCGATGTCGTTCTCCTCCGAGAAGTCCCAACGCCCTGGAGCGGTCTCGTAGACGTTCCAGGGCAGATAGACGTCGATGGCCTGATACCCCAGGGACTTCACGGCTTCCATCCTCCCCCTCCACTGGCTGCGGGCCAGGCGGAAGGGGAAGAGGGATGCACATAGGACGACCCGGGGCTCCCCGTCGATGAGGAGGAGGCCGTCATTGCAGGAGACGGGCCTGGCCCGGCTCTCGCGACCGGCAGGGCCCGCCCACTTCGGCTCCGCCAGTGGGACCCTGCAGGGGCTTTGGCCTGCCGCCTCCCTCTCTCTTGTCGCTTCAGCCATGTTCACAAAGCCCTCCTTGCGGACCCTTGCCTGGTGATGTCATCGGGATGCCTGCCCGCAAGCGCCTATTTGATGCCAGCGCTGCCGCCCATCATCCCGCTCTCATAGAGGTACTTCTGTGAGAAGTAGTAGACCAGGAGGACCGGGATGATCAGTATCAGGGACCCCACCATGATCATGTTCCAGGGCGGGGTCTGGGCCCCGCTTCCGGTGGCCGACAGCACCTGGAGGCCCAGGGCCAGAGGCATTTTCTCCTCGTCGTTGATGTAGAGGAGGGGTCCGAAGAAGCTGCCCCAGTTGGCCGAGAAGGTGAAGACGGCCACTGCGGCCAGAACGGGGGTCATCATCGGGAGGATGATCCTGCGGAAGATGCCGAAGTAGCCAAGGCCGTCGATCTCGGCGGCCTCATCCAGCTCCGTAGGTATGCGGGTGATGAACTGCCTCATCAGGAAGACGTTGTAGGCGTTGGCGAAGAGGTTGGGTACGATCAGCGGCAGGAGGGTGTTCACCCAGCCCAGGGTCCTGAAGAGGATGAACTGGGGGATCATAAGCACCTGGCCGGGGATCATCATCGTGGACAGGACGATCAGGAAGAGGAGGTTCTTGCCCGGCGCCCTCAGCCTGGCGAACCCGTAAGAGACCAGTGCACTGGAGAGGGTCATGAAGATGCAGTCGGGTATGACGATGACAAGGGAGTTGAGGATGAACCTTCCTATGGGCAGACCCGAGTTGAAGACCCTGGCGAAGTTCTCCAGATGCCACTCGGTGGGCAGGAAGGTGAAATCCATGGCGTTGGTGGTCTGATCGGATGAAAGGGCGATGGATACCACGAAGATCAAGGGGGCGCAAAGGAGGGCGGAGACGACGGTCAGGATGGCGTAGCGCCTGGCCATGGCCCAGTTGCCCATCGTTTTCACGTTCACTTTCTGACCTCCGACTCGTAGAAGACCCAGGCGCTCGAAGACTTGAGGACCAGACCGGACAGGATCATGATGATGACGAAGAGGATCCATGCCAGGGCCGAGGCATACCCCATCTGGAAGTTCTTGAAGGCCGTGTTGTATATGTAGGGGACCATCATCTGGCTGGCGTTGTCAGGGCCGCCCCCCGTCAGGATGTAGACCTGGTCGAAGACCTGGAAGGCCCCGATGATCCCGGTCACCAGATTGAAGAAGAGGATGGGGGTGACCATGGGGAAGGTGATGTTCCAGAACTGCCTGTAATGGTCGGCCCCGTCGAGCTCGGCCGCCTCATAGAGCTCACGCGGCACCCCGTTGATGGCGGAAATCAGGAGGATGGTCCCCCCTCCCACCTGCCAGAGGGAGAGGAGGATGATGGCCGGAATCACCCAATTGGCGTCGAGGAGCCAGGCGGGCCCTTTGATGCCGAAGATGCTCAGCAGGGCGTTGATCGGGCCGTCCTCGGGCTTGAGCAACCACTTGAAAATCAGGCCCGCCGCCACCAGGGGGACCAGGGAGGGCAGGTAGATGATGGTCCTGAAGGCCTTCTTCCCGCGGAAATCGTTGGCCAGGAGATTGGACAGGTAGAGGGCCAGGAGGAGGGATACGGGGACGGAGACGGCCGCATAGTAGAAGGTGTGACCAAGGACCTTCCAGAAGAGGGGGTCCTTGGTGAAGGCCCGCACGTAATTGGCCAGCCCCACAAGGTGGGGTGACTGGAAGGAATCCCAGTCCGTGAAGGAGAGGAAGAGCGATGAGATCATGGGTATGGCCGTGAAGACCACGAAGCCGATGATCCAGGGCGACACACATAGGTAGAAGGCCATCGCCTCCCTCGTCCTGCGTTTCATGCCCTGCCAGGGCCATCGAATCCTGTTCATGCCATCCTCCTGTCTTCACATCACCCACGGGTCCGAAACCGGACCCGCCCGCCCCGGCCTGCCTGGGGAGGGCAGGCCGGATCTTCGAACCGGGACCCTTAGACCTGAATCAGCCCAAGGCCCCTTGAAGGGTCTTCTGCACCTTGTCCAGCCCGTCTTTCACCGACTGCTTGCCATTCCAGGTCTGTGCCATGCCGTCCGTAAAGGCCTGGGTGATCTGGTTCCACTGGGGGACCAGGGGGGGTGCGTAGACCATGTCGATCGACTTGGAGAAGACCGTCAGGTCCAGATCGTTCTTGTTCCAGGAAGCCTTGACGAAGGAGTCGTCCTTGGCCGCCTCGACATTGGCGGGGACGTCCAGGGCGTGCTGGGCGATCGGCCTCTGCCCCTCCTTGGAGGAGAGGAAGAGGACCAGCTTGATGGCCTCCTCCTTGTGCTTGCTCTTGGAGGACACGGCCAGGGCGTTGGAGAACATGGGGACGGCTTTCTTCTTGCCGTGCCACATGGGGGCTATCCCCCAATTGAACTTGGCGTCCTTGAGGGCGGCTATGTTCCAGAAGCCCGTGACCTCCATGGCCAGCTTCCCCTTGGCGAAGAGGGGGTCGGCCCCCGTGTCCGTGATCTGCTGGGGGGTGGGGGCCACCTTGTCCTTCCACATGAGGTCGTGGTAGAAGGTTAGCGCCTCGACGTTGGCCGGGTCGTTGGCGATGGGCTTGCCCGCCGAATCGACCACCCCTCCCCCGTTCTGATACATCCAGGTCATGTACCATGCCCACCAGTCGCCCTCGCAGTAGCCCCAGACATCGGTCTTGTCACCGCTGCGCTTGGTCAGCTTGACGGCGGCATTGTGGAAGTCCTGCCAGGACCAGTCGGCGCTGGGGTACTTGAGACCGGCGGCATCGAACATGTCCTTGTTGTAATAGACCACACCGGGGGCGGATCGGTCGGGGGCCCCATAGAGATTGCCCTTGTATGAGTAGGCCTTTGCATTGGCCTCCCCGAAACGCTGGGCGGGGTCGACCCCTGCCTTCTTGAAGTGGGGGGTCAGGTTCTCCAGCTGCCCCCTGCTGGAGTAGGCGTTGATGTTCTCGGCCATCTCTAGGATGTCGGGGGCCGTCCCGCCCGAGAACATTGTCTGGATCTTGGTGTCGTAATCCTTGGCGATGTACTGGGCCTTGACCTTGATGTCCGGGTACTTCTTGGCGGCCAGGGCCAGACGGTCGTTCATGACGGTCTTGTCGATGTCGCCTCCCCAGAAGGTCAGAGTGAGCTCATCGGAGGCGGAGGGGTTCCCACAGGCGGCCATCGAGGCCACCAACCCGCCTGCCGCCACCAGCGAGAGGCAGGCGCGCATCATCTTTTTCACTCCGATTTCCATGTCACATACTCCTTCTTTGTATGTCTCTTCTCAGACGGCAATGTCGTGATTCAATCGGCGTTCCACAGGGTTACTGAAACGTATAAGTGAATGCACTTCGTATTATTGCACCGTTTTTTGATACGTGTCAAATCTTCTGTCCCTGCGTCTCCCGGACATCAACAGACAGGACAACGGCGAAAGCTAAGATATGTCCTATCCGCCCCGACAGCGGGGAGGGGCGGGACCAGTCCGGTCACGGGCATCGGGACGGCCGCATCCGCATCCCCGCGTTTGAGAGGCATCATGGTCACAATGAGGGACATAGCCGCGGCGGCCGGGGTATCACAGGCGACGGTCTCGTACGCCCTCCACGACAAACCAGTGGTCTCCACGACCACGGCACGGAAGGTCAAGGAGGTGGCCCGCAGGCTGAACTACTCTCCCAACATCACCGCCAGAAGCCTCAAATCCGGACGGAGCGGGGCCATCGGCCTGGTCCTGCAGGAACTCGACAAGCCCTACTCCTCCCACCTGGCCGACACCATATCCCGGTATGCCTTGGACAGGGGCGTGCAGACGATCATCCAGCAGACCCTCTACCGGCGCAAGAGCGAGACGTCCATACTCGAGCTGGTCACCAGTTCCATCTGCGATGGGGTGATTCTTGCCCCTAGCAAGCTGACCGAGGGGCAGATCAGAGACCAGCTCAACGGGAAACCCGCCGTCCTCCTCTCCCCCTCCACCAGGTCCACCATCTATGACAGCGTTTACACCCCCGGTTTCGAGGGGAGCTACCAGGCCACCTCATACCTCTTGGCGCACGGCTGCAACCGGCCCATATTCATGGGCAGGGGGTTCAGGGCCCGGACCGGTCAAAGGCAGACCTGTGATTCCGCCCTGCAGCGCGTGGCCGGTTTCGAAAGGGCCATGGCCGACAGGGGGATCGATCCCGACCCGGACTGCTTCATCGAGCTGGAGAAGTGGGAGACCCCCTTCGCCCGGCGGACCATCAGGGAGGTCATCGACCGTGGCCCTAGCTTCGACGGTGTGGTCTGCATGAACGATACGATTGCCCTCGGAGTCCTCAGGGGACTGCGCGACAGGGGGGTTGAAGTGCCTGGCCAGGTCAGTGTGATCGGTTTCGATGGCATCGGTGAGGGCGAATGCTCCGTGCCGGCCCTGAGCACCGTCACCCTGGATATCGAACAGTGCGCCCGGATGGCCGTCGACACCCTCCTGGAGAGGATAGGACGGGCCGGTCAGGGCAAGGGCCCGGAGGGCGGCCAGGACGGTCAACTCGGCAGGGAGGGAGGGCCGGCCCATCTGAAGGTGGACTGCAGGCTGACCATCAGGGAGTCCACCCGCTGACAGAGCCGGACGACCTCCACACCCGGCCGGCTCCGGTCGCCCTGCCCCAGCCGACAGCCGGCCAGGCTGGCCCTGCCGTTCAGTCGAGCGCAGCCAGATCGGCCAGGAGGCGCTTCGGCATTTTACCCACCACACAGGCGGCAAGCTTGCGATAGCCGATCTCACTGGGATGGAAGCCGTCCGACCCCCAGAAGTCCTCCCGGTCGGTGCCGACATCGTCATGGGTGGCATCTATATAGCAGACGCCGGCCTCTTGGCAGACCCTTTTGCTGACCTCGGTCTGCCTGTCGATCATGGTCTCCACCTGTGAGCGCAGGGCGCGGCCCAGGCGGCGGTTCCGGTAGAGCTGGCCGGAACTGAGGACCACCACCCTGTCGCCCTTTTCGCCGGCCAGGGTTACGGAGGCGGCGAGGTCATCCTCCCAGGAGGTCAGGGTCCGGCCTGCCATGATGTCATTGGAGCCGGCGCACAGGACCACCAGGTCGGCGTGGCGGGCGAAGGCCGGCAGCAGCCGGTACCGCACCCTGCGGATGGTCGCCCCCAGACGGCCATGGGTCTCCCACTGGACCGGACGTCCCACCGCCTCGGCCAGGTCCCGTGCGATGTCGGGGACCAGGCCCAGGGACTGGTCGTCCACACCGCAGCCCACAGCCATGGAGTCTCCGAAGACGGCCATGGACAAGGGTCTTGGGGTCACCGCCCCCGAGGGATCACGTGATGCAGGGGAGGGCAATTCCAGCCCGGAACGCTCGCCTGCCGGTTCACCCGCCAAGTGGAAATGGTGCTTGGCCCACCAGGCTTCCAAGACAACAGCCGGCCCCATGACGATCCGAACCCTCCCTGCCGGCGCGGAACGCCCCCGGCCATGGCCCGGAGCGGCGCCCATGCATCAATCGTTTTACAGTCTGCATTGTAATGGCCCCGGAGACAAGGTGGACACCCTCCGGATCACCCTGCAGGAACAGCGGGAACCGTCACGGTCCCCGGCGCGTGGCGCCGTGCGACCCCTCGCCCCCTGGGCGTGTCACTCATCGCCAGAGGTCATGCCGATAAGCCAGTGGGCCCTCTCCTGGGCCACTGAGGCATCGGAGGTGATGACCAGGACGGTGTCGTCACCCGCGATAGTCCCCAGAACGCCGTCAAGGGACTGTCTGTCGAGGGCGCTTGCCGCATACTGGGCCGCCCCTGCCGGGGTCCGCATGACAAGGAGGTTGCCCGTGGTCACCACGGAGGTTATCAGGCCTGAGAGGATTTTGGACAGGTACTGCTCGGTCTTGCTCTCTTCGCCGGCCTCCCCCCCGATCACCGTGGCGGCCTCAAGGACCGTCTGGTCGCTGGAGTCAGGTATCCAATAGGCCAGGGTGCCATCCGGGTAACGCATCTTGATGGCATGGAGGTCATCCAGGTCCCGGCTCAGCGTGGCCTGCGTCACCTCGATCCCCTGATCGCGCAGTATTTCCGACAGCTGCTGCTGGGAACCCACCCTCGTCTGCAGCAGCGCCTGACGGATGGCATCCAGGCGGGCTATCTTGGTGGCCGGTCTCACGGGCTCCACCCCTTTCCCTCGGATGCTTGCCGATATTGATTACAGCAATTGTATATGTATACAGGACGCCTGTCGGTTCCACCTGCCCCGCCGGACCGGAAATCCACGCAGGCCCTGCCTGCAGAAAGGGCGGGGTGCCTCAGGCCGACACCCCGTCGCCCCCCACGTTCGGCAGGTTCATGTCCCCGAACATGGCAGGGGTGTTGCCCGTGAACACCATCCACAGGAGGAAGAGGGTCCACAGGACGTTGATGACCACCGCCGCCACCGCCACCCCCGTCCCCTTCATGTGCAGGACGTGGATCCGATAGATGGAGATGGCCCCGAGCACTGCAGGGATCAGCGGAACCGGGATGATGATCGCCATGAAGAGGGAGACGAAGGCGAAGGGATCGTAGTGCCCATAGAAGGGGTTCTTCGAGGGGTCGGCCAGGTCGGCCTCGTTCAGAGGCGGCTGCCAGCCCTGCCCGCTGCCGGCCGGGCCTCCTCCCTGACCGGCAGGTGACGGCCCCGGACCCGGACGTCCCCCACCCTGTCGGATCTGCCCTGGACCGTTTGCCTGCGGGGCATCACCGCCCCGTGCCGGGCTGAAGAAGGGGTTTGGTCTTCCCGCCTGGGAAGCCGTCTCCCCCTTCTGACGGTTCGCTCCCCCGTCATCGTCCGGCCGCCCGAACACATAGGGGTCCCATCCCGGATACTGGCTGGCCCTGGCCCCGTACTCAGGCTCCACCCTCTGCCCGTAGGCGGGTTCATCACCGCCGGTACGGCCGCCCTGCCCGGCCTGTGAAACCTCATCGTGATGATCGGTCATGCTTCCCCTGTCCTGTGTGTGGGTTCAGGCGCGCAGTTGCGCACCCAATCGGGAGGTCCTTTCGACGATGGCCTCGCGGAGGGCCTCGGCATCCTCCGAGGTCAGGGTCCTGTCGGGAGCCCGGAAGGTGACCGCGAATGCCAGCGACTTGGCATGCTCGCCTATCTGGTCCCCGGTGAACACGTCGAAAAGACGAATCGACTCAAGGTTAGACCCAGCCGCTTCTCTGATGGCGGAAGCAAGACGGCCCGCGCTGACCGTGTCGGGAACGGTGAAGGCAAGGTCCTGCCTGACCGGCGGGAAGGTGGAGATGGGCTTGGCCTGCAGGGGGGTGTAGTCCAGACGGTCGAAGACCGCATCCAGATCCACCTCGAAGGCGGCTGAATGAGCAGGCAGGTCCAGGGCCTCGTTCACATGGGGGTGCAGTTCACCCACACTTCCGACGACGGTCCCGTCAGTCAGGATAAGACGGGCGAAACGGCCTGGATGCCACTGGTCGGGGGCCTCCCGGGGGTCTGGCTGATCCAGCTCATACTCGCAGGAGAGCCTGTCGAGGACCCGTCGGGCGGATTCCACGGCATCGGTCCAGTCCACGGGCCGGCTGTCATTGAGCCAGCCGTCATCCTGGGCCAGGCCGGTCAGGAGGCCGGCCACATGGAGCTTCTGCGCGGGCAGGCCTGCGTCCAGCTGCCTGAGCTGGTCCTCATCCGGCTTCACCCCGCCGGGCAGGGCGGGAACGGGCGGGGCCTTGGGGTCACGCTCGAAGACGTAGCCTATCTCGTAGAGACGCACGTCCCTGTTGCCCCTGCGGATGTTGCGTTCGACCGTGTTGGCCAGGGGCAGGAGGAGGGACCTGCGCAGGTAGGGACGGTCGGCCGCCATGGGGTTGGCCAGTTCCACGCTGACCGGCTCCACATCGTCAGGGTCGTAGCCGAAGGCCTTGAAGTCCTGCTCCCCGACGAAGGGGTAGTCAAGGACCTCGGTCAGCCCATATTCGGCCAGGGTGTCAGCCACCCACCTCCTGCGCGTCTGACGGTCGGTCAGACCCACCCTGCCGCTGACCTGGGCGGCGGGTATGTTGACGGGGATCTCGTCATAACCAACCAGACGGGCCACCTCTTCGACAAGGTCACAGGGCTCGCCCAGGTCAGGTCTCCAGGAGGGGGGCGTGACCGTCATAAGGTCACCCTCACCCGGCGACACCTGGCAGCCGATGTCCTCGAGGATGGAGACGATCCTTTCACGGTCGAGATCCAGGTCGGTCAACCTGGCAACCTCGCCCGCCCTGAAAGCGATCGGGGTCATGGGCCTGGTCCTGTCATGGTCGAGCGGGGCGCCGACGGGGGTCGCATGACCATGTTCGGACAGGAGGTCCGCCGCCATCAGGGCGGCCGCAGGCTGCATCTGCGGGTCCACACCGCGCTCGAAACGCTTTGAGGCCTCGGAGGGGAGCTTGTGCCGGCGGGCCGACCTGGCGATGGTGACCGGGTCGAAGTGGGCCGACTCTATCAGGATGTTCCTGGTCTCGGCGGTCACCTCCCCATAAAGGCCACCCATCACCCCGGCCAGGCCGAGTATGCGGGATCCCTCCCTGCCATCCGGGGAATCCGTGATAAGGAGGTCCTCCCTGTCCAACTCACGGTCCTTGCCGTCCAGGGTCGTCAGGTGCTCCCCCTGGCGGGCCCGGCGGACCACGATGGGGCCCGCCAGCTTGTCCAGGTCGTAGGCGTGCAGGGGCTGGCCCAGGTCCAGCATGACGTAATTGGTCACATCGACCGGCAGGGAGATGGAACGCATACCCGCCCTGGTCAACCTCCGCCTCATCCAGTTGGGGGTTGCCGAGGAGGGATCGAAGTCGGTCAGCGCACGTAGGTAGTAGCGGTCACAACCGACCATCCCGTGGATGGGGTTGTCATCCTCCACCTTGACCTGGATGGGGGGCTGCCCCTGGTCGGGACCGGTGCCGGGCAGACGCCGGTCGAGTTCCGAAACGGGGTCGGTGTATGCGGCCCCCGTGGAATGATGGAACTCCCTGGCCACCCCGCGGTATGAGAAGGCGTAGCCCCTGTCCGGGGTGATGTTGATCTCCAGCACGGGATTGTCCATGTGCAGAAGGGAGATGGCATCGTCACCGGGCTT
Source organism: Bifidobacterium favimelis (assembly GCF_037963085.1). NCBI lineage: Bacteria > Bacillati > Actinomycetota > Actinomycetes > Bifidobacteriales > Bifidobacteriaceae > Bifidobacterium > Bifidobacterium favimelis. Next base: position 782,634 of record NZ_JBANDZ010000001.1, on the reverse strand, counting down.
GATGGCCTCGTACTCCTCAGGAGTGAACCCGTACCGGCGCAGGAGGATGATGCCGTTGTGGTCTCCACCCAGGCCCAACTCCCTTTCCGAGGCGCACATACCGTCAGAGACATGGCCGTAGGTCTTCCTGGGCTCGATGCGGAAGTCGCCGGGAAGGACGGCCCCGGGCAGGGTGACGACCACCTTTTCGCCGGCCGCCATGTTTGGGGCCCCGCAGATGATGCCTCGTGGGACCTTCCTGCCCTGGTCGTCAAGGGCGTTGTACCGCTCTCCGACGTCGACGTGGCACCAGTTGATGACCTTGCCGTTCTTCTGGGGTTCGGGGGTGGCATCGACCACGTAGCCGACCACTATGGGGCCGGTGACCGTGGAACGGTGGATCTCCTCCTCTTCCAGCCCGACCCTGACCAGGTCCTTGGCCAGCTGGGGGTAAGTCAGGTCAGCAGGGACCTCGACATGTTCCTTGAGCCAATCGATATCTACCATAGGCATGGCCGGATCACTCCCCCATCTCGAACTGCTGGCTGAAACGCACGTCCCCCTCCACCAGGTCGTGCATGTCGTTGATGTCATGGCGCAGGAGGAGGGTGCGCTCCATGCCCACGCCGAAGGCGAAGCCCGAATAAGCGTCGGGATCAATGCCGGCCGACCTCAGGACGTTGGGGTTGACCATGCCGCAGCCGCCCCACTCTATCCAGCCCGGCCCGCCCTTCTTGTCGGGGAACCAGAGGTCCATCTCGGCGCTGGGCTCGGTGAAGGGGAAGTATGAGGGGCGCAGTCTGGTCCTGGCCTCGGGGCCGAACATGGCAACGGCCAGCTTGTCCAAGGTCCCCTTAAGGTCGGCCATGGTCAGGTGCCTGTCCACGGCTATCCCCTCGCACTGGTGGAAGACGGGGGTGTGCGTGGCGTCAAGCTCGTCTGTACGGAAGACCCTGCCGGTGCAGGCCACGTAGAGCGGCACCCCCCTGGTGATCAGGGACCGGGCCTGGTCGGGCGAGGTGTGGGTGCGCATGACCATGTTGGAACCGATGAAGCCGGCGGCGTCCCTGGCCTGGTTTCCCTTGACGTAGAAGGTGTCCTGCATCTGGCGGGCCGGGTGGTCGGGACCGAAGTTGAGGGCATCGAAGTTGTACCACTCGGCCTCCAGTTCAGGACCCTGGGCTATCTGCCAGCCCATGGAGACGAAGAAGTCCTCGACATCCTCCATCAGCTTGGATAGAGGGTGGCGGGCGCCCTGGGGACGGCGGTCGACGGGGAGGGTCATGTCGACCCGTTCGGACGCCAGCTGCCTGGCCTCCTCCTCCGCACGCAGCTGGCCCTCTTTGAGGCCATACGCCCGGCCGAAGTCGGCCTTGAGCCTGCCCATGAGCTGACCTGCCGTCTTCTTCTGGTCGGCAGGCAGCGACCCGATGGCCTTGCTGGCCATGGCCATGGTGGAATCGCCGCCCGCATACCGTGTCTTGACGGCCTTCAGCTCCTCCAGATCGGAGGCCTCCCGGATCTTCCCGATACCCTCGTTGACCTCGTCGGTCACCGCCGAGGGGTCGAACACTGCATCTGCCACCTTCAGACCTTTCCACCTTGTGCAGGCGCGAAACAGCGCCAGATAAGCCCTTTTACGCCTTCATATTCTTTCAATACGACTCGACATGGAAACCTCCCGACATGGCCATCGAATACAGGAGGACCGCGGCGCTGGTCGCCAGATTGAGAGACTCCGCCTTCCCATATATGGGTATGGAGACGATCCGGTCCGTTCGGGTCAGGATGTCGGCAGGCAGACCCCTTGCCTCATTGCCGAAGAGGACGGCCGTGGCCCGCCCCCCTGTCGACGGCCCTTCCAGGAAATCCGGAAGGGGTGTGGGGGGCCTGCCCTCAGTCCCGTATACATCGGCGGCGACCAGGTCGAAGCCCGAGGAACGGCACCAGGACATGAAGTCCTCGGTCCCCATGGACAGGACTGGAATGTGGAAGAGGGAACCGGCCGTGGATCTGACCACCTTGGGGTTGAAAGGGTCAACGCAGTCATCCACGAAGACGACGCAGCGGCACCCGGCGGCATCGGCCGTCCGAATGACCGTGCCCGCATTGCCTGGGTCCCTCACCTGCCAGAAGGCGGCCACTGGTCCGGCAGCTTGGGTCCAGCCGGAGCCTTCCGGGCCGGTCATGGCATCCGTCCGGCAGACGGCCAGAATCCCCTGAGAATCCTTGCTCATCGCTTTCATCACACGGTCGGTGACGTAATGGACGTAGATTCCCCCGACCTCCAGGGCCTGACGGACGATGGGGACCACCGTCCCGCCCAGGGTGGCCGGGAGGTCAGCCGCCCGCCGCGGTCCGCTGACGGCAGGGCCCGCAGATGGGGACGGGGGGACGCAGGAGGCGGCGGCTGAAGGTCCGGCAAGGCCCTCTTTCCCAGGTTCCGTTTGAGGATCGGCCACCGTCGCATAGATGTCAAGAACCGCATCCGGTCGGCAGGAGACCGCCTCCCTCACCCCCTGCGGACCCTCGACCAGGAAGCGCCCGTGCCTGATCCGGCTGCGGCGCTCCTTGAGATCGCCGACTCTGCGGATGCGCTCTGAATGTGGGTTGTCGATCGTTTCGTCATAGGCGGGCATGTGCCCACCATACATGCAGGCCGCCCCGCCCGGAAATGTGGCAGAATGCACAAATCCCGCGGCCTGACCCGCTTGGCGCGCCCACATGTGGCCGATAGACTGTAGGGACAGGCCAGACAGGCTTGAATGTCCGACAAACAGACGATCCGTCAACGTCCGACGGGTCCGCCGGCCAGATGATCGACGAGCCGGATTGATTTTGAAAAAAAGGAGACGACATGCCCGTATATACCTTGCCCGAGCTGCCTTACGACTATTCCGCCCTGGAGCCCTACGTGTCAGGAAAGATCATGGAGCTCCACCACGACAAGCACCATCAGGCTTATGTCAACGGCGCCAACCAGGCCCTGGAGCAGATCCAGGAGGCGGCGGAAACCGGAGACGTCTCAAAGTCCAACCTCCTTGAGAAGAACCTGGCCTTCAACCTGGCCGGCCACAAGAACCATTCCATCTTCTGGAAGAACATGGCCCCTGCCGACGGCCAGGAGCCCACGGGCGAGCTCAAGGCCGCCATAGAGGATCAGTTCGGCTCCTTCCAGGGATTCCAGAAGTACTTCGAGTCCATGTGCGCCGGCATACAGGGATCGGGCTGGGCCGTCCTGGCCTGGGACTCCCTGGGCGAACGACTGATCACCCTGCAGATGTACGACCATCAGGGCAACCTGCCGGTCACCATCTTCCCGCTGGTCCTCCTGGACCTCTGGGAGCACGCCTACTATCTGGAGTATCTGAACGACCGAGCCAGCTATGTGAAGGCCTGGTGGCACATCGTCAACTGGGAGGATGCCTCCAAGCGTTTCGACGAGGTGCGCAACCTGAACACCACCCTGGCCCGGTGACCCGCTGCCAGGAACCTCCCTTTTAAGGTTACAGGGCCCCTCACGGGATGTCTCCGTGAGGGGCCCTTTTCATGCCGCCCCTGTCCGTCGTTAGGCCGGCAGAGGGGCCTGGCCCCTCAGGCGACCGGCCTCAGTTGCCCAGGAAGGCGAAGGCCCCGGTCCACCAGGCGACCAGGAGGGATGCGACCGGGACGGCCAGGCAGAGGGCCAGGTAGACCCAGTCCCTGACGGCGAGGGTGGAGGTGCGGGCGTGGGTGCGCCTGACCGTACCCCCGAAGCCCCTGGCCTCCATGGCCGTGGCCAGGGTGGTCGACCGTCTGATCGAGAGGACCAGGAGGGCGAAGGCCTGCGGGAAGAAGGCCTTCGCCCGGCTCTCGTCACCCAGCCCCCGGCTCCGGCGGGAAGCGGTCAGGGCCCCCCAGTCGTCTTTGAGTACGCTGAAAAGCCTCATGCCGGCCAGGCCGCCGTATACGAACCGCTCGGGCAGGTGGAGGATCTGGGTGAAGGAGTCCGCCAGATCGGTGGAGTCCACACCCAGCATCGTGATCACCGCCGGGACGCCCACGGCCAGGACCCGCAGGGCGGTGGCCAGGGCCAGGGAGACCGAGCGCTCCGATATGTTGATCAGCCCCCACCGCCAGAGGGTGGCCCCACCGGACTTTCCATACAGGATGATCGCCAGGGCCGAGGTGGGAGCCCCGACCAGTATGGGCCAGGTCGATTTCAATATGCGGGTTGGTCTGAAACCGGCGGCCAGGAGGAGGATGACCTCCAGGACCAGGGCCGTGCAGGCCGAGACCCAGTCCAGGCTGAACATGAGCGGGATGGCGATGAGGAAGGCGCCGATGAGCCTGAAGGACGGGTTGATGGCGGCGACCAGGCGGGAGGGGCTGGCGGGCCTTTCAGGTTCCGCCCTCTCCCCCATGGGTTCCACCGGAACCGACCGGGCCAGGTGGCCCTGCCAACCCTGGATGGATCCCACATCCTCCCCAGGTTCGGGCCGCCGCAGGGCTCCGATCCGGTGCCCTGCCTGCACGGGACCACCAGGGTCGCCACCCCGGCGACCGGTTCCTCCTGGGACAAGCTCCACCACCCTGGCATCCAGGGCACGGACCAGATCGCGGTCATGGGTGACCAGGATGACGCAGACCCCGTCCGCCCGCAGCGAGTGGATGAGACCGGCCATGCTCATCCAGGTCAGACGATCCTGGCCGAAGGTTGGCTCGTCCAGTATGAGGACTTGCGGGGCCGCTGCCAGGGCGGCGGCCACGGTCAGCCGCCTCTTCTCACCTCCCGACAGGGTGTAGGGGTTCGCGTCGGCGTACCCGTCCAAACGGAAACGGGCCAGGAGGTCCCTGGCCTTGGCCTCGGCCGCCTCCCGCCCCATTCCCGTGCGCAAGGGGGCCAGCATGACCTCTTCCAGGACGGACCCCCTGGCGAATTGGTGCTCGGGATTCTGGAAGACATAGGAAATTCGTGAGGCAAGCTGACGGGAGGACCACCGGGTGGGGTCAGGATCCGTCGGGGGCCTGACCCCTCCTTCTGCCCCGCCTGGGCCAGCCATCAGTTCCGGCGAAGCGGTCACCTGGCCTTCGACCTCGGGCAGGAGACCGGCCAGGGTCATGGCCAGGGTGGACTTTCCCGCCCCGTTGGCACCGACCAGGGCGGTTATCTGACCGGTCCTGAAGCCCAGATCGATGCCATGCGCTATGGCCCTTCCCCCCCGTCCGACCGCCAGGTTCCCTGCGGAAAGGAGGGCCGGACCGGACCCCTCCCAGGCCGGGTAGCCAGGCTCGTCTTCCGTGTGAATGGGACCGACCTCGTCCCCGGGCCGGCGGTAGCGGGCCGGCACCCAGACCCCCAGGGCCGCCAGGTCCAGGGAGGTGTCGGTGAAGACCTCCTCCGGGGTCCCGTCGGCCACGACGACGGTGCGTCCATTCTGGCCACCGGCCTGTCCCCTGCCCAGCACCAGGACCCGGTCGATCATGTCCATCCAGGGCTCGGCGCGGTGTTCCACCAGGACCATGGTGGAACGGCGGTCACCCACCACCTGCCTGACGGCGGAGACGATCTGCCCCACCCCGTCGGGATCGAGGTTGGCAGTGGGCTCGTCCAGGAGGAGGACGCCTGGGCTCATGGCCAGGGCCCCGGCCAGGGCCAGCCTCTGGAGCTGGCCCCCGCTCAGATGGAGGGCGGACCGGTGCAGCTCCAGGTCGGACAGCCCCACGGCCTTCATGCACTCGTGCACTCGGGGCCAGATCCGGTCGGCGGACACTCCCATGTTCTCCATGCCGAAGGCAACGTTGTCGCCCACCCTCTGGAAGATCACCTGGGCGTCAGGATCCTGGAGGACAAGACCGACACGACCCCTGGCCCTGGCCGCCGGAACCCCGTCCACCAGAATGGCCCCGCGGGTCACCCCGCCGTCGGAATCCTCGACCTCGACACCGTCCGCCCGCGAGTCGTCAGCCATCCCTTCCGGGACCGGAGGACCTCCGGTGCGGGAAGCGGCCAGGTCGGAATCCCGGAGGGCGAAATCCCGGAGGGCGGAATCCCGGGCGGGAGAACCAGGCGGGGAAAAATCGCCGGGGGCCGGATTGCCGCCCGCGGCGTGGTCCGTGTATCCTTCCGCATCATCCCCCAGGAGGCCGGCCATCCCGCTGAGGATGGTCGACTTCCCGATGCCGGACGCCCCCAGGAGGAGGACCCTTTGACCGGGCGGGATGACAAGGTTCAGATCACTGACCGCATACTGCTCCCTGGAGGCATGACGGTAACCCCAGTGGCGGCACTCCAGGCGGGCCGCCATGGGGGCGTCCGCCGGAGGCGGGACTTGCTCGACCAAGGGCTCAGCCCCTCCTCCTGTTGATGTCCCGGCCGGATTCGAAACGTTCCAGGGCCCCCGTCCTGGCGATGGCCCGGTAAAGGTACCAGACCATGACCCCGGCGAAGAGCACGCCGGACAGGACCGTGGTCACCAGGTAGGTGATGCCGTAGGGGCCGACAAGGTTGATGGCCTGGAGGTGGGTGAAGAAGGAGAAGGCCCAGCAACCCAGGGCCGAGGCGGCACCCGACAGGCAGGTGGTCGCCAGATTCCACTTGCGGTATCTCAGGGCCAGGAAGACGACCTCGGCCAGGGCCCCCTGGACCAGACCTATGCCCAGGGTCTTCGCGGGCACCCACTGATTGCCCATGAGGGACTCCAGTATGGCGGCGACCAGTTCGCCGTAGAGGGCCGCACCCGGCTTGCGCACGATGACGATGGCCAGGGGGCCTGCGAAAAGCCAGAGCCCGTTGAGGAGGCCGGCCAGGCCAGGCAGAAGTCCGTTAATCACCGACCAGGGGACGGAGGTGACCAGGGCCGCGAGTTGGTAAATCAGGGCACAGGCCACACCGATCAGGGAGGCGACGGCTATGTCCACCACCCTCCAACGCAGGCGGGGACCTGATGCCACCTTCACGGGCACGGCCTTGCCGTCGGCCCCCTGGTCCTGTCTGTCAATCCGATTTTCGCCCTGAATACGGGCATCGTGATTATCCGTCATGATGTGCCTTTCAACGTGGCGCACCCCTGTGGTGCGCATCCATTCAAGGCACGGGAAGAGTGACATCCGTGCGCCGGCATTGCCCGGTATACGTTCGTCCGGTTGAGGCTGAGCCTCCTCTCAGCCACACGCCTTTACAGCATGCGGCCCCCGTGTCAATCTCAAGCATAGGGGGCAGGGCGGTCAAGACCGTCCGTGGCGTTTCCGCCGGGCCTGTCAGATGCCGGACCTGACTGGCTTGGGCCTGGGCAGGCCTGATGACCCGGGGTCCGGCGCCTGGAACCGGGCCGGCCGGTTTCGCCGCCCGCTACCTGCTCCCTGCCCCCAGCCTGTCCAGAAGGAGGACCTCGGCGACGATGTTGCGCTCCAGGCCGTACAGGGATATGGACTCGTTGGGGCTGTGGGCGTTGGACTGGGGGTCCTCGGGTCCGGTCACCAGGACCTGGGCCGAAGGGAAGAGCCGTTTGAGCTCGGGAATGAAGGGGATGGAGCCGCCCTCCCCCTTGTTGACCGGATCGGTGCCGAAGGCCTCCCGCATGGCATCCTGGGCATCACGGACGGCCAGGCTGTCCGGATCCATGGCCCAGCCGCGTCCATTCTCCCCGTACTCGAAGCTGACTTCGGCACCCAGGGGGGCGTGGGCGGCCAAGAAGTCGGCCAGGGCCTGCTGTGCCTGGGCAGGGTCCTGGGAGGGTGCCGTGCGCAGTGAGATCCTGAACCGGGCACGGTCCGCGACCACGTTGAAGGAACCCTCCACGGGATGGGCGTCGAAACCGATCACGCTGGCGGCCGGCTTGGTCCAGAGGCGGGAGGCCAGTGACCCGGTTCCCGCCAGCCGGTATGAGTCCACGGCTCCGGCATCGGCCCTGAACTGGCCGGGATCCAGGTCCCTCTGGAGCCCGCCCACCGGCTGGTCGGATTCGATGCCCGGGACCGCCAGTTCCCCGTTTCCGTCATACATGGAGGCTATCAGCATGGCGGCAAGGGTATTGGCGTCCAGGACGGGGCCACCGAACTGGCCTGAGTGGACCGGGTGCTCGAGGACCTTCACGGTCACATCCAGGTCGGTGTTCCCCCTGAGGGATGTGGTCAGACTGGGGATGTCCGACGACCAGTTGCCCGAGTCGGCCACGACGATGACATCGGACTCGAACTCCTCCCTGTGGGCCTCGATGAAGGGGATGAAGCTGGGGGACCCCATCTCCTCTTCTCCTTCGATGAAGACCTTTACGTTGACACCCAGGTCATCACCCAGCGCCTTCAAGGCCCCCGAATGGATGGCGATGCCGCCTCCGTCGTCAGCGGCCCCCCTGCCGTAGAGCCTGCCGTCGCGCTCGGTTCCGACGAAGGGGTCCGTCTCCCAGACGGCCGGGTCGGGAACGGGTTGGACGTCATGGTGGGCGTAGAGGAGGACCGTTGGGGCCTTGGCGTCCACCACACGGGAGCCGACGACCTCAAAGGCGCCTGGCGTCCCGTCCGGGTTGGTCGATTGGACCAGACGGGCATCGATTCCAACCAGGGAAAGCTGGTCGGCCACGAATCGTGCCGAACGCCGCATGTGCTCCCCGGTGATTCCCTGAGCTGAGACCGACTTCAGGGCTATTTTGTCCTTGAGCAGACCCAGGACCCTGGGCCAGTCCCCTCGGACCCTGGTCCTGATCTCGTCCGCGCCGATCCGTGCCATCGCTACCTCCCGGAAAGCCAAGGGACAGGCCCTTTTGCCCTGCCCATACCATACCTATAGAGTCTAGGCGTCACCGTAACCTGTTCGCATGACATGGAACCCGTTCAAGCGTAAGGATCAGAGCGCCCAAGATCAGTACTCCTCGGACTCCGGGCCGCAGACGGAGGGCAAGGGGCGTCCCACCCCAAAGCGCAAGGTGGCCGAGGCGCAGAACCTGCGCCCCCTGGTCCCCAAGGACCGCAAGGCCAGCAGGAAGGCGGCCAAGGCCCGCCGCAGGGCCAGGGAGGATGCCGAGTACGAGGCCATGAGGACGGGTGACATCTACCACATGCCAAAGTCGGAGCGTCTGCCCTGGCGCATCTACATCCGCGATTATGTGGATGCCCGATTCAACCTCCTGGAGCTGATCTTCCCCTTCATGATCGTCATGCTGGTGGTCATGTTCTCCGTGGTCGCGCTTCCGCCCTCCGTCGCCGTGAAGGTGACGACGGCGACGACCATCATCCTCTACGTCTACCTGATCGCGGCCATCATCGACATCTGGCTGGCCTGGCGCCGGCTGAGGGTCAAGCTGATCGACAAGTTCGGCGAACGCTCCGTGGCCAAGGGGATGAAGTCCGGCAGCTACATGTGGCAGCGGGCCATGACGGTGCGTCGCTGGCGCGTTCCCAAACCCCGCCACGACAAGCGTGGGCATTGGCCCGAGTGAGGTCCTGGCCCATCGGGCAGGACCGTACCGGTTCCAGGCCGGGATGGGACCCCCGTAGGGACAGTCCTCAATCACGCCGGTGCCCGGGGGCAGACCCCGGGCACCGGCGCTTTATTCTCTGCCAGCGTGAGACGGCGGGCTACGATTGATCCCATGGACCAAAAGCGTGAAGCCCCCGGCCTGGGGCGGCCATCAGGCACTTACGACGTGGCTATCATCGGCTCGGGACCCGGCGGCTATGCCACCGCCCTGCGTTCGGCGCAGCTTGGATTCCGTGTTGCCCTGATTGAGCAGGACCATGTGGTCGGCGGCACCTGCCTGAACAGGGGCTGCGTGCCCACCAAGGCCCTGTTGACGGCGACACATGCCATCGAAGAGGCCAGGCATGCCAGGGAGATGGGGGTCGGTCTGACTCCTGAACCCATCGACTACGACCGCCTGCACGCCTTCCAACAGGAGATGGTCGATGCCATGACAGGTGGCCTGGGCGACCTCCTGTCCCAGCGCAAGGTCGATGTCATCAGGGGGAGGGGGTCGCTGGCCGGACCCGGCAGGGTCGATGTGGCCCGGCCAGACGGGGAACCCTTCACCCTGGATGCCGACAATGTGGTCCTGGCCATGGGGGCATCCTCCAGGCCCCTGCCGGGCATACCCTTCGGCGGCCCCGTCATCGACTCGGACAGGGCCCTGTCCCTGCCCCGGTTCCCCGACCGGGCCGTGATCGTGGGATCCGGGGCAGTCGCCCTGGAATTCGCAAGCATGTGGAGGGCGGCCGGCAGCCAGGTGACCCTCCTGATCCGTCATGACAGGGTCCTGACCGGCTGGAGCCGCAGGTCCGGCCAGGTACTCACCCGCCAACTCAGACGGCGGGGAATCGACATCATCACCGGGGTCCAATGCACAGGCGTCGATATCAGCCAGGATGCCACCCCGGGCGTCAGCCCAGGTCAGGGCCATTCTGATGGGGATGCCACCGGCGAAGGGGGCATCACCGTGCACTATGCGCCCAACGGCCCGAAGGGCCCGGACCCGGGCCAGAGCGCGGAGGGCGAGGAGTCCGGCCTGATCCGGTCCGACCTCCTCCTGGCTGCGGTCGGAAGGCGGCCTAATACCGGGGCACCCTGGGTGGGATCCGCCGGCCTGGATCTGGATCGGGCCGGCTCCGTCGTCACTGACGCCCAGGGCAGGACCAACCTGGACCACGTCTGGGCGGTGGGAGACGTGACCCCCGGCCATCAGCTGGCCAACCGGGCCTTCCAACAGGGCATCACCGTGGCCGAGGCCATGGCCGGCATGGACCCCGAACCTGTGGATGACGCCACAGTCCCCCAGGTGGTCTTCTCGACCCCGCAAGCGGCCTCGGTCGGGTATGACCGGCAGGCCGCCCAGGAGGACGGGACCCTTACCGATGTGCAGGAGACCATCTACCCCATGATGGCCAACTCCCGGATGCGGATGAGCGGGCAGGAAGGGGCGCTCAGCCTGGTCACCGCCTGCCGGGCGGAGGACCTGGACACCAGGGTCATCGTCGGCGCGCAGATCATCTCACCTCAAGCCTCGGAAAACATAGCCGAAGTGGAGGAGCTGATCGGCAACAGGGTCCCCCTGCACCGGGCGGCCGGGCTGATCCACCCCCACCCTACCTTCAGTGAAACACTGGGAGAGGCTCTGCTGAAAGCCGACGGCCGCCCACTCCACATGCGCTAGACTGGTCAACCAGTGAACGATTCCAAGTGAGGATGGTATGGCACAGACAGACAAGAAGGACACCAAGACCAAGAAGACGAGCATGATTTCGACGGTCGTCCAGGTCTTCAGATTCACCTACAAGGAGGACAGGATCCTCCCCTGGCTGCTGGCGGCGGCCATCCTGGTGCCCACCCTTGTGGCCGTGGTCGTCTGCCTGGTCTTCAGGTTCGGCTGGCTCTCCTGGATTTTGACCGTGCTCCTGGGGATCATGCTGGGTCTGCTCATCGCCACGATCACCCTGACCCGCCGCTCCGACCGCGTGGGTTACCGGAAGATGGACGGGCGTCCTGGCGCTGCAGGGTCCGTCCTGAGCAACATCAGCAAGGCCGGTTTCAAATTCCCCCAAGACCCGGTCTGGATCGACGTCAAGACCAAGGATGCCATCTGGAGGGGTACCGGGAGGACCGGCGTCTACCTTGTGGGCGAGGGTGAATACAGCAGGGTCATGAAGGCCCTGGACAGGGAGGAGACCAAGATCCGCAGGATCACGCAGGGCTCCGCCATCCCCATCTACAAGATCAGTGTGGGTCATGGCCCCAAGCAGGTCCCCCTGAGCAAGCTGCAGAAGACCGTGGTCAGCAAGAAGGTCAAGCTGACCCCCATGGAGCTGGACCAGCTCAACGACCGCCTGGTGACCCTGCAGAAGCGCCAGAATTCGCTGGGGATGCCCAAGGGCATCGACCCCACGAAAATCCACGTGAGCCGCCGGGCCATGCGTGGCAAGTGACGCAGATCAGCCGGACGAAACAACCTCGTAACCTAACATGCCATCTGGCGAAAAAACGCCGCCCCTAGACTGAGTGACCGTAGACGGTTCTCTCGAAAGGAGCGGTTCAGTGCCAGAACTGAAATCTAAGGCCGATTGCGAAGCACTTATCAGCCAGGAGGGGGTGGAATTCGTATCCGTCCGCTTCACCGACCTGATCGGGGTGCAGCAGCACTTCACGGTCCCGGCCCGCGAATTCCTCTCTGACGCCTTCACGGACGGCATGGCCTTTGACGGATCCTCCGTCCAGGGTTTCCAAGCCATCAATGAGTCCGACATGAAGCTGATCCCGGATCCCGAGACCGCCTTCATCGACCCCTTCCGCAAGCACAAGACGCTGGATGTGTCCTTCTCCATCGTGGACCCACTGACCGATGAGCCCTATTCGCGCGACCCCCGTCAGATCGCCGCCAAGGCCGAGGCCTATCTGCGGTCGACCGGCATCGCCGACACCGCATCCTTCGCCCCTGAGGCGGAATTCTTCATCTTCGACAAGGTCCGCTTCGAGAACAGCATGCAGCGTTCCTTCTACGAGGTGGACTCCATCGAGGCCCCCTGGAACTCGGGCGCGGACGTCGAAGAGGACGGCACCCCCAACATAGGCTTCAAGAACAGGGTCAAGAAGGGCTACTTCCCGGTCCCCCCGGTCGACCACTACCAGGACCTGCGCGACGACATGGTCGCCAACCTGCAGAAGGTGGGCCTGATTTTGGAGCGCTCCCACCATGAGGTCGGCGGGGCCGGACAGCAGGAGATCAACTACCGTTACAACACCCTTTTGCACGCGGGCGACGACCTGATGAAATACAAGTACGTGGTCCACGAGACAGCCGCCCTGGCGGGCAAGGCGGCCACCTTCATGCCCAAGCCCATAGCAGGGGACAACGGGACCGGCATGCATTGCCACCAGTCCCTGTGGAAGGACGGCAAGCCCCTCTTCTACGACGAGCGCGGCTACGGCGGGCTGTCCGACATCGCCCGCTGGTACGTGGGCGGCCTGATCAACCACGCCTCGGCCGTCCTGGCCTTCACCAACCCCTCCACCAACTCCTACAAGCGCCTGGTCCCCGGCTATGAGGCCCCGGTCAACCTGGTCTACTCCGCCAGGAACAGGTCCGCCGCCATCCGCATCCCCCTGGCCGGCACCTCCCCCGCCGCCAAGCGGATCGAATTCCGGGCCCCGGACCCCTCCTGCAATCCATACCTTGCCTTCTCGGCCCAGCTGATGGCTGGTCTCGATGGAATACTCAACCACACCGAGCCCCCCGCCCCCATCGACAAGGACCTCTATGAGCTCCCGCCCGAGGAGCACGACCAGATACAGCAGGTCCCCGCCTCCCTGGAGGAGGCCCTGGACGCGCTGGAAGCGGACCACGACTTCCTGAGCGAGGGCGATGTCTTCACCAATGACCTGATCGACACCTGGCTGGACATCAAGCGCGATGAGCTGGCCCAGGCCCGTCTGGCCCCCACCCCATTGGAGTATGAGCTCTACTTCCACATCTGATCCGGGTGTGATGACCAGGCCCCGGCGGCAGACGCGATCCGTCCCCGCCAGGGCCTTCTTCGTCTCTGTCTCCGGCAGCTGGATCGGCCAGGTCCCAGGCCTTGATGGGTCACGGGTCCAGAGGTCGCGACACACCCGGTCCCTCCTGAATGGTGATATAGGACAGGAGACAATGGGAGGGGCCCGAGTGCTGATGGAGGTAGGCCATGCGTTGGCTGCGTGAGTTCATGAGCCTGCCGGACTACCTGCGGGCCATGCTGATCGTCGACCTGATGTGCAACTTCGGCATCGGCCTCGTCATGCCCATCGAGCTCCTCTTCGCCACACACTCCCTGGGTGCGACCATGAGCGAGGCAGCCCTCCTGGTCACGGTCAGCTCGGTCGGTTCGCTGATTTCCAACCCGATCATCGGCTGGGTGTCCGACCGGCGGTCATCCTGGCTGGCCATGCACACGGCCATGATCTTCTCGGTCGTGGGGCCCCTGGTGTTCACCCTGGCCCATGACTACCGCATGGGTGTGGTCGGAGCCTTCATCTCCGGGCTGGGAATGGGGATGGAGACATCCTGGTCCAGCATCCTGACGCAGATTTCGACCAGGGACCAACACAGGATCGTTTATGGAATCAACCAGGCGGAGCTGAACCTGGGCATCGGCCTGGGAGCGGCCGTGGGAGGCCTTTTGGCAGCAGGCGGCCAGGACTCCCTCTACCGTCTGGGCTTCGGCGGCCGCGCCCTCGGATTCGCCCTGCTCAGCCTCTCCCTCCTCGTCATCGAACGGCACTACGGCCTGCGCCGGCTGACCAACCGGTTGAGGGCCCAGGAGGAGCGGATTTCGGTATCGGCCCCGTCCACAGGCCGGAAGGAGGGACCTGCCGGCGGCCCGTCAGGGGCGGATGGCACCGGAGGGACCCGTGTCCATGCCGGACCTGCCGAACGGGGCCCCTATGGGGGGACCACCTCCTCACTGACCAGGATTCTGGCCACCATGGCCATCCTGATTTGCGGCACCTTCTTCATGGACCTGTTCGGCTACTCCCAGTTCGACGCAGGCCTGGTCACCACCCTTATATCCGACCCCCACATCCCCCGCTGGTCCCTCTCCGTCGTGGACGTGGTCAACACCTTCTCCGTGGTTATCATGAACATCATCCTCCTGCCCCGGCTCAAGGATGCGAATCATGTCCGCATACTGCGCACGGTCCCGGTCTTTTGGGCGGCCGCCTGGATCATCATCGTGCTGGGACTCAGGCTGGACACGACTGCGGGGGCCCTGGGTGTGGCATCCCTGGGAATCATGATCTTCGGTCTGGGCGAGGTCATGATGGGGATATCCCAGCCGGTCGTAGCCACGGAACTGGCTGGCCCCGCCTACAGCGGGCGGATGTTCGGCATGCTCAACACAGCCGCGTCACTGGGTTACATCGTCGGCCCCATGTTCGCCTCATACATCCTGGACGGGCACGAGACCATCCCCTTCCTGTCCATGTGCGCCATCGGCCTCATGGTCCTGAGCCTGCCCTGGTTCCTCCTCATCCCCTCCCACCGCCGGTAGGACCGGCGGCCGAAGGGTGGCGGGGAGCCGGGAAACGACAGGACCGACAGAGGAAAGACGGGTCCGTTCATCCCCTTGGCTGTGACGGGGCCTTGGCGGGCTTCAAGGCTCCCCGGTTGAGGTTCCACACCCGGTCGGCCCGCTTGGCCACGGTCGTGGAGTGGGTGACCACGATCACGCACTTGCCCTCTTTGTGGGCCAGGGAAACCAGGATGTCCATGATTCTGCCACGGGTCTCGCCATCCAGGTTCCCGGTCGGTTCATCGGCGATGATCGTGTCGGGATCGTGGGCCAGGGCCCGTGCTATCCCCACCCGTTGCTGCTCCCCTCCCGACAGGTTGGAGACCTGGCGACGGGCCGTCGTCTCGTCGATGCCCATCCGCTCGAGCAGGGCCAGGGCGGATTCGGTCTTCCGCCGGTCCTTGACCCCGCTGATCTGCATGGAAAGGACGATGTTCTCCACCGCGCTGGCCCGGTTCAGGAGGTTGTACCCCTGGAAGACCGTCCCGATCTGCCGGGCCCGGTAACGGTCCCTGTCCATTTCCGCCAGGTCCTCCCCCTTGAAGAGCACCCGCCCGCCCGTGGCCGTGTCCAGACCGGCAAGGAGGGAGAGGAGGGTGGTCTTGCCCGCTCCCGACCTTCCTGTTATGCAGGTCAACGCCCCCGAACGGAAGGCCGCGTCGACCCCTGCAAGGACCATTTTGCCCTGTCTGCTGTACCTGTAGGAGACGTTCTCCAAAGTGATGATGTCCATCTTCCCCTCACTTCCCTTCCGACAGGAGTTTCCTGGGCTGGCAACGGTTGACTGCGATCATTCCCACCATGCTGGACAGGAGGACCATACCCATGGAGACCCCCGATATCTGGGCCAGCGATGTCGCGTCCATGCCCAGATTGATCTTCGCGGGTTTCACGTCCGGTTCACTGGTGGGCTGGCCGGCTATCACGATGTTGGAGGGCGACACCCCCTCCCCCGCCTGGCCCTCCTGTGCGCTGTTCGCCTGCTGCCCCTCCAAGAGGGAGTCTGCCAGGGGCTGGGCCGCAGCCGTACCGACCCCAAGCCCGAGGACCAGGCAGAGGGCGACTATGGCCACGGTCTCGGTGATCATGCCTAGGGAAACCTTCCAGCCCTTCATGCCTATGGCACGCAATACGCCGATCTCATAGGCCCTGGAACGCATGGCCATCAGGCAGAGGAAGAGGAGGACCAGACCGCCGAGCACCAGGACCAGGGCCAGGAAGATGGTGGCCAGACGCCGCAGGCTTTCCACCGGCGCCACCACCTTCTTGTATGCCGCCTCGTCCGTGCTGACCTTGAAATCGTCCGGAAGCCCCTTGGCCTTCAGCTCCTTGCGGAAGGCGTCCAACTGGTCGGGGTTCTTCAAGTAGAACTCCGGCTCGAGATATCCCTGCCGGACGAAGGCAGGGAGCTTTCTGGCGGCCTGCTGGGACATGAGTATCTCGTTTCCCCGGTTGAGCATGGGGGTTTTGAACTGCTGCTGGGCCTTGCCGTTCATCGTGGAATCGGCGTAGATGCCCGAAATGCGCAGTCGGACGCCCGGGTCCCCATTGTCCAGACTGGTGAAGGTGATGGCGTCCCCCACCTTGAGGTGGTTGAGTTTGGCCAGCTGCTGGCTGATCAGGCAATCACGGTCGCCCGAATACTTGCGTCCATCCACTATCCGGCGCTTGCCGCTGGTGAATTCCTCGCTGATGGAGGGATCATCGTAGCCGACCAGGTTGGACTTGGGCATCGCCCCCATCCCCTCGGGACTCCCCGTGGAATGGCTTTCGTACTTTCCCTCCTCCTCCTCGTCAAGCATGGTCAGCCCCTTGACGTTTCCGGACATGTGCGCCGTGTAGACGGCCTTCTGCAGGAGTTCCGACCGGCCGAAATCCAGATACTGCGCCGTCGTGGGCTGCTTGGTGCTCCCGGGGGTGGCCTTGGCCAGGTCCGGCCCCAGGGTGACCTTGGAACCGAACTGACCGTGGTAACCATCGATGAGGGTTCCCGAGGCGTTCCTGATCAGCACGCCCGTGGTGCATATGGCGATGATGGACAGGGCCGTGGCGGCGAAAAGGAGGCTCCGCCCCCGGTACCTCCAGATGTTCTTCAGTGCATTGGTGATGATATACACAATCCAGGTCCCTTTCGATCGGATCCGCTGCTCGTATTCGACACGTTCCGACGTTATAGGAGGGAAAGCCTGAATTTGCTTTAAGCTGACTGGGGATTTGCTGGAAGGGCGTGTTTTCCTTGTCATACCAGGCGAAAATCGTCGCGACTCGCTCCGGTGATCCGTCCGGCATCTGAACAGGACCGGATGGACGAGACCGCACGGCAGCCCCCGCCCGGACCCTGGTGGTCAGGAGGGATCGGACATGAGCGTCCTGGCCAGATCCACGAACCTGTGCGACAGGCCGGAGTCATCCAGGGATCCATCGGGTGCCAGGACCACAGGTCGTCCGGACTCGCCGACCGTCCGCACCTCAGGCTGGAGGGGAAGCTGCTCCAGGAGGGGGACCGGGTAGCCGAGAGCCTCCGTCAGCTGGTCGGAGACCCGCTTCCCGCCGCCCTCCCCGAAGATGTGGAGGCGTTCCCCCCTGTGTTCATACCATGACATGTTCTCCACCACCCCCCGGACCCGGATGGGCAGCTGGAGGGCCACCAGGCCCGAACGAACGGCCACGTCCGAGGCCGAGGGCTGGGGGGTGGTGATGACGACAAGCTCGCTGTTGGGCAGGGCCTGGGCCACGGACAGGGCCATGTCGCCGGTCCCCGGCGCCAGGTCGAGCAGGAGGACATCCGGGTCCCCCCACCAGACGTCGGACAGGAACTGCTCCAGGGAACGTTGCAGACGAGGCCCCCTCCACAGGATGGCCCGGTCGGCCCCTGCGAACATTCCGATGGAAATCAGCTTGACCCCCCAGGCAGTGACCGGCATGAGCATCCCGTTCAGATTGGTGGGGTGGGTATCGACCCCGAAGAGCCCTGGAAGGGAGAAGCCGTAGATGTCGGCGTCGATGACCGCCGTGTCGTAGCCCAGGGCGGCCAGGGTGGCCGCCAGGTTGGCCGTGACCGAGGATTTGCCCACACCGCCCTTGCCGGAGGCTATGGCGAAGATGCGGGTCTTGACGCCAGGCTTGTTGAAGGGGTTGCTGCGCCGGGCTGCCTTGAGGTCGGCCACCAGGTTGTTGAGCTTCTCCTCGCTCATGGAGGTCACATCGATATGTGGGTTCAGCCTCGCCTTGGGATATGAGGAGACCACGCCGTTGATCTGGTTGGTGATGCTCTGGGAGAGGGGGCAGCCCTTGATGGTCAGCTCCACCCTGACGGTCACGTCGTAGTCGGCCTCGGCCGTGTCCCTGCGCGGCACCACCGTGATATCGGTGATCATGCCAAGGTCGGTTATGGAACGCCCCAGCTCGGGATCTATCACCTTGCTCAGGCGTTCAAAGACCTCACCCTTGATCCTGCGCGGGAAGTCATCCCAATCCGTCACACCGCCGGCCGGCGTCCCATCTTTTTCCGCTCTGTCCTGCTCTTGGCCCATGCCGCCCACCCTAACGCTTGGGGAAGTCCACGGCCAGGGCCCGTTTGGTCGGATATTGCGAAGAGTCCTACCGCCTTCCCCCCTGCGAATCCCCCTCATCCGGGCTGCCTGTTTCCAGGAGCCGGTGGAAGGCCGCCTCATCCAGGGTGGGCAGACCCAGGCTCTCCGCCTTTTCGGCCTTCGACCCCGGATTGGCTCCGATGACCACGTAGGTGGTCTTCTTGCTGACCGAACCGGATGCCCTCCCCCCTCGTTCGACGATGGCCTCCTTGGCGGAATCACGGGAGAAGTCTTCCAGGCTGCCGGTGACGACAACGGTCATACCCTTCAGGGTCTGTGGCTTGGTGCTGCGCTCGACATGGGTGCCGACCCCGGCCGCCTGCCAGGCGTCGAGGATCTTCCCCCGCCAGTCGCCGGGTTCGCGGGCCGCGCTGAACCAGTCAGCGATGGAGGAGGCGATTTCCGGCCCCACCCCGTCCAGGTCCGACAGCTCCTCCACACCTGCATGTTCGACGGCATCAAGGGAGGGGAAGCGGCTGGCAATGGCCCTTGCCGAGGTCGGACCCAGATGCCGGATGGACAGGGCCACAAGGACCCTCCACAAATCGGCATGCCGGGCCTTGTCGATCTCGTCAAGCATCTGCAGGGTGTTCCTGGAGGGCTCGGCCCCCTTCTGACCCGAGAGCGGGTCGCGGGACGCATCCCGGTCGGCATGGTCGTTCATGGCACCGCCGGCCTGGGGCTCCTGTGAGGCCTTGGGCAGGTTGTAGAAGGCGGGCACCCGGTACCACAGACCGCTCCCCCCGGCCCGGCGCTTGGAGGGGCCGGCATGGTTCCCGTCGGATTCCACCGATTCCACAAGGGGGACCTCACGCCAGACGTACACATCCCGGAGGTCCTCGGCCTTCAGGTCGAAAAGACCGGCTTCGCTGGTCAGTACGGGGGTCTGCGGGGCCGGCAGCTCCAGGCCGGGGGCCGGCCGGTAGACGGAGGACTGCCCACCCTGGTCCACCAGGACCTCACGCAGGTCAGGGGCGTACACGTCCACGCTGTCGGGCCTGTTCTCCTCCGGGTTGGTCAGGGCTATGGCGCTCTGCTCGCCCAGGTGCTCGATGTCCAGGGCCTTGCGAGAGGCCATGTGGATCACACGTTCGGTGAGCTGGGCCGGGCAGGATTCCACGTTGGGGCAGCGGATGTCGACGTCGCCCTCCTTGGCGGGGGCCAGACGGGCCCCGCAGCTGGGACAGGTGAGTGGCATGGTGAACTCGCGCAGGTCCTTCTCCCTCCCCTTGCGGCGTTCCAGGACGGGACCCACCAGCTCGGGGATCACGTCCCCGGCCTTGCGGACCACCACCGTATCCCCGATCAGGACCCCCTTGCGCTTGACCTCGGATGCGTTGTGGAGCGTGGTCCTCGAGACCGTCGACCCGGCGACCGTCACCGGTTTCAGGATGGCCACGGGGGTGATCCTCCCCGTCCGGCCCACCTGTACGGTGATGTCCAGAAGCTCGGTGTTGACCTCCTCAGGGGGGTACTTGTAGGCGATGGCCCATCGCGGCGCCCGGGAGGTGGCGCCCAGCCTGCGCTGGAGGTCCCTGTCCTGGACCTTGACCACGATGCCGTCAAGGGCGTGTTCAATGTCGTTGCGGTGCTGGCCGTAGTAATCGATCATGTCCAGGATCTGGTTGAAGGAGGTCACGATCCTGTTGTGGGGTGAGACCGGGATGCCCCACTGGCGGTAGAGGTCGTAAGCCTGGGACTGGTCGATCACCTCGTCATGGGTCCCTTTGGGATGGGCCCGTCCCCACCGCAAGGTTCCCAGTCCGTGGGCGTAGAAGCTGAGCTTGCGGCCGGCCGTGACCCTGGGGTCCTTCTGACGGAGGGAACCGGCCGCCGCGTTCCTGGGATTGGCGAAGGGGGCCTTCCCTTCGGCCTCCTGCTGTTCGTTCAGGGCGTTGAAGTCGTCGAACCGCATGAAGACCTCCCCCCTGATCTCCACGAACTCGGGGATGTCCCTGCGGGGACCGGCCAGGTTCTGGGGGATGGTCCCTATGGTGCGCACGTTCAGCGTGATGTCCTCGCCCGTCACCCCGTCCCCCCTGGTCAGCCCCTGGGTCAGGACCCCGTTGTGGTAGAGGAGGTTCAGGGCCAGACCGTCGATCTTGACCTCGCTGGTCATCGGGAGGGCCCTGTCATCGGGCCAGTCCAGATCCCTGCGGACCCCGTCATACCACTGGCGGAGCTCGTCGGTGCTGAAGACGTCGTCCAGGCTCATCATCTGGGAGGGGTGACGGACTGAGGCGAAGTCATTCGAAAAGGTCCCGCCCACCCGGTGGGTGGGGGATTGGGGGGTGTCCAGGGAGGGGAACTGGGCTTCCAAGGCCTGCAGACAGCGCATCCGCGCGTCATAGGCGGCATCCGAGGAGACGGGTGCATCGTCTATGTAATAGGCCACCTGGTCCGACTCCACCCAGGCGGCAAGGCGGGACCAGAGTCGCTGGGCCTGCCCGGCATCCAGTGAGGATACGTCCAGTTCCCCCAGGCCAAGGGCATCGGAATCGTCCGGCTGGAGGGCGGATATCCATTCGTCACTGCCGATCCGGGGGGTCTGTCCGGCCCGGTCTTCGACCCGGGAGGGGGTTCCCCCTCCCTGTTCCGTTTCTTCTTCACGCATTGAGCGACCTCATGAATTGTGCTTGTACGACATCAACACCTTCATTATCGTCGTCGTTCATGCGTGCCGCCGCCATTGACAGGGTCCGGGCGGGTACGAACAGGCCCCCGTCCACGCAGACCCGGGCCGCCTCACGCACGATCGAGGCCACCTCGGTGTGGGGCCAGACCGGCAGGCCATGCTCATGCAGGACCAGTCGGGCCTCGTCGTAGTCCTTCGGCACCGGGATGCACTGGGCCTCGGCCCTCCCGTTCAACTCCGCCAGTTCCTCCTTCAAGGTGCTGAGCCGGCCTGGGCTGATGTGCTCGCTCATGATGTAAGCGGCGGCAGCCACATCGAATTCGTCCCTCATCCAGGAGGCATAGGCCAGACGGTAGTAAGCGAAGGAGGCATCGTCCCTGTCCAGTGCCACCCGCAGGGCGTTCAGAGTGGCAGCCCGGGCCGAATCCCAGTCCTCGTCCATGGCCAGCTGGACGGCCAGCTTCAGGTGGGACAGGGGGTAGGCAGGGGCATAGGAGACCATGGCGTTCAGGTGCTTGAGGGCCTTGTCCGTCTCCTTCATCTGGGTCAGGATGTCGGCTATCTCCAGATGTGCGTAGAAGAGGTTGTCCGGTATGAGCAGGGTGTGCTCGCCCGGCGTGGCGAAAAGACGGTTGTAGACGACCCGTTCCGCATAGGAGTTGAAGTAGCGTGGGACCCTGTCCCCGGAGGCGAAGAGGGCATCCAGGCGGTCGATCGCATCACCCTCCGTCTGCAGGGCCTGGTCGGTCGAGCCCGAGAAGAGGAGGTCCCTGGCCTTGACCCGTTCGGCATCCAGGCGGGAGGAGAGGACGAAATCGAAATCGGGGACCTCGGTCTCGTCGATCATGGCGCTGGCCACTTGCGAGGAGAGCTGGTCCAACTCGGGATCGCCGATGCTCCTGATCACCTCTGTGGCCCCCTGGGCCTTGGCGGCAGCGGAGAGTTCCTGGTCGGCAGCCAGGCGGCGGAACTCCGACATGGCCCTCTGCAGGAGATCCGCCCTCTGGATGGACAGCCCCACGGCCCGATCGGCCCCGAGGGCGGCCGCGGCCTGGGGGGTGAAGACCTCATCGCAGAACTCCGGCTCCTCCTGGGCATGCTCGGGGGCGTAACGGGCATCCTGGATGTCGACCAGGTCCGTGTCCACGGGTTCCAGACCCCCATCGGCACCGACCTTCATCGCCGCGTCAAAGAAGCGGTAGATCCCCTTCGGTTCGTTCAATCCCTCCTGCCTTATCTTCGACAGGAAGAGCTCCCGGGTGAAAGTGACCGAAACCAGGTTGCGCACGCTGGGATTCCGGCGGAGGGACTGCATGGGGTCTTCCTCCCCTCCCCCGTCGGCCGGTCGGTCCGTCCCATCCCCCTGTACGGGTGTCCCCTGGCCGGCCTGGTCCTGCCCGGGGAGGGCGGGGGCCGCAAAGGACATGTCGTCGAGGTCCACCCCCTTCATCAGGTCGGTGAACTCCCTGTTGATGTCACTGCTGTCCACCCTGTCGGCGGGTTCCTCCCCGCCGCCATCAGCCTGCGCGCCGGAGGGCCCTCCGTCTTCGGGCCCGCGGACCTGGCCCTGTGCGGATCCGGGATCCGAGGAGGCCTCATCGGAGGAAGAGGCCCCCGGCTCGTCGGCCCCGGCCACAGGGGCCGATCCCCCGGCAGGGGCCTCGTCGGACCGGGACATGGACTCATTGGCTATGGGGTGGGTGGGGTCTCCGTGGACGTCCCCGTCCTTGGGGTCGGCCTTGGACCCTGTGGAGCCCATCTCGCCTGACCTCATCCGTTCGAAGGCTTCCAGGGCCTGGCCCATCATCTGCCGGATGGCGCTGTTCTGCTCGTCCACGGCCTCCTCCAGGCCGACCGACTCCATGAGGAGGCTGACCTGTGCGATCGATGGGTCCGTGCCGAAGGCCAGGGCCGCCAGGATCAGACCGACCTTGAGGTTGTAGTCGGCGCTCATCGCCGCCCTGTGGTCGGCATCCAACACCACCCAGGCCCTGCGTCCGCCGTCATAGCGGTCGGATGGCATCATGGTGCGGCCGGCGCTGGTGAAGACCATGGCGACCCGGCCCTCCTCCAGGTTGCTTCTGAATTCCAGGTCGTAGCGGAAGGGAAGGCGCAGGCTGCGGGTAAGCCCGGCCAAGGTCTGCCTATAGACCCACTCCGACCTGGACACCTGCCGGTCCTGGTCCCCTTTTTCCACGGGAAGGGCGGGAGGGGCGTCACGGCGGACCTGGGCCGCGGTCGCAGCCGCCTTGTCCACCAACTTGTTGAGAGCCAGGCGACCGTCGTCCCGGAGCAGGTCGAAACCGGCATCGTAGTCCCCCTCGCGAAGGAGGGCGGCGACTGCGGGGTCCGCCATCAGGGCCTGGTCTATCTGGGCTGCCTGGACCCTGGTGACGCTGTCTTCTGTAGGGTAGACCCCCAGGCGGGAGTTGCGTTCCAGCCAGGAGCTGACCAGGGCGAATCGGTTCAGGTTGCCCTCGATCTTCAGGGCCCGGAGGGCGGCCTGGAATTCGAGGCCCGTGTTCCAGGTGAGGAAGTATCCGCCGGAATATGACGAGGCATACAGGTGGAGGGGCTCGGAACCGTGCACGGCCTCCAGCCCGGGGGCCGGATCCAGGGCCCCGGCCTCCTTCATCAGATCGGTGAAGAGGTCCTCCAGACCGGAGACCCTTTGGCCGCTTGACCTGGCGGCGGCGGCATCCTGCACGCTCCCCCGGATGGCCCTCAGGGGGGCCTGCCTGTTGAGACGGCGGAAGATGTTGCCCGCACCGAACCCCGTGAACCCGCCATGCAGGCGGGGAAGGAAGTAGGTGGCGAAGAAGGAGACCGCCACCGCGTCGCGGAACTCCAGGTCGAATCTGAGGCCTGCCGGGAGGTCGGGCCTCATCTGTTCCAGGGTGTAACGGTTGTCGTATTTCAGCCATGAGGCCAGCCAGCAGAGATGGCCGCCCGAGTCGCGTCCGGCGATGTCGCCCTGGAGGGCCCTGACCACGGGGGCCTGGGGGTCGGGGGTCCGTCGGCCGAACCGACGCCCGTAAGGCAGGTCGACATCCTGCTCCTTGCCCAGCAGGAAGGCCGCCTCCACCCCCTGTACATCCATGTCCTGCCTGCTGCCGGGGAAGACCCTCCCCCGGTCGTCGGCCAGGGCCACCTGGGTGAACCGCCTGTGCCCCGTGAAGAAGCCCAGGGAGAAGAAGCGTCCCCTGGTCTCGGGCCATTGCACCCAGCCGGGTTCCATCCCGTCGGGCAGCCCCTCGAAACCATGCAGGGCATGGCACTTGACTACCGGAGACACCGGCCGGCTGTGGGTTTGCAGGTAGCGACGGACACGGTCTTCACCGGGATCAGGCCCGGAGAGGGCAAGGATGATGGGGTCCGGCAGACCATCATCCTCCCTGCCGGACTCGGACCTCTTCCTCTTCGACACCCCCGGGAGGATGTCGGCGGTCCGGTCCACGAGGCCCTGCCAGAAGGACCTGGCCCCTCTGCCGAATCTTCCCGCCTCGCCCGATCCCTGCATACTCCTAGACATGTTCACAATTGTCCCAATTCATCCAGACATGTCGCTTATAGAATAAAGACGTGAAAGAAGCCCTCCCCACCCGTCGAATCCGCGTCAACAGAAGGATTGAGACGGGCGTCTGCCTCCTGCTCATCATCCTCGCCGAGCTGTTCGCCTTCAACCTGGCCCACTGGCAGACCCTGGGGTCCACCGGGTACACGGCGGACCCCTCGGCCGTCACCCCCGGCCCGGGCTTGGAAAGGCAGACCGACGGGGGTTTCAAGGTGAGCGACCCGACGGCCTCCTACCTGCAGACCGACTTCCCCCCCACCCGGGTGCGGTTCGCCGGGGTGGAGGCAGGCAACCACTGGCTGGAGGATTCGACGGCCAGGAACCTGAAAGTCGTCAACCAGGTCCAGGTCAGGGTGGACCTCTTCTATCAGGGGTGCAGTACCTGGACCAAGGGGGGACAGGGACAGGTGATCTCGTACCTGCCCAGGAGCCACTACCTGCGGGTCAAGACCCTTCCCCCTGACTGCGCTGGGGGTAGGGACAGGCAGGTGGCACGCTCCGCCCGGCTGTGGGTCCAGGAACCCATCGGATCCCTGATCGACATCGACTCAATCGGAGTCAACCCCCAGGTCCCACTGGACATAAGCCCCTTCCGGATACTGACCATGGCCGCCCTGGCCGCCCTCATCCTCGCCTTCCTGCCCTCCTGGGGCCTGTGGCGGACCAGGCTGGACACGGCCCGGAAGGGTCAGCGCGTGGCCTTTTGGCTCCTGATGAGCCCGGTCATCCTATGGGCGGCCACCATCTTCATCACCAGTGTCTCCTCCTTCACCCATATGGAATTCCAGCAGCCCTACTCCTACACCTACGATTTCGACCAGTACGCCCACCTGGCCGACTCCCTCCTCGCCGGCCGCCCCTGGCTGGACATGGAGCAGGCCCCTGGGCTGAGGATGGCCGCCAACCCTTATGACATCCCCACCCGCAACAGGCTCCTGGCCCAGGACCAGGCGCCGATTTATTGGGATTATGTCTACTACAAGGGACACTGGTACTCCTACTTCGGGGTCCTGCCGGCCCTCCTCCTTTTCCTGCCCTACCGCGCGGTCACCTCCCTCTTCGTACCCGGCGGCCTCATGCTCCCCCCAGCGGCGGCGGCAGCCCTGATGCTCGGTCCGGCCACCATCCTGGCCGTCCTCTTCGTCGTCGCACTGGTTTCACGCTTCTTCCCCTCCGCCTCCCTGGCCACCACCGCCATCTGCATCCTGGTCTTCCTGACGGCTTCGGATCTGACCCTCCTGTGGAACCGGCGGAATTTCTACACGATTCCGGTTGACGGCTCCTTCCTGCTGACCATGGCGGGGCTCTGTCTCTGGTTGGGGGCCCGTCGGGTGGAAAGGCCAGGGGGCGGGAGCACAGGACGGCCGTCGACCCGGCCCTGGACGGTCAGGGACCCCCTTCCGGAACGTCTCCTCATTCAGGGAAGACGGAAGCGGGTGAACGGGGACGGGGCACAGCCGTGTGGTTCCCGGCAGGCCGCCTGCACCCTCTCACTGGGACGGCTGGCGGCGGGCACCCTGTGCATAACGGCCAACCTGGCCAGCCGGCAGCCCTTCATCTTCGCCGGCATACTGGCCCTGCCCATATTCAGCCGGGAAATCGGACTGATAGCCCGCTCGGCGGCCTGCAGCATCTCCTCCTGGTTCAGGGGGAAGAACGCCGTCCCCGGCCGCCCACCGGCGGGGGCGGCTGCCTCCTTCAAGGCGGTGGCAGCCGTCATCCTCCCCATGGCCACGGTCATCGCCCCCCTGCTCGCATACAACCAGTGGAGGTTCGGATCCCCCCTCGACTTCGGGAACACGTACCAGTTGACGGTGACGAACCTGAACACCTACCGACCACCTCTGGGCAACCTGCCGACCCTGATCGTCTACTACCTTTTCCAACCGCTCTCGTTCATACCCGCCTTCCCCTATCTGCAACTGTCACCGGCACCGATGCCCGTGTGGCAGTACACGGAACCCGGGGTGGGCGGTCTGCTGACGCTCAACCCCGCCCTCCTGATCGGGCTGGCCGCCCTCCTCTTCCCCGGAATCAGAAGGGCCTTGCGACGGCACCAGGTCAGGGGACTGACCTTCACCGCCCTGTGCACGGCATGTCTGGTCATGGTCTTCGATGCCTGGATCGGCGGCTTCTCCTGCCGATACGCCATCGACTTCAGCTGGATGGTGGCCCTGGTCGCCATCTGCGCCATCTGCGCGGCCACCACCGGCCGCCCCGAACAGGTGACGGCCGCCCAGATGGATGGCGGTCACGGCGGCGGGCGGGGCCGGCTGAATTCCGGATGGGCCGGCCGGTTGATTCCTGTCCTCCTCGTCCTGGCCACCTTGACCGGCGTCTTCCTCACACTCATCTGGACCCTGGTCATCTGCCAGGATTCAGACCCCTTCACCTCCAGCCTGGTGGGTTCCTGGGTTCTCTGCCCTTGACGGACCGCCTGCCTCCCGGAAGGGGCCCCTGCATGGGACCGGAGGTGACGGATGAGCAAGAGGACAGACGGTGCGAGGCCAGGCCGGGCCGCGCCTGCAGTCCACCGGTATCCTAAGGTCGCGGGGCTTCAATGGAGGAGGTCGTCGACGGCAAGGGAAAGACACTCGACGCCCCTCCTGAACCGCCCCTCTTCGGGCAGGAGGGAGAGGGCCATGTACCCGTTTGAGGGCATGTCGAAGAAATAACCTGGCTGCCCCGTCACCCCATACCCGTCTATCAACCTCAAGACCAGGGCGTTTTCATCGATGACCGAGGGGAAGCGCAGGAGGGCGTTCCACCCACCCTCGGCCCGAAGGACGGATATGCAGGATGTGGCGGGATTCAGGAGCTCCTTGAGAAGGGCCAGGTTGCCTGTCACCCTCCCGCGGACCCGGGCGGTCTGCCTTGCGGCCTGCGCCAGCATGGACGGCATCCTGTCGGCCAGGATCTGGCTCATGGGCAGGTAGTCGTCGGCTATGACGTCCAAACGGGACAGGGCCTGCCCGACCTGGTCCCGGGGGCCGGAGACCCGGATCCATCCCACCTTGGCGTGGGGGGCGGCCAGCATCTTGGAAAAACCGTCCAGGGCGAAGGTGAGGACCCTGTCCTCCCCCGCCAACCTCCGTCGGCCGGGAAGGGGTTCCAGGGGGTAGCCGAAGAAGACTTCGTCCGCGATCAGGGCCAGTCCGTATTCCTGGCAGAGACCGACCAGGGCCTCCCTTTCCTCCGGGTGAAGATAGGATCCGGTGGGGTTGTTGGGGTTGATGACGACAAGGGCCTTGATTCGGCCCCCCTCCTGCTCAAGGAGGGATCTGACCGAGGCCAGGTCGATGGTCCAGGAGCCGTCATAGGCCAGTCGGTATTGGAGGGCGTCAACGCACTCCAGGCGGGCGATGGACTCCACCAGGGGGTAGCCGGGCCTTGGCTCCAGGATGGCCTGGCCGGCATCGCAGAGGAGTTTGAACAACCAGGAGTATGCCTGGGAGGTGGAGCTGAGCAGGTAGGTCCGTTCCGGGTCGACGGCACCTTCATCACCCAGGTCCCTGAGGTGGTCGGCCAAAGCCCTCCTGGCCCCAATCGGCCCCCTGGGTTCGGCCCGGTATTCCTGCGGCAGGAAATCCGGGGCAAGACCGAACCTGGTCGGATTCGAGTCGTTGAGACGCTCGAGGGGCCTCCCCCCGGCCGCCGCCCCGGCTTCGGCCAGGGCGATTGGGTTCGGGGAGGCAGGACCGGTCCTGCGGGAGAAACGTGGGGGTTGGACCTTGCTGGGCCGGCTCATCGGCGGTCTGACGCCCCCTGTCAACCCAGGTGCTTCTGGCGCAGGTCGGCCGTGTAGGCCGCGCCGACGATGCCGGCCTGGTTGTGCAGGGAGGCGGGCACGATGGGGGTTTCGATGTCGACGTAGGGGAGGAAGCGCTCGCTCATCCTGCTCACCCCTCCCCCGACGACGAAGTAGTCGGGGCTGAAATAATGTTCCAGGAGGCGATAGTACTTGGTCAGGCGTCCCGCCCACTTCTTGTAGCTGAGCTTCTTGCGGTCACGAACCGAGGAGGCCGCGTACTTCTCGGCGTCCTTCCCGTCCAGGACCAGGTGGCCCAGCTCGCTGTTGGGGATGAGGACCCCGTTGTAGATGAGGGCTGTCCCGATCCCGGTGCCCAGGGTGGTGGCTATGACCAGCCCTTTCTGACCCTTGGCCGCGCCGTACTGGACCTCCGCCAGGCCTGCGGCGTCGGCGTCGTTGATCACCGTGACCGGGCGGCCGCAGGCATCGGAGAGTTCCGCCTCCACGTCCGTCCCCACCCAGTCCTGGTCCAGGTTGGCTATGAAGCCCAGGGGGCGCCCGGGCTTGACGGGGGCCGGGAAGGCTATGCCTACCGGGATGTCCTCACCGACCTCGAAGGACTCCAGAAGTCTGTTGACGATCTCCCCCACGGCCTTCGGGGTGGAGTGTTCGGGGGTGAGGATCTTCTTGCGGGGCTCAGCGAAGTCGCCTATGGTCAGGTCGACCGGGGCGGCCTTGATGCCCGAACCGCCGATGTCAACTCCGAAAGCCTGGGCTGTCTGTATCATTCTTGCTCCTTCGCCTTGTTTCGGGAATCTCCTAGCGGCACGATTGGAATTGTACCCTATCCGCCGACCATGGAACCCAGGACCCGGACCGGCCCACTTCCCTGCCCGCTCCCGCCGGACCTGCGAGGGTGGATAATGGAAGCATGTCAGAACATACACAGCTCATCGACGCGCTCAACGTACGTATCACCACCCGTCATTACGACGCGGACCCCATCGACCCGGATGCCGCCCGCCAATTGGAGTCGTCCATCGACGCCATCAACACGCTCAGCGGACTGGACATCCAGCTGGTCCAGGGGCATCCTGACGTCTTTGCAGCCGACAACGCCTCCGGCCACCTGGCAAACGCCTCCAACTACCTGGCCCTGGTGGGCCCAAAGGGCGACCCGGAGTCCTTGGAGAAGGCTGGATTCTACGGGCAGAGGCTGGTCCTGACCGCCACCCTGTACGGCCTGGGGACCGGGTGGGTGGCCGGAAGCTGGGATGCCGACCGGGCCCGCAGCCACTGCCGGGTGACCGGCAGCCAGGACCTCTACCTGGCCATCACCATCGGCCCCTCCAAGACGGAGGCGGCTTACGGCAGCCAGGACTATGAGGCCCTCTGCGAGCGCCAGCGGACCCACCGGCCCTCAAAGACCTATGAGGAATTGACGGCCCCCATGGAGGGAGACGCCCGCGACCAGGCCCCTGACTGGTTCAAGGCAGGGGTGGAGGCGGCCGCCAAGGCCCCCTCGGCCATGAACGGCCAACCGGTCCTCTTCGCCTACGATCCTGTCCGCTCAGACGCGGTCGCCCGTTTGGACCCTGCCGTCTCGACGGGCTCCTTGGTCGACCTGGGTATAGCCAAGTTGAACTTCCAGATCGGGGCCGGCGCAGGCACCTGGCTCTGGGGGGACGGGGGCCGTTTCATCCGCTCCTGACACGGTTGCACAGGTCAGGCCCGCAGCCTACGAACCGCCGTGGCCGAGCTTGCCTGTATGGTGAAATCCATGAGTCTACAGACAGGTGAGCGAAAAGAGCCGAAAAAGGAGCCAGGGCAGGGATTGTCAGGAAGGCGGCCGGGCGGGAACCCGGAGGAAGTCGATTCCGCCCCCGTCACGCTCTACCTGACCAGGCACGGCAGGACGACCGCCAACGTAATGCACCTGATGCAGGGCTGGTCCGACTTCCCCCTGACCAGGCAGGGGCGGGAGGATGTGAGGACCTTCGGACGGGGATTGCGGGGCATCCGCTTCCGTTCCGCCTATTGCGGCAACCTGACACGCCACTATGACACGGCCCGGGAGGCCCTGGACAACTCCGGGAACGGGGATGTTCAGATAGAGGTCATCCCCGACCTGCGTGAAGACAACTTCGGCAGCTTCGAAGGGCGTGAGGAGGACGAGATCATCCCCCTGGTGGCCCGGACCCTGGGCCTGGCCACCTGGCAGGAAGCCGTCGAGCGTTACGGCCGGCACGTGACCGAGCACATGCAGGACGCCTTCCACAGGATGGACCTGGAAGAGGACCCCTACCGGGCAGGCCTGGCCGATGAGGACCGGGCCGAGACCACCGCCCAGGTGCAGGGCAGGATGCTTTCCGCCGTCACCGGCATCGCCCGGACCGCCGCCTCACAGGGAGGGGGGAACGTCCTGGTGGTCAGCTCTGGCATGTGCCTCCAGCAGCTCCTCCTGGTCCTCCTCGACGAGGAGGTGGACATCCCAGGAATGGACAACACGGCCACCACCAGGCTGGTCTATGAAAACGGCATCTTCAGCCTCGACGGCCCGGTGTCGTCCATGGACTACTACCGGCGGGGGGCCGACCTGGGCTGACGGTCCGCCGGCGGTCCGCCTGGAAGCGTTGGGTGGCTCCGGGAATCAGCCCCTCCCCGCCTTCGCGCCTCCCAGCGGGGGCATGGGCCTCCAATCCGGGTCGTGCATGAGCCTGCGGGAGTCCCTCCACCCCATGATGATCTTGGGGATGCCGGTCATGATGTTCCCACGGTCGACGGCCAGGAGGCGGATCACCTCCTTGGCCGCCGTGGCCAGGGTCCCCAGGGCGAAGGCCAGAGGTCGGTAGTCCCCGTGCACCATGAAGTAGCGGGCCATGTACCCCCGATTGCGCATGATGTGGTAACGGTTCATGTCCGAGGTGGAGTTCAGTTGCCGGACTCCGGCAATGTCCCAGTTGGCTATCTGCCTGCTCCTCTTGATGATGACGTCCTTGACCACGATCGGCCTGGTCACCTTGCTGGCCAGGTAGCCATACATGGTGTCGTCCCAGTAGATGAAGAAACGAGGGTCGGGAAGACCTATCAGGTCGACGATCCTGCGCGAGAAGAGGGCCCCTTCAAAGCACATGGTGTCCATGTACTGGAAGCCGGATGGACCGAAATCGGCCGGGGCCACGGGATCCGGTATGCCAAGGGGGACGATGAAGTGGTACTGCCAGTAGAAGGGTCCCCCGTCGTAGTCCAGACGGGACCCCTGGATGACCTCGTGATCCCCGGCCCACCTGGACAGACGTTCCAGGGCCTGCGGAAGGACCTCGACATCGTCGTCCATGACCCAGAACCACTGGGCCCCAAGCCGGTAGGCCGCGGCCACGCCGGCCGAGAAACCGCCGGAGCCCCCGAGATTCCTGGCCTGCGGCCTGTAGACCACCCTGTCCTCGCCGCCCTCGGCATCGATGATGGTCCTGCCCCACCGTGCACATACCCTTTCGGAGAAGTCTTGGACCATTGCCCGGGTGTCCTCGGACCCCTCGTTGTCCACGACCACAATCCGCCAGGGGGCCACGGTCAGCTCGAGTATCGAATCGAAGAGGTTGGAGAGGAGTTCCTGCCTCTTGTAGGTCACGACGACCATGGCCGTCTTCTTCATGGGTTCTGTCATACCTTCCATTGTGACACCGGGATGTAACCTCCGCCAGGAGGGTGGCGCTGTTGACGCTCCCGGGGACCGCTGATAGATTGAAACCGTCAGTTTCAGGGAAGGTGAAAGTCCTTACTGGCGGTAACCGGCGGTCGAGCCGGAAGCCCGCGACCCGCCCAGGCGGTTGATGTCGGTGAAAGTCCGAAGCCAACGGTAAAAGTCCGGATGGAAGAAACGAGGCTTCTATGAGCATGTCTTCACACGCCGGCAAGACCGGTGATTCCGACAGGAAGGTCCCGGAAGGGCAGTCCCACTCCACCAAGGGCGGCCCCGATGGGCGCTGGTCCACCCGTCGCATCGCCATCTACGCCCTCTTCGTCGCACTGACCATGGTCCTGAGTTACGTATCCATACCCTTCCCCCTGGCCTCCTTCCTCAAATACGACCCTTCGGGGATCGCGGTCCTCGTCTCCGGCTTCGCCTTCGGCCCCGCAGCGGCCACCATCGTCAGCATCCTGGGCTTCATCCCCCACTTCTTCAGCAACCCCTTCGGCGCCCTGATCAACATCCTGGTGGCCCTGGCCCTCAGCCTTCCCTCATCCCTGATCTACAAGCGGATGCGCACCATGAAGGGGGCCGTCATAGGCATCCTGGTGGGGGCCGTCGCCGCCCTCGTCACCGCCATCCTGTGCAACGTGGTCATCACCCCCCTCTATGCCCACATGACCTTCAAGCAGGTCCTGGCCATGATCGTCCCCGTCCTCCTCCCCTTCAACCTGATGAAGTTCGCCATCAACGGCATCGTCACATTCCTCATATACAAGCCGATTTCGGTCCTGGTCAACCGCTGACGGACGCCGATGGACCGACAGAGCGACGACAGGGCCGACACCGGACCCCTGGCCCTCCTGGACCGGGTCTCATTCAGCTATGACGCAGGAGCCACCTGGGCCCTGTCCGACATAAGCCTGGAGGTGGCCCGGGGGGAGCACCTGTGCATACTCGGGGCCAACGGATCGGGCAAGTCCACCCTGGGCCGCCTTCTGGGAGGGGCACTTGCCCCCGACTCCGGGCGGGTGGAGCTCATGGGCAGGAGGGTCTTCGACGACTCCCCTGACCGGTCTTCAAGGGTCGATCCGGAGGCCTACCGACAGGCCCGCCACCGGATCGGCATGGTCTTTCAAAGCCCGGAGGACCAGATCGTCACAACCGTAACGGAGGATGACGTGGCCTTCGGGCCCGAGAACCTTTCCACCCCCCGCGTCCAGATGGAAACCGAGGTGGTGCAGGCGCTGAAAGCCGTCGGAATGGAGGAGAGGGCAGACGATGACCCCACCCTCATGTCCGGCGGACAGCAGCAACGGGTGGCCATAGCCGGTTCCCTGGCCATGAGGCCGGGGATGCTGATCATGGATGAACCCGGCGCCATGTTGGATGCCGGCGGGCGGGCGGACATGGCCGCCATCATGGACCGGCTGGTCAGGGCCGGAGGCACCGTCATCCACATAACCCATTTGACCGAAGAGGCCGCCCGGGCCGACCGGGTGATCGTCCTCGACCATGGACGGATCAAGGCGGAAGGGGATCCGGCACAGGTCCTGACCTCCATGGGACTGACCGGCGAACACCCGGGGGCCCCCATCCCCCCGGGTCCGGAAAATCGTGCAATCACCGGAGCCGACGTGGAGGATGCCGGCCAGGGTGCGACGGCCGGCCCTGTCGGCATGTCCGGACCCGGGGGCGGGTCCAGACCGGACGGCGGAACCGGTCTGGACGGCGGGACCGGGCTGGACGGCAAGACCGGTCCGAATGGCGCTGGCGGCCATGAGGGGGGCGAGATCGACTGCCAGGATCTGACCTTCACCTTCAGCGAGGGGTCGGGTCCGGTTCTGGACGGCGTCTGCTTCACCCTTGCAGGGGGGCGGACCATGGCCGTCCTGGGACCCAACGGGTCCGGCAAATCCACCCTGGCACGTCTCATCTGCGCCTTGATCCCACCCACCGGAGGGCACCTGAAGGTGGCCGGCATCGACGTGGGCCATCAGGAGGGGACGCACACCCGTTCCGGAGCCAGGGATAGGCTCCGCCTCCTGCGCCGTCAGGTGGGTTATGTCATGCAGAAACCCGAACACCAGCTCTTCGCCGAGACCGTCTTCCAGGATGTGGCCTTCGGCCCGGTCAACCAGGGTCTGTCACAGGAGGAGGTGGAGGTCCGTGTCAGGCGGTCCTTGGACCTCCTCGGAATCGCAGACCTGGCCGACCGGTCCCCCTTCGACCTGTCCGGAGGGCAGCAACGTCTGGTGGCCATAGCCGGTGTCATCGCCTGCAGGCCCCGGGTCCTGGTGCTGGACGAGGTGACCGCCAACCTCGACCCCCTGGCCCGGCGGCGCATACTCGACCTCCTGGCTGACCTCCACCGGCGGGGGGTGACCATGGTCATGAACACACATGACGAGGATGAGGTCAGGAGACTTGCTGACTGCGCCCTCCTCCTGGACAGGGGGCGGGTCGTGGCCGAAGGGGACGTGGACGAGGTTCTCCGGGACTACAGACATCTGATCACGGCCCCCCACCCGGCACAGGAAGAGCACCGGGGCGGCAAGGACGGCGCCGACACCTCCGTCCATACGCGCCGGCCCTCCCGAACCGGACAGGGGGCAATGACCGGCCAGGCCGGAAGGACCGGAGGGGCAGGCCGACAGGACGTTTCCGGGGACCGCCTCCCCCTGATGGTCCGCCTGGACCCCCGGGTCAAGATGGTGACCTTCTTTGCGATGATGCTGACGGCCTTTCTGATCGGCTCCCCCCTGCAGCTGGCGGCCGGGTTCGCGGCCACACTGGCGGTGACCGCCCTGTCCGGCATCAAAGCCCGTCATCTCCTGCGCTCACTCAGGGCCTTCCTCTACCTCATGCCCTTCCTGGCAATCTTCAATCTCCTGGTGACGCGAACGGGGAGGGTCCTGGTCAGATGGGGCCCCCTGATGGTGACAGGTGACGGCCTGTGGGTGGCGCTCATCTATACCTGCAGACTGGCCCTGGTCCTCGTCCTTGGGGCCGTCCTGATACTGACGACGACACCGACCCAGATGACCGATGCCTTCGAGAGCCTCCTGGGACCGCTGGGGAGGTTGGGGGTGCACACAAGCGAGATCTCCCTGGTCCTCTCCCTGGCCCTCAGATTCATCCCCACTCTTGGGCACGAACTCCATGAGGTCATGGAGGCACAGGCCGCCCGGGGGGGAAGCATCGAGACCGGCTCCCTCTCGGACAGGACCCGGGCCTGCGCCGCCATCGTCGTCCCGGTCTTCGCCGCCGCCCTCCGTCATGCAGACAACCTGGGCCAGGCCCTGGATGCCAGGTGTTACGAGGGGGGTCACGGACGCACCCATTATCGTCTGATGAAGGTGAGGGGTGAGGACGGCCTCTTCATAGGCCTGGTCGCCGCCTATGCAGCGGCCATCCTCCTCCTGGCCCTGGTCTGACGGAGGTCCCGGACGGCGGCGGCCCCACCCCAGCTGCGTCCGCCCGGCAGGTGGATCCGATCTGCGCAATCGACCTGCATGTCTGCGTGGGCATTCTTGCGAGACCGCACCGGGCCTCTCGGATACAGAGAGGGGGAGGCGGCCCCATATGGGTCGCCTCCCCCTATTCAAACCATCGGGTCGCTTTCATCCCTCTGCCGGAATCATCAGGACCGGCTGCCCGCCGGTCTGATTCCCGACCGAAGGCACCCGGTCCCGTCCGGGATCACTCGCCGCCCTCGGTCCCGGCCTGCTCTTCTGCAGCCGGCCCGTCATCGGGTGTCGGGGCCTGACGTTCCATCTGGTCGGAATCACGGGTCAGATCCACATCCGGCGTCGCCACCAGGGGGGCGCCCACCAGTTCCGGCTCCTTGTCCGACCCGGTTCCGTCCTTGCCGTCACCGCCCTGGAAGGGCTCGCCGGTGAAGGTGAACTCCCCAAGGATTCCCTCTCCCTCGGCATCCACCTTGACCGACTCGTTGTCGGTCAGGTCGCCCAGGAGGATCTTCTCGGAGACGGCATCCTCTATGTCGCGCTGGATGACCCGCCGCAGGGGCCTGGCACCCAGGAGGGGGTCGAAGCCCTTCTCGGCGAGGAGGTCCTTGGCCCTGTCCGTCAGGTCCAGGGACATGTGGCGCTCGAAGAGACGGTCGTTGAGCTGGGCGATGTCCAGATCGACTATCTGCCTGACCTGAGGCTCGGTCAGCTGCTGGAAGACGATGATGTCGTCCAGACGGTTGAGGAACTCGGGCCGGAACTGCTGCTTGAGTTCGCTGGTCACCTGGTCCTTCATCCGCTGGTAGGAGGTCTCCGTGTTCCCGGACACATTGAAGCCGGTGTTGGCCGCCTTGGCGATGTCGCGGGTGCCCAGGTTGGTGGTCAGGATGATGATGGTGTTCTTGAAGTCCACCATCCTCCCCTGGCCGTCGGTCAGATGGCCGTCGTCCAGCACCTGCAGGAGGGTGTTGAAGATGTCGGGGTGGGCCTTCTCGATTTCATCGAAGAGGACCACGGAGAAGGGCTTGCGGCGGACCTTCTCGGTCAGTTCGCCGCCCTCCTCGTAGCCGACGTACCCCGGAGGGGCGCCGAAGAGCCTGGAGGCCGCGTACTTCTCCGAGAATTCGGACATGTCCACACGGATCAGGGCATTCTCGTCGTCGAAGAGGAACTGGGCCAGGGCCTTTGCCAACTCGGTCTTGCCCACGCCGGTGGGGCCGGCGAAGATGAAGGAGCCCGCAGGCCGCTTGGGGTCCTTGAGACCCACACGGGTGCGGCGGATGGAACGGGAGAGTGCCGAGACGGCCTCGTCCTGGCCGATGATCCGCTTGTGGAGCTCGGCCTCCATCCCCAGGAGCTTCTTGGACTCGGCCTGGGTGAGCTTGAAGACGGGGATGCCCGTGGTCGAGGAGACCACCTCGGCGATCACGTCCTCGTCCACGACCATCTTGACGTCGGACTCCCCCTGGCGCCAGGCCTTCTCCTTCTCCTTGCGCTCGGTCTCCAACTTCTCCTGACGGTCACGTAGGTCCGCGGCCTTCTCGAAGTCCTGGTCCTTGATGGCCTGATCTTTCTCTGAGGAGATCTTGTCCACCTTGGCGTCCAATTCCTTCAGCTCGGGAGGGGCCGTCAGCCGCTTGATCCGCAGGCGTGCGCCCGCCTCGTCGATCAGGTCTATGGCCTTGTCGGGCAGGTTGCGGTCCTGTATGTAGCGGGAGGAGAGCTCGGCCGCCGCCTGGAGGGCACCGTCCGTGATGGTCACGTGGTGGTGGTTCTCGTACCGCTCGCGCAGGCCCTTCAGGATCTCGATGGTCTGGGCGATGCTGGGCTCGGGCACCTGGATGGGCTGGAATCTGCGCTCCAGGGCCGCGTCCTTCTCGATGTACTTGCGGTACTCGTCAGTGGTTGTGGCCCCGATGGTCTGGAGTTCGCCCCTTGCCAGGAGGGGCTTCAGCATATCGGAGGCGCCGAGGGCCCCGTCGGCCGAACCGGCCCCGACGATGGTGTGGATCTCGTCGATGAAGAGGATGATGTCGCCGCGGGTCTTGATCTCCTTGAGGACCTTCTTCAGGCGCTCCTCGAAATCGCCACGATAACGCGAACCGGCCACCATGGAACCAAGGTCCAGCGAATAGATCTGCTTGCCCTTGAGGGTCTCAGGGACGTCGCCCTCGTGGATCTTCTGAGCCAGGCCCTCCACGACGGCGGTCTTGCCCACGCCGGGCTCGCCGATCAGGACCGGGTTGTTCTTGGTCCTGCGGGAGAGGACGACCATGACGCGCTCGATTTCGCGGCTGCGTCCGATCACGGGGTCGAGTTTGCCGTCGGCTGCCTCCTGGGTGAGGTTCCTGCCGAACTGGTCAAGGATGGCCGACCCGGTCTGGCTGCTCTTGCCCTGCACGCCGCCTGCGTTGGCCAGGTCTCCCTTGCCCGGTTCCTCACCCTCGTGGCTGCCGCGGATCATGTCGATGGTCGTGGTGCGCAGGTCGCCCAGATCGACACCCATCTTGATGAGGACCTGGGTGCCGACGCCCTCCCCCTCGCGGATGAGGCCCAGGAGGATGTGTTCGGTGCCTATATAGCTGTGGCCAAGCTGGAGGGCCTCCCGCAGGGAGAGCTCCAGGACCTGCCTGCCATGGGGGGTGAAGGGGATGTGGCCGTTGGGGGCCGCATTGCCCTTCCCGATCATTTCCTCGACCTGTTTGCGGGTGGCTTCCAATTCGACTCCCTTGGATGCCAGGGCCTTGGCGGCTACCCCGTCGCCTTCCCGTATGAGACCGAGCAGGAGGTGCTCGGTGCCGATGTAATTGTGCTGGAGGGCACGGGCCTCCTCCTGGGCCAACACAATCACACGCCGAGCGCGGTCGGTAAACCGTTCGAACATACTTGTCCTTCCCTTGAGACTGCTACTCACTCTACAGATTTGCGGTGACGTTTATTCACGGGCACCTGGCGATTGCGCTCTGAACGCAAACAGGCCCGACAGCAGGTCTCAGGCCCTTCCGGAAGGCCATGCGGCAGCCCCGCTCCCCTGACTTCTTCAGGTCCGGTCCAGGTAGGACAGCCGCCCACGGCCCCTGCGGATGGAGCTGGAAAGGTCCGGGCTCACCGCCCGGTGCGGGATGAGCGACGGCGGGACCTTGTCCTCACCGTCATGGTCTCCCCCTCCTCGTCGGAGGAATCCTCCTGCGCGGTCTTGGCCCCCGTCTCGTCCTCCCCGCCGGCAAGTTCCTCTATCAGCTCCACCTCGGGGCTCTCCTCACGGGGCTTCTGCTTGACCACGTCGATATGGAGGTCGTCATAGGCGGGTTTGGACTGGACCCAGAGGGAGGGCTCTTCGGGCGGCTCGATTTCGGAATGCTCGCCGCAGCCGTGGTCCAGGGAGACCACCCTGCCGTCGTCGGGGCTCCAACGGTTGGCGCAGACGCCGAACATGGTCCCCAATTCCCCCTGAAGGGGAATCATGAACCCACAGGTGTCACAGGTGTGTCCATCCGCTGTGCGGGTAGAGAGTGACCGCGGGCCGTGCTGGCCCTCGTACCAACGCTTGGCCGCCTCAGCCCGCCCTTCTGCGCTGAGCACGTGCCTGCGGGACAGGCGGAAGGTCTCCACCGCCTCCTCCAGGTCCTCATCGGAGGTCTCAGGAGTCTGCCCGTCCTCCGCCGACTGTCCCCCTTCTGCGCCCTCGGCCGGGGTCTCGCCATCCTCCGTCCGGTCCGCGTCCTTGTCGGTGAAGACGGCCCCGCCCGCCTGGCCATCGGCACCGCCGCCCTGATCCGTTTCTGCGCCTTCGTCCCCCGCATCCGAAGGCAGGCCGGGATTGACGATTCCATCCGCCGTGCGTGTGGCCTGGCCCCGGTCGGTTCTATGACCGAATCCGTCTTCCAGGCGGGGGTCGCCCGGCTCCGTCCCCATGGCATCGGTCACGCTGAAGTCACTGGGAAGGAGGCGGTCCTTCCAGGGAATCCATGCAGGAGGCATGAGGGCGCCCTCGCCGGGGACCAGTGAGGACTCATCGACCGTCCACTGCTCCCCCTCCAGGTCGTGGTAGAGGGTGACCGACCACTGCCAGCCCTCATATCCCGTGATGTGCGAGGTGAAACGGTATTCGAAGACCCCGTCGCCCAACTCCTTGCCGGAAATCAGGTCGCCCACCTGCGAGGCCTTGTCGGCCACGCTGAGAACCACATTCCGTGCCAGATCCTCCGGATCGACATCTTGTAGAGCCATCTATAACACCTTCACACAATCAGGCCGGCCATCCAGCCGGACCATCCGTACACATTCCGTCAGCTTGCGCCACCGGCCGCCCTTCACGCGGGTCTTCACACCTGCACGTCGAAATCGTCCGCCACTGCCCTGAGGAGGGAGGCCAGTTTCGCAGACATGGCATCGGAGGGGTAGCGATGGCGGCGCAGGTCGTTGCCCGCACTGTCCAGCAGCTTGATGAGGTCCTCCACTATGGCCGCCATGTCATCGGGGGCGGGCCGGGTGGCCTTCACGATGGAGGGGGCACTGCCCACAGGTTTGACATAGAGCGCCTGGGGGCCCTTGCGGCCTTCGGCGACGGAGAATTCGACGTGGGTGCCCTTGCGCAGGGTGGAGACACCCGCAGGCAGGGCCGATGACGGCAGGAAGACATCTTCGCCGTCGTCACTCGTAATGAAACCAAACCCCCTCTTGGCGTCGAACCAACGCACTCTCCCGCTGGGCATGACTGGCACTTCCTCACTGGACTCTTCCGGACCGTCCGGCCTCGATGGACAACTTTCCCCAGTCTATCCCAAGATAGGCCCGCCCGGCCCTCTTCATGTCGTAGGCGGAGCCGGGTCGTGCCTCACACTCCAGGGACTTGGCCTTCCGCCGACCCTCCTGCTGCCCCTGCCTCATCCGGGCCTGTCCGCTTCCCCTCCCCGCCCCCGGGGAGACCATCCTCCCGGACCATGTGACTGCCTCGGACCTCCTTGGTCTTGGCCATCCTGGCCTTGGCCACCTTGACCTTGGCCATTTCGCTGGCCTTGGCCTCCTTGGCCGCCCGGGCCGCCTCATCCGGCGAACCCTGGGGTATGACGACCGTGAAGGTGAGCCCTCCCCCGGGTGTCTCCGTGGCGCAGATGAGACCGTGGTGGGCCTTGATGATGGACTGGACGATGGCCAGCCCCAGACCCGTTCCCCCCTTCTGCCGGGCCCGGGAGGGATCCGCCGTGTAGAAGCGCTCGAAGAGCCGGCTCCGGGCGGCCGCCGAGGCCCCGGGTCCGTGGTCCACAAACTGCATGACCACGTATCCGTCGCCCACCTTGCTGTTCTGGGACACCTGCACCGCCTCCATGAAGCGGGCCAGGGAGGCATCGGTCGAGGGGAGCGTAGCCAGGATATCCGGTGGGATGGCCGCCTGGACCAGCCCCATGCCGATCTGGACCGGCGAATCGGCCGGGGTGTACCGGTGTATGTTCCCCACGATGTTCGTGGCCACCTGGCGTAACCGGCTGGGGTCACCCACCACCTGGATCTCAGGCAGGGGCCCCTCCTCCAGGGTCAACGTGGACACGGCGCCGAGAGCCGGATGGCCGGGGTCCCCGTCATCAGGCAGTCCGGCATCAACTTGCAGGGATCCGCAGGTGATCTTCCTGTCCATGTCGAGCGCGTGCAGGTCATCCGCCGAATCACGCACCACCCCGGTCAGATCGACGGGGAGGGTGGTGGTGATCCCCCTCCCCTCGTCCAATCTGGCAAGGGAGAGGAGGTCGGCCACCAGGTCGGACATTCGTGCGCTGGAGTCCTCGATGTGCTGGATGGATTCGTCCGCCCGTTCCAGGGCCCCAGGGTAGTC
This sequence comes from Bifidobacterium favimelis, assembly GCF_037963085.1. Lineage (NCBI taxonomy): Bacteria > Bacillati > Actinomycetota > Actinomycetes > Bifidobacteriales > Bifidobacteriaceae > Bifidobacterium > Bifidobacterium favimelis. The sequence goes on along the minus strand of NZ_JBANDZ010000001.1, from coordinate 741,096 downwards.
GCGCTGCATCCGGTAGAGCTCGGCATAGCCGTGTATGGCGGCCAGGGGGGTGCGCAGTTCGTGACTGGCGTCGGAGACGAACTGCTTCATCTTCTCCGTGGTCTGCTTCTGCTCGTCGAAGCTCTTTTCGATTCGGGCCAGCATGACGTTCAGGGAGGCGGCCAGGGATCCCACCTCGGTGTTTTCAGGCAGGCTGGGGACCCTCTGCGAGAGGTCGCCCGCCGCGATTTTGGCGGCCGTCTTCTCTATCCGCTTCAGGGGGGCCAGGGTGCTTTGTATGAGGAGGGCCGAAATCACCCCGCCCAGGATGACCACGATCACGCAGATGACCAGGCAGAAACTGGTCAGGGCATGGACGGTCTCTATCTGATCGCTCATGGAGAGCCCTATGAAGAGGACCCCTCTGATCTCCTCCCCGTTCAGCTTGTTGCGGAGGGTCCAGTTCATGGCCACCACCCGCCAGGGTGCCTGGGCGGCCTGCATGGCCTCGCTGTCGGGTGTGGTCTTGGCATCCACCTTTACCACGGCGGGTGTCGTGAAGGGCTTTCCCAGGGCCACCTGGCCAAGGGTGCCGTTGGCCGGCAGCCTGGGCATGGAGATGACCCCGTTGGCCCCGCTGGTGTTCAATTCGTTGACGATGACGTTCATCTTCTCGTCACGGATCTGCAGGAAGTAGTCGGTCGGTCCCGTGCCGGCGGTCTTGTCCTGGTCGTCATTGTTGAGCAGGGTGGCATTGGTGATGCCCAGCCTGGCCTGTCGGATCAGCTGGGAGTCGGTTTTCTGCAGGAGGTAGTTGTCGGCCATCTGGCAGATGGCCACCGAGACCCCCATGGTCCCGACCACCAGGAGGACCAGCATGCAGGTGACCAGTTTGGTTCCCAGGGGGACGGCGGCCAGTGGGTTGCTCCACCGCCGTTTCCTGCCGGCCGGGGCGTGCGGATGCCCCCCATCGGGGCCTGCGGCCATCCCGGTCGCCACGGCCTGTCTGGGTATCTGCACGGTAGTGAAAGCCCCGGCATCCTTCATCTCATAGCCACCTTGTCGTTCCAAGATCCGCCGCCGTTTTCATGACGGGACCCGGGGCCATCCTTTCAGGCCCCCTGCCCCGGAACCGGCTTCGGCTCGCGGATCATGTAACCTATGCCCCGCTTGGTTTCGATGAGAGGGGGGACCTTGTGCCTGGACCCGTCCTCGCCGGTCACCTCTATCCCATCGACCTTCTTGCGCAGATAGGAGATGTAGGATTCCACGATCGCCGCGTCACCCCCCCAGTCGTACTGCCAGACGTGGTCCAGGATCTGCGACTTGCTCAGCACCCTTCCTTCATTGTCCATCAGATAGCGCAGGAGTTTGTACTCTGTCGGGCTCAGGTCTATCGGCTGGCCGGCCCGCGTCACATCATGGGAGTCCTCGTTGATCTCCAGGTCCCCGACCCTGATGATCGGGTCGTCTTCGTCGCTCTGTTCCCTGGTCCTGCGCAGAATCGCCCGGATCCTGGCCACGACCTCCTCCAGGCTGAAGGGCTTGGTCACGTAGTCGTCCCCTCCGACCGTCAGACCCATCACCTTGTCCTGGGTGTCGTCGCGGGCGGTCAGGAAGAGGACCGGGGAATCTATCCCCTCCTGACGGATCCGGCTGGTCACCGTGAACCCGTCGATGTCGGGCAGCATGACATCGAGGACGATCAGGTCGGGCTGGGTCTTTTCAATCACCTGGATGGCCTCGGTCCCGGTGGCCGCCGTGGCCACCTCGAACCCTGCGAAATGCAGGGAGGCCACCAGAAGGTCCCGGATCGACGGCTCATCGTCCACCACTACCAGGCTTGCTTCACTCGGTTTGCTCATGTCTCCAGCCTGTCGCTTTTATCTGGAAGTTTCCTGAACGTCAGCTGACTTCTTCTTGGCCCCTCCCACAGCTGCCGCCTCCGTCCCCTCAGCCGGCTCCGGGCCCTTGCGGGAAGCTGCTCCCCCTTCTGAGGGTTCCCGGCCCGGTCTCCGATGCCGCCTGAGGGGATTCTTTGAAGGCGGCGGGCCATGTTTGAGGGAGGGGGCCCGATGGGGATGACGCCGCCGATGGCGGCGCCACAGGATCGCACCGGTCGCGAGGAGGACCGCGATCAGGACGGCGAAGCCGATGGACCCCCAAAAGACGATCCGATGGCGCCTGTACTCCTGTCGGGCCGTCGATATGGCGGCGATCATGGCTCTGGCCGAACCCACCCAGTCCGGGGGATCATGGTCGCTTATCGGACCAAGAGCCGCCTGGGAGAGGGTGTCGACGGTTGTCTGGTCCTTGAGCCAGGAGTCGGAATTGCTGGACACCGCCACCACCAGCTTGCCGTCTTGGGAGGCGACGGCGAGCAGGACCGTGTCGGGGTCGGGGTTCATTGAGGCCAGGACCCGCTGGGCCCAGGCATCGGGGTTGCTTCCCCTGGAGAAATTCGACAGGTAGAGGAGCTTGACCTTGACTCCAGTCTCCGACCTGGCGGTTGCGATGGCGTCACGGACCGAACCGACATCCGCCCCGAGGAGGTTCTGGGGGTCGGTGATGTCCTCGGTCAGAGTCCCCGGACCCGCTTGCCGGTCCGCACCCTCCCCCTTTCCCTCTTCTTCTTTCCCGTCGGCACGGGCCGTCATCACTGCGGAGGGGGCCCAGCGCACGCAAGAGCCGGCAGGTACGAGAAGGGAAAGGAGGGAGAGGAGGACAACCACCAGGCAGAGGAAGCGCAGGGCAGGCCGTCTGCCCCCCGCAAGGGCATCCTGCCGACCCTCCCCTGTGGACGGATGGCCGAAATGGTCGTGTTCGACCACATGCGGGTCGGCCGGACCCGGCTTCATCCTCTTGGTCATAGGCTCCACCTTAGCGGCAGGTTGCCCGTTCGTGGGTGCGCCGCCGTCGATCGTTCAGAGAAAGGAAGACCATGCCACAATTCAGAGTCGATTCGGAGGAGCTGCTCAGGGCCAGCGGTGCGGTCAGCACCTCGGTGTCATCCATACGGGATTCCGTCAGCGGGATGTATGTGAACCTGGGCAATCTCCAGGAGATGTGGACCGGCAGTGCGGCCGCCAATTTCACTGCCGTGGCCGAACAGTGGCGGGCGGCCCAACTGCAGATGGAGGAGGCCTTGGAGGGGATCCAGCGGGCACTCGCCCAGGCTTCCGGCCTCTATTCGGAGGCGGAGGCCCAGGCTTCCGGCCTCTTCGCCGGGTGACGGTATCCGCCGGAACCGGCCTCCTCCCGTAACACCCGTTCGGATGTCCCGACCAGGGGGAAAGAAAGAACCGCCGCACGTCCCTGTGGGAAGTGCGGCGGCTCGACATCTACCCTCCCCGACGGGAGGGGCATCGGTCCGGGTCAAGCCCGGGGCCGATCAGTAACCCATGTCGGCGGGCTGCTGGGGGGCAGCTGCCGGAGGCTCCGGCTTGTTGGCGACAACGGCCTCGGTGGTCAGGAAGAGCCCGGCGATGGAGGCGGCGTTCTGCAGGGCGGAACGTGTCACCTTCACAGGATCGGCTACACCGGCCTCGAGCAGGTCCTCGTACTCGTTGGTCGCGGCGTTGAAGCCCTGGCCTGCGGGCAGGGAACGGACCTTGTTGATGACGACGTCACCGGACAGGCCGCAGTTCTCGGCGATCTGCTTGATCGGGGCCTCGATGCCGCGGAAGACGATGGAGGCACCGGTGGCCTCGTCGCCCTCGAGCTTGACGCTCTGCTCGACCTTGTTGGCGGCCTGGACCAGGGCCACGCCACCGCCGGGCAGGAGGCCCTCTTCGATGGCGGCCTTGGCGTTGCGCACGGCATCCTCGATGCGGTGCTTGCGCTCCTTGGCCTCCACCTCGGTGGCAGCGCCCACCTTGATGACGGCGACGCCACCGGCCAGCTTGGCCAGACGCTCCTGCAGCTTCTCACGGTCGTAATCAGAGTCGGTGTTCTCGATCTCCGCACGGATCTGGCCCACGCGGGCGGTCACGTCGTCCTTGGAGCCGCCACCGGAGACGATGGTGGTCTCGTCCTTGGAGACGATGACCTTCTTGGCGGTGCCGAGAACGCTCATGTCGATGGAGTCGAGCTTCAGGCCCAGCTCATCGGAGACCACCTGGGCACCGGTCAGGATGGCCATGTCCTGAAGCATGGCCTTGCGGCGGTCGCCGAAGCCGGGGGCCTTGACGGCGCAGGAGTTGAAGGTGCCGCGAATCTTGTTGAGGATCAGGGTGGGCAGGGCCTCACCGTCGACGTCCTCGGCCACGATCAGCAGGGGCTTGCCGGTCTTCATGACCAGCTCCGCGATGTGGACCACGTCCTGCTGGCTGGACACCTTGCCCGAGGTGAGCAGGATGTAGGGGTCATCCAGGACGGCGGTCTGGTCGTCGTTGTTGGTGACGAAGTAGGGGGCGATGTAACCCTTGTCGAAACGCATGCCCTCGGTGAACTCCAGGTCCAGGCCGAAGCGGTTGTTGTCCTCGACGGTGACGACGCCATCCTGGCCGACCTTGTCCAGGGCCTCCGCGATCTTCTCGCCGACCTCGGGGTCAGCTGCGGAAATCGTGGCCGTGGCTGCAATCTGGTCCTTGGTCTCAACGTCCTTGGCCTCGGCGATCAGCTCCTTGACGATGGCGTCGGAAGCCTTCTCGATGCCGCGGCGCAGGGCGATGGGGTTGGAACCGGCGACGACGTTCTTGAGACCCTCGTGAACCAGGGCCTGGGCCAGGACGGTGGCGGTGGTGGTGCCGTCTCCTGCGACGTCGTCGGTCTTCTTGGCGACTTCCTTGACCAGTTCGGCCCCGATGCGCTCATAGGGGTCTTCCAGGTCGATCTCCTTGGCGATGGACACGCCGTCGTTGGTGATGGTCGGTGCGCCGTAGGACTTGTCCAGGACGACGTTGCGGCCCTTGGGACCAAGGGTGACCTTGACAGTGTCGGCCAGCTTGTCCAGGCCGGCCAGCATCCCCTGACGAGCTTCCTCGTCATATGCAATGATCTTTGCCATTGTCGCTTCCTCCGTAATGGCTTGAGTGTTATGACCCACCTTCGGCGCAGAATGGACGGGACCGTCAGCTGCCTCGTTATCACTCTCGCACCTTGAGTGCTAATTCAGCAGATTAGCACTCACCATGTCCGAGTGCCAACCTCATGGGGGAAATATGCTTCTGGCTAGAATGGGGCGCCCAGGGGAATAGGCCGAAGAATCGGTCGCGACAGGGGCTGGTCGGATGAAACGCCGGCCGTGGAAACCGGCGGCCACGCCCTACAGACCAGACAATGGACAAAAGCAGAGGGCCCCGGATTGAACCGGGGCCCTCTGCTTCAAAGACGAATATAAGAGTGCAATCAGATCTTGGTGACCTTGGTTGCCTGCAGGCCCTTGGGGCCCTGCTCGACCTGATATTCGACCTTATCTCCCTCATCAAGGGTCTTAAAACCATCCGACTGGATTGCCGAATAGTGGACGAAAACATCCTCGCCGCCATCGTCGGGGTTGATGAATCCGTAACCCTTGCCAGCGCTGAAGAATTTCACAGTGCCTTGTGCCATAACTATCTTCCTTAACATAGGTGCCGCGTCACGGCAGGCACGAAACTCACCGCACCTGTCCGGTCGACATTGTTCATTTTATGACACGCCGTGGAAGAAACGCCGATTGACAACCGAAATGCGGACAAAAACCTCACCTGAGGAGGATGGCCTCGACCGGGGCGGCCGTGGCGGCCGACTGCTGGACACTGGCTATGCCCAATACCCTGGCCACATCCTCGGCGGTGGCCTTGTCCGCTTCATCCCGGTAGAGGACGGTGCTGTCAGGCGGAAGCTGACCCGCCGGGTTGCTCGCCGTCACCGCGCTGTATCCCGAATTCACCAGCACCTGGCGTTTTGAGGCCGCATAACCGCTGATCCTGGTCCCGTTGACCACACGGATCTGGGTGGCCTTGTTCACCGTCGGAGCGGGCGGCTCAGGCTGCTGGGACTGAGTCTGCCCATCCTGCGGCTGACCGGACTGCTCGGGCGAGGCGGACTCCTGGTCGCCGCCGGCTGACTGGCCTGCACCGTCACCCTCCTGGGTGGAGGCCTGGCCGGTCGGAGAAGCCGACGGTGATGCCGTCCCCTCCTTCGAGCTCTGAACGGAGGATGCCGGCCCCGCCTGCTGCCAGGGCATCCGGCTGCCGGACACATAGGCCCAGGCCAGGAACCCGCAGAGGGCGGCTACGAGTATCACCACGATGAAGGGCATGAGCCTGACGGCCAGTGGGCGGGAACCACGGTGCACGCCCACAGGGCCCCTGGGTGGGTTGTCGAATTGATCCCCGGTAGGGGTCGATCCTTCGGCATCGCCTGCTTGATTCCTAGCCATGAAATAACTCCTCTGCTCCCGTGAGCCTCGCTCCATTATAGGCTGAGTCTACCGGCCGGGGAGGTCATGGCCCCGGCCTGCCTTCTCCACGGCCCGAAGACGGCCTGCCATAAGGCCATGGGCCTTATGGCAGACGCCCCGCCCATCGGCCGGATATATAGTAGGCCTCATGAGCACTCCCGATACCCCCCATGACCAGGTGACGGCGCAAAGACCGGACCGGATGAATCCTCCCTCCTCGGCCGGGCCGGCCAGGCCATTCGACCGCCAGGTCACTGACGACAACCCCGTGGAGGAGAATGGCGGGGGTGCCGCCGGCGCAAAGAGGCGGAAACCCCTGAGTGAGCTGGTCGATCCGGGTTGGGCCAAGGCCTTGGCACCGGTTGAACCCGACATCCACAGGATGGGGGACTTCCTCCGGTCCGAGCTGGCTTCCGGCCACCGCTACCTGCCGTCCAGCAGGAACATCCTGCGTGCCTTCACCATCCCCTTCGATTCAATCAAGGTGCTGATCGTGGGCCAGGACCCCTACCCCACCCCCGGCCACCCCGTGGGGCTGAGCTTCTGCGTGGACCCGGCCGTCAGCCCGATACCCGGCAGCCTGCGCAACATCTACACGGAACTAGTGGACGATGTTCACGTCCCCATGCCTTCCAACGGGGACCTGACCCCGTGGACCAGACGGGGGGTCATGCTCCTGAACAGATGCCTGACGGTGAGGGTGGGCAAACCGGCCAGCCACAGGGGCAAGGGTTGGGAGCACATCACGGATGAGGCCATCCGGGCCCTGAACGCCCGCACTGACGGACATGGCGGGACAAAACCGCTGGTCGCCATCCTCTGGGGCCGCCAGGCTCAAAGCCTGGAACCCCTGCTGACCAACGCCACCATCATCGCCTCCCCCCATCCCAGCCCCCTGTCGGCCCGCTACGGCTTCTTCGGCTCCCGCCCCTTCTCCAAAGCCAACCAGGCGCTCTTGTCCATGGGGGCCGAGCCGGTGGACTGGTCGCTTGAGTAGCAGCTGGAACCGTCAAACCTGAGCAGGCCGTCACGGGCGGGCGAGGGGTGGTGCGATCCCGGCGGCATCTTTGAAGGTTCCCCATGGGGAAAGGGCCCACCTGCGGAGAAAAACCACAGGTGCGGGCTCCCTCGGGCTTCCCGGTCAGCAAAGGCCGTTACAGTATCGTCTATGGCTTTATTCCCTCCCAGACCCCAGCAGGGCCGAAACGAGCAGGTACCCGTCAATCCGGCAGCCACCCAGGCCACGGGGGCGCTCACACCGGACGACCTCCAGCGGTGCAGACTGCTGGCGGACCGCATCCGAACCCGCTTCTCACGCACCCTGGTGGGCCAGGACGAGCTGCGTGAATCGTTGATAATGACCATGGTGGCCTCGGGGCACATCCTGATCGAATCAGTGCCGGGCCTGGCCAAGACGACGGCAGCACAGACCCTGGCCACTTCGGTCTCATGCAGTTTCAAACGCATCCAGTGCACGCCCGACCTCATGCCCTCCGACCTGGTGGGCACCCAGATCTATGATTTCTCGACCCAGCGCTTCTCCACGCAACTGGGCCCCATCCACGCCAACTTCGTCCTTCTCGACGAAATTAACCGGTCGAACGCCAAAACCCAGTCGGCCATGTTGGAAGCCATGGCGGAGGGGGCCACGACCATCGGCGGCGAGCGCATCGAACTCCCCCGCCCCTTCATGGTCATCGCCACCCAGAACCCCATCGAGGAGGAAGGCACCTACAACCTGCCTGAGGCCCAGATGGACCGCTTCATGCTCAAGGCGGTCATGACCTACCCTTCCGCGGAGCAGGAAGCCGTCATGCTGCAGATGCTGACAAGGCGTGGCAGCGATATGCCCCTGCCCGACGACATGGACCGCCTGTCCACCTCGGATGTGGAATTCCTGCGACGCTGCTCCCGCAGGGTGCATGTGGCCGACTCGATCATGAGGTACGCAGTGGACCTGGCCGCCACCAGCCGTGGGGCCGGCAGCCGGCCCATCCAGGGGCTGTCTGCCTCGGTCCGTCTGGGGGCGGGACCCAGGGCCTCCATCGCCTTGGTCCGCATCGGCCAGGCCCACGCCCTGTTGAGCGGCCGGGACTATGTGGTTCCGGAGGACCTGAAGACATTCGCCCACCAGGTCCTGCGTCACAGGATCCTCCTGACCTTCGAAGCCCTGGCCGACGGGGTGACCAGCGACCAGGTGATCGATTCCATACTTGAGACGGTGCCGGTGCCATGATCAGGCCAGGGGGACAGGACGATCCCATCCGCCGCCGCATCCAGGCGCTCGGCTCCGCCGTCAGCCTTCCCACGGTCCGCAAGGCCCTGGGGATCCTCGAAGGCGAGCATCCCTCGGGTCGCAGGGGGAACGGGTATGACAACGCCGGAATCAGGGCCTATGAGCCGGGCGACGAATCCCGCCTGATCGACTGGCACAGCAGCGCCAGGGCCGGCAGGCCCATGATCGTCGAAAAGGAACGCCAGATGAACAGCAAGGTCTGGCTCCTGCTCGACGTTGGCAGGGAGATGACCGCCACCTGTGAGGGGGGAGAGCAGGCCCTCCAGGTAGCCGTCAACGCCCTCCTCATGTTCGCCTCGCTTTCGCTGAAACGCTCCGACGATGTCTGTCTCATCCTGGCCGACGATTCATCCATCCGCCGCATCCCCTGCAAGGGCGGGCTGGACCGTTTCGAACGGGTCTTGGAAAAGGCCCTGGCAGGCCCGAGATCCCACCCCAGGAACCTGGGTGCCCTCCTCCGCTATGTCAGGGGCATCGACGACCCTTACTCCCTGATCGTCCTGGCCACGGATGAAACGGCCCTGGGCGAGGATGACCTGGGCCTTATCCACCAGCTGGCAAGGACCCACCCGATGACCGTGGCCACGGTGTGCGTGCTCAACCCCTTCGGCCCAAACCATGACTTCGGTTCCGTGGTCGATGCCGCCGACGGCCGGACCGTACCGGCCTTCCTCAGGCGCAAGGCCACGCAGGACGATGTCATGGTCCATCGAGGGTACCTGGCCGAGGCCCTCAGGCGGGAACTGGCCAGGAACGGATCCACCCTGATACGGGGGGCATCCAGCAAGGACATGCTCGACCAGTTCATCCGCCTGCTATCCCGCACGCTTCCCGCCGCCGGCATGGTGCCCGGCGGCCGGGGCGCTGGCCCTGGACGCGCCGGGGCCTTGCCCGTCAGGGCCCGGAGGTCCGTCTGATGCCCGGATACGCCACAGCAGCCGACGACCTGCACGGCATCCATCCAGGCCCCCTGCTGCCGCAGGAGGGATGGTTGACAGCCGCAGCCCTGGCAGGAGGGGTGCTGGCCCTGATTTTCGTCTGCCTGATCGTCTTCCTCCTGCGCAGACCGGCCGCCAATTCCCCCTCCCCGGCAGGCGGCCATGACCCACGGGCCCCCAGGCAGGCCTGGATGGACAGGGTGGAAGCGGTCGTGGCCCGGCACGACAAGGGGGTCATCGACAGGGATGCAGCCATGGAGGAACTGGCGAAGATAGCCCGGGGGTTCGCCTCCCAGGCCTGGAATGAGGACATGAGCAGCAGGACGCTTTCGGAGATCATGGCCCATCCCCGAGACCAGGGGAACAAGAGGGGGCTGGATCTCTTGCGGCAGACCATAGACGCCCTCTATCCCCCCGAGTTCGCGTCACCTGTCTCCACCGGCACCACGCCGACTGTGAGGGAGGCGGCCGACTGGGTCTCCTCCCTGATCGGGAGGTGGCGTTGAACATGTCGAATTTCACCTGGCTCTGGCCCTGGATGGCACTTGTCGGGACCGTCTGCGCCCTGGCCGCCCTCCTGGTGGGAATCCACATGGGCAGGCGGAAGCGGGGCAGGACGGGGAGTTCAAAGGACGGCCGGCCACCCGCCCTGGTATGGAGCCTGGGCGACGATCTGGACACGGAGTCCGGCTCCCGCTACCTGCGCCAGTGGAGGGTGCTGGGCCGCATCGCCGCCGTCCTCCTGGCCGCCTGCCTGATCCTGGCCATCAGCCTGGCGGCCCGCCCCGCCCGTGTAGACAAAACCAGGGAGGAGGGTCACAGCCGTGACATCGTCCTCTGCCTGGATGTTTCTGGATCGACCCTCCCCTACGACCGGGAGGTCCTGACCTCCTATCTGAACCTGGTCAAAGGGTTCCGCGGGGAGAGGATGGCCCTGAGCATCTTCAACTCCACCTCACGCACGGTCTTCCCCCTGACGGACGACTACGACATGGTCACCGGACAACTGGAGAAGGCGAGGAAGGTCCTCGACGGCGTCCAGTCCCAGGAGGGGATCGACAAGATGACCGACAGGCAGTACCAGGCGGTCAGCGACTGGCTGGAGGGGACGCAGAACCGCAAGGACGCCACCTCCCTGATCGGGGACGGCCTGGTCAGCTGCGCCGCCATGCTGCCCGGATTCTCCACGGTGACAGGGCCGGACAGGAAGGAGGCTTCCGGAAGGAAGGCCTCGGTGGTCCTGGCAACCGACAACGTCCTTTCGGGCACCTCCACGTATTCACTGAAGGAGGCCCTGGACCTGGCCGCCGAGGCGGACATATCCGTGGACGGCCTTTACTCTGGGCCCAGGCAGAGCGAGGGGGACGAGTCCACCCTGCAGATGCGTTCGCTCATAGAGGCCCATGGGGGCGCCTTCCTCCTGCATGGTGACCAGGATTCCATCGACTCCCTGGTCAGACGGATCGAGCGTCGGCACGGGGGCGACCCGGATGCGATCAACCGGTCTGGTCTGGTCGACTCCCCCGCCTGGTGGGTACTGGCCCTCAGCATCTGCTTCGGCGGTTACCTCCTGGTGGCGTGGAGGTTGAGACGATGAACTGGAAATTGACATTGAACCCCTCCCTGGGCTGGGTGGCAGGATCCATCCTGGCGGCCCTCATGGCCGCCCTGGCCCTGACGCTTGTCATCCACAAGGCCCGCGCAGGTGCGCACGACGATGCCGGATGGACGGACACGATCCGCCGGAGCACCATCTGCCTCCTTCTGTCACTTATGGCCCTGACCCCCAGCACCGTCACCCAGGCCACGACCCGGGCCGTCAACGCCACAGATGTCTTCATCGCCGTGGATGTCACCGGGTCCATGGCCGTCAGGGACGCCTCCTATGGGGACCAGACCGGGCTGACCAGGATCGATGCCGCAAGAAGGGCCGTCAAGGACCTGGTCACGATGTATCCGGATGCCGGTTTCGCCGCCGTCCGCTTCGGGGCCAGCGGGACCCTGGACCTCCCTGTGACCCCGGACGGGCGGGCGGTCGTCAACTGGGCCGACGGCCTGTCGGTCGAACCCACCGGCCTGTCGTCAGGGTCGAACCTGGATGCCCCGTTGAACCAGCTGGTCGTCACTCTCAAAGAGACCAAGGACCGTCGGCCCGACGACCGGATAATCCTTTACGTGATCACGGACGGGGAACAGACCAGTCCCAGGGCCAGGCGGAGCTTCTCCACGCTCAGGGCCTACCTGGACGACTCCTTCGTCATGGGGGTCGGATCCGTCCAGGGCGGACGGGTGCCGGTGACCGAGGACCGGCCAGGACGGACGGGGACCGGTCAGGCCGACGGCCGAACCGGCGATGACTGGGTCAAGGACCCATCCACAGGTCAACCCGGGATCTCGAAGATGGACGAGGGGACCATGAAGGAGATGGCAGATGAAATGAGCGGACACTATCTGGCGCTTGAGTCCGGCCGGACCGCCCGGTCCGGCCAGTCGGGCAAGACCTCATCGCGTTACCGGGTGGTCGCCGTCAACAAGGTCCGCCGCCATCTCACCCCCTTCGTCTGGCCCCTGGGTCTGGCGGTCCTGGCCCTCCTGATCTGGGAGCTTGCCGCCTGGGTCACCACGTCGGGGAGGCTCCTGTGAAAACGACGCCGAGAACACGCATGGCAATTGTCTGTCTGGCCTTGGCGGCCCTCCTGGCCGGACTGACAGGATGCCTGGCCATGATCAATTCACTGGCCGTAAAGGAATACAACCAGGCGACCTCCTCCCTGCAAACCAACCTGAAACAGGCCGACAGGCCCGATGCGGATCTGACGGGTCTCAGGGCGGCCCAGGAACAGACCGACGCCCAATTCGACCAGGTGGACCGATTCAAGACCCTCCTTCTGCCCAGCACCAGAACAGCCCTGGAACGCAACAGGGACCTTTCGAGGAAACTGTCGGCCCTGCTCGAACGTGAAGAAGCCCGCCAGGAGGGGGCCGACACCGGCGGGTCCGAAACCCATGGCAAGGATGGCAACGGGACCGGGACAGGCCGGGGGGGCCAGGCGGACGGGGGAAAAGGAGAACACGGCCGGTCCCAGGAGGAAAAGCAGAAATTGGAGGACCTGCTCAGCCAGAACTCGCAGGGGGAACGGGGCAAGGCGGGCGGTGAAAGCAAAGACCCAGGGGGGCGCCAGGTCGACAGGACGGTGAAACCCTGGTGACCACCGACGCCTGCACATCCCCCTTCAGCTTCGGTTTCGCAGGCAGGCTTCCACAGGACACGACCTTGGCCGTCGGTGACCCATCGGTGACCATCGGTGACCCATCCATTTCCGTCCGGTCGGACGGAAATGCAAGTCTGAGCAGGACGAGTTTCAGGGACCCATCCATGTCCGTCCGGTCGGACGGATTCGTCTGAAGGGACTTGTCAACAGGGTGCATTCCGATTGCGCATTCGACCACATCTTCCCCCATCCATCCAGTCGAGGCCGCGTAGGTGTGAAATCGGAATCATGACCAATGCGCCAGGGGGACGAACCCCCTACACTCCCCTTTGCCCGACCGGATATGTCCCGTCTGGTCCTGCCGCCATGGCGGAGGCCTCCTGGACCGGGGCCCCCCTGGCTGGAGGTGCGGTCCCTGCCACAGGCATCGGGGACACTGCGATCTGCCCCTGCCATCAGGCGGTCAGACGATCGTCCGACTGGGCAGAGACGCAGATCGCCGAGGGAGAGTCCGTAGGCCAGCGGCTCCTGACCTGCCTGGCCGGGGCGGCGGACCTGCCGTGGACTGGAGAGGCCGCGGATGCCTTCCGAGGTTCGGTGGCCGACATTGGCCGTCTCTGTTCGCAGATGGAGGCGGGCCTGGACTCCATGCGCGCCTGTCTGCTCGGCCGGGTGGAACCATGACTCGGCGGGTCGAGTCCATGGTGAGCGCCACCGGCTTCTCGCTGGAAGAACTCGACGATCTGACCGGTCAGGCCGACCGCTTCAACCAGACTGCCGGCGAAATGGAGACATTGGCCAGGCAGTGGGCCACCACTGCCCTGGCCCTGCGTCGCGAACAGGTGGACCTGGCAGGCCGCTGCCCCGGCCAGGTCCCCCCGATGAACGGATGGGAACCGTCGGACGCACAGGGGCCGGCCCGGCACGCCTGGCTCCCCTTCGGCCAGCTGATTGACACCTGCAACGATCAGGCCCTGACCGGGCGGACGCTGGCCAGCTGGCTGACGGACCTGGCTCTGTCCCTGGTCACGGTCTACTCCACCTATTCCAGCGCAGAATCCACTTTGGAGCGCATCCTCTCCACACTGACCTCCTTCGCCTCCGCCCTGCTGCCAGTGCAGTCCCTGGCGATGGCAGGGGGTCTGGCAGCCGGATCCCTCTTCCTGTCCGCAGTCACGGATGGGCAGGAGGGGGGCCTTGACCCACTCCTGCACGGGACGGCCGGGCTCCAGCAACCCTTCATGAGCGGCCTGGCCCGGGGGATGCTCGGGATGACCGGAGGGAATCCCGATTCCCCACACCCCGTCAACGAGATCTCGGGAAGGGCCAGCCAAGTCACCTCCTGGATGGCCGGGATGGCGCAGGGAGACAGGTTGACCCTTGCCGAAGTTGTCCCGAAGGAGGATGCGCTGCGTCCCATCCTCTCGGTGGATGATGCCCTGACCGACTTGAAGCGGGTGGGCTCAGGGGTCGGCGGGATCGGGTATGCGACGGTGGCCGTCCAGCGCTATCGCCGTCAGGACGGCAGCTCCGCCTGGGCGGTCATCATCCCGGGGACGGACGGCCACGCCGACAGCCCGTTGGGATGGGAGCAGAATCTGGAACTGATGGGCGAAAACCGGGAAGGGAGAATGGGGGCCGCCAGCGCCCGCCTGGTCAGGAGGGCCATGGAGGAGGCAGGCATCGGCCCCGCTGATCCGGTCGCCATGATCGGACATTCCCAAGGCGGCATAGCAGCTGCCTGCCTGGCCAGCGACCTGGGCGGATACTACCGGATCGAGCATGTTGTCACGGCAGGTTCACCCGTGGCCAACCATCCGGTTCCCGAGTCCACCTGGGTCACCAGCGTGGAGATGGAGGACGAGTTGGTCTCCAGCCTGGATGGGGCCGATAACCCCGACAGGTCCTCCTGGCTGACCGTCAGGGGGAGGGTGGACCTCGACCGGGACACCCGTCCAGGTCAGGGGAAGGAGGTGGAAGACAGCCGGGATCGGGCGGAATCCACCCATGGCATGAACTATCAGCTGGCCGCCTGGCGGGACGCACGGAGCCGGGGGCAACCACTGGTCGCAAGGCACGAACAGCACCTCGCCCAGGTGGTAAAGGGCCACCTGGAGGAAACCCATTTCTATCAGGGCAGGATGGGACCACGAAACGGGGGCACGTGAGCGGCGGGGCAGGTTCACAGCTTCGCGTAACCTAGGAACCATGAACCTGACCTCAATCACACCCCCCATCCCCCTCAACCCACTCGACGGGCGCTACCGCAGGCAGACCTCCCCCCTGGTGGACTTCCTGAGCGAGCCCGCCCTGAACCGGGAACGCATCAGGGTCGAGGTCGAATGGATGATCTTGCTGGCAAACGGCTGCGCCGAAAACGGCAAGAAACCCGTGCTGCCAGGTGTGAAGCCCCTTACCGATGCCGAGTTGGCCTATCTGAGGGCCCTGCCACAGGCCTTCGGCGATGAGGAGATCCAGGAACTGGCCGGGATAGAGGCCGTGACCCACCACGACGTCAAGGCGGTCGAATACTACATAGACCGCCGCCTGGAGACGGCCAGTGACGCACTGGGTGAGGATACCGGGCTGGGAGGGCTCAAGCCCCTGGTCCACTTCGCCTGCACAAGCGAGGACATCAACAACCTGGCATACGCCCGCTCCATCCGGGGGGCCGTACAGGAGGTCTGGCTGCCTGCCGTGCAGGCATTGACGGACCTCCTGTCTGACATGGCCGACCGGTACCGGGACCTCCCCCTCCTTGCCATGACCCACGGTCAGCCGGCCACCCCCACCACCCTGGGCAAGGAGATGGCCGTCTTTGTCCACAGGCTGGGCCGGCAGCTGGACAGGGTCCGTTCCCAGGAGTACCTGGGGAAGATCAACGGGGCCACAGGAACCTATGGGGCCCATCTCGCCGCAGCACCTGAGGTGGATTGGATCGGCCTGTCCCGCGTCTTCGTCACTGAACGCATGGGGCTGACCTGGAACCCCCTGACCACTCAGATCGAATCCCACGACTGGCAGGCCGAACTATACTCATCCATCAGTCACACAGGCAGGATCCTCCACAACCTGGCAACGGACATCTGGATGTACATCTCCCGTGGGGTCTTCGTCCAGGAACCCGTCAAGGGGGCCACCGGGTCAAGCACGATGCCCCACAAGGTCAACCCCATCCGCTTCGAGAACGCAGAAGCCAACCTGGAGATATCCTGTTCCCTCCTGGACACCCTGGCCGCGACCCTGAGCGAAACCCGCTGGCAGAGGGACCTGACGGACTCGACCACCCAGCGCAACATCGGGACCGGCCTGGGCTACAGCCTACTGGCCCTGGACAACCTGCACAGGGGGCTGGAGGCAATCCACCCCGACCGGGAGGCCATGGCCCGCGAGCTGGACAGGAACTGGGAGGTCCTCGGCGAACCTATACAGACCGCGATGAGGGCGGCCGCGCTGAGGGGCATCCCCGGTATGGACAATCCCTACGAGCGCGTCAAGGAACTCATGCGGGGCCACAGGATCGGCAAGGACGACGTGGAAGCCTTCATCGACGGCCTGGGGCTGGACCCCGAGACCACCTCCCGGTTGAAGGCCCTGACCCCCGCCACATACACCGGTGCCGCCGAGTCCCTGGTGGCATACGACTACAGGTGAAGCATGAGGTTCCCAGACAGACGGATGGAAGATTCAGGAAACGGGGCGGCCCGGAACCCGGAGGGCGCCGGGGAGGGGCAGGCCCCGGCGCAGGAGTCTGCCGGGAGGTCGCCTGAAATCGGACCCAAGGTCCTGGTGAAGGACACCCCTCCTGAGCGGGTCCATGACGCCGAAGACCTGCTCAGGGCGGGAGGCGCCTTCCTCCTGGGCGTTCTCATCACCCTGATAGCCGTCTACTTCAAGGGGACGGCCCAGGGGGTCGAGCACGACATGAGACAGGCCGGCCAGACCATGGACTGGCTGATGGACCTGCCCACCACCCTCCTCCAGCAGACGGTCACTGTGGGCGTGGTCCTCGCGGTCCTCATCCATCTCCTCCTGAATCGTGAGTGGATCCAATCCATCACCTCCGCCCTGGCCCTCTTCCTGGGCTATGGGGCGGTCCTGATCCTGTCCGACATCATCCTGCGTCTTCACAACACGGCGCTCATAGCGGCCTTCAGCTCCTCCAACACCATAGGGGCCACGGTCCTCCTGCCCGACATATACTCCGGCCTCGCCGCCTTCCTCAGTGCCGCCGGCCCCCGACGGATGCGCAGCACCGTCAAGTGGGGGTGGAACGCCCTGTATACGGTGGCGGTCATCATGGTCGTCATCTCCTCGAACTCCGCAAGCGGGGCCCTGGTCTCGCTCTGCCTGGGGCGGACGGTCGGGATGATAACCCGCTATCTGACCGGGACCCAGAGCAAGGGGGCCTGGGGGTCCGCCGTCGTACAGGCCCTGGAGGGGATCGGCATACACGTCACAAGCCTGATCAGGGATGAGCCCGAAACCCACGTCGACGGCCAGCCCACAAGGAGCCTGGACGATGACCTGATCGAGTCCTCGCGCATATACAGGGCCATCGATCGGCAGGGGGTCGCCTACACGGTCTCCGTGATGGACGGGCAGCTCCATACCGTGGGCTACCTGATGCAGCTCTGGCAGTGGATCAGGCTCTCGGGGGTCGCCATGCGCAGGGACAGGTCCGTCAGGGACTCCATGCAGCACCATATGGCCATGCTCGTAGAGCTCAGGGACCTGGGCCTGTCCGCCGTCCACCCGTACGGTCTGGCAGAGACGTCCGACTCCTCGATCCTGGTCCTCCATGACGACGTGCGTCTGGAGGCCGTGAAACCGGACGGCCTGGACGACGACCAGGTGGGGCAGCTCATGGAATACCTGAAACAGGCCAACCTGAGGGGTTACACCCACCGGAGGATCACGCCCGAGTGCATAGCCCGGGACGGCCAGGGACGGATGGTCATAGCCGGCTGGGAGAACGGCGACAGCGCCAGTTCGACGGCCAACGTGGCCCTGGACCGCATCCAGCTCCTGGCCCTCCTGGCCAGTGCCGTAGGCGTGGAGCGCACGATTTCAGTGGCCCGTCACGTCTGGGGGGACAAGACTCTGGCGGGAATCATGCCCTTCGTCCAGAGGGCCGCCATACCTGCCGGGACCCAGTCCCAACCGGACTGGAACAAGCAGGTCCTGGCGGACCTTCGCGCGGCCATCCATGCCCTGACCCCGCCTGAGACCGCGGACAGCACGCAGATGGTGACCCTCTCCCGGTTCTCCCTGCGCAGCTTCATCGCCCTGGTCCTCCTGGTCGTGGCCGTGGTGGTCGTCATCACCCAGCTGAACATGCAGCAGGTCATAGACGCCGTGACCAATGCCAACCCCTGGATGGCCGCCGTATGCTTCCTCCTGGGGACCATGGCATGGGTGGGGTGCGCCATCACCCTGGGCGTCTTCATCGACAAGGACAAGCGGAACCTGAAGGGGATTTTCCTTTCCCAGGTGGCCTCCAGCTTCACCTCGGTCTCGATGCCGGCCGGCGTGGGGCCCGCCTTCGTCAACCTCCAGTTCCTGCGCAAGAGCGGCTACAGCAGCACCATGGCCACGGCGATCATGAGCGCCGTTATCGCCGTCCAGTTCGCCGTCACCTTCATCCTCCTGATCACCATCGGCATCTTCACCGGACGCAACACCCTGTCAGGCATGATTCCCACCAACACCCTGGTCATCGTCATCGGGGTGGTGGCCATCCTGGCGGCCCTGGCCATGGCCATCCCCTATACCCGTCGCCTGGTCGTGGACCGTCTCCTCCCCCTTGTCTCCGCCTATGCCAGGCAACTGCTGGACATCCTCACCCGGCCCAGGCAGCTGGCCATCGCCTCCCTGGGGGGCCTGATCCAGAGCGTGGCGACGGGGTTGAGCTACTGGGCGGCCCTCCTGGCATTCGGCTGCAAGACCAACGCCTTCGAGACCGTCTTCGTCTTCCTCCTGGCCAACACACTGGGATCGGCGGTTCCGACACCTGGTGGCCTGGGTGCCGTCGAGGCGGCCCTCTTCTCGGCATTCCGCCTGACCGGCGTACCTTCGGCTGTGGCCATATCGGCCACGCTGGTCTACCGCCTGGCCACCTACTGGCTCCGCATCCCCCTGGGTGCCATGGCCATGCGCTGGCTGGGCCGCCACAACCTGATCTGACCCCAATATCCGCCCGGTCTGCCGGCCTGGTGGACCGGTCAAGGGGGGGCATCCTGGTCGAAATGTCACAAAATACCCCGCGAAACCCCCGAATAACCTAGAAAATAGCCCTCCCAATGCGGCATTTCGCCCCAATCTGCGCTAGTATCGGTCATTGACCGTTGGGTTTCCCGGCAAAGGAATGGGGAACCCCCGAAAGAAGGATGCTTCTATGGCATACAACAAATCTGATCTCGTCTCGAAGATCGCTCAGAAGTCTAACCTGACCAAGGCGCAGGCCGAGGCCGCCGTCAACGCCTTCCAGGATGTCTTCGTCGAGGCAATGAAGTCCGGCGAGGGCCTGAAGCTCACCGGCCTCTTCTCCGCTGAGCGCGTCAAGCGTGCCGCTCGTACCGGCCGCAACCCCCGCACCGGCGAGACCATCAAGATTCCGGCAAGCTATGGCGTCCGCATCTCCGCCGGTTCCCTGCTGAAGAAGGCCGTCTCCAACAAGAAGTGAACCAGATTTTCATGGAAGTGGCCCGCGCCCCAAGGGGGCGGGGCACTTCTGCATTCCACGGCCTGTGCAAGCCTGCCGCACACAGCCTGCGGCCCCGCCGGGCCTCCGGCAGCCATCAGGGCAGGAGATAACGGGTCAGGTCGTCCGTGATCAGGCCGTTGGTGGCCATCACGTCATTGCTGTCATCCCAGCGCACATGGTCTCCGTTCCACCTGGACAGCTTCCCCTTGGCCTCGCGGACCACAACGGCCGCAGCGGACACGGCCGGGATGTCCCAGGAGTGCAGCATGGGTTCGAAGTAGGCATCATAACTGCCGTCCGCCACCCTGCACAGGTCGAGGGAGGTGGGGCCCACACGCTTGATGTCGGCGGGCTTGCCGGCCATTTCCGCAACGATCTTCAGGGCATTCACCGACTCCTGGGGGAAGTATGACATGCCGAAGCTGACCACTGCCCCTTCCAGGGACCGCATGGTCGAGGGCATGATCTTCTCGCGTTTGTCTCCCACCATGGTCCGTCGGATCCTGATTGCCCCCTCCCCTTTGGCCGCCAGATAGGTGGAGCCCAGCACCGGGGCGTGGACGATGCCGAGGACCGGCGAGGCGTGGCCGGTCTCATCCACCTGGAAGAGGGAGATGGTGACGGTCCACTCCGCCATGTTCCTCACATAGTTGATGGCCCCGTCGATGTGGCCCACGCACCAGTAGCGGCCGCCTGGTCTGCGGTTGCCCGCCTCCTCCTCCCAGAAGCCGTCGAAGGGCTCCAGCTTGAGGATCTTGGTCCGGCAGTAATGGATCAGCCTGTCATCGATGCCGGAGGTGAACTGGTTGCCCCCGCCTATACCCGACGTGCTGCGAGGGTCATGGGGGTTGATCTGATCCTGGAGGGCATGACGACCCGCCTCTATTGCGATGGTGGCGACCTCCATGGCCAAATCTCTCAATTCCATGAGTCTCCTCTCTCCTCCGTCCTTCCGGTGTGCCACCACAGGTTGCGGGTCCGCACAGCGTCCACATCCCGGCGCAGCGCCACCGCCCATTGGAAGCGGTGGCGGGCCGGGACGCAGTCAGACGAAGCGGCCACGGCCGGGCATCCTTGCGAGGCGCCTACGGCACCTCGTCCATTACCCAGCAGTATATTCCACCCCGGGTGCCACCCCGTGACCTGGCGTGCAAACTTCCTGGGAATGTACCAAGTCCTCACACCTGCCTCATGCGGCCCGTGGGGTCAGCCGCACCAGGCATCGTCTGCCAGGCGCGCCCCACGGGCCCAGTCGGCCGCCTTCATGGCCTTCTTGCCTGCCGGTTTCACCTCCAGGAGCTCCAGGGGGTTGGACTTCGTCCCCACCCAGACCTGTCTCTTGGTCCTGGCCAGCCTTCCGGCGGGCAGGTCGCGGGGGGCTGCCCGGTCGTCGGCCGGAAGGGGTCTGGCCCGGAGGACATGAAGGACCAGGCCGGTGTCATCACGGCCGCCCTCGGCATGGAGGAGGCACCAGGCCCCCGGTTCCGGAGTGCAGGCCCTGATCTGCCGGTCTGCGGCGAATGCGGGGACATCGAATCGTATGTGGGCGTCTTCCCCTGTGATCTTCCTGGCGACCTCGTAGGCTCCCGGACTCTGGGGGACCAGGCGGGCCCTCCCCTCCCCGACGGCCTCCAAGCTGGCGGCCAGGAGGCGGGACCCGTCTTGTGCCAGACGGTCCAGGAGCTGGCCTGCGTTCTCGTCCGGTCCGATCTCCACCGTCGACTGGGAGAGGATGGGCCCCTCATCCATCCCCTTGGTCAGGCGGAAGACCGTGGCACCTGTGACGGTGTCGCCGGACCAGATGGACCGTTGCACCGGGGCCGCCCCCCTCCACTGGGGAAGGAGGGAGAAATGGAGGTTGTACCATCCACCCTCCAGGGCGTCCAGAACCGGCTGGCGCAGTATTCTCCCATAGGCGACGACCGCCGCGTAACGGGCGCCTGTGGCCTTGACCACATCAGGGAAGGAGGGGTCGCTGGGGTCCGATTCCAATACGGGCAGGCCCAGCCGGAGGGCGGCCTCCTTGACCGGGCTTGGCATCAGCCGCCGGCCCCGCCCGCTGGGGGCGTCGGGCCTGGTCAGGACCGAGACCACCTCGAAGTGTTCCCTGTCTCCCGCCAGGAGCTCCAGGGAGGGTAGGGCGACCTCAGGGGTGCCGGCGAACAGGACCTTCATGACCATTTTTCCTCGTTTCATCACTTCCGAATCGCATCCCATGCGGATTGCGTTCTCTCTTTGACGGGCAGCCCATCGCCGGAGCCCGTCCCGCCGTCGGTCTCGCAGTCGGCCGGCCTCACGGCCAGCCGGCCTGATGGCTGTCAGGCCGCCTCCGGACCGCAGGCCACCTGCGGGATGTCCAGCCCCAGACCAATCAGGGCGGTACGGAGGAGGTAGGGATCGGTGAACCGGATCCCCCGGATGCCGACCTTGTTGGCCCCCTCCACGTTGACGGCCATGTCATCGACGAAGACGCAGCCCCCAGCATCGATGCCGAACTTCCCCAGGGCGTATTCGAAGATGGCAGGGTCGGGCTTGCGCATGCGGACGCGGCCGGAGACCACGAACCCATCCAGGGTGTGCAGGATGGGGCTGCGTTCCCAGGTAAGCGGGAAGAGCTGGGCCGACCAGTTCGACAGGCCCCACACCCCGATGCCGGCCGCCTTGAGGTCCTCGATCAGCTTGCGTGCGCCAGGCACAGGGCCGGCCAGGGCATCCTCGAAGTTGGAACAGTAACAGGCGAACATCTCATCCCAGGGGGACCCCTTGTGCTCCCTGACCCATTCCAGGGCCTCCTCACAGGAGGCCCCTGCATCCAGGAGGTCGTCCCCGTCGAAGAAACCTGATCGGCCGTTGTCCAGCATGGCCTCTATCGAGAGACGGGAATACCTGCCGGCCAGGGCCTGGCCGGGCAGCCAGCGAATGAGCACATTGCCGAAGTCGAAGATGACATTGCCCACCGGCAGGCCGACCGCCTTCGAGGCGGCACCGCCCGCCATGACCTCCTGCACCCCCTGCTGCGAACCCTCAGGGGCGACGGGCCTGTGTCCACCTGCAACTTCCTCGCTCATGAAACCACCTTATCTTCGTATGCAACGGATCATCCTCCGCAGCCGCCAGGCCAGGACCACCGCCCGGGAAGGCCGGTTCCGGCGGGCCGGAAGGGGACGGCCTTCCCTCAGATGAGCGGGGGGATCCCGATTCCCGCTCCGATCAGGGTATCGCGCAGCCTGTCCGGATCGGTGAACCTGTACCCGCGGATCCCGGCCTTGTTCGCTCCGACCACATTCATCCCCTTGTCGTCGACGAAGAGGCAGCCATCCGCTCCGACTCCGAACCGGTCCAGGGCGTACTTGAAGATGACCGGGTCGGGCTTGCGCATGTGAATGGGGCCGGACACGACAAGACCATCCAGGCCATGCAGGATGGGAAAGCGCCTCCAGGCAATGGGAAAGAGCTCGCTGCCCCAGTTCGACAGGCCCCAGACCCCGATCCCCGCAGCCTTCAGATCACCCACCAGCTTGCGGGCGCCAGGCACCGGACCGTCCAGGGAGTCCTGGAAGTTGGCGCAATAGTAAGAGAACATCTCATCCCAGGGGGACCCCTTGTGCTCCCTGACCCATTCCAGGGCCTGGGCGCAGGTGCCTCCCCCGTCCATGATGTCATTGGCATCGAAGAAACCGGAGCGGTCATTGTCCAGCATGGCCTCGATGGCCTGAGACGAGTAGCGGCCGATCATGGCCGTCTCCGGTTTCCAGTAGATGAGGACGTTGCCGAAGTCGAAGATGACGTTCTTGATGGGGAGGTCCCTGACACAGGTCGCCGCCTCGTCACTCAGGATGATGTCCGGTGTCACATCGACCTCGCCTCGCCAGCCCTTCATAGGTCTCCTTCCCTTCCACGGACCGTGACCCGCGGAACGACCCGCCCCGGCAAACTCTCCGCGCCGGTCTGAATACGCCGTCCAATGCAACCATGGAACCATGCCGCCTCGACCCTGGCCGCCGCCGGGCCCGCCCCAAAGGGACCGCGATCAGGTCCGCAAGGTCCCGGACCGGCGCCCGCGAAGACATGCCGGCCGGGAGGGCTTGGCAGGGAAGAGGGTTGCGGGCGGATGGGTCCGCCGGGTCAGGTGAGGTCTTTGGGGTCCACATGGAAATGGAGCTCCCCCCTCCCCCTGCCCGCCACATATTTGGCCTGGCTGGCCTTCAGCCGCAGGGCCATCTCGTCCCTGCGGACCGGGGGGACCCTGACCAGGGCGCGGACCCTGTCCGCCGTCTGGACCAGTATGCGGTTCGACAGGGTCTTGGGAGGGGCTATCGGCACCGGCCCAAGGGTGGCGGGGACCTCGCCCTCGGCGGTCTCAAGAAGGGCATAGTCCCCGTCCAAGGCCCCCGCCTCCTGGAGGACCTGCATGACCGCATCCCTCCTGCCCCATACGGTGGCTGCTGCACAGGCGGGCGGGAAACCCATCTGTCTGCGGTCGTCCAGCTCTGCACGGGCCAGCAGGGAGGGGTTCCAGGTCATCAGGGACTGTGCCAGGAGGGGGAAGGTCTCACCGAGGATGAGGACCTGACCGCCGTCCGATCGTGGCAGGCAGAGACCCGCCACCCTCATCCATGCGGTCAGGGTGTCCAGGCTGGCATCGACGCCCTGGCTGTACAGGCTGGTCCATGCATCGAGTATGGCCACGGCCCGGTAGCCGGCACCCTCATTCCCATCGGCCCCGGGACGCACCCTGGGTTCGGATCCGGGCGTGGCGATCACCAGGGCAGGCCTGTCCTCTATGGTTTCCACGATCCCACGCGGCTGTGAGGCAGAGGAGATCACAATCGGGACATTACGGAAGAGGAGCTGGAGCTCCCGGGCCGTACCGGCGGCCCCCACCCTGATCGCCCTCATCCTGGTCTTTCCGCAGCCGGGGCATACCCAGTCAACGGCCGGTGCCCCGCACCAAGCGCAGCGTGGGGCCGCATTCCCCCCGGTCACCTGGAGGGGGCCGGTGCAACGCCGACAGCGGGCCTGCCGGTGGCAGAAGGCGCAGCTCATGGTCTCCCCCACCCCGTCCTGGGGGATGGAGAGGAGGACGGGGCCAGAATTCAGGGCCTTGGTCAGTACGGCGACCGCCGTGTGCGGGACCCTGGCCCCGACGGTCGCATCTGCCAGTCTCATGAGCTCGTCACGGTTGAGCCACCGGACCCAGGGCATCCGGTCGGCCAGCCCTGCCCGGGCCGGCACCAGCTCACCGGCAGGCCCGGTCACCCCTGAACCGACCTCGAGGGCATCGGGGCCACACTCCCACTGTGACCGGACGCTGCGGGACTGGCCCAGGGCCATGAATACGCCGCCATGTGCCCTGGCCCTCAGTCTGAGCACACCACGGGCGTTGGCGTAGGGCATCTTCCCGTCCGCATACTGGTAAGAAGCATCATCCATGAGGGCAAAGAGGGCAGGCCCCTCCACGGGGGCGTACATGGCCGCCCTGAGCCCTATGACACAACGAACCTGGCCGCAGGCCACAGCCAGGTAGGCCCGGTAGCGGTCGGCCGGCGGCATGGAAGAACCCAGTATTGCGAAGTCCCCGGTCCACCCGGGCGCGGCCTGGCCGGTGCCCGCTGCCGTATCGGGCGAAAAAGGCCTCATGCCCAGGGCCTGGAGGGCGGCAGACAGGCGGGCGACCTGCCGCATGTCCGGCAGTACGCAGATGGCCGACCGGCCGTCCAGGAGGGCCCTGGCCAGGACCCATGCCGTCATCGACCACCGTTGCCCTGGCCCCGGCAGAAGGCCGACCACCCAGGAAGAGAAGCCCGTACCCTCCAAGGCCTCCCCCAGCCGGGTCAGGTCAGGATAAGCATCCGCCAGCCCCTCCTCCGCCCTGCGGACTGAGGCATCCAGGGCAGCCACCCAGTCCAGGTCGGAAGCCAGGCGTGGCTGGCCGGCGACCAACCCCTGCTCCCTGTCGACCTTGGCCACCCGGGGGGGTACGGCCATCCGCAGGACGTTGGCCTCGGTCCCCCCATAGGCGCTGGCGATGGAGGCGATGTCCTCCCGCATGGAGTCTGACACGACCACATGGGGGCTGAGGATCTGTTCCAGGTAGCGCAGGGCCGAGACGGGCACCTGGCTGGAGGGCCGTCGGTCCCATATGATGCCGGTCACCCGCTGGCTGCCGAAATGGACCCTGACCGGGACACCGGGCTGGGCCCTCTTGTCCTGCCTGGCATCGACCAGGTAGTCGAAGGTCCCCCCCAGATGTGTGGCCTGCACATCAAGGACCACCTGGGCTATGGGGAGGTCGGGGGCCGGCGTGTGCA
The DNA here is from genome assembly GCF_037963085.1 of Bifidobacterium favimelis. Classification (NCBI taxonomy): domain Bacteria; kingdom Bacillati; phylum Actinomycetota; class Actinomycetes; order Bifidobacteriales; family Bifidobacteriaceae; genus Bifidobacterium; species Bifidobacterium favimelis. The sequence goes on along the minus strand of NZ_JBANDZ010000001.1, from coordinate 715,266 downwards.
GGGGCTCGGCCTTGGCCGTCCGCTTCCTGCGTCGGGCAGGCCGGACCGTCAGGCCGTCGAGGGCCGGCTGCTGCACATCCTGGTCCACCTGGTCGGTCTCCTTCCCCGTGTTTCCTCTCCCTGCCCACGGCATGGTCTGAAAAGGCCGCGTGCCCCTCCCTGCCGACAGCAGGCAGGAAGGGGCACCACGGCCTTGGTTGAATCTGCGGACCGCCCCGTCCGGGCGGTCCCGGCCCGTCAACGGGCCACAGCGACCGCAGCCTTCAGCTCGCCGACCTTGTCGACATTCTCCCAGGTGAAGTCCGGGTCATTACGGCCGAAGTGCCCGTATGCCGCCGTCTTCGAATAGATGGGCCTGAGGAGGTCGAGCTCGTCGATGATGGCAGCCGGACGCAGGTCGAAGACCTTGCGGACGGCCTCCTGAATCTGGTCCCTGGTGGCCCCCTGCTCGGTCCCATAGGTCTCGACGTTCACGCTGACCGGGTCGGCCACGCCTATGGCGTAGGCCACCTGGACCTCCACCTTGTGGGCCAGGCCCGCGGCGACGATGTTCTTGGCGACCCAGCGGGCGGCGTATGCGGCGGAACGGTCCACCTTGCTGGGATCCTTTCCGGAGAAGGCGCCGCCGCCATGGTGGGCGGCACCGCCGTATGTATCGACGATGATCTTGCGCCCCGTCAGACCGGCATCGGCCGCCGGGCCGCCCAGGACGAAGGAACCTGTGGGGTTGACCAGGATCCGGTAGCCCTCATGCTCCACGGCTTCCCCGCAGACCTCGTCCAGGACCGGGTTGATCACATGCTCCACAAGCTGCGCCTGAAGCCAGTCATGACTGGCCTCAGGGTCATGCTGGGTGGAGATGAGGACCGTGTCCACACGTAGGGGGCGATCATTCTCGTCGTACTCGATGGTCACCTGGGTCTTCCCGTCGGGGCGAAGGTGGGGCACAATCCCCTCCTTGCGGACCTGGGCCAGGCGGAAGGCCAGACGATGCGCCAGATGGATGGGCAGGGGCATGAGCTCATCCGTCTCGTCGCAGGCGTAACCGAACATGACACCCTGGTCGCCGGCCCCCTGGGCCTCGTAGCGCTCCTCACGGGTGGCTGCGCTCTCCTGGCTTTCGCTGAGGCGATCCACCCCCTGGTTGATCTCCGAGCTCTGCTCGCTGATGGAGACCATGACCCCGCAGGAGTCTGCGTCAAGACCTATCTCCGAGGATGTGTAACCGATACGGCGAAGGACCGAGCGGACCTGACGCTGTATGTCCGTGTAGCCCTGGGAGGTCACCTCGCCGAACACGAAGAACTGACCCGTGGCGGCCGAGGTCTCCACGGCCACGTGGGAGTGTGGATCCTGGGCTATGAGGTCGTCCAGGATGGCATCTGATATCTGGTCGCAGATCTTGTCGGGGTGGCCCTCAGTCACCGATTCCGCAGTGATCAGTCGTCGCTCTGTCATACTTCTCCACCTTTTCAATGATGCGCGACCACGTGATCAGCCTCGGGCGGCCGTGCCTATGGAACCGGAAGGTCCGGTCAGTTCCCCTCGCTCAGGTCGTCCTCGCCCAGGGTCTCCTCCAAGAGGCCCTCGTTGATCTCCCTGAAGGCGATGGACAGGGGCTTCTCCTGGTTCTGATACTCCACCAGGGGGCCCACGTTCTGCAACAGTCCCTCATTGAGCTGGGTGAAGTAGGAGTTGATCTGACGGGCCCGCTTGGCGGCGAAGATGGACAGCGCGTACTTGGAATCCGCGTGCTGCATCAGGTCGTCGATGGGAGGGTCGGCAAGGCCCTGAGGATGAGGATCGGTACCGAATGATGTCATATGTGAGGTCTCCAATGCAATGCATGAATCAATCGTTCAAACAGGGCCAAGTCTACCGCCCGGGCTCGATTTTCGCGTGACCTGTAAGCCCTGGGAACACAGGAGGGGCCGGACGGGGGCCGCCTGGCATCAGTCCAGGTCGTACTCCTTGCGGATGACCTGCCAGAGGGCATCGGCCGCCCGTTCGACGTCGTCGTTGACGATGACCACGTCGAACTCTTTCTCGGAGGCCAATTCCACCTTGGCGGTCTCCAGCCTTCTCCGGCGCTGCTCCTCGTTTTCGGTCCCCCGCTTGGCCAGACGGCGGATGAGGTCGTCGAAACTGGGCGGGGCCAGGAAGACGTAGACCACGTCCAGGCCCAGTTCGCCCGCCCTCTGGCGGACCCTGTGGGCCCCTTGCAGGTCGATCTCCAGAATCGTGGGGACACCCTGGGCCATGTGCTCCAATACCGGCTTCAGGGGGGTGGCGTAGTGGGACATGCCATGGACCAGGGCGCTCTCCAGGAAGTCGCCGGCCCGGTCGCGGCGGGCGAACTCCGCCTCGTCCATGAACCAGTATGTGATCCCGTCCTTTTCTCCCGGACGGGGGGCACGGGTCGTGGCCGATACGGACACCCACACCTCCGGGTGCCGCGAGCGCAGGGCCGCCTCCACCGTTCCCTTGCCCACGGCCGTGGGGCCGGTCAGAACGACCAGCCTGCGCCTGCCGCCTGCCCCTCCTGCCTGCCTGGAACCGGCAGTTGGATTGGGTTCAGCGATCGCGCTCATGTATGCACCTTTCCTGACTGACCCGGCCGGACCCTCCCGGAAGGTCCCCGCGACCGGCCCTCCGGAATGTCCGGGGGCCGGAGGGACCCGTCCCGTCCGACCGCGCAATAGGTCAACTTTACAGCAAGACGGTGTCAGGGCGCGTCATCAGCCCTCCCTGCTCTCCAGGCTGAGGACCTCCTGGGCCCTCTCCTGGATGCTGCGGACCTCATAGTCCCCCTCCTTGACGGCATCGATGGCCATCAGGGCGGCGGAGAACTCTGTCATGGTGGTGAACTGCGGTATGTCAGCGGCGATGGAGGCCACCCTGATCAGGTAGCCGTCGGAGCGTGAGTCTCGTGAGGACGGCGTGTTGAGGACCATGTCGATTTTCCCGTCCTCGATCAGTTCCACCGGGTTCCTCCCTATCCACCTGACCCCGTCTGCATCCACTCCGGCCCTGGCCTGTCCTGCTTCTGGATCGGTGATCTTGTCGACCACGCCCACGTCTATGCCATAGCGACGCAGGACGGAGGCCGTGCCGCCCGTGGCGCAGATCTCGAAGCCCAGCTCCTTGAGCCTGGCGGCTATCATGGGCAGTTGGCGCTTGTCACCGTCGTTGACCGAAAGGAAGACGACACCCCCTGTGGGGAGCCCTCCCTGATAGGCGGCCAACTGGCTCTTGGCGAAGGCGTGGGGGAAGTCCCTGTCGAACCCCATGACCTCTCCTGTGGAACGCATCTCCGGACCCAGAAGGATGTCGACCGTCCGGCCCAGGGGAGTGCGGAAGCGCTTGAATGGAAGGACCGACTCCTTGACGGCCACGGGCTGGCCGATGCGGACCGACCCACCGTCGTGGGCGGGCAGGAGGAGGCCACTGGCCCGCTGGTCGGCCACTGTCTGCCCCACCATGATCCTGGCGGCCGCCTTGGCCAGGGCCGTTCCGGTGGCCTTGGAGGCGAAGGGGACGGTCCTGGAGGCCCGGGGGTTGGCCTCTATCACGTAGAGCGTGTTGGCCATGAAGGCGTACTGCACGTTGATCAACCCCCGGACCCCGCAGCCCTGGGCAATTGAATAGGTGGCCTGACGGAGCCGCCGGATCTGGTCGTCGGACAGGGTGGAGGGGGGCAGGGTGCAGGCCGCGTCGCCCGAGTGGACGCCGGCCTCCTGCACGTGCTCCATGATCCCGCCGATGTACAGTTCCTCCCCGTCGAAGAGGGCGTCCACGTCTATCTCGATTGCGTCCTGGAGGAACTTGTCGATCAGGAGCGGAGAGGGCAGACGGCCGGAGACCACGGTGTCCGCGCGGGCCTCCTCCAGGGCCCGGTTGACATAGGTGGCCAGCTGGTCGTCGTCGAAGACGATCTCCATCCCCCTGCCGCCCAGGACATAGGATGGGCGCACCAGGACGGGGTATCCGATGGACCGGGCGGCCATGCGGGCCTCATCCAGGGAGTGGGCCGTGCCGTAACGGGGGGCGTTGAGGCCCTCCTTCTTGAGCACCTGGCCGAAGAGCTCCCGGTTCTCCGCCATGTCGATCGACTCGGGGCTGGTCCCCAGGATGGGGACGCCTGCCTCTTTGAGCCTGGCGGCCAGGGAGAGGGGGGTTTGACCGCCCAGCTGGACGATGACGCCCTTGACCGGCCCCATCTTCTTCTCGGCCTGGTATATCTCCAGGACGTCCTCGAAGGTGAGGGGTTCGAAATACAGCCTGTCCGACATGTCATAATCGGTGGATACGGTCTCGGGATTGCAGTTGACCATGATCGTGTCATAGTCCTTGCCCAGCTCCTGGACCGCGTGGACGCAGGTGTAGTCGAACTCGACCCCCTGCCCGATCCTGTTGGGGCCGGACCCCAGGATGATCACCGCCTCCCGGTCCCTGGGCCTGAGTTCGGACTCGTCGGCATAGCAGGAGTAGTAGTAGGGCGTGACCGCGTCGAATTCCGCCGCGCAGGTGTCGACGGTCTTGTAGACCGGGCGGATGCCGAAGGCCCAGCGCAGCTCGCGAACGACCGCCTCCCCCTGATCGCCCATCCCGCGCAGGTGGGCGATCTGCAAATCGCTCAGTCCCGCCTTCTTGGCCCGACGCAGCAGGTCTTCGTCCAGGACCTCCGACCTGCGCACGGCCATGGCGAGATCGTTGATCAGGCGGATCTGCTCCAGGAACCAGGGGTCGATCCTGGTGGCCTCGTGGATCCGATCGACTGTGGCACCTCCCCAGATGGCCCGTTGGATCTGCAGGTACCGATGCTCGGTGGGGGTGTGCATGAGCTCCAGGAGGCGGTCCACCTCGGCCTGGCCGGGCCGGGGCCCGTCCCAGTTGAAGGTCATGTGCCGCTTGTCGATGGAACGCATGGCCTTGCCCAGGGACTCCTGGAAGTTCCCCGCCAGGGCCATGGCCTCCCCCACCGACTTCATGGAGGTGGTCAGGGTGGTGTCGGCCCCGGGAAACTTCTCGAAGGCGAAACGGGGGATCTTGGTCACCACGTAGTCGATTGTGGGCTCGAAGGAGGCCGGGGTCGACCTGGTGATATCGTTCTCGATCTCATCGAGGGTGTAGCCCAGGGCCAGTTTGGTGGCTATCTTGGCGATGGGAAAGCCTGTGGCCTTGGAGGCCAGGGCGGAGGAACGCGAGACGCGGGGGTTCATCTCGATCACGATGATCCGCCCGTTGTCCGGGTTGACGGCGAATTGGATGTTGCAGCCGCCCGTGTCTACGCCCACCCCGCGGATGATGGCGATGCCGATGTCGCGCATCCGCTGGTACTCCCGGTCGGTCAGGGTGAAGACCGGGGCCACCGTGATGGAATCACCCGTGTGGACCCCCACGGGATCGACGTTTTCAATCGGGCAGACGACGACCACGTTGTCCTTGCGGTCGCGCATGAGCTCGAGCTCATACTCCTTCCAGCCCTCGATCCCCTCCTCGAGGAGGATCTCGTCCGTCGGGGAGTAATGCAGGCCGGCACCCGCTATCCTGTGGAGTTCATCCGCATCATGGGCTATCCCCGACCCAAGACCCCCCATCGTGAAACTGGGACGGACCACCAGGGGGTAGCCCAGCTCATCGGCCACGGCCTCGGCCTCGGCCATGGAGTGGGCGATGCGGGACTTGGCCGACTCGGCGCCTGCCCCCTCCACCACCTGTTTGAAGAGCTCACGGTCCTCCCCCCTGTCGATGGCCTCGAGGGAAGCGCCGATAAGCTCAACCTGGTACTTCTCCAGGACACCGGCCTGGCCCAGATCCATGGCCGCGTTCAGGGCCGTCTGCCCGCCCAGGGTGGGGAGGAGGGCATCCGGTCGCTCCTTGGCTATGACCTTTTCCAGGAAGGGGACAGTGATGGGTTCGATGTAGGTGGCATCCGCCATCTCCGGATCGGTCATTATGGTGGCCGGATTGGAGTTGACAAGGATGACCCTGATCCCCTCCTCCTTGAGCACTCGGCAGGCCTGGGTGCCGGAATAATCGAACTCTGCCGCCTGCCCGATCACGATCGGACCCGACCCTATGACCATCACCGAATGGATGTCCTGACGCCTAGGCATGCGCTCCCCCTTCCATGGTGGCCCCCTCGGACCTTGCAGGCCTTGCACCCTTCATCATGTCAATGAAACGATCGAACAGGTAGGAGGCATCGTGGGGGCCGGCGGCCGCCTCCGGGTGGTATTGGACGGAGAAGGCGGGGATGTCGAGACACTGCAGTCCCTCCACCACCCTGTCGTTCAGGTCCACATGCGACACCCTCACCCGGCCGTAACGTCCACCCGCAAAGGGGGCCAGGACCGGCTGCCCGATGGGGGCGGCGACGGCGAACCCGTGGTTGTGGGCGGTTATCTCCACCTTCCCGGTGGTCAGGTCCTTGACAGGCTGGTTGATGCCCCGATGGCCGAACTTCAGCTTGTAGGTCTCGAAGCCCAGTGCCCGCCCCAGGAGCTGGTTGCCCAGGCAGATTCCGAAGAAGGGCAGGCCTGCATCCAGCACCTGGCGGAGGAGATCCACCTCCCCGTCGGCCGTGGAAGGGTCGCCGGGGCCGTTGGAGAAGAAGACCCCATCAGGGCCGAGGGCCGTGATCTCTTCGAGGCTGGTGCCCAGAGGGAGCACGTGGACCCTGCAGCCCCGTTCGGCCAGACGGTGCGGGGTCATGGATTTGATGCCCAGATCGAGGGCGGCGACCGTGCAGACGGGCTCCCGGCCTTGGCAGGGGCCGCATGGCTCGATGGTGTAGACCCTGTCGGTGCTGACCTCACCGGTCAGGTGGGAACCGCTCATCATCGGGGCGGCCTGCACCCGGTCGAGCATGTCCTGCAGGGAGAGGGGCCTGCGATCGGCCCCAAGGAGTCCTTCGGCACCTGAAAAAATACCGGCCCGCATGACCCCTGCGGAACGCAGGTGCCTTACGAGCCGGCGTGTGTCGATCCCCTTGATGCCGACGATGCCTTGATCGACCAATTGGTCTTGCAGGGAACCGTCGGCCCGCCAATTGCTGACGTTGGGACTTGACTCCCGGACCACATAGCCACAGACCCAGATCCTGGACGATTCAGCGTCCTCCTGATTGACCCCCGTATCCCCTATGTGCGGGAAGGTCTGCACCACTATCTGCCTGTCATAACTGGGATCGGTCAGTGTTTCCTGGTAGCCGGTCATCCCAGTCGTGAAAACTATCTCACCCATCGTCGAGCCGGTTGCGCCGAATACCTCGCCCGAATACACTTCCCCGTCCTCCAGGATCAGGACGGCTTGTTTCGGGAAACGGCTATCGGCGGCAATGGCGTTGGTGTCCTTCAGGTTCACCGAGCCCCCTTGACGTCTGCGGATATTCGAGGCAATCCTAGTCACACCCTTGGATTTGAATCCGGCGGGCGGGTTCCTGCCTGCAAGCACAGGCCCGGAACCGCCCCGACCCATCAGGCGAACGGGTCGGGGCAGGATGGAAGACCACGTAGGGGAAACGGGAGGCGGGGGCAGTACAATCACCGGAATGTGCCCCCGCCGGGGGCCTGCAAGAAAGAGGGCAGTGAAACGCCCCCCCCCCTCTCACTCGGACCCTGCCGGGTCCCCCTCCCCGTGTGCAAGGGACCCTCCTACCGAGAGCTGACCCAGGGAGGGAAGGCTGAGGTCATCGAGAGACCGGCCGTCCCCGTCCGCATCGTCCGATGCCTCCCCGTCGTCCTGCGGCTGCCCGGCCTGGGACTCCTGGTCCGAAGGCGCTTCGGTCGCCTCGGCTGCTTCGGGCAGACCTGCTTCGGACTCGGCCTTTTCGGCCTCGGCCTGCGCCAGGGCGGCAATCCGTTCGGCCTCTTCGCGACGGGCCTGGGCGTGCTCGTCGTGGTCGGCCCTTTCCTCTTCTTCCTTCCTGACGGCGCTCAGGAGGCCGTGTATGAAAGAGGGCGAGTCTGAATCGCTGAGGGTCTTGGCCAGGCTGAGGGCCTCGTCGATTGCTACCTTTCCTGGGACCTCGGGGTTGTAAAGGATCTCCCAGGTGGCTATACGCAGGATGTTGCGGTCGATTACGTGCATCCTGCGCAGGGGCCAGCGGGTGGAGTGCCGATCCAGAATCTCGTCGATCTGACGACGGTGCTCCGCGACCCCCCGCACTATCTCTATGGCATAGTCCGGCAGGGGGGTCTGGGCCCCCGGATTGGCGATGCGCTCATCCAGGAGGGTCAGGAAATCCTGACCCTTCTCATCCGCCTCATATAGGGTGTTCAGCGCCCTTTTGCGGGCTGTGGAACGTGCCATGTACCGCTTGGCCTCAGTTCTCGCGGCCCAGATAGGAACCGTCGCGGGTGTCCACCTTGACCTTTTCGCCCTCCCCCACGAAGAGGGGGACCTGGATCTCCGCCCCGGTTTCGACCGTGGCGGGCTTGGTGCCTGCGTTGGAACGATTGCCCTGCACACCGGGCTCGGTGTGGGTCACCGTCAGGATGACTGAGGCGGGCAGTTCGACCGACAGGGGGGTGCCGTCATGGAAGCTGATGACACAGTCCGTTCCCTCGAGGAGGTAGTTTTCCTGGTCGCCGATCAACTCGGCGGGGATGTTGACCTGCTCGTATGTGTTCATGTCCATGAAGACGAAGTTGTCGCCGTCCCGGTAGGAGTACTGCATGGAACGGTTGTCCACGGTCTCGAATTCCATCTTCATGCCGGCGTTGAAGGTCCTGTCCACGATCTTCCCGCTCAGGACGTCCTTGATGGTGGTCCGCACGAAGGCCGGACCCTTGCCCGGCTTGACATGCTGGAACTTGATGACCGTCCAGAGCTTGCCATCCAGGTTGAGGACCGAACCGTTCTTGATGTCGTTCGATGTCTGTGCCACGTTCAAACCACCTATCTGCATATCTTCCGCCGGAGGGTCCTGCGGCCTTTCGCCGCCTGGCAGATTCACTGATGACCACGCTCCGGTCGGGGCCGGCCGACGGCCGGTCTTCTCGTATTGAATCCTTGCTTATTATGCCACGGCGCATAAACACGCCGCCCCCTCTCCCTCTCAGGGGATAAACGGGGACCATCCTGGCAGGGGCAGGCAAGAACGCCCCCGGGGCTCTCCTGGCTCCGGGTCCGAAAAAAGGCCGGCCCGGCTGGAAACCAACCGGACCGGCCCTTCTGACGGTCTCATCGTGCCTGCGGACGGTCCTCGGGACCTCACCGACAGGCAGTCACACGGCCCCGCCGACCGAATCCATCTGAGGATCCTGGCCGGTCAGGCAGCCTGAGACTACTCGATGATCTTGGTGACACGGCCTGAACCGACCGTGTGGCCACCTTCACGCACTGCGAAGGTCAGGCCCTCCTCCATGGCGACGGGCTGAATCAGCTCGACACCGAAGGTGGCGTGATCGCCGGGCTGGACCATCTCGACGCCCTCGGGCAGGGTGATGACGCCGGTCACGTCGGTGGTGCGGAAGTAGAACTGCGGACGGTAGTTCGAGAAGAACGGCGAGTGGCGGCCACCCTCGTCCTTGGTGAGGACGTAGACCTCGCCCTCGAACTTGTGGTGAGGGGTCACGGTGCCGGGGGCGGCCACGACCTGGCCACGCTCGACGTCCTCACGGCCGATGCCGCGCAGGAGCAGACCCGTGTTGTCTCCGGCCTCGGCCTCGTCCATCTGCTTGTGGAAGGTCTCGATGGAGGTGACCGTGGTGGTCTGGGTGTCACGGATGCCGACGATCTCGACAGGGGTGTTCACAGGCAGCTTGCCACGCTCGACACGGCCGGTGACCACGGTGCCACGTCCGGAGATCGTGAAGACATCCTCGATGGGCATCAGGAAGGGCTTGTCAAGGTCATGGACAGGGGTGGGGATGTAGTCGTCGACGGCATCCATCAGATCCTTGATGGTCTGGACCCACTTGTCGTGATCGGGCGCATCGTCATGCAGGGCGCCGTAGGCGGAGGTGCGGATGACGGGGCAGTCACGGTCGAAGCCGTTCTCGTCCAGAAGGTCGCGGACCTCCTCCTCGACCAGCTCGATCAGCTCTTCGTCGTCGACCATGTCGCACTTGTTCAGGGCGACCAGGATCTTCGGCACGCCGACCTGGCGGGCCAGCAGGACGTGCTCACGGGTCTGCGCCATGGGGCCGTCGGTGGCGGCGACAACGAGGATGGCGCCATCCATCTGGGCGGCACCGGTGATCATGTTCTTCACGAAGTCGGCGTGGCCCGGGCAGTCGACGTGCGCGTAGTGGCGCTTGGCCGTCTGGTACTCGATGTGGGCGATGTTGATGGTGATGCCGCGTTCCTTCTCTTCGGGTGCGGCGTCAATCTGGTTGAAATCGTACTCAGGGTTCACATCGGGGTACTCCTCGTGGAGCACCTTGGAGATGGCGGCCGTCAGGGTCGTCTTGCCGTGGTCCACGTGGCCGATGGTGCCGATGTTAACGTGCGGCTTGGTCCGCTCGTACTTTTCCTTTGCCATGTACTTGTCCTCCTGGACGTTTCGTAGTTTGCCCGTGCGAACCACGCACAGGACACTGGCTACATATTACTGGGTAATTGGGTTCTTTGCCAGTTATGCCCTCCGCCCAGTCAGCGCTACAAAAGTGTAGCGCTGACTTGCGACAGGCGGTCACCGGCGTTGCGGCCCGTCACAGGGACGGATCGACCTGGTTCACTCGCCCCTCTGGGCCTTGATGATCTCATCGCTGATGGCCTTGGGGACCTCGGCATAAGAGTCCATCTGCATGGTGAACATGGCACGGCCTTGGGTCTTGGACCTCAGGTCACCGATGTAACCGAACATCTCGGACAGGGGGACCTTGGCATCGATGACCTTGACGCCGGTGGCATCGGTCATGGACTGGATGGATCCACGACGGGAGTTGATGTCGCCCATCACGTCGCCCATGTACTCCTCCGGTGTGCGCACCTCGACGGCCATGATCGGCTCGAGAATGACCGGCTTGGCCTTGGGGGCGGCGGTCTTGAAGCACATCGAACCTGCGATCTTGAAGGCCATCTCCGAAGAGTCGACCTCGTGGATCTGTCCGTCGGTCAGGGTGGCCTTGACGCCAACGACGGGGAAGCCTGCCAGGATGCCGGACTCCATGGCCTCCTGCACACCTGCGTCGACCGAGGGGATGAACTCCTTGGTGATATGACCGCCCGTGACCTTGTTCTCGAAGAGGTAGGTCTCCCCCTCGGAGGTGTCAAGCGGTTCGAAGTTCATGAGGACCTTGGCGAACTGCCCGGAACCACCCGTCTGCTTCTTGTGGGTGTACTCCTGGTTCATCACGGCCTTGCGGATGGTCTCGCGGTAAGCCACCTGGGGCTTGCCCACGTTGCATTCGACGTGGAACTCGCGGCGCATGCGGTCCACCAGGATGTCCAGCTGGAGCTCGCCCATGCCGGAAATCAGCGTCTGGCCGGACTCCTCGTCGGTCTTGACCTGGAAGGTGGGGTCCTCCTCGGAGAGCTTCTGCAGGGCCACGCCCATCTTCTCCTGGTCGGCCTTGGTCTTGGGCTCCACGGCGACCTCGATGACGGGGTCGGGGAAGGTCATGGACTCGAGGACGATCGGGGCCTTCTCGTCGCACAGGGTATCGCCCGTGGTGACGTTCTTCAGACCCACGAAGGCGTAGATGTTGCCTGCGATGGCCTCGTCGACCGGGTTCTCCTTGTTGGAATGCATCTGGAAGAGCTTGCCGACGCGCTCCTTCTTGCCCTTGGTCGAGTCCAGGATGGAATCGCCCTGGGCCACCTTGCCGGAGTAGACACGCACATAGATGAGCTTGCCGTAGAAGGGGTGGGTGGCGACCTTGAAGGCCAGGGCGGAGAAGGGTTCGTCGATGGTGGGCTTGCGGTCCAGCTCGACCGACTCGTCACCGACCTGGTAGCCCCTGATGGCAGGCACGTCCTCCGGGCTGGGCAGGTAGTCCACGACGGCATCCAGCATGGGCTGAACGCCCTTGTCCTTGAAGGCCGACCCGCAGAAGACCGGGAAGGCGGATTGGTCGATCGTCATCTTGCGCACTGCGGCACGGATTTCAGGCTGGCTGATCTCCTCGCCACCCAGGTACTTCTCCAGCAACCCCTCGTCGGTCTCGGCCACGGCTTCGATCAACTCGGTGCGGTACTGCTCCGCCTTCTCCTTGAGGTCATCGGGGATGTCGATGGTCTCGTACTTGGCGCCCAGGTCGGCCTCGTCCTTCCAGTAGTAGGCGACCATACGCACCAGGTCGACCACGCCGTGGAAATCGTTCTCGGCGCCGATAGGCAGCTGCATGACCAGGGGCCTGACCCCCAGCTTCTCCTTGATGGTCTTCACCGAGTAATAGAAGTCGGCGCCCAGCTTGTCCATCTTGTTGATGAAGCAGATGCGGGGCACACCATACTTGTCGGCCTGACGCCAGACGGTCTCGGACTGGGGCTCCACGCCCTCCTTGCCATCGAAGACCGCAACGGCCCCATCGAGCACACGCAGGGAGCGCTCCACCTCGGCCGTGAAGTCCACGTGGCCGGGGGTGTCGATGATGTTGATCTGGAAGCGGTCCTCGGGGTCATGGGACTGACGGTTCCAGAAGGCCGTGATGGCGGCGGAGGTGATCGTGATGCCACGTTCCTTCTCCTGGTCCATCCAGTCCATCGTGGAGGCGCCGTCATGGGTCTCGCCGATCTTGTAATTGACGCCGGTGTAGTAGAGAATACGCTCGGTCGTCGTTGTCTTTCCGGCATCGATGTGGGCCATGATGCCGATGTTGCGGACCTTGGTGAGGTCCGTGAGCACGTCTTGTGCCATAATTTCCTTGTTCTCGCTCTCTTGTTATTACCAGCGATAATGAGCGAAGGCCTTGTTGGCCTCGGCCATCTTGTGGGTGTCCTCGCGGCGCTTGACGGAAGCTCCCAGCCCGTTGGAGGCATCGAGGATCTCGTTGGCCAGACGCTCCGACATGGTCTTTTCACGGCGGGCACGGCTGTAGTCGGTCAGCCAGCGCAGGGAGAGCGTGTTTGCGCGGTTGGGCTTGACCTCGACAGGCACCTGGTAGGTGGCGCCGCCGACACGGCGGCTGCGGACCTCAAGGCTGGGACGGATGTTGTCCAGGGCGCGCTTGAGCACGGCCACAGGCTCCTGATCCGTCTTCTCTTTGACCTGCTCCAAGGCCGTGTAGACGATGTTCTCGGCGATGGACTTCTTGCCGTCGAGCAGGATCTTGTTGATCAGCTGGGCCACCACGGTCGAACCATAAATGGGATCGGGCAGGAGCTGATGCTTCTTGGCTGGACCTTTACGTGACATGGTTTACTTGGCCTTCTTTGCTCCGTACAGGGAACGTCCCTGCTTGCGATCCTTGACTCCCTGGGTGTCGAGTGCACCGCGCACGATGTGGTAGCGCACGCCGGGCAGATCCTTGACACGGCCACCGCGGACGAGCACGATGGAGTGCTCCTGCAGGTTGTGGCCCTCACCGGGGATATATGCGCTGACCTCGATGCCCGAGCTCAGACGGACACGGGCCACCTTGCGCAGCGCCGAGTTCGGCTTCTTCGGGGTGGTGGTGTAGACACGGGTGCAGACGCCACGACGCAGCGGGCTGCCCTTCAATGCCAGAGTCTTCGACTTGCGAGGCTTGGCCTTACGTCCTTTGCGGACGAGCTGTTCAATTGTTGGCAACTGATTCTCTCCGATTCAGTAGGTTCATGACTCTTGAGGTACCTGTAGGTTCCTGTTTCAGTGAAGCCGCCACACCGCAGCCGCAGTCACCCGCATGAACGGGAGAAATCAGCCACTGTCCACCGGCCCGATGGCCCCTCGTCCTCCGGCGACACATTGCTGCGGGCCATCGACGGACTCAGGGATATCCCGGCGACCAGGCCTGTCACATAAGGCATGGTGCCGGCACACACGATTAATAGTGTAACACGCGGGCGGACAAGTGCCGACGGCTATGCTGCAGGCGTTTGTGCCTGGTCGGCAAGGGCCTGGACCAGATACTCCCGCAGGACGGCCGCATGGTTGATCGTCCTGTCTCGGGCGGCATAGACAAGAGTGGTCAGGTCGTGCTCCCTGACGATGGCCAAGAGGTCGTCCACTGCGGGGTTCTCCTCCAATTCGCAGCGGTAGCGGTTGGCAAAATCTGCGAACCGGGCCGGGTCATGGCCCCACCACTTACGAAGTTCCTGGCTGGGGGCCACATCCTTCAACCAGCATTCAAGGGCGGCCCTCTCCCTGGTCATCCCCCTAGGCCAGAGCCTGTCGACCAGGACCCTGATGCCGTCACCTGCCTCGGCCGGCTCATACACGCGTTTGATGGTCACATCACCCATGATCGGCGACCTCCCTCTGCCAGATGATACCTATTTACATGCATTCTCTTTGCATCGACCCGCCCTGCCGCCTGCCGGGATGTGAAGCATGCCCTCCAAATAATAGGGCTCTCAACGCACATATAAGCAGCGCGGGCAGCAATCATGAAAAAGCTTGTCCGGGCAGATCATCGGGCATAGGCTGAATCCATGAGCCAGAGCAGACATGCAGCGGACGGGAGCCGGGACCAGACCGGGGACCGCTTTAAAGCGGAGAAGGCGAGAGCGGGCCAGAAGACGAAGCCGGCCCCTGGAAGCAGGCTCTCGCGTCTGGCCCACCTCTGGGTCCCCAACCAACCCGGGGCCTGGGCCATGGCCCTCCTGCCGCCCCTGGCCGGAATGCTGATAGGCGGCCTCACCTGGCGCAACGTTCTCGTCTTCGTGACCTGGCTGCTCTGCTACTGCACGGAATTCACCGCCTCCCGCTGGTTGGTTTCCCACATGTCCGACCGTTTCCTGCCACCGGCGGCCACCTATGCCGGTCTGACCGCCGTCTCCGGCCTGGCCCTGCTTGTGAGCACACCCGGCCTCCTGCGCTGGGTGCCCCTCTACGCCCTCCTTGCGGCCCTGACCTTCTGGGCTGCTTGGACCAGGTCGGAACGCAGCCTGTGGAACAACCTGGTATCGGTAATCGCAGCCAGCACCCTCTGCCTCATCGAAGTATCGATGGGGGCCGCAGCACAGGGCCAGGCAGGTCACGCGGTCCGATCAGGGGGAAGGGGGCAGACCGCCGTCCTCATGACCTCCTACTTCGGCTGCTCCCCCGACCCTGCCGTCAACTGCTTTGCGGAAGGTTTCTTCCCCGCACGGGCGTTCCCCCTTATCGGCCTGGTGGCTGCGCTGATGTTCGCCTACACGGAGTTCGGCTCCGTCCTCTTCGTCAAGTCCATGATCCGCGAGCGCAGGAACCCATGGTGCTATGCCGCCTCGGTGGCCTGGAACCTGATCCTGTGCGCCGCAGCCGCATGGGTGCTCCCCCGAGTGGGATTCTGGCCCCTGGCCGCCGCCTTGATATCCCTGGCAAGGGCCGCAATCACCCCCCTGGTCGGAAAGAAAAGGAGAATCCCGATATTGCACGTGGGGATGATAGAAAGTTTCACCAGTCTTGTGGTCTTCTTCGTGACCGTGGGCACCGCCGCCCCCATCGCCGGGCTTTTCGGGTGAACCGGACAAAACCGGCAGGCCGGATCGCATCATATGGCGGCCGGCGGCCAAGTATCTCAATCTAATGCCCGGAAGAACCTGCTGACCGCTTCAGGCTGCGGGTACGATCGCCATGAGACTAACCTGGAAGTCATGATGCATGTCGAGCATGGATTCGGCCCGGTCTGGGACGGTTCGTCACAGGTGCTCATACTGGGAACCATGCCCAGCACGAAGTCACGTGAGGCGGGTTTCTACTACATGTTCCCCCGTAACCGGTTCTGGCCTGTCCTGGCAGCCCTCCTCCACACGCCTGTGCCCAGACCCGATCCCGCGACCCGCCGGCGGTACGCCCTGGACCACCGGATCGCCCTATGGGACGTCCTGGCCGAGTGTGACATCCAGGGGACAAGCGACTCCAGCATCGTCAATCCGGTTCCCAATGACATCGGTCTCATAATCCGTTCGGCTCCGATACGTCATGTGTTCACCACCGGTCGCAAGGCCGGTGAACTCTACAGGCGTCTCTGCCTCCCCCTCCTCGACCGGAGCGGGCTGACCGTCCCCATGACCTGTCTGCCATCCACCAGCACGGCCAACGCAGCCAAGCATCTTGATGACCTCATCCTGGACTACCGACCGATTGTGGATGCACTGAACCAACAGGGTCAATGATCACGGCAGGGCAGCAGAGTGTTCCCTCCCCCTCCTCCCCCTCCCACCGTTCCGGCACAATCACGGCCTTGTAAAGAGGAAATGGGCTTTTCCCTTATCGTCGGCGTGCCCCTCGGCAGGTTGGTGTATAGTTCCATCTGTTGCACGAAATCGCCTGACGAGTTCGTTTGACATGGTGGCTATAGCTCAGTCGGTAGAGCACCTGATTGTGGTTCAGGAGGTCGCGCGTTCGAACCGCGTTAGCCACCCCACCACAAACCCCTACTCCCCACAAGGAAGTCGGGGTCTTTTTATATCTATGGACATCCGAAGAATCGCGGAACGGCCTGCCATTACTCTAAAAAGAGAATCAAAATGGCTAACATTGTACTAGACACTGAGTTCTGGTCGACATACCACAAATATATAAAGACGTATCAAATGGCCAGCAGGTTAAAGAGGAGTAATAGTCATGAGCAATCCTTACCAGCCGCTACAAGAGGGGTCACCAGAGCAGGGGACAGCCAATCAGTCCCGGTCGTCGGCGCCGGATGCCGCTTACGGCCCGCAGAACCCATACTCACAAACTCCGGGAGCGCCACAGGACCCCGGCATGAACGGATATCAAAGCCCCGTCCAACCCTGGCAGAGGCAGGCACAATACGTGTACGGCCCGGGCATGTCCGACAAGTCCAAGGTCACGGCGGCCATTTACGCCTTCTTCCTTGGTGAGTTCGGCATCCACAACTTTTACCTGGGCAAGACCGGACGAGGGGTCGCCCAGCTGCTGATCACCATATTCCTTGCAATCGTCGTGGTAGGCCCCATCATCTCATGGGTATGGGCCATCGTCGAAGGTGCGCAGATTCTCGGATCCCACCCGGGCTCCCCCTACCACCAAGACGGCCGAGGATTGGAACTCCAGGACTGAACACCCTGACGGCAGGGGCTGTCGACCCTATGAGCCGCTATGCCGTCACGACGTACTGGCTCATCCCAAACCTGATAGAACCGAAATCCTGCCGAATTCATAGGTGGGCCATGTGAGTACCTGCCGCACTTCCAGCTTGAAGTTGAGCATGCCACGGGCTGATGCGACCTGGTCAAAACGCCGATGTATTAGTGCGCCGGTCTCAGTATGAGCGACAAGGTGGAATAACTGTTTGCCTGTCGGTTTGACAGTTGCCGTAGTTATGATCGGAATCGGTGCGATGGTGGTTCTTGCGACAGGGACGGACTAAGGCGATGACCTTTTTACGTAGGCAGGGGTCAGCATAAAGGGCCTGAGCACACCTACATGCAGACGCTGGGGACCCCGTTCTGGAACTCACCCACTGAATTCATGCGGACAAAACCCGGATGGTATTACGGCAACCACATAAAACGCAGCATCCGACGCGAGATAAACAGAATGCTCGTCACCCTGTGAAATACCGCTGACACCATCCACACGGAAAGACCTTCGCCCAACCTCGACTGGGGGCTTCACGCGACACCTCAAATCACCTGCAGCCGTCAACGACTTCCGGACTTCCCTGTCCCCATGCAACTGATTCAAGCTACCGTAAACTTCGCAGCCAATACCGGCCGTCCTTTCGGTTGAAACCGGTCACAAAAGACAGGGAAGAAAGAGAGCCGGGCAACCGAGGATAAGTGGCCACCCTGCTGATTTACCATAAATATGCGTGAGGGGCTTGCCACTTGCAGACATGAAGAGCAAACAATGCCCCCTCCAAACCTGACCCTGGGAAACTCCGCTGGGGACCAACAAAGGAATCCACAACAATCTGACCGGTGCTGCACAGCAGTGTGCACCCTCCCCACATCCGATTATTCGTAAGCAGGAAGGAATCCATCCATCCTCATGCTGGTTGCAGGCAAGGCAGAAATCAGAGATTATAGCCATAAGGCCTTTCTGATCGCTTACTCGTCCCTTCCTCTTCTTAGTTATTGGATACTGTCTTCTTGACGGGGTTTGTCGATCCGATGGCCCACCAGCAATAACGGTGAATCAGCGGCTTGAGAGCAGCACACAGCAGACAGGCCAGACAAAGGACAATCATCCCCGCCAGCAGCTGGGACCAAACATTAGAACGGACAAATGACACAGGTACGATCCGGAAGAAGACCCCTTTAGAGACGGCGAGGGAGAGACCGTTCAATCCATAAAAAATCAAAGTGTCACGACCGATATACTGAAGAAGACTGTTGGATTGTATGAGACCCTTCGCCAAGAACACAATCATCAACGAGCCACTTACAGCTGCGAACAGCTTGACAACATAAACCTTGATCGGGTTGTGCGAGGGACTTAGCGCAATGCAAGCGCTTACCGCAAACACTGCCATTGAAATGATCAAGAACACCGAGCTGGCCATCCTGCTCTCCTTTTCCAAAGTACCTGACAGAAGCCAGCCCAGCCCGGTAAAGGCTACAGCTTCGAATACTCCCCAAAGTTGGAAGGGCAACTCAACATGGGAAACCGGCACGAACGGCCATGCCAAAAGACATAGCAGGCAAAAGGCTCCTTGCACTGCTTTCGGAAATTTTGCGAGTAACCACAGAACGAGGTCACCCCAGAACAACGCCCAAAAGAACCAAAGACCGATTGAATTTCCCAGGACTATATTGAGCAGTTCAGAGCGCCAAGATCCCATTGCCTCGCCGTGGAATGAAGCGAATATGGCAGGAGCCACAACCTTCAAGACAATTTTCATCAGGGCGTACAACGAGAAAAAATAATATGGAACGATAAGTCGACGTAAGCGACTACCCGCAAATTGCCTGAATCCCTTGGATGGGTGAAATGTGATTCCTGAGAGCACAAAGAAGAGGGGCATGTGGAAAAGATAAACGACGCTTCGGCTGGTCATCAAATCCGGGAACCATGGATTATCACCACTGCCAGGCAGATGCCCATAAAATACCAGCAGCATGGCTATGCCTTTAGCAACATCAATCCAAGCAATCCGACCATGCTGTACCGAGCCCCCGGTCCGTGCGGGATCTTGTACCATCGCAATCCTTACTCCCAGTGTTCCACTCGCTCAATCAATATACCCATGGCCTTATCCCAGCTAATTAAATCTGACAATTCGTTTGTCAAACGCATCAACGATGACTGTCATCAAAATATGGGACCCGACGCAGCCCGAGAGCGATGAAATGACAAGACATATTTCGAGAGCCAGGTGGCGGGCAGTCGCGATGCGCTCAAGGGAGCTTGGCATCCAACCCGATGGAGAATCATTTCCGTCTCTTCTCCTGGTTCAATGAAGCAACAATTCCAGTGATACCAGCTCAGAGGGTCTCCTAATGAGAGGAGATTCGGCTTACATCCGTTTCCATTTCATCCATGCCTTGCCACATGACCTATCACGGACGCATGCAGGCTTTCGCCGCAATCTTCGAGGGCGAAAGCCGACATGCAGTATATTCCGTTTATTTGCCTGCGAGTCTGATGGGGTTGTAGGTGACGCCGAAGCCGGCGGCGATCAGGGAGGCGGCGGTGGCGATGAACCCTCCGATCTCGGGCTGGCCGAAGGTCATGCAGCCCAGGGCCGCCACGCCCGCGGCCAGGCATATGACGTAGATGGCGGTGCGCACCGCGTCGGGGAAGACCGGCGTGTAACCAGGCTGGTCCGAGGCATGCTCGGGCATGGGATCGCTGTCTGTCATGGTGTCATCCATCCTTTCAGAAGGTTCCTTGGTTGAGCCGGGCCTGGAGGGCCCTGACGGTCGCGGGCCCGAAACTGCCGTCCTGCACCACCCCCAGATGCGCCTGGATCGCGCGGATGGTGGCCGGGCCCAGCAGCCCGTCCCGGGCCAGGCCCAGCCTGGCCTGCACGGCGCGGATGAGCTGGCTGCCATACCCTCCATACGTGCAGGAGGCCAGGCTTGGCCTGGCGTAGGTGCGCCCGTCCGGCTCCACCTGCCCGGAGACCACCCCGTCGGCCTGTGTGCCCATGACCTGCTGCCAGCGTCTGACCGTGGCGGGGCCGCAGGAGCCGTCCACCTCGATCTGCGGGACGGCAGGCTTGGGTGGTACTGGTGCCGACCCGTAGCGCAGGTAGCAGTCCCAGGGATAGCTGTAGTAACCGCGCACGTTGGTTTCGTGTCCGGTCTGGTCGCCGCCGGTCCCGTTGATGGTGCCGTGCTCGCTGGCGGAGGCCTGGGCCAGCAGGCCGCCACCCAGGAAGACGGCCACATGACATCGGTCGTTCAACAGGATGTCGCCGGCTTGTGGCCTGCCGTCGGCGGGCAGGCGACGCCACCCCCTGGCCGTCAGGTTGGAGCTCAGGTTGCCGGTGTAGGTGGCGGACCCGGTGTCGAAGCCGGCCTCGCGCAGGCAGTGGATCACCAGGCTGGAGCAGTCGCAGTTGCCGCCCGGCCTGATGTCCCACCGGTCGGCCTGGCTGTACCCCAGGCTCGTGCCGGTGCACCAGTAACGCATCCTGTTGATGAGGACGTTGACGTTGCCCATGGTCAATCCCCCTCCCCGTCGAGGCCGGCCACGACTGCGGCGGCCCGCGCTTCGGCGATGACCGGTATGGTCTCCGGCGGCAGGCTGCCGCCCTGCGGCTGCACCACCGGCTCATTCGTCTGGTCCATCACGGACCTCCAATCCGCCCCCTCCCGGGGGCATGAAAAAAGCCACCCCGTCCGGAGTGGCCATGATCGATATGTGTGTTTGTGTGTCAGGCCGTGATGAGGAGCACGCCCAGGGCCAAGAGGGCCAGCGGCTTGAGCAGCCAGCCGATGAAAGCCAGCACACCCAGGCAGACAGACACGGCCATGAGGACGGCCGGGAGGGCCATGAGCAGGTGTTTCATTGCCCCGCTCCCCCGACCTCGTCCCGACATGCGTCAAGGCTCATGATCCGCTCATGCATCCAGGTGCCCGTCCCGTTGCCCCCCAGCTCGTGATAGGCGCGGTAGACCCGCTCGGCCTCATCCTGGATGCTAACGCCGATCGGCTTCTTGCGCACCACATGCCTGGTGTAGATGTCCAGCAACTCCGCACGCAGGAGGGTGCGCAGCCCGGTCTGCATGGCCCTGTCACGCGCCTCCTGCGCCTCATCCCGGGCTTTCTCCGCCTCATGCAGGCGGGTCAGACCCCTGGACAACCAACCCACCAGGCCGCTCAACACGACCGGAACAATCCAGCCTAAAACCTCCAATGAAGCATCCACACTCATTCCAGGACACACCTAGGCTTTGGCATGGTAAGCGAAAGAAGCCAAGGTCACTCGCGTTCCGGCCTCAATGGCGGTGCCCCTGGTTCTAATGCGCACCTGCCCATCATTGGACACCAGCACAGCCCCGATTAGAGTGAAACCGCTACTCAGGAGCAGGCCTGTCTCAGTCTCGAAGGGGCGGAAGGTATCCGGCAAAGTGCCAACCAGAGACCCGTCGTTGGAGACCGGCACGTCCACCGGCAGCGGGGACCAGAAAGACCTCACAGACACTGTACCCATGTCCTTTGAAAAACCGAAGGGGTTTACGACGTACGAGAGCGAGGTGCAACGCCAGCCCACTTGCACACGGCCGACCCCGCTGTCATACCAGCTGCCTTGATAGTTGCCGTCACGATCGACGACCTGTACCGTACAAGGCTTGGATGGAACCGGGTCGTCCTTATCTATCACCGTGTACACGGGAGTGGATGCGAAGAGGGATGCCAGTTCGGTGTCTATCTGGTTGAGGGCCGCGGCCGTAATGGGCGTCCCTCCCGCCTCCCCGTCCTTCCAAGTCCGAGACTCGTGACGCCATGGGCTGGTGCCGGTCGTCTCCTCCTGCGTGGAAGGGGTCATGGCAGCCGGTGCCTGATCCATCTTCGGACCCAATTCACTGCCCTTATTCGTGTTAATCATTACTTTTCCTCCTTGTTGATTTCCGTCAGGTCCAGCTTGAAGCCGGTCCATTGGTCTTGTCCATGGTCGTCCTGGCCCTCATAGCGTCTGATGGCGCTGATCTTGTGACATCCATCGGCCAGTCGCCCCGGTCTTTCGGGGTAGGTGGCAGGCCCTGGCCAAATGGTCCCACCCGGGTACAGAGGTTTGCGCTTCAGTTGAGACTCCACCAGCCACACATGCCCCGGCTTCGCCGCAAGCGGCGGCTCTGGGCCGAGGCTGATTCCCTGGCCGGCCTTTAAAGCCAGGCTGGCAGCAGTTTCGGCTGTCTTGGCCGCTTCCTGCGCCTTACCGGCCGCCAATAAAGCCTGTCCCGCCGCCTGGCCGGCGGCAACGGTCCCGGCGTGCATCGCATCGATTCCGCTATGGAGTTCTTTGAGCGCGTCCTCACCCTCCTCACTTTCCAGATTGAGGACGGAGGGTTCGACGAGGGCGTTGAAGGTACGGGTGCAGACAATGGAACCATCGCTGTCGGTGAGTTCCACGCCCAAGGCGCAGGTTCCCCCCGCCAGGGCGGCCCTGGGTACGGTCGCTTCGAAGGTCGCCGTCTCCTGACCGGGAACGGCGGTCATGGTCACGTAGCCACCCGCCTTTTTGCGTGACCCCGGGAAGGCATTGAACAAGAGGCGGGCCGTCAACCCACCTTCATTCACGTTTTGCCTGTCATCGGTGATGACCGCGCGTATAATCCGCCCGTTCACATCACCGGCATTCAGCCGGATGTCAGGCTGCCAATCCTGGACGGTGTCGATGTTCACTTCTATGGTGCGTGCTTCAGTCAATTTCGCCATGAGACTCCTTTAATTCATTCTTGTTATGTTTCTGATCGTCAGGACCACCCGGCAGCGTCCTGGGCGCACACATTTACCAACTTCTTCACGCAACCTTTGGGTCAACCAGGGGTGGTGGCTGCAGCATTCCGCATCCCGCCCCCCCCCCGGATTGTGCGTGCCCTACTTCACCTTCGCGCAGGAGGTGAGGCTTCTTCCACCTGTTTCGGCTTGATCTTCACGATCATCCGTTCGCGTCATCCGGCAGAAGCGTCGGTGATGATGCCGTTGACCACATTGATTGTGCCCGACCTCCACCGCAACCCACCGTTTTCCGCGTCTTCGACTTTGCTGATGAGAGGGATTTCACCTGTGAATCCGTAAGTGCCCGCTTGCCCGGGTTCAGTCCCCACCGCCAGGTGAGAAGCGTTGAGTTGAATCACTCCTTCGGTCTCCAGGTTGATGGAGGTGTCCTGGCTCAGGCTCAGATGGGTGCTGCCCGGTTTGGAGTAATCACCTTCCTTGGTTGGTGGTTGGATCCAGAGATACGGGGTGCCATACCTGCCGGCGGACAGAAAAGGCCGGTTGAAGGTGCTCAGACCGACCCCGTCGGCTTCACCCCCAGGGTCGGCACTGTCGTGCACCGCCTCAAGATCCAGGTAGTTCTGTCCCCCCTCGCTCATGCTGGCACCGGGATTGCCTTGGCCCGTCTTTCCCGTGGTCAGGTAGAGGTCCGGACTGGAACCGACCCTTTGAGCCCGCACATGGGCCACACCGTCGACTACCTCCATGCCGCCGATCAGCTGACCGTGTTGGGTTATGCTCAGACCAGAAGCCGCATTGATGGACACTCTTGTTCCTGCGGGTCCGTCAATGTCGATGCTCCCCTGCCTGAAATCGAGCCGACCTGTGTCCAGATCCCACTTGTTGCCGCCACCCCTGATGGTGCCGGCGGAGATGGAATCGGCATAGATGCCGTGCCCGTCGGCCAGGGGCCGCCAGTCCCAGTCTCCGTTTGCCTTCTTCCTGTCGGCCGTCCGCCAATGCCCCTCGCCGACCTGTATGACCTGCTCAGGGTTGTTCTCCCTCGGCCGGTCATATACATACAGGCCTTCACCGGGCACCAGGTAGATGTAGCCGCCCGCCTCGTTCATGATCTGATTGACCCGTGAGATGATGTCGTCTATATATGCATGGCTTGTCGACGCTGCCTCGTCCCACGCGCCGGCACTTCTGATAAGCCGGTCGACCGACTGCTCCTGAGCCGCCAGTCTGCGGGTATAAGACCGAGAGATGTTCCCCAGGGTCAGACGGGTGTCACCCGCAGGGCCGAGCAGTTCCTCCTCGATTTTCAGCACCCTTCCCGATAGACGCAACGGACGGGGGAATGTTGTGTCTATGATCTGCACCCCATCCCCGAGGTCCAAACCGTCCACGCTCATCCCGGCATTGCCCAGGTTTGCGACCGTCGCCTCATAGCTGACCTTCGGCCTGGATCGCACCTCAAGTTCCCGCCTGGTCAATGTGAGCAGCTCATTCGGGTCGTCGCAGTCAGGGAAGTCCACACTTCCCTCGGCATGGATGAGTTCCCCCTCCGGTCCTGGCAACCCCCAGTCCGCTAGGGCGTCATCGTCCTGGACGTAAGGACGACCGTCATTGATGTCTGCGAAGCTGATCTTGCGGGAATGGCCCCCTTCATCCCCCTCCTCGCCGGCAGACTGATCCACGCCCTTGCCCCACCCGTACAGGCGTGTGACCACATCTGAGGAATCGACCCTGCGTTTGATCTCGGTCAGATCCCGTCCATATTCAAAGCGGCGGGCACCACCTGGATTCCCCCTCCCTTCCAGGAGGTTGATGGTGCGCGTGGCGACCACATTCGACCCAGGGTCCAGGCCTATGGAGGTCTCCACCTCCAGGCCGAATGCGTCGCAGATCTTGTCTATCGCGTCCAGAACCGAACAGTGATAGAAGGAGAGATCGGACCGGCCTGTCAAGGTGCCGGTCTGCACCTCACCAACCCTCCACCTTGTACCCTCCAGGGCCTGGCCCAGGCAGTCGGCCGGGGTGGCGTTGCGATTGGATTTGTCGACTATGAAGGTTCGTGACAACTCAGCCATGCTGTTCGTGCAGTAGGCCGTCGTCATAGGAATCCCGGAAGACCGGTCCGTGTCGGCCGAGGTGCACAGGTACTCGGTCCACCTTCCCATCCCGTCCCTGAAGACGATTCGCTGGTCCTTTTCCACCTCGCCCACAGTCACCAGGTCCAATGTGTCAGTGCCATCGGTGCCCCTGGTCCGGGTCGCCTGCACCACGGCCGGCAGATCGCCCACATCCTTGCCGTACCTGTCCATCAGTATGAAACGCATATAGCCTCCTCAGATGATCGTTCTCGGCCTGTATGCCATGGACCCGGCGCAACCCCACAAGGCGATCCGTGTCAGTCCCGGACTCAGAGGGAAGAAATCAGAATCCAGGGTGACCGGGTGACGCACACCGCCCATGGTGACCTTCCGCCCCACGGGATCGGTGACGATCACGGCCTGTCCTGAAGAGGCCAGGTCACCTGTATTCACGGTGATGACGGATCCCCCCGATGCCACGGTCATGGACCGGCAACCCGGCTCGGCCTTCAGCGTCCATATAGGCCAGGCCGGCCGGTTGCCGTCCACGCGGATGGACTGTGAGCCACGGTTCAATTGCACTGTGTGCACACGGCCCAGCAGGCAGGGGGAAGCGGAGACGGTCACATCGACGGTGGCCGCGCATAGGCCCCGTGCAGACCACAGATCGTCCCACTGGCCTACAGACAGGCGTCCTCGGTAGACACCCGGAAGCATCCTCCAACCGACGGTGACGATCGTGCCATGCAATGCACCGAGTCGGGTCTTAGCGACCATGATGTCATCTTCATCCCCGCAGGTGTACAGGTGCAGGGTGATATCCCTGTTGTCCGTGTAAGCGGCACCCTCCGGCCCGGTCAGGGAGGTGTCAACGACCCCGTCTCTGCCCGGAATGGCTTGGGTCTCGAGTTCTAACTCACTCTGTCCGATTTCAATTCCGGAATCCGTCAATGCCAACATCATCCTGTCCAGAGGGACCCCGTTGATAGCGGGGGTCCCTGTTTCCGACAGTTCCATACGCTGCCCACCAAGCATGATTCTCACCTCCCCAGAGCGGTCAGCCGCTCCAACTCGTAATTCATGGGCTTCGCCAACTTGCCCGCCATGACCCGACCTCCGGCAGCGTTGAGATGTAGGGTCACCCCACTGTTCAAGGCCGCGGAAACCGCGTCATATATGTCCTGTCTGCTTGCATGCCCCACGAGGTCCGTATCGGATCGGATTTCATCCGTCAGATGGCCGGAAGCGCCCCATGAAGGAAGCTTCATGCCCGCATAAGCCCTGACGAAGTCCAATGAAGGCGTCAAGGCTGAAAGGCCATCCATGCTGTCTTGCACGTCCGCGGCGCTTTTATCGATCCCCTGGGCCATTCCTCGACCGATCATGACACCGACTTGGTCACGGAACACCCTGGAGGGCGAGTGGATGCCAAGGACGCCCTTGACCTTGTCCAGAGCACCCTTGGCAACATTCTTGGCGGTTTCCCAAAGCCTGGAAGCAAGCTGTCTGATGCCGTTTGCGATTCCATCGATGATGTTCCCGCCTACCTCCCCCCAATTGACCTGGCTGAAACCGCTGCGGATCCCGTCGACGATCCTGGGCAGGGCCGCCAGGAGCTGCGGTATGGCCTGCACCAGTCCGGATGCCAGAGAGACGATGATCGCCACGCCGGCCGTGATGATCTGCGGAAGGTTGCGCGAAAGCGCGTTGACCAGGCCCGCAATGATGATCGGAATCTGTGCGACGAGCTGGGGAAGCGCGTTGATCAGGCCGCTGATCAGGGCCAAAAGCACCGAGATGCCAGCCTGGATGATCTGTGGGAGGTTGGTGGTCAGTGCTCCGATGAAAGCGTTGATGATGACCGGCAGCTGGGCCACAAGGACGGGCACCGTCTGGACGATGCCGTTGATCAGCCCCATCAGGAGCTGGGCTCCCCCAGTCAGGAGGGTGGGCAGCATGGAGACGATTCCCGTCAGGAGCGCATTGATCAGAAGCGGGAGCTGAGCGACAAGGAGCGGCAAGGCCGTGACCAGGCCCTGTATCAGTCCGTTCAGCAGCTGCATGCCTGCCGTCATCAGGAGGGGGAGCTGCATGACCAGGGCCGTGAGGAGGGAGGTGATCATGGTGATGACAGCCGGTATCAGTTGCGGGAGGGCGGATATCAACCCCATGATCAACCCGTTCAGCAGCTGCAACCCTGCCGTCATAATCAGGGGGAGCTGGGTCACCAGAGCCGAAATCAACGCCGTAATCATGGTGACGGCTGCAGGAACGAACTGGGGAAGGGCGACCAGCAGACCGTTCAACATGGTGGTGATGATGGTCCCCGCCCCCTCGACGAGGAGGGGAAGGGCGGTGGTCAATCCACTGATCAGGCTCATGAGAATCTGCATGCCTGAAGCCATGAACTGCGGGAGGGCGGTCATGAACTGGCCGATGAATCCGGTGATGAATGCAGGCACCTTGGCCGACAGGTTGGCCACCGTGGCCGTCAGCTGCCCTCCCATGGACTGGTCTACCAGGCCAAGACCGGTCACGAGGGCCGCGGCTATGCCGGCGAAACCGAAGAACTTGACGAAGTTGCCAGGGGAGAAGAAGGTTCCGAAAACAGACCCCACCTTGTCCAGGCCGGACCTGATTGGTCCGGAGACCATCTGCCCCAGACCGCCGAAGACATCGCCCAGACCGGAGAGGCCATTCTTCACCGTGGACCCGACCTTCGAAAGGGCCTGCCCGACCCGACTGCCGCCGATCTTCTGCATGGCCGAATCGAACCCGCCCCCCATCTTCGACCCTAAGGAAGATATGGCCGCGCCCGCCGATCCGGTCAGCTTGCTCAGACCGTTGCTGATGGATGAACCGAGACCGGCGATTTTGCCGCCGATGCCCGTGGCGGCGAACTTACCGCCCAGGGTTGCAAGGGGTGCCGTCAGCTTCTCGATGCCCTTGCCCACCTGGACCGAGCCGCCGGCGAAGGGGTCGCCGTCGATGGCCATGGCCTCGCGGATGTCTTTGTTGAAAAAGCCCTTGAACCTTCCCAGGCCGCTCATCGCCCCTTCGACCTTCGCTGGAAGGGCTTTGAAACCATCGACTACATGGCCGCCGAATGTGTCACAGTAAGCGCCGGCCTTGCCGATGCCGCTGAAGGCGTTTTCCACGACCTTCACGGTCAGCTTGGCATCATCCAAGATGCCGCTCCAGTCCAACCGGGGAAGGGGTCCACCGAAGCCCTTCTGGATGGAATCCTTCATCGACTGGAACCCGCTTTTGCATTTATCCGCCAACTGCTGTATCTGCCCGCCGGCACTGCCCAGTTGCTTTCCCATCACTTCCAGGGCGGAGATCCCTCCTTCGATCGGCTGGCTCAACGCCCCGCCCTGCGCTTGGAAGCCCGAGACCACTGCACCGAAGGCAGAACCCATGGCGATAAGACCGCCACCAGCCCTCTGGGCACCGCCGACCGTGGCCATGAGCACCTGGGCCATCCGGTCTCCGGCGGCGGCCGTGACCAGGGACAGCTCTGCCGAAGCACTTGCTGCCTGATCAAGACCCATACCAGTGTTCTTCACGGCAGTGAAGGCATCTCCTATGGCCTGAGACGCTTGGCCGGCACCGGCTCCCAGCTGGGCAAGCTTGGCCTGGGCAGCATCTATGGCCAGGGCCCGTTCGAAACCCCCTTCGCCACTCAGATCCGACAGGCCGCGGGAGAAGGACCGGAGGACATCCCCTCCCGCCTTCGCTATGATTGCGAAAACCTGAGTGAACCGTTTCGACAGGCCGGCGGTACCCTCCTTTCCGGCCTTGTCGATGGAACCGGCCAATTCCTTTTCTATCTTGTCGCCGACACCCTGCATCGAGGGTTCGACCTGGACATACACGGCACCTGAATTCTGCGCCATCGGTCCTCCCATGTTTCTTGCTCGTCCTTGACCCGATGGCGGTCGGGCTTGTGTTCAGTCGTCTATGTGGAACCGCTTTTTCAGCCTGCTCCTGCGTTCCAACCGTTCCCTGCGCTGCGAAGAGGTCTCCAGGTTGGGCTCTCTGAGGAAATCGTTCCTGGGATCGGCCCAGGGCCTGTACCCCTTGCGTTTGAGCCTTCCTTCCAGCTCCATCATGTCCCAGAGGGCTATCTCCGCGCCCGTGGGGACATAGGACCACCCCGCCAGACTGGCGAAACTGTTGCTTGTGTGGTCCTTGAGGATCTCACGGGTCAGCATCCAGGCCCGGCCAAGACTCATGGAGGCCCTGGGCTTTGAGCCGGGAGGGGCATCCAGCCAGGCCATGAAGGTGACCGGCCTGAACAGGCAGTGGTAGCGGGTCAGCCAATCTGCCTCTAATGCTCCCGGGTATCTGGCCTGGAGGATGAGGAGGCAAACGATTTTGGGTCCAGCCCGCTCTCTTCGGCCCAGGCCTTGACGATGCCGGCCAGCCAGCCCAGGGCATTGCCGGTGGACCGCAGTCTGTTCCAGAGGTTGGGTTGCATCTGTTCGAAGTAGGCCAGGCATGTTGCCAAGGCCTGGTACTGCTCCTCCTGGCTGAGCACCACCCGGCTCTTGATGATGAGTATGGTCTGCACCAACTCGATGGGGAGGTCGGCGCTGTTGAGATTTGGCAGGTCGAACTTCAATCCCAACGCTTCAAGATGAACATCGGGGTAATCTTCGGCCTTTTCGTCGATTTCCGGCTCCACCTGTGCGTACTGGTTGGCCTTGTCGTTCATATGACGGTCTCCTTCGTTTTCTGCCGGCGGTCTGTATGGATGCGTTGTTCGATGATTGGGATCCCACCCCCGCGAGACCGCCATCAAGCGAGGGTGGGAAGAGTCAAAAGACCACGGCCATAAGCTGTGGAATGTAGCCGTATCGGAGAGGAGGAAGGTCAGGCCTTGTCTGTCTTGGGTACCAGGCCGTAAGCATGGAACTGGTAGCCGTCGCTCCCCTTGAACATGCCCAGGGTGATGTTGTAGGTCAGCACCTCGCTGGCCGACAGGGTCATGTCATCCCTGTCGGTGACCTTGGCCTTCTGCCCGCAGACCACGATGGGGTTGCCATGCTGGTCCAGGGCGGCCAGGACAAAGCCGTACTCGATGTTGCTGGTGGCATCCTTCACGTGGAAGTTGCCATCCGCATCCGCCTCGGTGCCGAAGTAAGCTTCGATGATGTCCTTCTTGGATTCGATGCCAGGGATCTGCAGGGTCCACTGGCCGGGGGTTGATTCAGAGACGACCACATCCCCGTTGTGGGCCTTGATTTCGGTGGCGTCACCGGGTTCAGGGTGCAGCACGGCCCCGTCCTCGCTGTTGTAGCCGACAGGCTCCTTGCCTGTCGGCGGCTGCCAGTCGGCCGAGGTCGGCATGGTGAAAGGCTCGTCCTTCTTGAAGAGGAAGAGGGCATAGTCTTTGATGAGCTTGACCAGGTCCGCGTTGTTGCCGGAACTGATGTAACTGGTATCTGCCATTGTCATATACCTTTCATTTCATTTCTGTTGATGACGGGACCGGATGCAACCGGCCCCGCTGTTTGTCGGTCCACGGCTCTCCTTGGACAGGGGATCGGGACGTTCGACAGATGGAAAAGCCCGCTGCCGACAATGGCAACGGGCCGGATTGTCCTGGTGTCTTCACACTGGACCCACAATCGCAAAAGAGAACGGGCTGGCGGCTAGCCTCACATCTTCAACCTTCATGCCACCCACGGAGACGGAACCACCACCGGCGCAGGCCCGAAGCAAGGGGGTGGGCAGCCGGAAATGCCGAATCGGAGATCCTCACGGACGGGCGAACAGGATGAGGGACAGGACGGACACCAGACAGAGAACTTGGAAGAAGTCTGAAAGCACGGGCGACGTGTTCAGTATTCACACTTTGCCCGGATATGCAAAGAGCTGGACATCATGTCCAGCTCCATATAATTAACCAACTATATTTATAGTATGGTGGCAATGGGTACCTGTCAAGTCAGCGTGTCAACTTCACACCCGGATGGGCAGATTCTGCCGCCCTCAGCAGGTCTGGAAGGCTGCACTCGTAAATCCCCCTCCCCCTTTTCGAGACGATGCCCACCTGCCCCCGTCGGATCCAGTCCTTCACGTTCTGCCCCTTTACTTGCACGCCGGTGGCGGACTTCACCCATGCAGCCACCTGGGTGGGAGTGCCGGTTATGCTCCTGCCGGCCAACCGCTGCCGGCGCGCACGATGCAGCTCTTCCACACTCCACACCGACCCGCAGTCCCGGCAGGTGATGGCGGTATCGGTGGCCAGACCTTTGAGCTCTGCCTTGCATCGGGGATTCAGACAGCGCCCGAGCATGATCCGGTCCTCACGCGGCGCAACCCGCATCTGCACCCGGTGGAGGGCATCGGCAAGGCGAAGGTAATCCTTCCTGACATGGGGTGCCTGGGCCAGCCTGCCCAATCGGGAGGAGAGCTTGTTCAGGAGGCCGGGCGCCCGGCCTCCCCAGACGCCTATGTCAGCGGCAACGTCACGTACGATCTCTTCCACCTCCTGATAGAGGTCGGCGGCACCCATCTCCAAGGGGGCGGAGGGAAAGGCGGGCTTGGCCCCCGGCACGCCATCGGTCCGGCGAATCTTGCGCGCCGCCAACATGGAGAGTTCGTATAGGGCCATCCGCAGATCATGTATGATGCGGGCAAGCTCCCGCCTGTGTTCCTTGCACAGGATCCCCCTGGGCCTTCCCGTGCAGACAGGGCATCCGCCTTCATGCGATCCGGTTGTCTCCGCCTTGTCCGTCCGCTCTTCGCATGATTCCCTCCTGGCTCCCGCCTCTTCGACTTCGCTTATTTGACGGCCCTCCCCCATTCATCGCTCCTTTGGCTCACTTGTTCATGTCCATCTCTTGCCGCGTTCCCTGCCTTCCGGCGCTTCAATACCGTTTCATAGCCTCCCTCAGGGCCTTGGGCACGGTCCGTCTGGGACACAGCTGCGAGGGGTCCATGGCGTGGGGGCACCTGTCAGCCCCGACATCGGGCCTATGGCAGTATTCGCAGAGGCGAGCGGCCCCCGGCAGGTCGTTGGTGACTGATGCGGGAAGGCGTCGTTGATTCACAGGTCCGCCCCTTTCCATGCCAGCCTGTAGCGTGAGCAGCGATTTCCCGTCATGCTCCTGCCCTTGCGGTCCACCAGGGTGACCACCCCTGCCCGCGTCAACTCCACCAGGCGGGTTCTCACCGTGCTTCCGCTCAGACTCCCGCCTGTCACCAGTTCCGCCTCGGCCTGCACCCTCCAGGCCTCGGCCGGGATCGGCATCCGCCCCAGCGCCATGATGACGGCCTCCTGCATCGGTGACATAGGAGTGCCTGTCACAGGCAGCTCCCATATCCTGACCCTGCCGCCGGCGGGGCGATGCGTGCCCCCCGCCACCTGTTGACATGTCCTGGTCCCATTCATCCATGATCCTTCCATTTTCACGACCACTTCGCTTGCTACCTCCACTTGATGCGTCCTGATGTCCACCTGATTCGTGCACTTCCGCCGGCTTCCTTCCTGACTTTTCCTGCCCTCCCCGTCCACAAGACACTTGCCGGTCATCGCGGCGGGTTCCTGCATCGGCAGCGGACCGACTCAGCTCAGGGATCCGGGCCTTCCCGCGCGCCCCTCCCCCGACGACGGATCGAACCGACCAGGTCGGCCGGGGTTATCGAAAGGGCCCGGGAGATGGCGGCGATTTCGGCTGTGGTGAAGGGTTCGGCCCCGGTCAGACACCTGCCGAGCCGATCCTGATCCATGCCGATCGCTTCGGCCACCGCTCCCCAGACCAATCCCCTGTCTTCGATCCGCTCTCTGACGGCTGCCGCCACAAGGAGGGTCACCTCCGGAATCGTCTTCCTTGCCATACCCGACACTGTACGTATTTGCGTACTGTTGCACAACTTAAATACGTACTCGGCGTGTCGCAGTACGTAATTACCGTAGGCTTGGAGCATGGGACGAAAAGGTATGAAAGCAGCGGATCCGTTTTCGATGGATGTCATCAGAATCATCCAAGACGCCATCGCCGCTTCAGGGATGACAAATATGGAAATCATCAAGAAGAGCGGCATGTCCCAGGATTACTTCTACACCAGGATGCGGGGGGAGAAACCCTTCAACACCAATGACATCAGCTACATAGCCGACATACTGGGCGTCGATGCCCTGGACCTCCTGCGCGAGGCCGGGGAACGCCCCGCATCATCCCGCAGGGCCCCCGCGACACCGACCACGCAAGCAGGCGAAACCGTGACGGTCACAGGCATCGACCCATCTACGATGAGCGAAGACGAAAAGGTCAGATTCGTCCTGAAGAAGATCAAGGCCGGCGACCAGACCCTGGCCGCCATGACAGACCCGGACAAGGAACGGGAGGAAGAGGGGGGCGATGGACGCTGAAGGCCCAAGATCCCTGGCTGGCCTGTCGTCAAAGATGACATACGGGCAGATGAGACGGTTCGCCGACAGACTCGATCTCACTGTGGCCAGCGCCCTCCTCCCCCGCGGCAAGACGGGATTCTACGACGAGGCCACGCGCACCATACTGATAGACCGCAGACTCATATACTGCCAGAAGCGTTGCACCCTGGTGCACGAGCTCATCCATTGGTCCCATGCAGACAGCACGCATGAAGGGGTCTTCGGCAGCAGGGCGGAGAGCAGGGCCAAACGGGAGACGGCGCTCACCCTGATCAGCCTGCCGGAGTATGAGATGGCGGAGCGCCTGTACGAAGGGGAACCCTACCAGATAGCCTGTGAGCTGGACGTGACCCTACAGGTCGTCCTTGACTACCAGCGGATGCTGGACGATGCGAAACAGCCGAAACAGGGCGGGAAGAGTGCTTTTGCCCTCCGGTGACCGAGCCATTCCGAAGATTCAGCCCCGGTACATGCCGATTCACAGACCATTCATTTTGATGGAGGTTCGGGCCAGATGATATATAAATTATTATATTATCCATCATCGAAAGGCAGGGTATGAAAAAATCAGTAGCCATCATCACCACGATCGCCGCTCTGGTGATTGGTTTGTCAGCCTGCGGCGGGAACTCGTCTTCCGATGCCGCCGCAGACAAGAAGCAGGAATCCTCGCAGAGCACCCAGGCAAAGCCGGCTGACCTGACAGGGACCTGGAAGCAGGAGAATCCAAAAGACAAAGACAACTACCAAGAGGCCACGATCACTGCCGATTCCATAGAGGTCAACTGGGTCGGAAAGGACAGCAAGGATCTCTACTGGTCAGGAAGCTTCACCGCCCCGACTTCGGCCGGTGATTACACATGGACCAGCAAGGGCAACAAGGAGAAACTGTCCGGCAGCCTGCTTGCCTCCCAGGACGAGAGCAAGGACTTCAAGTACACGAACGGGGAGATCACATACAAGGTCAGCGCCTTGGGCGAGACGACCACCGTCCATCTGAAGAAGCAGTAAGGCTGCAGATCATCAGGGTCCCGCTAAGGCGGGGCCCTTGCATGATCCTCTTCTCAATGTCATGCAAATGGTCTGCTTCTTCTCGCTGGGTTCAACCCCTGGTTCGACGGGGAAGTCCTGCAATCGATAAGAAGCATATCGGACTGATCTCAACCTCGATGCAGAGTTGACATCATAATTAATTTTATATAATCAAATCGGAATTATTTGGTTCAGATCGCTTAATTCCGATAGTAAAGGGAGAGGAAGGGATGCCGGAAAATAAAGGTGGCTTTCGGGATCCAACACCGCCTCTTCCCATACACATGACCAACGAAGGTGGCAATGAATGTGCAATTCCAGTGGATCTGATTCAGTCAAATCAGCGGTCATCAAATTCTCACAATCTGACAAACAAGGTACAGGTTGCATTCAGAGGATCATTGGCTTCATAAAAATCAGGAGTTTCATCAACCTCATTGATACTCTGGACCTAGATGCAAATCCACGCTCATCAAAGGTCGGCAATGTAACCAACGACATCGAAGATTCTCTGGAAGACACACCTGAAATCTTCCCCTTCAAAACCAAGGGTGTGCTGTTGGCCGCATCACGTTACGAGCAAATAGACTCCAAACGCTACCGTCTCTTCTTTGAGGACACGGAAACCGAAGGAATACTTGACGGGGGCCACAACGCACTGTCAATCGGTCTGTATGTATTACGCCTGGCGTTGAACAGCAAGGACGAACAGATGCCATCCGCTCTCAAGACCTGGAGCGACTTCAAGGAAGCATGGCTCGACAAACGCTCCGACATCGAGGATTACATTCGCAGTACTCGCAAAGATGAGGATGATGACGCGACAATCACTCCATTGGACACGCTGGTACCTGTGGAGCTTTTGATTCCCAAAGATCAGACCGATCAGAACTGCCTTGATGAATTTAGGACGAACCTGTTGGACATCTGTGCAGCACGAAACAACAACGTTCAACTCACGACAAGCACCAAGGCCAACAAGCACGGTTACTTCGACGAATTCAAAAAACTCTTGAAAGAAGAGGACCCCGAACTGGCGCCGAGAATCGAATGGAAGTCGAACGAGGGAGGTGACATCAAGGCTGCTGACATCATTGCCCTGGCTTGGATCCCCTTGTCATTGATTCCGGCTGTCACCAGCGAGCGCGGCAAGGTGATAGAACCGCCGAACCCCGTTCAGCTGTATTCGAGCAAAGCCATGTGCCTGTCAAAGTTCGAACAGTTCATGAGCTCGCCGGAAGTCTGCTCCCCTGGCAGGGGTTATCAACGGGAACTGCATAACCAAAGCGTATTCAGCGCTTTCAAAATCGGTGTGCAACTCCCCAAGCTTTATGACTACATATACGCAAAGTTCCCTTCCCTGTACAATAAAAACGGAGGCAGTTACGGACGCATAATTGCCGTCAAGTCCTTGAACGCGAGACGGAGCAGCCGACTGGCGCCTTACGGGCACGGGGAAGTGGATAGTCTCAGCCCCGACGGTTTCATCACCCCTTTGGTCTATGGACTGAAGGCACTCATGGAGACCGAACAGGATGAGGATGGAAACATCATAGTGAAATGGCGGTCTGATCCCGAGGCTTGGCTGGATCGCAACCTGGACAGCGTTGTGGCGAGGTACTCCAACAACCTTGCGCCCTGGGGATATGATCCTCAGAAGGTGGGAAAGTCGTCTGGGAGCTATCAGAATGCTCTTGATGCCTATAAGATGGCGATGGCCGGGATCTGAAATCCGAACAATTCGGCGATGATCAGGAAAAGACCATCATGGATCCACTTCTTGGCGTGTAATCTCCCTGTTCATGGGGTGGTTACACGCCAAGGATGATCGCCGCTACCGCCAAATCCAACAGATAGCGGGATCCAAGTGATTGCCCACAAATTTCATTCATCGAAGGCACCCGGGGGCGAGCTTTCCCCACCCTTCCTGCTCCCCACTCAAAGCGGGATAACCGGGAAGGTCCTGTGAACATTGAACACAGGCCAGATCTGTCAGAATCCCGGAGCATAATCGAAATCTAAGAGCTGACGTGCTTCGGGGAAAATGCAAGGCGACACCGTGTCTGTCAGCATGAACCTGACAGGGAGGGAACATGGCCGACAGGAACGATCCCAATCAGATTGCGTGGGATCAGCCCAGGGACTCAGACGAATCCGACCAAACGACGATGCCCGGCCAATCGGACGAGGCGCAATCATCCGGCATGTACCAGCGGGCGGATGCACAGTCTTCTGGCACATATCAGCAATACAGCAATGTGGATCCGAATAGGCCCCCCACCGGGCATGCGACCTCAGAACAGAGCGGAAAACAGCAGATGGAGGTGACGACACCCACCCGAAAGCGCGGCCCTCTCGCCAATTTCCTCCTGATTCTGATCACGGTCATCAGCCTGCTTGTCATCGCCTACCTGGGTGATTTCCTGGGAATGCAACATTGGGTGAACGAGAAATTCGAATCCGGCAATTCCGCCAGCGCCTACCCCGGTCACACCACGGATGGGGACAAATCGCAGGATTCCGACACCACGGAGGGGCACCAAGGGGATTCGTCGAACACAGATGGCAGGAAGAAGGCAAAGGCTTCCGACAACGCGGACGATGCCTATATGCAGGCCCTCTATCTGACGGACAACTACCCATACAGCAAGAAAAAGCTCGAAGATGAGCTGATCTCGGGGTCCAACCAAAACCATCCCACCTTCACCCGCGCCGCAGCCGAGAAGGCGATGGGGCACCTCAAATATGACTACAAGGAGGCTGCTGCCAAGTGCGCCAGGTCCTATCAGCTCAACCTCAAGATGAAGCCCGAGGAAATTCACGATCAACTCATGTCAAGCTCAGAGGGGTACACGAAGGAGGAGGCCGATTACGCCATACAACACCTGCGCGGGTGAGCACATGACGGTTTGACTCCTTTTCACCTGTCCGGCGGGCGGTCTTGGACATCACCCCAGCACTCGTCATGCAGACGTCGACAGGGGACCCCATTCCGACCCGTCCACCAGCCCGGCACCGCCGCTTCAATATGCAGGAAACCTGAACCACCCACCTAGACTGGCAACTGCAAGGGGCAAGGATGCCATGCATCCGGCAGGCATCCGGGCTTCCGGGGAGCGGGGCAAAGATGAGCAGCAGGAAACAGGATATCGTACGAGGCGGGTCCGCAGACGAGGGCGGCAAGGATCCGGTGGATCCCGACAATCGGTCGGGTGAAAGCAGGGGACCCGAGAGGCAAGGCGGGCGGGAGGAAATCACGGATTCCGATCCGGGCAAGGAGGTCCGAGACCGCCAAGAGGAAGGAGGCGGTCATCTCCATCGGAAGAACGGCGCCCGCGAACACAATGGCCCCGGTAAGGAAGTGCACGATCATGAGCGGAAAAAGGGACGTGCCCCCATCTACCTGGGTCTGTCCACGGCCTTCCTGGTCGCCGCCGTCGGTGTGGCCCTGAGCACCCTGCCCATCTTCCTCTCCCTCCCCCTGGCCGCCCTCCTGTTCGGCATGGGCATGTGGTTCCTCGCCTATTGGACGTCCGCCGTCAATGATGAAGACGGCGGACGGATGGGTGACGGCAGCAGAGGGAGGGCCGTCACCGTCGCCACCGTGTTGATCGTGGTCCAGGTCTTCATCATCGACATCTTCGTCTTCACCAGGATGGGCAGCATAGCCGACCGGCAAAACCCCATCATCATCACCTGGATCGTGGCCAGCCTGATTGAGACCGTCGCCGCCTTCGGCCTCATTTTCGCCCACGAACGTCTCTTCTCACGTCCCACGCGCGAAGACGGTGAGAGGGCCATGAGCACTGCCGAAGGCAGCGGCGAAGAGGACAGGCCGGGAAGGGACCCTGTGCGGAAGACCGGCGATGCCGCCGGACGACCCGACCGCATAAACTCCGGGAACCGCCGGGGTCGCGGTTACCGGGGGGAGGGGGCGAATCGAGGCGGCTCCAGGGCACCGACCGGACCTGAAGGGGGGAGGTAGACAGGGCACCGTACCATGGGGCACATGTCGAAAGGGTCCGAAGAAGGGGTGCATATGCTTTCATTTGTCAACGACTATTCCGAGGGGGCCCACCCGGCCGTACTCCAGCGACTGATCGACACCAACATGGAGCAGCTGCCCGGCTACGGGAAGGACCGCTACACCCGGTCGGCAGCCGCAAAGATCGCCCTTGCCTGCGGGCACGAGCAGGCCCGGGTCTTTCTCATGGCCGGAGGCACCCAGACCAACCAGGTGATCACTTCCACCATCCTCAAGCCCTACCAGGGGGTGGTGGCTGCGGATACCGGCCATGTGAACGTACATGAAGCCGGAGCAATCGAAGCCGCCGGCCACAAGGTCCTCAGCCTGCCCGGCAGGAAGGGGAAGGTCGACGCGGCCGTCCTGGATGAGTTCCTCGATGCCTTCTACACCGATGCCAACCATCCGCAGATGGTTTACCCGGGCATGGTCTATATCTCCCATCCGACCGAGTATGGAACCCTATACACCCGTGGCGAGCTGGCGGCCCTGGCAGCCACCTGCCGCAAGCACGACATCCCCCTCTATCTGGACGGGGCCCGCCTGGGCTACGGCCTGGTGGCCCCCGGCACCGATGTGACCCTTTCCGACATCGCCGACCTCTGTGACGTCTTCTACATAGGCGGCACCAAGGTCGGCGCCTTGTGCGGCGAGGCCGTGGTCTTCCCCAAGGGCGACCCCCCCGATCATTTCACCACGATGATCAAGCAGCGGGGCGCCCTCCTCGCCAAGGGCCGCCTCCTGGGGGTCCAGTTCGACGCCCTCTTCAGCGACGACCTGTACACCCGGATCAGCCGCAACGCCATCAAGACCGCAGGGATGATAAAAGAGGCCTTCAGACAGAAGGGCTACCGGATCTACATGGACTCCCCCACCAACCAGACCTTCGTCATCCTATCCAACGAAACCATGGAAGAACTG
The DNA here is from genome assembly GCF_037963085.1 of Bifidobacterium favimelis. Taxonomy (NCBI): domain Bacteria; kingdom Bacillati; phylum Actinomycetota; class Actinomycetes; order Bifidobacteriales; family Bifidobacteriaceae; genus Bifidobacterium; species Bifidobacterium favimelis. The sequence goes on along the minus strand of NZ_JBANDZ010000001.1, from coordinate 675,905 downwards.
GCCAAGCAGGTGGCCTTCGACTTCTGGGAGAGGGCCGATGAGAGCCACACAGTGGTGAGGTTCGCCACCTCCTGGGCCACGAAGACCGAGGACGTGCAGGCCCTGATCAGCCTCCTGTAAGCCGGCTCCGGGCCTGCGGCCCCGGGTGGCGCGGCGAGTCAGGTCCCTTCCATCCTGTATAGTTCTTTCCGTTGCCTGGCTGACCAGGCAATCCACATGGAAGGCAGGTATGCCCTGCCGGTCCAGAGTGTGCGGGCATAGCTTAGTTGGTAAAGCGCGACCTTGCCAAGGTCGAGACCGCGGGTCCGAGTCCCGTTGCCCGCTCCGCAAGCACCACCTCTCAAACCTCCACTGCCAGGTCGCCGGACAGTCTTCGGAAATTGCCCCCGCGCCACCACGATATGAGCCGGAACGACACCCTCTGAGGGTCCGAGGAATACCAATCACCGATGAATCAGACGGCCCGGCCGATCTCAAGGACGGAAGTCGGCCAGGGCCTGCCTCTCCATACCGACGAAGGCCCTGACCGAAGCGGCGATCGAATAGTGGTCCCGGGTGAAGTCGGCGTACCCCTTCGACCAGGAGACCATCAGGTCGGGATGATCGATCCACCAGTCGATCCGGGAGGCCAGGACATCCGCCTGGCCCACGGGGAAGAGGGAGTGCGGGGTCAGGGCGAACTGGCCGGCGGCGCTCAGTTTCGACTGGGCGATGATGGGGACGGCCCCGCAGGCCATCCCCTCGAGCACGCTGACCGATTCCAGGTCGGCAATCGAGGGATGCACCAGGAGGTCGGCTGTCCTGAGCAACTGGGGCATGGTCTCATTGGGATGGAAGCCTATCGAAACGGGACCGTCCAGCTCCCGGGCCGCTTGGGCCTTCAACCGTCGCTCCAGGGGGCCGGTCCCGGCTATGGTCAGCCTGACCCTGTCACGGTGCCGGCACCTGGACAGGGCCCGGATCAGCGTGGCGTGGTCCTTCTCGCTGGCCAGCCGGCCGGAGGCCACTATATGGACCGGTCGATCGGAAAAGGGCGGGGTCCTCTTCGCCTCATATCTGTCACCGGGGTCGAACCGGGGCTGGTACCCGTTCGATATGACATGGAGGCAGGAACGGTAGCCATGCGCCCGAAGGAGGTCGGCGGTCAGGAGGGTGGGGACGTGGATGTGCCGGATTCCCCCGTAGAGCCAGTGGCGAAATAGGCGGTAGATGGCCCCGTCCAGGCCGGGCACGTAGCGCAGGGGCCCGGCCGAGTATGTTATGTTCTCCGGCTGGATGTGGAAGCCGGCGGTGACGGGCAGTCCCATCCCGTCGGCCACGGCCAGGGCGGCCCTTCCGAAGGCGAAGGGTTCGTATATGTGGACCAGGTCCACCCCGTCGAAGGCCCGTTTGAAAAGGGAGGGGTCGGCCCGGGCGAAGCTCATCTGCTGTTTTGCGGCCACCCGTGAGACCAGTGGGATGGTGTGGACCCGTGCCGGGTAGTCCGGGGCTCCGATGCCGACCAGCCGGACGTGGTGTCCCTGGCGTTCCAACTCATGGGCATACTGGATGGCGGAGTTGGACGTCCCATTCCCCCTGTTGCCGAAGGTATCCAGGACCATGGCGATGGTCAGCGGTCTCTGCCCCTCCAAGGACCCTTTCACGGCTTCACCTCCACCGGGCCCTGCCCTGCCGACGGTCACCGGCCGACGAACCCGTCTCTCTCGTTCCATGACAGCAGCGCAGTTGGACATGGCAGATCGGCGACCGGCCGCCATGCGGTTCCAGACGGTAAGTCGATGACGGCAAACCCGACTCTCCCTGCTTCGGCTCCGGGTCTCAGCTCGCGTTCTTCGGTATGCACGCTTCAGTATGTGAAGGCGGGCAGGCAGGCCCCCTTGTAGACCCTTGTGATGGTGTCGGCCACCGGCTTGGAATGGTAGGCGGCGACGATCTTCTTGAAGTCAGGGTCGTCCTTGTGGGCCCTGGTGGTCACCATGATGTTGATGTAGGGCTTGTTGGCCGGGTTGTCCAAGTCGTAGGGGACCTCGTGTATGGCGTCGTGGACGCTCATGCCCCCATCCACCACGAAGTTGGCGTTGGTCACCCCGCCGGCATAGTCGGGCAGAAGGTTGAGTATGCTGGCCGGGTCCACCTGCTCTATCTTCAGGTGTTTGGGGTTCTCGACCACATCCTCCGGCACGGGGTTGACCTCCTGTGGGTCGCGCAGGCCGACCAGGCCGGCGTCGGCCAGGACCTTCAAGGCCCTGCCCATGTTGGTCGCGTTGTTCGGGATGGCAACCCTGTCGCCCTCATGGAACTGGGAGGGTTTGGAATACCGGCGTGAGTACAGGTTCATTGGGGATATGTAGGTGTTGCCCAGGACCGCTAGCTGGTAGTGGTTGGTCTTCACATCGTCTTCCAGGTAGGCGTAGTGCTGTGCCGCATTCATGTCCACCTCCCCGTTGGAGGTGGCCTGGTTGACGTAGATGGCATCCTGGAAGGGTTTGAGGACTATCCTGATCCCGTCGCCCCTGCGGTCCATCTCCGCCTGGACCGCCTTCCAGATCTGATCGTCGGAACTGCCGATGACCCCTACGGTGACGGTTCTGGTTCCGCTCTGGGTCCGGTTCAACCTGGCCGATGTGGCGAAGATGAGCACCAGGACAGCCACCATGCAGACGCTGAGCAGGGTCAGCTCGATCCGGGCCATCCGCTTCCTGCCTGCCCCCTTGAGTCCTGCCATCAGTCCGCCCTCCCCTCGTCATCGCCTTTTCCGTTTTCCTGCGACATGTCTCTCGGCCTCCCGGCCGGCACCTTACGGTCGTCCCTGCCCGGTCGCCTCAATGTTCGACCACCTCTGCCAGGAGTCTCCCGAAGAGCTCGATGACAGCTATCAGGATGACCAGGACGATGATGGTGGCGATGGTCACGTCATACATGTATCGCTGGTAGCCCAGGCGGATGGCGAAGTCGCCCAGTCCTCCGCCGCCGACGATCCCCACGGTCGCGGTCTCCCCCACCAGGCTGATGATGGTGATCGTGCTCACCCTGATGATGGAGGGGATACCCTCCCGCAGGTAGACGTGCCAGATGATCTGCCAGGTGGACATGCCCATGGCCTCGGCCGCCTCGACATAGCCGGGGTCCAGACCGGCCAGTGCGGACTCGATCTGCCGTGAGAAGAAGGGGGTGATGCCGACGACCAGGGGGATGATGGCCCCCTTGGGCCCGATGGCCGCCCCCATCAGCTTCCTTGTCACGGGTACCAGGGCGGCTGTCAGGATGATGAAGGGGATGGAACGGAAGAGGTCGATGAGTTTGTCCAACAGGTTGAAGATCAGGCCGTTTCGTCTGATCCCCTGGCGGGCCGTGACCGTCAGCGCCACCCCGATGATCAGGGAGAAGACGAAGGAGATGGCACCGGAGACACCGACCATGATCAGGGTCTGGGTCAGGCTGGAGAAGAACTCGGGCAGCCGCTCCATGACGTTGGGAAACCAGGCTTTGAGCAGGTCGGTCATGACTTGAGGACCTCGATTCCGATATGGCGTTCCCTGAGGTAGTCCAGGGCGCCGGCGATCTGGTCGGCCCGGCCCGACAACCGGACCACCAGGCCACCCAAAGGGGCCCCCTCGACCACATCTATGTCGCCGAAGATGATGTTGACATCCAGGTCGTAGATGCGGGAGATCCTGGAAACCAGGGCCTCGGAGACCTCCTTGGTCACGTATGACATCCGCAGGAGCATCTGCCCGGGCTCCAGCCTGACAAGGGGGGAATCCTGCTGGATCAGGTCGTTTACCTTGTCCAGGTTCGAGGTGGTCGAAACGAACGACCTGGTCAGGCTGGCCTGGGGGTTGGCGAAGACGTCGAAGACCCTGCCCCGCTCGACGATCGTGCCGTGGTCGATGACCGCGATCTTGTTGCATATCTGCCTGACAACCGACATCTCATGGGTGATCAGGACGATGGTGATTCCCAACCGGTCATGCAGGTCGCGAAGGAGCTGGAGGATGGACTTGGTGGTGGTCGGGTCCAGGGCGCTTGTCGCCTCGTCGCTCAGGAGGATGTCAGGCGAATTGGCCAGGGCCCGGGCGATGGCCACCCGCTGCTGCTGCCCGCCCGAAAGCTCGGAGGGGTAGCGGTCGGCCAGGTCCTCCAACCCGACCAGGTCCAGAAGTCGGGGGACCCGGCTGCGTCGGTCCGATCGGCTGCGCAGGGGGAGTCCGACATTGCCTGCCACGGTCCGAGAAGGCATCAGGTTGAAATGCTGGAAGATCATGCCTGTCTCCTGACGCAGGGCCCGCAGGTCGCGGGGGGCCAACCCCTTTACCTCCCTCCCCCTCACTTTCACGCTGCCGGAGTCGTATCCCTCCAGACCGTTGATGCAACGCACCAGGGTGCTCTTGCCGGCACCGCTCAGGCCGATGATGCCGTATATGTCGCCAGGTTGCACGGTCAGGGATATGTCCGAGAGGGCGGTCTTGTTCCCCTCGTCGTCACTGTGGTAGATCTTGGTCAGATGGCTGATTTCGACGGCCGGAATCCGGGTGTCCACATGCTCTCTTTCCATTCGGGACCACCGGACTGCTGCCGCCGGCGGACGACCGCCATGGTAACCAGGCTCCCCCCTGGCCTGCAAGCCGGATGTTATACGAGTTATCTATTATGCCTTATCAGGCGACAGCGATCTGTCCCCTGATTCAGCCCTTCAAGTACTGCTTTATGGCACAATAAGGGCATGAGATCACCCGCTGGGCCACTTCCATCCCGCATGTTCCCCGACAAGGACCGCATCATGGGCCGGCCCAAGAAGGCGGGGACCACCAAGGTCCTCCTCCTCGGATCCGGGGAGCTGGGGCGTGAAATCGCCATCTCCCTGATCAGGATGGGTGCCTGGGTCTGCGCTGCCGACTCCTATCCCGGTGCTCCTGCCGCCCAGGTGGCCCAGGAGCACATGGTTTTCGACATGGCCGACAGGCAGGCCCTTGGCCGGGCGATCGAAACGTTCCAGCCGGATATCATCATCCCCGAGATCGAGGCCCTGACAACAGACCGGCTGGCCCTGGCCAGGGAAGACGGCATCCAGGTGGTTCCGGCCTCGAACCTTGCCTCCATCTGCATGGACCGGCAGGCCCTGAGGGTCTTCGCCCATGAGCAGGTCGGCCTGCCGACCGCCAACTATTGCTTCGCCGACGACCTGACCGGCCTGCGGACTGCCGCAGGCGAAGTCGGCCTGCCCTGCGTCGTCAAACCGGTCATGAGCTCCTCCGGTCATGGCCAGACGGTAGTCAGGTCAGCCGACCGCCTGGAGGCGGCATGGGAACGGGCCCAGACCGAAGGAAGGGGGGTCGAGGCGACCTCCGCGGGGACGGACGGAAAACCGCATGACACCCGGGTCATCGTCGAATCCCTGGTCCCCCTGGTCCACGAACTGACGGTTCTGACCGTTTCCTCCAGCGCGGGCATCGTAACCTGCCCCCCCCATCGGCCAGATACAGGACGATGGGGACTACAGGGAGTCCTGGCAGCCGGCCGGCCTGGACCGGGACACGACGGACAGGGCCTGCGTGATGGCGCGGGACCTGGTGGCCGGATTGACCGGCCTGGCCGGCGAGGGGGGCCAGACCGGGTGGGGGTTGTACGGGGTGGAACTCTTCGTCCTGGAGGGCAGGCGGATTCTCTTCAACGAGGTCTCCCCCCGCCCCCACGACACCGGGATGGTCACGATGATCACCCAGCGGCTGAACGAGTTCGACCTGCACGCCAGGGCCCTCCTGGGCATACCGGTCCGGCCGGAGGATGTTCTGCCCTCCCTCCCCCCTGGATGGACGGGGGCCAGCCGGGCCCTCCTGGCCGAGGGAGAGGGACCGGTGGGATTCAGCGGGCTCCCCGCCGCCCTGGAGGTACCCTGGTCCGACCTGCGCATCTTCTCCAAGCCGGCCGTCCACGGCCGCAGGCGGATGGGGGTCGCCCTGGCCGCAGGCCCCGACCAGGAGACCGCCAGGAAGAGGACGGGCCTGGTCCTCACGAGACTGCAGACCCATATGGATCGGGCCTGACCGCCAGGCCGGCCGTCAGATCGGACATCGCGGCTGCCCGTCGGCCAGACCCGCAAGTCCCGTCCCCGCAAGCCATCCCGACGGGGACACCCGCCGGCCCCTCCCCCTGCCGCCTGCGCCGACGCGAACTGCCGAATCTGCAAATAACACGTTGGCAACATGGTTCTTGTTAATCTGTTTCCTGTCCCAGTCCTGATTTCTCCCAATTCGCGAGCACCGCTCAGGAAAGGCGAACCATGGAAAAGTTGGAGAAAATATACCAAGGCAAGGCAAAAAAACTATACACGACCGATGATCCGGATGTGCTCTGGGTGGAGTACACGGACCAGGCGACCGCGGGGAACGGGGCCAAAAAGGCGCAGATCGCCGGCAAGGGGGAACTCAACAATCACATCACATCCGTCATGTTCCGCCTCCTTGCGGCCAGGGGCATACCCAGCCACTTCATCAGGCAGATATCAGCGACCGAGCAATTGGACCGGCGGATGGCCATGTTCCCCCTGGAAATCGTCATGAGGAACACCGCGGCAGGATCCTTCGCCAGGCGTTACGGGGTCGAGGAGGGCAAGGAGCTGTCCAAGCCCGTCCTCGAATTCTTCTACAAGTCGGACCCGCTGGATGACCCCTTCATCAACGAGGACGACATCGAAGCCCTTGGTCTGGCCGGACGGGACCAGCTCGACATCATCGAGGCCAAGACAAGGGAGATCGGCAAGGCCCTGACCTCCATCTTCGACTCGATCGGGATCAGGCTGGTCGACTTCAAGATCGAGATGGGCACCACCTCCGATGGGACCATCCTCCTGGCCGACGAAATCACCCCGGACACCTGCCGCCTCTGGGACAAGGCTTCCGGGAAGGGCGAGGTCGAACACATGGACAAGGACCTCTTCCGCCGCGACCTGGGCAACATCATCCCCGCCTATCAGGACGTTCTCGACCGCCTTCGCACCCTCGAGGCCGGAAGGCCTGCGGAGGCCTGACCCTACCCCGACCGGGGCCTCCCTTCCCCACACTTGGATTGGGGCATCTCCCACTGACCCGACCGCCAAACCGGCAAGGAGGGCAGGGAGCTGCAGGAGGGCGGGACCGGCCGCCGGCGCTGACTGCGCCGGATAGCGCGTGCAGATGTGTCAGCCCCACCTCGGAGGGGCATGAAAGGAAGGTCGGCACCTTGGTTTTCCGCGTCTATACAGAGAAGAAGGCAGGGTTCGATGTCGAGGCCACCCGGATGGGCGACCAGCTGCGCACGGTCCTTGACCTGCCCGGCCTGGAAGGCGTCCGTGTGATCAACCGGTACGACGTGGAAGGCATCAGCGAGGACCTCTTCCGCCGCTGTCTGCCCACCGTCTTCAGCCAGCCCCAGACGGACCGGGTCTCCTTCACACTTGAAGAGGCCGTCGGCCTGCCCGGTCAGCCTGTGCTGGCCGAACTGGTCCACGACCCCCTCCTCTTCGCCGTGGCCTACCTGCCAGGCCAGTTGGACCAACGGGCGGCATCGGCCGAGGAGTGCATCCAACTGATGGGTCAAGGTGAACGACCCCGGGTGGCAACGGCCACCCTCTACCTCCTGGAGGGGGACCTTGACCGGACAGACATCGAACGCATCCAAGGCTATATCGTCAACCCGGTCGAGGCCAGGCTTACCGGCCTGGACAGGCCGGCCACCCTCTCCCAGACCTGGCGCGAACCGGACCCCGTCCCCCAGGTGGAGGGCTTCCGGCATCTGGATGAGGCCGGTCTCTCGGATCTGATCGACCGGGAGGGCCTGGCCATGGACCTGGCCGATGCGGTCTTCTGCCGGGACCACTACCGCCAGGAGGGACGCGACCCCAGCCTGGCCGAGCTCAAGGTCATAGACACCTACTGGTCCGATCACTGCCGCCACACCACCTTCGGGACCAGCCTGGAGCATGTTTCCATCGAAGACGACCGGGTCGCGGCCGCCTTCCGCCGATATCTGGAAATCAGGAAAAAACTGGGGAGGACCCGGCGCCCCGTCTGCCTGATGGACATGGCGACCATCGGGGCCTCATACCTGAGGAAGGAAGGGGTGCTCACCGGTCTGGACGACTCCGAAGAGGTCAACGCCTGCACCATCCGCACCAGGGTCGATGTGGACGGCAGAGAGGAGGACTGGCTCTTCCTCTTCAAGAACGAGACCCACAACCATCCCACCGAAATCGAGCCCTTCGGGGGGGCGGCGACCTGCATAGGGGGAGCCATCCGCGACCCCCTGTCCGGGAGGGGTTACGTCTACCAGGCCATGAGGGTGACCGGAGCAGCGGACCCCAGGACCCCCGTCGAAGACACCCTGCCGGGCAAGCTTCCGCAGCGCAGGATAGTCCAGTCGGCCGCCCAGGGATACTCCTCATACGGAAACCAGATCGGAATCGCAACCGGCCAGGTCAGTGAGATCTACCACCCCGGCTATGCGGCCAAGCATATGGAGGTGGGGGCCGTCGTGGCCGCCACCCCCGCAGACCATGTCGTCAGGGAGAGGCCACGGCCCGGCGACCTGATCGTCCTGGTCGGCGGCCGGACCGGAAGGGATGGGATCGGCGGGGCCACAGGGGCCTCCAAGTCCCAGAACAGCGAGAGCCTGGAGGTGTGCGGCGCCGAAGTGCAGAAGGGCGATGCCCCTGAGGAACGCCGCCTCCAGCGTCTCTTCCGCCGGCGGGATGCCTCCCGCCTGATCAAACGCTGCAACGACTTCGGGGCCGGAGGCGTGGCCGTCGCCGTCGGAGAGCTGGCCGACGGCCTGGAAATCGACCTGGACCGGGTCCCCCTCAAGTATCAAGGCCTGAACGGGACCGAAATCGCCATATCGGAGAGCCAGGAACGCATGGCCGTGGCCCTGGATGCCGGTGATGCCGACACCTTCATCGCCTACGCCCACGAGGAGAACCTCCAGGCCACGGTCATCGCCCGGGTGGTCGAGGAGCCCCGCCTGCGCATGACATGGAGGGGAATGACCGTGGTCGACATCCCCCGGGATTTCCTGTCCTCGAACGGGGCCCCGAAATCTGCGGACGCCTTCGTGGGCAGGCCAGGGGCCTACAGTCCCCCCTGGTCCGGCGGGGGCGACCTGGCAGAACGGATGGGCCGCCTCCTGGCCGACATCAATGTAAGCTCACACAAGGGT
>NZ_JBANDZ010000001.1:635876-666471 GCF_037963085.1 Bifidobacterium favimelis | reverse complement strand
CTGGCCGAGCGGTTCGACAGCACAATCGGCGGTGCGACCGTCCTCCTCCCCTTCGGCGGCCGCCGCCAGCTGACCCCTTCCCAGGCCATGGTCTCCAAGTTCCCGGTGAAGGGCCATACCGATTCGGCCAGCGCCATGGCCTGGGGATTCAACCCCTTCCTGACCGAAGAGGATCCATACACAGGCGCCTACCTGGCGGTGGTGGAGAGCGTCTGCCGGCTGGTGGCAACCGGATTCAGCCGTCACAGGGCCTACCTCTCCCTCCAGGAGTACTTCCCCAAGCCGGGGCGGGACCCGGCACGATGGGGCAGGCCGATGGCCGCCCTGCTGGGTGCACTGGATGCACAGCTTGACCTGGGGGTCGGCGCCATCGGCGGCAAGGACTCCATGAGCGGGACCTTCGAACACCTGGAAGTCCCCCCCACCCTGATCAGTTTCGCAGTCGCCCTGGGCAGGGCCGGCCAGGCCATCTCCCCCGAGTTCAAGCGGGCGGGCAGTCCCGTCTTCCTCCTGACCCCCGAATACGGGCAGGGAGGACTCATACCTGATGCCGCCAGCCTGGTCTCCACCATGGATTACCTGGAGAGACTGGAGGGGGCGGGCCTGATCCAGGCGGCATCCACACCCGGCTATGGCTGTGCGGCCCAGTCACTGTTCGAGATGACACTGGGCAACCGGCTGGGTCTGTCCCTCGACCCCGACCTGGATGAGGACACCCTCTTCAAACCGGCCTACGGGTCCTTCCTCCTCGTCCTGGAACCCGGCAATGACCTTCCCCCGCTGGACAAGGGTGTGCATGCCACCAGACTTGGGACGACCACGGCCGACTACCGTCTGACCGGCAGGGGAAGCGACCTGGACCTGTCCGACCTGGAAGAGGTCTGGGCCAGGGGCCTGGAAGACGTCTACCCCTACCGTGGGGGCGAAGGCGGAATCCCCCTCGTCGGTCAGGTGACCGGCAGGCCGGGTCAGGCAGAAGCCAAGGGGGCGCAAGGGCCCTGTGGGTCATACAGGGAGGGCGGTGGAGGCGGGAGCCTCCCTGTGGGACCCGCCGCCGACGCCAGGGCGGTGGCCGGAGCCGGCAGGAGAGGCATCCGGCCAGGCAGCGGGCCGAACCTGGCCATTCACGGGGAGGGGCGTCCCCTGGTGCTCATCCCCGTCTTTCCGGGGACCAACTGCGAATATGACTCCGCCAGGGCCTTCCGACAGGCGGGGGCCAGGGTCAGCACGGTCGTGATCCGTAACCTGACCCCCCAGGACGTGTCGGACAGCGTCGACAGGCTGGCCGCCGGCATCGCCTCCAGCCAGATCGTCATGCTCCCGGGCGGCTTCTCCGGAGGAGACGAACCCGACGGGTCAGCCAAGTTCATCGCCTCCTTCCTCCGCTCCCCCCGCCTGGCGGATGCCCTGCGAGGGCTCCTGAAAGACCGGGACGGACTGATGCTGGGAATCTGCAACGGATTCCAGGCCCTGATCAAGCTGGGCCTTGTACCATATGGGGACATCGTGGAGGCCCGCGAGGATGACCCCACCCTGACCTACAACACCATAGGCCGACACCAGAGCAGGCTGGTGCGCACAAGGGTCTCTTCCACCCTCTCCCCCTGGCTCTCCGCCTGCCGGGTGGGGGACCTCCACACGGTCGCCGTCAGCCACGGGGAGGGCAGGTTCGTAGCCGGCACCGACCTCCTCAAGGACCTGGCCTCTTCCGGAAGGATCGCAGCACAATACGTGGGCGAGGATGGACTGCCCTCGATGGATCTTGATGTCAACCCGAACGGGTCGGACCTGGCCGTCGAGGCGCTGACCAGCCCCGATGGCCATGTGCTGGGGAAGATGGGACACACGGAGCGCAGCGGGGAGGGCCTTTACAGGAACTTCCCGGACTTCCGACCCCAGCCCCTGTTCGCATCGGGGGTGGCCTACTTTGCCGACTGATGGCCCAAATGTCGTCACATCTCCGGGAAGAAGGGAGCGATTCCATGTCATTGGAGCTTGAAGGAGTGCACGAGGAGTGCGGGGTCTTCGGCGTCTGGGGTCATCCGGATGCCGCCCGCCTGACCTACTTCGGCCTGCACGCCCTCCAGCACCGGGGGCAGGAGGGGGCTGGGATCGTCTCCAACGACCACGGCCACCTGATCGGACACCGGGGCCTGGGCCTGCTCACCCAGGTCTTCCCCGATGAGACAGTCATCGACAGGCTGACCGGAGACAGGGCCATCGGCCACGTTCGCTACGCCACGGCCGGATCCGCCTCGATCGAGAACATCCAACCCTTCGTCTTCCGCTTCCAGGACGGCGACATCGCCCTCTGTCACAACGGGAATCTGACCAACTGCACCTCCCTGAAAGCCGGTCTGGAGAGGGACGGGGCCATCTTCCACTCCAACTCGGACACCGAAGTGCTCATGCACCTGATCAGACGATCCAGAAAGCCGGACTTCATGGACGCCTTGAAGGAGGCCCTCAGCCAGGTCCACGGCGGTTTCGCCTACCTCCTGATGACCGGGGAAGCCATGATAGGGGCCCTGGACCCCAATGGCTTCCGCCCGTTGAGCCTGGGCAGGATGTCGAACGGGGCCTACGTGCTGGCATCGGAGACCTGCGCCCTTGACGTGGTGGGGGCCCAGCTGGTGCGTGACATCCATCCGGGTGAAATCGTCAGGATCGACGACGGGGGTTACCGGATCGACACTTACACGGACCGGACCCGCCTGGCCATCTGCTCCATGGAGTTCATCTACTTCGCCCGCCCCGACTCCAACATCTACGGGGTCAACGTCCATTCCGCCCGCAAACGGATGGGGGCCCGGCTGGCCGCCGAGGCGCCTGCCCGCGCCGACATGGTGGTCGGCGTGCCCAACTCCTCCCTGTCGGCGGCATCCGGATACGCGGAAGCGGCGGGCCTTCCCGATGAGATGGGACTGATCAAGAACCAGTACGTGGCCCGCACCTTCATACAACCCAGCCAGGAACTGCGTGAGCAGGGCGTGAGGATGAAATTGGCCGCCGTGCGGGGGGTGGTCGCCGGCAAAAGGGTGGTCGTGGTCGACGACTCGATAGTGCGTGGGACCACCTCCCGCAGAATAGTCAGACTCCTGCGGGAGGCCGGGGCCAGGGAGGTCCACATGCGGATCGCCTCCCCACCCCTTCGATACCCCTGCTACTACGGGATCGACATATCGAGGACCTCGGAACTGATAGCCGCCCACAAATCGGTCGAGGAGATCCGTGACTACATCGGAGCGGACTCCCTTGCCTACCTCAGCCTTGACGGCCTGGTGGAGAGCATCGGGCTCAAAGCCGACGCCCCCTACGGCGGTCTCTGCGTGGCCTACTTCAACGGGGACTACCCAACCCCCCTTGACGACTATGAAGCATCATTCCTGGCCGGCCTCACCCCGGCCGAACGGGCCCGCCTGGCACCCGCCATGAAGGCCTACGGGGGTGTGGACCACCCCGAGGGGGACAGGACCTGCCCCGACGGACCGGCGGACCGGACGACACGAAAACGGACAGGGCCGGATGGACCTGCGAAGGAGCCGAAAGGGGAGGAAGATGCCTGAGGCATATGAAAAAGCCGGGGTCAACGTGGAGGCGGGGTATGACCTGGTGCGCAGGATCCAGTCCCATGCGGCCAGGACTGCCAGGCCAGGCGCCGGAGGAATCGGGGGGTTCGGCGGTCTCTTCGACCTCTCTCTGCTGGGGTGCAGGGAACCCGTCCTGGTCTCCGGAACCGACGGGGTGGGCACCAAGCTCATGGTGGCCAAGCAGATGGGCCGGCATGACACCATCGGGGTGGACTGCGTGGCCATGTGCGTCAACGACATCCTGGCCCAGGGGGCACAGCCACTCTTCTTCCTGGATTACATAGCCTGTGGCCACAACGACCCGGCCCTGCTGGAGCAGGTGGTCAAGGGGGTGGCCGATGGCTGCGTCCAGGCAGGGGCGGCCCTGATCGGCGGGGAGACCGCCGAGATGCCGGACATGTACGGGCAGGATGAATATGACCTGGCCGGGTTCACGGTCGGCCTGGTGGAGAAGGAGGCCATCGTGGACGGAAGCGCCATACGCCCCGGCGACCTGCTCTTGGGGCTGCCGTCGTCCGGCCTGCACTCCAACGGTTTCTCCCTGGTCCGCAAGGCCCTCCTGGGCGAGGGGGGACCCGGCCTGGACTCCCGTCCCGCAAGCTTGGGCGGTCACACCCTGGGCGAAGAACTCCTGAAACCCACCCGCATCTACGTCTCGGCCTTGAAACCCCTCTTCGACAGGGGCCTGCTCAACGGGGCGGCCCACATCACGGGGGGCGGATTCGTGGAGAAGGTCCCACGCATACTGCCTGACGGGGTGGCAGCCCGCTTCCGCCTCGGCAGCTGGCGGGTCCCCCCGATCTTCGATCTGGTGGAGACTTACGGCGGAGTGGACCACCGCGAGATGTACAACATTTTCAACATGGGGATCGGAATGGTCCTCGTCGTCGGCAGGGACAGGCTGGAGGCGGTGGAGGAGAGCCTTCGCGGGCAGGGTGAGGAATACAGCCTGATAGGGGACGTCGTGGCCAGCAGTGACGGCGGCGTCATCCTCGAAGATGGTGAGTGAGGGCCCGGAACAGGGCCGGGAAAAGGGGAATCTCATGGGCAAACGTGTCTTGGTCATCGGGTCCGGCGCGCGCGAACACGCCATAGGGACCACCCTCCTCAGAGGGGACAGCGTGGACGAGGTCATCTGCGCACCGGGCAATCCGGGCATGGCCCTGGACGGCATCCGTCCGGCCGATCTTGATGTGGCCGACCACGCGGCTCTTGTGGAGGGTTGCCGGACCTTGGGGGTGGACTGGGTTTTCGTCGGCCCGGAGCAACCCCTGATCGAGGGCCTGGTCGATGATCTGACCGCCGCCGGCATCCCCGCCTTCGGCCCGACAAGGGCGGCCGCCCGCATCGAGGGTTCCAAGGACTTCGCCAAGGGTTTGATGGCCCGTCATGGCATTCCCACCGCCGCCTACGCCAGCTTCGACGACCCTGATGCCGCACGCACATATGTCAAGGACCATGGTGCCCCCATCGTGATCAAGGCCGACGGCCTTGCCGGCGGCAAGGGGGTAACGGTAGCGGCCAGCGAGGACCAGGCGCTCAGGGCTTTGGATGATATCTTCGTGGGCCGTCATTTCGGCCGCGCCGGCGACAAGGTGGTCATCGAAGACCTCCTGGAGGGCCAGGAATGCTCTCTGATGTGCTTCGTGCGGGGAGACAGGGTATGGCCCATGCCCCTCTCCCAGGACCACAAGCCTGCCTATGACGGGGACAGGGGTCCCAACACGGGGGGAATGGGAGCCTATAGCCCGGTCCCCCAGTTCGGCCCCGCTATCGTCCAGGAGGCTTTGGAGACCATAGTCAAACCGGTGGCCGCCGCCATGGTTGATGAGGGGTTCCCCTTCACTGGCGTCCTCTACACGGGTCTCATGATCACCGCGTCGGGTCCCCGGGTGGTGGAATTCAACGCCCGGATGGGAGACCCCGAGACCGAGGTGGTCCTGCCCGCCCTGACCTCAGACCTGGGGGCGGGGATCATGGCACTTATGTCGGGCGGCGAACCCCGGTTCACCTGGGAGGCCGGGCGGAGCAGGATCTGCGTCGTCCTGGCCGCCGACGGATACCCGCAGGCCCCCCGTCTGGGCTCACCGGTCCCCCTGGTCGGAGCCGCAGAGGACCTCCACCCCTTCTACGCCGGTGTGGCCGACGTAGAAGGGCTTGGAACCCCTGGTTTTACAGCCGTTTCGGGCAGGACCCTTGTCATCGAGGCCAGTGGGAAGGACATCCCCGCTGCCAGGGATCGCGCCTACTCGGTCATCGACGGCCTGGACACGGACGGTCTTTTCTACCGGCACGACATAGGCTTCCGCGCCCTGGGCTGACCGGCGGAAACCAGGCCGGGGCCCCTCACTGCCCGCTGGTGGTCTCCTGTCGTTCCGAGCCCTGAGATGCGGTGGCGGACGGGGCGGGGGCGGACGGTCCGGCCGTGGACTTGACATCACCCTGGCCCTTTGACGGCTGCGCTTTGCCCTTCTTCGCATCCGAAGCCCGCGTGGGGGTGCGGACGAAGCCGGTCGTCCTCAGGTACTGCTTGCCGGCCGTGATGTCATACTGGATCAGCTTGTAGTCATGGAGGAGGGCCTTGGTCCTGGCGTCGAAGGACCGGGCGTCCATGGGCTCCCCCTTGGAATCCAGGTAGATGGTCTGCCCTTCGGGTATGCGTGTCCAGGTCTGGATGTTGTTGACGACCGGGGGTTCCATGGCGCTGACCTTCTGGTGGAGGTCGGTCAGGAAGGCCAGGTAGGGGGATATCTTGGCATTCATGTGCTCGGCCGCCTGGGCGACGAAGAAGTTGGGCGAGGAGTATTCGGCGTTCTCGATCTTCCTGCCCGCGCTCGATGAGGCGGAATTCGACCAGATGAAGTAGTCGGTCAGGTGGAGGGCCAGGGAGTTGGCGCTGTCTGCTCCGGCGGTGTTGTAGATGCCCGGCAGGTGGTCGCCGTAGAAGATCACGGTGACGGGCTTGTCCATCTTGTCGATGGAGTCCAGGAAGCCCCGGGTGGCCTGGTCGGTCAGGTTGGCCCCCTTGGCATAGGTGCGGATGGTCATGAGTTCATCGTCGGGTATGCCCGGCGCCCCCTGGGCAGGGGCGGCCGTGAACTGGTTGTCTTCGTACCAGTCGTTGTAGGGCATGTGGTTCTGCATGGTGATCACCCCCACGAACTGGTTGCCCTCTTCCGGTCCCATCTTCTCCAGGGCGCTGTCGTAGGATGACTTGTCGTTGACGTAGGGAGAACTGCCGGATTTGTCCTGATGCGCTATCTGGTCCGGCCCGTGCAGGGCATAGAAGTGGGAGAAGCCGAACTTCTTGTAATTGCTTGCCCTGGAGTACATGGAGGACATGTAGGGGTGGAAGGCCTGCGAATGTTCGGGTCCACCCCATATCTGGTTGGCCGTGAAGATCCAAGGCAGGTCGGGGACGATCTGCTGATAGGGGCTGGTCAGTGAGGGGTCGAAGTTGGCCATGCTCAGCCCCGTCATGGCTTGGAACTCCAGGTTGGCGGTCCCCCCGCCATACCCTGAGGAGAGCATGAGACCGCTGGTGGTCCCGTCCTTTATCCCCCTGATCTCGGGGATGGGATCCTCGTTGAGCTGGAGGCCGGGAACCCTGGTTGGGTCGGAGAAGGACTCTGACAGGACATAGACCAGTGTGCTCTCATCCATGTAGGCGTTTCGCCCCTGGTTGATCTGGTCGGCCTGGTCGGAATAGCGCTTGGCCAGGGCCTTCATCGTGGCCTCGTTGTAATCCTTGGGCTTCTCCATCACCTTGGGGTTGAGCTGTCGTGAGAAGGAGACGAAGGCCCCGTTGACCTTGGCGTCCAGCACGGAGTCCCACATGGAGGGGAAATCGCCCAGCTGCAGGGAAAGCCTGTTGGCCCAGGTGCCGTACGTGCCCACAGCCGACATGAAGAGGGCCACGACCAGTGTGGGGACGAGGATGCAGACCAGGCGGACGGAGGCCCCGGCAGCCTTGTTGCCTATGCGGACCATCCGCCCATGACGGCGGTCGACCAGGCCGATCAGGACGAAGACGACGATGAGGAGGGCGGCGAAGGCGACGGCCTTGCCTATGGTCTTGCCCGCCCCGGCAGGCAGGAAGGTGGCGATGTTGCCTGCGTCCGCCTGCAGGAAGTTCAGATCGGCCGGCAGAACGGCCTCATGCCGTGATACGACCTTGAAGTGCTCGATGACCCCCACTACAAGAGCCACGATGAGCATGACCGCAGTGGCGATCCAGAAGCGGTTGAAGATGAATACCACGGCCGCATAGATCAGTGCGATGCCCACCAGGTTCAGGATGAGGATCTTGCTCTGTTCCGTCCACAGGGAGGTGATCATACCGCCCAAGGTGGGGAAGAAGTTCTGCAGGGTCAGCCCCTGACCGCTGTCGTCCACCCCCCATTGGATGAGGGCCACCATGAGGAAATCGGCAAGGATGAAGACGAGGGCGTAGACCCAGCTCCATATCTTCAGGCGGCCGATGATGCCCTTTCGGGGCGGCCGCCCATCGCTGGCGGCCTCTGCCTTCTTCCCTTCGTTCTCGGACACCGTTCCTTGAACTGGCTCGCTCACAACTACTCCTGACTTGATCGGACAGGGTCTTTCTGCAGCACCCTGTCATTCGCGCACTCAATTTATTCTTCTAAAACACAAAGACAAGTTCCCCGAAGGGGCCCACAAACCAGGCAGCCGACCCATCGACCGGGCTGGCGGAGGAGGGCGTGAATCGCCCCGCCCCCGGACGGATCCGGCCAGGCGGGAGCCGTCCTCCTCCCGTCGATGTCAGGAAAGCGCCTTGCTGAACTCGTCGACAAGCCGTCCCATCCACTCCTCCAGATCCTTGCAGTCCTCGGGCATCTGCTCGCCCACCCTCACGATGGGGACCCTGGAGGTCATGGCGGTTCCGGTCAGCTGGTCGGTTATCCCGTTGGCCTCCATCTCGTTGAAAACCAGGGCCCTGGCTCTGCCGGTCCTCAAGATGTCTTCGAATTCGTTGATGTCGGCCGGAGAGGGCTCTCCCCCGTTGACGGCGGCCTGCCTGTACCCGGCGGGGGTGATGTCCTTGAGGCCCAGGTCCTGGGCCAGGTATGCGGCGACCGATTCCGTCGCGGCGTATTCGGCCCCCGACAGCTTCCCGCGGGCCTTCCCGACCCGCTGCGACAGCTCGTCCTCCCTGGCCTGCCAACGGCGCAACAGGGAGTCGAAGTAGGCATCATGCCCCGGCCGCATCTGCTTGTAGGCGGTGTTCAAGGCCGAGGCGGCCGCCCGGCGCGCCTCGGAGGAGAACCATAGGTGGGGGTTGTCGCCGGAGTGCCGCCCTGATTCCTGGGCGACGTCGACCATGGTGATGCCGCTGGCCTGGGCCGCCTTGGAGGCCCAGGCATCGTGATCGGCCCCGTTCACGAGGACCAGGTCGGCCCTCCCGATGGCGGCGATGTCGGCGGTCGTGGGCTCATAGTCGTGCGCATCCGCGCTGGCGTTGGTCAGCACGGCCTTCACCCGGACCTGGTCACCGCCGATTTGGGAGGCCAGGGCCTGCCATTGGCGGATGCTGGTGACCACGGTCAGCCTCTCCCGTCCTCCCTGCCCGGGCCGGTTCTTCCCCCCGCCGCAGGCGGCCAGGGGGATGACCATGGCCAGGCATGCCGCGAGCGCCAAGAGGGTCGGCAGGCCTCGATGCAGGGCCGGGCGAAGATGACGGGCCATGAGTCTTCTTCCATCAAACGTCATTCTGCCTATCCTCCGGTCCTTCCCGCCCCGGAATGGTTCCGGGGTCACTATTGAGATTGATTATCAACAATATCATCAGACGCCGGACAGGGAGTGGTTCCGCCATACGCCCAAAGCGAGGCGGCCTATCGGCATACTCCCCTCCCCGTTCAAAAAGTGTATTCTCGTCAAGGGGAAAGAGACACCGTTCCCAGGGCTTCAGGCCCTCCCCCCGTCGGCATGAAAGGACCATATGCTCAAGCGGTTGGCGCACATTTCTCTGACCTCCGGGTGGTTGCCCGCCACCATCTTCCTGCTCACCCTGGCCCTTCTCCTGGCCCTGGTGGCCATGCGGATGTTCGCCCGCCAGTGGAAACCCCTGCTGAAGGACCTCCTGGACGGGATCATCGGAGGGGTGGTCGGTCTTCTTGCCGCCTGGCTGGTATCGGACGTCTTCATGCTCTTCGGCGTGAGCCTGGGATGGATGGTCATCCTCACCGTGGCGGCCGGTTTCGCCCTGGTCACCTTCGCCATCGCCGACCTGATCCGCCATCATGGCCGCAAGCGCCTGCTGGCCGGAATAACGGCCCTGCTTGTCCTCTTGTCCACCGGCCTGAGGATCGACATGATCTACGGGGAATTCACCACACTGGGATCCCTCTTCAGCGTCCCCCTCTACCCGAAACTGCCCGAGGACGAAACCCGGAAACCCCCTATGACGGTGGCTCAGTGGCGGCAAAAGGCCCAGACGGGTCAACTCCCCTCCGTGCCTGACAAGGGCCGGTCATATTCGGTGGCCATCCCAGGCACCATCTCGGGCTTCCATGCACGCTCGGCCGATGTCTACCTTCCGCCGGCCTCTCTCAGCGAGAACCCTCCCCGCCTGCCCGTCTTCATACTCCTCGCCGGCCAACCGGGCAGCCCGGACCGACTCTTCACGGCGGTGAACATCCCCAAGATCATGAACACCTATGCGGCCGGGCACCATGGCCTTGCCCCCATTGTGGTCTCCCCCGACCAGAACGGGGCTTCCAACCACAACAGCCTCTGCGTCGATTCACCCGTCTACGGGAACGCCGAAACCTACCTGACCAAGGATGTGCCCGACTGGATCAAGGCCCATCTGCCGGTGTCACCCGACCCGCACATGTGGGCCATCGGCGGATTCTCCCAGGGCGGCACCTGCTCCACCCAGCTGGCCCCCCGACATCCCGACGTGTATGGGAACATGATTCCCAGCGCCGGCGAGGAGGAACCCAAACAGGGCAAGAAGGAGGACATGATCAGGGACTACTTCGGATCGGACAGGCGGAAGTTCCTGGAACAGGTGCCGGCCAACGCCATCCGGGCCCATGCCCCCAGCGACCAGACCCTCTTCGCCAGTGCGGGCGCCAGGGACCCCCAGTCGCAGAAGAACATGGCGACCATAGCAAAGGCGGCCAGGGAGGCGGGAATGACCGTACGCACCGTGGTGGCACAGGGGTCAGGCCATGACTGGCATACCGTCAAGACCGGCTGGCTGCCCGCCTTCGACTGGTTGGGCGAACGCATGGGACTGGGACCCATGCCGAAGAGCCTGGACCAATACAAGAACATGACCCTCACCGACGCTGACGGGTTGGGCGGCGGGAAGACCATCCGGGAATAAGGCAGGGCCTCTTCCGCCATACCCGGGATCAGTGCCATGTTGGTTCTGGCCCACCGGCCCCCTAAGATTGAGAGATGCCAATAGTGTGTCTTCCCCGGTGAGCGCAGGTCGGGAGCTGCCGGTGAGGCAAGATCGGACGGGAATGATGGACATGCTGGAGAAGTCTCCACGCGCGGCTCTGATGGACGATCTCAAGGCCTGGCTGAGACAGCACATGCTTTCCCTGGCCTTCACCGCGGCCCTGGTGGTGGTCAACCTGGTCTCCTGGTTCTTCATCTGGATTCTGCGTGTCCCCAAAACCGCACACATGGGGATGTACCTGTCGGATCTGATCTCCGTCCCCCATCCGGCGGTCGTCGGCACCCGCAGACCCAGCATCGCCTTCCAGTTCGCCCGTCTCCTCGTGACCCTCTTCGTCACACCGACCTTCTTCCAGCTGATCGTGGACGCGGCCCTGGTCATGGTCATCCTCAGCATCGCCGAGACCAGGCTGGGCAGAAGGAAGATGGTCTGGTCCTGCCTGGTCTCCTCCGTGGGCGGCGCCGCCCTCGGCCTGGCCATATGCGCCGGAATCAACGCCATGCAGAACCACTGGTCCTGGTTCGTGCACATCCCCATGTCCCTGAATCCCGTCATCCTGGTGATCGGGGCCCTCATGGCCTCCATATCGTACAGCGACTTCCTGTGGCGCAGGCGGATCAGCCTTGTGGGGTACACCGCCCTGATCCTCCTGGTCCTGTACACGGGGAACCCCGGCAACTACTGCGCCCTGGCGGCCGCCCTAATCGGGCATGCCATGGGCCGGATCTGGCACGGCCCGGTCCGTGACAGGCCGCAGGGCGGACAGACCGGTTCATATGAGACCCGCCACCTCCTT
The DNA here is from genome assembly GCF_037963085.1 of Bifidobacterium favimelis. Classification (NCBI taxonomy): domain Bacteria; kingdom Bacillati; phylum Actinomycetota; class Actinomycetes; order Bifidobacteriales; family Bifidobacteriaceae; genus Bifidobacterium; species Bifidobacterium favimelis. Next base: position 654,647 of record NZ_JBANDZ010000001.1, on the reverse strand, counting down.
TCCGCCATCGCCTGCGTCATGGCCCTGGGTCCCATGATCACCGCCCTGTCAAGGGTCAGGGCCGGATTCTTCACCCCCCTGGGCATGTTCATGGGCACCGGCAGGGCGGCCGCCAGCGACCTTTCCAGCTGCCTGAGGAGCAACACCAAGGCAAGCTGCTATGCAGCCTACGGCCTGGTCAAGGTCAACACAGCCGAGACCATGCTGACCCTCCTCATGCCCACCTTGGTCTTGCTCCTCCTGGCCTGGGGCATATACCACGGACGGAGGGTGGCCGCCATGACCAGCGTCGTCCTGCACGGTCTGACGGTCGTCCTCTCCTTCCTCTATTTCATCATCTTCCCCATCACGATAGGAGACGGGCTCGGTCGGGCCGTCAGGCACGGGGCCATCCCCTCCCTCCTGGTCACGGCCCTGCCTCCCTTGATATTCGCCGTGGTCCTCCTGCGCTACCTTTACTGCTTCCCCATACGGACCTTCCGGTCCCGCCTGGCCTGGGGGTCGGTCATCCTCATACTGGCCTTCCTGGTCACGGCGACGGCCTATGTCGGATTCACCGTCGTCAGCCCCGGCTCGTTCCGCCCCCGGCCAACCATCTCCCAGGCCATCGGCGAGCTGCCGGACCTCTACCTGCCCAACGGGATAGCCTCCCGTTTCCGCCCCAGGTACCTCCCGCGCACCCTTACCGGGACCATCGTCAGCGAGGGTGTTGGCTTCGTCTTCTGGCTGGTACTCCTGATCGTCCTCCTCTCCTGGATGCGGGCCTCCGTGATCCAAAACGAAAGCGAACGCCTGAGGGCTCAGGCCATCGTCGAAAAGGGCGGCGAGAGCATGTCCTTCATGACCACCTGGCAGGGGAACACCTACTGGTTCTCGTCCAGCGGAAGGTCCGCCATAGCATACCGGGTCCTTCACGGCATAGCCCTGACCACGACGGGCCCCTTCGGCGACCCCGGGGAGTACATGCAGGACCTGGACGACTTCACCGCCTACTGCGTGGAACACTCCTGGTCACCCGTCTTCTACAGCGTCCACAAGCCGCAGCGTGACCGGCTGGCCGACGAAGGCTGGGCCACCCTCAAGGTCGGCACGGAGATGGTGGTCGATCCCAACCTCTGGCAGACGAGGGGGAAGAAGTGGCAGGACATACGCACGGCCATCAACAAGGCCAAGCGGGACAAGATCACCGACGTGTTGACGACATTCAACGACGCCCCTTGGAGCGTTCAATCCCAAATCGTGGATATCTCCGAGCAATGGGCGGAGCTGAAGGCCCTTCCTGAAATGAAATTCACCCTGGGCGGCCTGGACGAACTCAGGGATCACCGCATGGCCATCCTTTATGCCATCGACGACGGTGGTCAGGTCCTTGGGGTGACCAGTTGGATGCCCACCTACCGGCAGGGAAAGGTCATCGGTTGGACCCTTGATTTCATGCGGCACAGGACGGACAGCCCGAACGGGATCATGGAATTCCTGATCGCCCGTATGGCCGAACGGCTGCGTGACGATGGCTCTGTGGAATTCATGAGCCTGTCCGCAGCCCCGCTGGCCGGCATGGACCCCTCGGAAGGAGAGGATGAGGGGGTGGGCTACCACCGCAGTCAGGGGACCGAGTTCCTCCAGCACGCCCTGACCCTGGTCGCCGACATTCTGGAACCGGCCTACGGCTTCCGCTCGCTCTTCTTCTTCAAGCGCAAGTTCCAGCCCTCGGAACACCCCGTATACATCTGCTACCCCAATCCGGCGGCCCTGGTCCAGATAGGTCTGGCCGTGGTGGAGGCCTATCTGCCGGGATTCAAGGCCTCTCAGGCGCTTGATGTCCTCAAGACGCTGAGACCGGCCAAGTCTTCGGAAAGGGCGGACCTGGCGGAGAGCACCGACGGCCCGGCCGAAGCCCGGGCCGAAGGACACGAGCCAGCCGACGGGAAAGGCGCAGGCGAAAAAACGGCCGGCGGTCGGACGGACTCCCGCCGGACAGGGAAAGATGCAGGGAAGACACCAGGGCCTGACGGCAGGGCGGACAGGCATCCCGGGGATGAGGACACACGTTCCGAGAATCCGGACACGCACCCCGAGAATCAGGACATGCGTGACGGGCAGGCGGGCGAAGAACCGGCGTGACCAGGGGCATCAGCCACTGATGGGGGCGGTCGTGACCACCCTGAGATTTCGCACCTGCGTGAGTCTGCGCGACATCCCCGCTTCCCCCGCAGTGGATGTCGCGGGCCCTGCCGCCTCTGCGTCGGGCCCGGTTTTGGAATCAGGAGAGCTTCTGGCAGTCCGGGCAGAGTCCGTATACTTCCAGGGTGTGGGATGAGACCGTGAATCCCTGTGAGGCCGCGACAGAATGCAGCCACTTGTCATCGGGGGGCTCGATTTCGACGGTCTTCCCGCAGGATTCGCAGACCAGGTGGTGATGGTGGTGGCGCTGGGCGCTGCACAGGCGGTAGAGGTTGACGCCGTGATGTTGGATGCAGTCCACAGCCCCGGACTCATGCATGGCCGACAGATGCCGGTAGACAGTGGCCAGACCGATCTTCTCGCCCGATTGGGCCAGGAGGCTGTGCAGTCTTTGCGCTGACAGGAAGTCATCCTCCGACTCCAACACCTGCCTTATGACATCCTTCTGCCAGGTGTGCCGAGACTCACGCTCACTCATATCAGGCCTTCCGTCATGATCGACTCTCACCATACCCCACCGCAGGCGTAAAAACCATACCTGTCAGCTGTGGGAATCGGCCGGGACGGAAGGGACCGGGGGTCGGCAGACTCGGGGGTTCACTCCTGATCCTTCCAACAGCCGCTGGCCTCCAACTGCCCGGCGGCGGCGACCGGATCGTCGGTCAGCACGGTCACATGGCCCATCTTGCGATCCCGTCGAATTTCCGCCTTGCCGTAGTCATGGACGTTCCATTCGGGATGGCGACCCATCTGGGCACGGACCGGGGCCACATGCTGCCCTAGGACGTTGACCATGACCGCCGGGCTCAGCAGGCGGGGGACGGGCAGGGGCCAGCCGGAGATTCCCCGTACATGTGCGTCGAACTGGTCGATGGAACAGGCTTCGATCGTGTAGTGCCCGGAGTTGTGCGGACGGGGGGCAAGCTCGTTGACGACCAGTCCCCCGTCCGGCATGACAAAGAGTTCGATGGCCAGGGTTCCTGCCAATTCAAAGCCATGAGCCAGCGTGATGGCCAGCTGCCTGGCCCGGTCGGCCGTGCTTTCGGGCATGGCTGCGGGGGCCAGCGTCATGTGGAGGATGTTGTGCCGGTGCTCGTTGCGGACCACGGGGAAGGTGACGTAATCCGCCCCATTCCCGGCCACGAGGATGGAGGCCTCGTAGTCGAAGGGGACCAGCCCCTCCAGGATCGAGGGAGGGAAGGCTCCGGTCTTTCCTCCGCCGCCGGACCGGACGGCGGCCATGGAGAGGTCATCCCGGGACCGCAGGATGACCTGTCCATGGCCGTCATATCCCCCCCTCCTGGTCTTGAGGACGCAGGGGTATCCCAACTCCCCCGCCGCCCTATCCAGTTGGTCCAGGTCGTCCACCTGCCTCCAGGGTGCGGTGGCGATCCCGTGTCCGTTGATGAAGGTCTTCTCATCGACCCTGTCCTGGGTGACCCGGAGCAGGTCCGTCCCTTGGGGGATGGCCACCCGCCCCCTGACCCCGTCGAGGGCGTCGGCATCCACATTTTCGAACTCGTAGGTGAGCACGTCGCTGCGGTCGGCCAACTCCCCTATGGCCGATCTGTCCTCGTACCCGGCCACGATCTGGAAATCCGCCACCTGCGCCGCCGGGCAGTCGGGGACAGGATCCAGGACACCTATGCGCAATCCGTGATAACGGGCGCTGAGGGCCATCATCCGTCCCAGTTGGCCCCCTCCGACGATGCCGATGACGTCGCCGGGCTGGAGCATCTCCCTCCTGCCGGAGGTCTCTTCAGACAAGCTCGGCATTGGACTCCTCCACCCCGGCGGCCAACTCCCGCCGGTATTCCTCCAGGTCCCCGGCCAGACGGCCGTCAACCAGGGAGAGCATGGAGACGGCCAGGAGCCCGGCGTTTGTGGCACCTGCGGGACCGATGGCCGTGGTGGCCACGGGGATCCCCGCCGGCATCTGGACGATGGACAGGAGGGAGTCCATCCCGCTGAGGGCGTGCGATCTGACCGGGACTCCGATGACGGGCAGGGTGGTCTGGGCGGCCACCATACCCGGCAGGTGGGCTGCCCCGCCGGCCCCGGCGATGATCACCTTGATTCCCCGAGAGCGGGCTTCACGGGCGAAGTCAGCCATAAGACCAGGAGTCCTGTGTGCGGAAATCACCCGTTTGTCATAAGCCACATGGAACCTGTCAAGCACCTCACAGGCCTTGCGCATCGTCTCCCAGTCGCTGGCAGACCCCATGATCACGGCGACCTGGGCCTGCCTCCCCTTTTCTTCAGCCATATGGTCCTCCATCGTTGGTCACCTCCGATAGTACGCAAAAGACGGGAGCGCAAGATGCTGGACACGGCATACGGACAGGCAATCGTGAAAGTCTCATGGACGAAACGGCAGGGCCTGGTAAACAATCGGCCCCTGAGCGAATCGTCCTCCGGCAAACGGATAGAATCGAGCGGTCACAGGGTAACAGGGGCAGGAATGCCGGAACGGCCAGGAGCCAGGAAGACAGGCGATAGCAGGCATGGGCACAATCCTCGAACGGATCGACGGACCCGAAGACGTCAAGTGTCTGGACAGGGAGGAGCTCGAGGGGCTGGCGGCTGAGATCCGTGCCGTCCTCATCGAATACTGCGGCGCCCACGGTGGGCATGTGGGGTCCAACCTGGCCACCGTGGAGCCCATCATCGCCCTCCACAGGGTCTTCAACCCGCCTCATCATGACCACATCGTCTTCGACGTCTCCCACCAGGCGTACACCCACAAGATCCTGACCGGGCGCAGACGGGCCTTCACCGACCCCTCCCTGTACGGGACGGTCTCCGGGTTCACCTGCCCCGAAGAATCCCCCTATGACGACTTCATGCTGGGTCATACCGGCACCTCCATCTCCCTGGCCTGCGGGCTGGCCCGCATGAGGGACCTGACCGGGGACGACGGCAATGTCGTCGCCTTCATCGGGGACGGCTCCCTGAGCAGCGGCCCGGCCTTCGAGGGACTGGATTGGGCGGCCGAACAAGGTGGCAACCTGATCGTCATCCTCAATGACAACGAGATGTCCATCGCAGAGAACCATGGCGGCCTCTACCGGTCCCTGGCGGCCTTGAGGCGGAGCGGCGGCAGGTCAGCCATGAACCCCTTCAGGGACCTGGGCCTGGACTACCGCTACGTGGAGGAAGGGAACGACCTGGGCTCCCTCATCGACGCCTTCGAGGCGGCAAAGGACATCGACCATCCCATCCTGATCCACATTCACACCCGGAAGGGGCTGGGTCTGGGCCATGGCCGGAGGTCCGGCTCCGGTCTCCTCGAAGGGACACCGGCCGAAGGGAGGGTGGAAGGCAATCATTGGGAGGATGCCCGCTCCAGCGTCGGCAACCTTCCCAACTCGCGCAAGACTTACGGCCGTCTGGCCATGCAGGCCCTCCAGAGGCGCTTCGCTGACGAGCCCGGCCTGGTCGTCATATCACCCGCGACGGCCCTGTCCAACGGAATCGACCCGGAATTCCGCAGACAGGCGGGGAGCCACTTCATGGATGTGGGAATCACCGAATCCAACGCCGTGGCGCTGGCAGCCGGCATGGCCAGGGCAGGCGGGCACCCTGTCGTGGCCACCTCCTCCACCTTCTTCCAGCGCGCCTACGACCAGATCGAACAAGAGATGGCCCTGAACGGCAGCGCCGTGACGCTTCTGAACTTCTCAACCGGCATTTCCGGCACTGACGTGACCCATTCCGGCGTCAGCGACATCGCCATGATGACCAGCATCCCCGGGTTGACCTGCCTGGCCCCCACCGGGGCGGCCGACTTCCTGTCCATGCTGGCCTGGGCCACCGGCCCGGCACATCGGCCCGTCGTGATCCGCGTGCCCGGCGAACTGACCCTGGCCTATGAGCGCAGACAGGGCACCCTGACAGGTGAATACCCCAAGGCCCCAGTCGCGGACGGAACCTTCGACGGCGGGCATTGGGAACACTACCGCACCCTTCAATCCGGGCAGGGGGTGGCCCTTCTGGCCCTGGGCGACACCCTCCCCCTGGCCCGCGCCACAGCCGCGATCCTGACCGAGAGGACAGGCAGGGCCCCGACACTGGTCGATCCCGGCCAATATTCCCTCATGGATGATGACACCCTGGAAGGCCTTGGGAAGGACCACCGCCTCGTAGCCACCTTGGAGGACGGCCAGGTAGAGGGAGGATGGGGACAGAGGATAGCCTCATATTTCGGATCCTCCCCCCTCCATGTGATCAACTTCGGCCCGGCACGGGAATTCAACGACCGGGTTCCCGTGGGCCAGCTGCGGGAGCGCTACGGGATGACCCCCGTCTTCATGGCCTCCCGCCTGGAGGAGGCCATGAAGGGTATGGAACAAGGGGATTGACGGCTAGGCCTGCCTGCGGACGACCTTGACCAGCCGGCCGACGTTTTCGGCGCTTCTTGCCAGGTTCGCCCTTCCGGCGCTCAAGGCCGTCTCCAGGGTGGACACACCGGGCAGGATTGGGAAGATGGCATCGATCCCCAGGTTGTAGAGGTCGCCTATCTCATCACCCACGTTGCCTGCCAGGGCCACGACGGCTATCCGGGGATTGGCCTTCTTGACGCACTGGGCCACCCCCATGGGGGTCTTGCCGTACTGGGTCTGGAAGTCGATTCCACCCTCTCCGGTGAAGCAGATGTCGGCATCGGCGGCCCTCTGCGCCAGGCGGACGGTCCTGGAGACTATGGTCACCCCGGAATCCATGCTGGCGTTGGTGAAGGCCAGGAGGCCTGCCCCCAACCCGCCTGCGCCACCTGCACCCGGCACATGGGCCACCTGGCGGCCCACATCACGGGCGATCACATCGGCGTAATGGGTCAGGTTGGCATCCAGGCGCTCGATCATCTCCGGAGTGGCCCCCTTTTGGGGCCCGAAGACGGCAGAGGCCCCGGTGGCGCCCACCAGGGGGTTGGTCACATCGGAGGCGATGAGGACCTTGACCTGGGCAAGACGGGGATCGAGACCGGAGATGTCGATCGAGGACAGGTCAGCCAGGGCTCCCCCGCCGGGTCCGAGCTCCTTTCCGTCCTTGTCGAGGAGGCGGGCTCCCAGGGCCTGGGCCATCCCGGCCCCACCATCATTGGTGGCGCTGCCGCCTATGCCCAGGATGATGGTGTGCACACCCTGGTCAAGGGCCTTGCGCATGAGCTCACCGGTCCCGTAGGTGGTGGTGATCCAGGGGTTCTTGGTGGTCTCGTCCACATAGCCGATCCCACTGGCCTCGGCCATCTCGATGACGGCCATACCGCCCTTGCCCCCGGTCGTCGGGACGCTGCCGGACCCGTCGCTTTCACCTCCCAGGTCACCAACCTGTGGGCCCAGGATGCCATAGGAAGCCGTCACCGGCTTGCCCAGTGGGCCGGTCACCTGGGCCTGTTCAAGACTGCCGCCGGTGGCATCCACAAGGGACTGGACCGTCCCCTCACCTCCGTCGGCCATGGGGACCAGGTCGTATTCGGCATCCGGCAGGACCCTGGTGAGTCCCTCCCTGATGGCCTCGGCCGCGTCCTTGGCTGTCATGCACCCCTTGAAGGAGTCGGGTGCGATGATGATCTTCATGTCAACCTCGTTTCATTCTGCAGGATACGGCGGGACAGGTGGCCGGACGGGAGCCTAATCATCCCATCCGGCCCTGAAGGACCGCCGATCCGACTGCTCGTGTGTTCGGAATCAGAAAATGGCGTAGAAGATGACGGCCACCACCGTCATGGTCAGACCGACCAGGCTCTCGAAGAGGACGCTCTTCATACGCTCGCCCACCGTCATCTTCATGGCGTTGGCCGTGACGTGGAAGTAGTTGCCGTGGGGAAGATGGTCGATGACCGTGGCACCCGCCTGCATGGTGACAGCGGCCGCTGTCGGGGTGACGCCGAAGTCCAGGATGGCCGATCCGAAGGACTTGGAGCCGAGGATGACGCCCGTCGAGGTGGAGGCTGTGGCCGCGGCCATGAGGATGCCTGCCAGCGGGGCCAGGAGGGACCCGGAAACGCCCCAGGCCTTGATCAGACGAACGATCTGGGCTGCCAGGTCGGAGTTGGTGATCAGACCGCCGATGGCACCTGCGCCCACCAGGATGAGGACCACGTCGGTCATCCGCTGGAGGCCCGACTTGGTGTAGTCGAGGATGTGCTTGCCCTGTCCCATGGCCAGGAGGCCGATGATGGCCGCCAGGGGGAGGATGTACATGGCATCGACCTGGAATTTTGTCAGGAGGGAGATGTGGAGCATGCTCCCGATGGGGTTGATGAGGAGAAGGACCACGGCGATGATCGGGGCCACCAGGGAACGGCCGATGGAGGGCAGTTCCTTGTCGTCCTTCTTGGCCTGCCCGTCCTCACCGGCATCGATGGCAGTGGGCATGGCCCCCCGCCCGCGCAGGATGGTGGCCAGGAACACGGCCATGGCCAGGCCGAAGACGGCTGGGATGAAGCTGCCGATCATGACCTGGGAGGGTTGGATGTTGAAGCCCGAGGCCACGGCGATCGTGTTCGGGTTGGGGGAGATGATGTTGCCGGCCTTTCCGCCTCCGGACAGGGCCACGAGGAGGGCCAGCTTGGAGATCTTCAGCCTCTCCCCCACCTGCATGGCAATCGGCGCGACGATCAGAACCGCCACGGGGATGAAGACACCGACCGCGCAGATGATCATGGTTGCCAGGGCCAGTGAAAGGATGGCCAGGCCCTCGCCCAGCTTGTCGACGATGGTCTGGGCTATGCGGTTGGCCGCACCGGACTCCATCATCACCCCGGCCAGGACGCCTGCGGCCAGGACCCTCACGATCGTGCCCATGACGCTTTGTCCGCCGGCGACGATCACATCGACCGTCTTGGGCAGTGAGGCACCGCCGATCAGGCAGCCCACCACCGCACCCAGGAGGAGGGCATAAGTTGCGTTGACCTTTTTCAGAATCAGTACGATGGCGAGGGCAAGGCCTATCAAGGCGGCCCACCACCCTATGGAAACTCCTTCGACCATTTTCAGGACCTCTCATCCTCTTGCAATCATCAGCGACTCCAGTCCCACCTCAACACTGCGGCAGGACCGGCCTCCGCCCTCTGTGGCGAATATCACAATTATAAGCACGAAATCCGCAGGACTCAATGCCGGACGCGGTCATTCGCCGCTGAAGGCCACACCGGCACGCAGGGAGGGACCGGGTGCGTATAATGATGGGGTTTGGCCCCGTAGCTCAGCTGGATAGAGCAACTGACTTCTAATCTGTAGGTCGCGAGTTCGAATCTCGCCGGGGTCACCAGCAAAAGCCCTACTCCCCACTGAGAAGCAGGGCTATTCCTTTAACCCTATACAGCACTTGAAAACCCGCATGTGTGACCCATGTGTGACCCATAATTGGCAAAACGAGTACCACCGGCGAGTCTTGTATTTGCGCCAGACTGCTCTGAGGGTGCTTTCTTTGGTCTGGTATCTGACGGTGTCGAGGTCTTGGCGGATCTGCCTGTGCAGGTCGGCGAGGTGCTGTCGCTCTGCCGGTGTGAGGCCTGGCTGGTGCTCCTGGTCGATGACCTGGTCGAGGTGCTTGTGGAGGAGTGTGGTGACCTGGGCTTTGAGGTCGGCTGACGCTGGTCGGTCGCTCCTGTGGTCGGGGTACTGGCTGATGTCACCGGGATAGTTGGGCATGGGTCTTATCACTTATAGTCTTTATGCACTATCATTTGAGTCCTTACATCATCCAGACGGTATTCGAAATCTGTCACCTTCTCGATAAATTGAGTCATATAATCACGGGTAATCGGGAACTGCTTGTTCGCTTCGGCGTGATTCCTGGCCGTCGCCTTCACCTTGGTTCGCAGGTATTGCTCCCCGGTCTCCTCATCAGTACATGGGAAAGCATGGATGATACGATCCCGCCGATGGCAGAGATCCTGAAAATCGTCATGCAACTTAGGATTTATATAACTCTTATCATCAAGATGATGATTCACATCGTCGCATATCATGCCTGCCGTCTGGTCGGTGAGCTTCCACCAATCGAGATTGACGCACCCTTGGGACCGCAGCAGCTCGACGATGAAAGACTGGCAGCGGTCGAAGCAGTAGACGGAGGCCCCCAGGAGCGTGATGTAATCGAGCTCAGGGAGGATTGACGCAGCCCTGCCGTCTATCCCTATCTCCCCGTACGTCTCTTCTGCCGTCTTGTCCATATCAGCCCTTCCTCGTGCCTGCCATCTTAGTGGCATCCTCGGCAAGCACCTGGCACAGCCTGACCGAAGCCGCCGCCGACCTCATCGCCCACGGCGAGGGGCACAAGGACGGGGACCTGAGCGCCACCCTGTCAGGAATCAGCCGTGCGGCACGCGGAGACAGAAGCACCCACCGGGCCTACGGATACGAATGGCACTTCCCCGACGACTGACCAAGCTGGTAGGTGTCATGCCGTGTCGAATCAGTCCGGCCGGGGAAACGGCATGACACCTTAAAACTACTCAACATCACCGGTACTAGACAGGCTCTGTGTACATGTTGACATTAGCGCACCAGTCAGAACATACCAGAGAATGAAACGTGCTTTCCGGTATTTCCGGGGAACTCGGGCACGACAATACCTGACAACACCCGTTTAAATCAGCAGGATGCCATAGCCAGCGATGCTACATTTTTCCCTGTAAGAGCAAATTCTGTCAGCAAAACCGCGTGAGATGATTTCTCCTTCAGGTAAGAAACAAGCATACCGATGTCGGAATCTGAAATCTTGCTGCTAGTCATTACCTCTTCATTGTGATGCTCTTTATCGCATTGCCTTTCGGTCATTTGCTTGAAACCCACAACCATGACACGGGGATACTTCCCTGTGAAAGTCTGTCGATTTGGGTATAAGACGCACAGCAAGACAAAATCGGATCCCGTGTCTGATACCCGCTCGAAAACGCTCTTCACTTTCTCTGACTCTTCAACCGCGACAATGGGCGTCGAGGGTGTATAATGAAACCAATCCAGTATTCGCTTGCTCTTCGGATCACTCAGATACCTCTGGGTTTCCATTATCGCTTCGACATTTACTTTCGGTGTCATATCTCTGCGAACCACCTTTCACAGATAACTGATGCGTTCTCAAGCAATTTCTTCTGGCATATATAGAACTCTTCGTTTACAAACAATCTCCCTGTTCCGTCATTAGGAATATCTGCCAGCTTCCGTTTTAAACCCCTATTGTCGGACAAAGAGGACTCTGGGTTAAACTCGTGAACATGTAAATCCGGTTCGGGCTTCGCGCAATCAATGCGGTAAAGACATCTTCCTCTGTGATTGTCGTCATATTCACTGGGTAAATACAACCCCATGGTAAAAGCAACTATCCTATTGTTATAGGACGCTGCATCGGAGATGAAGTTAACCGTGTAATAGGCTTGAAATATTCTGCTTTCCCAGTTAACTCTATCTGGCGGCTTATAGGGTGCTGGGGGGGGTCATAGCAGGCAACGGGGCATCGCGCTTCCCCTTCCTTCTTCGTTCTTTCCCATAACCACCCACGAATCAAAGTATATCACTGGTATGCTCATGAGCATACCAGTGATATACTTTGACGCAATAAAAAAAGTCGCCCCCGCTCCGGTCTCCCGGGGCGAGGGCGCGTTGAATAGAATTAGGTTATGCAAAACGCGAGTTTCCCCAAATTCCAGCGGGCAAAGATAATCCGCAAATCAGTGAGTGGTTTTAATGACCCAGATGTCAAGAAGCTGATCCACACGTCCATGGCCCCCATGTTCCGCGCCGAGAAAGAACAGCGCACTGTTGAGCAAGCCGAGCTAATAGACTCATATCTTAACGCCTTGGAAGCCGTGCGAGATGTGGCTCTCAAGTGCGCCGAACAAGAGGACGTTGTCGAAAGGATGTTTAAAAGCAAGTCCCTGACAGCAATGCCTTTGCTTTTCCTCAGCAGACACGTGGTCGAACTCACTTTGAAGAGCACGCTGACCTCTCAAGGAAGAAACCCGAAAAAGATACACATGCTGCAGAAATTATGGAAGTCCGCAGAACCGGTATGCCGACGGAAACTCCCCGAGGATCAGATTTCAGAAATAAGCGACTTCATAGGCTTCTTCAATGGGTTAGACCCGCATGGCACCCGCTTCCGTTACTCCACTCGCGCAGAAGACGGTTCTGTCGACGCGCTGAACGATGCAATCCTATGGCTTGATCCGACCCTGCTCGTATCTTACGTTGAATCACTGGTCACAGTCTTCCGGCAGGCAGGGTTAATCCCCGAAAACCAAATCGAAAAATACAAAGCAACAAGACTGAATGCTCACTATGTTGAACTCACAACCAAGGAGGAGAGCGAGTCAGGTGAGTTCCTCCCATACGACGTCGAGCGCTTCACCACCAAACAATCCCTATAATCAGATGGAATCGTTCGCCATTTGAGGGTAGGGCAGGTGTCATACCTGCCCTACCCTCAAACCTCGTCTACTTGCCTGCGAGTCTTACGGGGTTGTAGGCGACGCCGAAGCCGGCGGTGAGGGCTCCTGCTGCGGTCGAGATGAAGCCGCCGATCTCGGGGTGGACGAAGCACATGAAGCCCAGGCCGGTGATGGAGGCAATCAGGCCGAGCACGTAGATGGCGGTGCGCACCGCGTCGGGGAAGACCGGCGTGTAACCAGGCTGGTCCGAGGCATGCTCGGGCATGGGATCGCTGTCTGTCATGGTGTCATCCATCCTTTCAGAAGGTTCCTTGGTTGAGCCGGGCCTGGAGGGCCCTGACGGTCGCGGGCCCGAAACTGCCGTCCTGCACCACCCCCAGATGCGCCTGGATGGCGCGGATGGTGGCCGGACCCAGCAGCCCGTCCCGGGCCAGGCCCAGCCTGGCCTGCACGGCGCGGATGAGCTGACTGCCGTACCCTCCATACGTGCAGGAGGCCAGGCTTGGCCTGGCGTAGGTGCGCCCGTCGGGCTCCACCTGCCCGGAGACCACCCCGTCCGCCTGCGTGCCCATGACCTGCTGCCATCTCTTGACCGTGGCGGGGCCGCAGGAGCCGTCCACCGCGATCTGCGGCACGGAAGGCTTGGGTGCAGGTGCGGGTGCCGGCTTGGGGACTGCCGGCGGTGCGGCTGGTGCGGGCTTGCCGGCGGGCAGGCCGCGTGCCAGGCGGTCGATGCGCGCCAGGTCGTACGTGCCCGGGCAGGCCATGTTAGACCAGTGCTTGTGCGGGTAGAGGGGCAGGTCGCCGTAGGTGGAGCGCAGGTCGCGCACCAGCTCCGCGATCGTCTCATAGTCCCCGTCCGACTGCCTGGGGTTGCACTCGATCGATATGGAGCAGTCGTTGCCGCCCGACCGGCAGCCGATGCCGTCGCCGCACGCCCAGGCGCGGTCGTCGGGGTCCACCAGGCAGGCCACGCGGCCCGCCTCCGCCACGTAGTGCGCGGACGTGCCCCGGGCACCCGTCACAAAAGTGTTGACCACCCCCTCGAACGTCGGGCGGGTGCCCGGGTCCCCCCACCAGTGGATGGTGATGGACGCGATCTTCCAGGGCCTGCCCTTGGTCAGTCACTTCGCGTCCTTGTCGGTGATGAGCTCGTATGCCATCACGGACCTCCAATCCGCCCCCTCCCGGGGCATGAAAAAAGCCGCCCCGCCCGGGGCGGCCATGATCGATATGTGTGTTTGTGTGTCAGGCCGTGATGAGAAGCACGCCCAGGGCCATGAGGGCCAGCGGCTTGAGCAGCCTGGCCGCCAAAGCCAGCACACCCAGGCAGGCGGCCACCGCCGGAAAAACCATGAAGAAGCCGGCCAGCATGCGTCTCACCGCCTCTCCCCCGACATGTCCTGATAGGCATCCAAGGCCATGATCTGGTCATGCAACATAGTCCCAGTCCCGTTACCGCCCAACTCGTGGTAGGCACGATAGACGCGTTCGGCCTCATCCTGGACACTCACGCTGATCGGTTCATGATGGACCACATGCTGGGTGTGAATCTCCAACAGCTCTGTCCTCAACAGGGTTCGCAGGCCGGTCTGCATGGCCCTGTCACGCGCCTCTTGCGCCTCATCCCTGGCACACTCCGCCTCACGCAGGCGGCTCAGACCCCTGGACAACCAACCAGGTCACTGAGCAGGATGGGGATGACCCAGCCGAGGATGTCCAACAGATTGTCGATGCTCACGTCCGGGCACCCCCAGGCTGCGTGGTGGGAGAAGAAAGCCACGGGCATCTTCTCGACACATGACCAACGGTTGCCAGACGGTGGGCAGCCCTGATGAACCAGAGAGACTTGGGAGGCCCCGGCCGCACGAGGTCATCCATCCCAAGCGGAAACGGAGTCATTCGATGACGACGGCCATCCCCAGGAGGACCACCAGGAAGACCATGTTGCAGGCGGTGTAGACGGCCAGGTAGCGGCCCTTCTTCGTCGGATACCGCTTGATGACCGCCTTGTAGGAGACCAGTGAGGCCATCGATGCTATCAGGGTGCCCAGCCCGCCCAGGTTGGTCCCGATGATGATGTCCTTCCAGGCATCGGAGAATCCGGAGACCAGGAGGGCCGTCGGGACGTTGCTGATCACCTGGCTGCACAGGGCGGAAGTCAGCAGGGGGTGGACGTTGACCAGGCCGGAGACCAGGTTGTAGAAGGCGGGCAGACGGCGGGCGTTCCCGATGAAGATGAAGAAGGCAACGAAAGTCAGCAGGAGTCCCCAGTCCACATGGAGGAAGACCTGGCGGTCGCAGGCCAAAAAGGTCAGGACGACGATGCCCACCATGGCCCACTGCGGAATCACCTTGCCCACCCCAAGGAGGCAGACGACAAAGAGGAACAGGTAGACGGCGATCCGCCATTTGCCGCCCTGTTGCATCTCACGCACCTGTGGCTGGATCTTATCCGGATTCGGTGCCAGCACGGACTTCCTCAGGTCGTCGGCATCCATGTGCTCCAGCCTGGAGACCCGCCCCCTGCCGAAGGCGAACCAGCAGACCAGGACCAGCATGACGGCCGAGACCAGGGTGTATGGGGCCATCGCCATGAGAAAGTCGGAGGTGGGCATGTCCGAACGGGCCTTCAGATAGAGGTTGTGGGCGTTGCCGATGGGGGTGAGCATGCTGCCCACGTTGGCGCCGACGGTCATCAACGTGACCACGAGGAAGGTCCTCTCCTCCAGGCCGGCCATGATCAGGACCGCAATCGCGAAGGGGACGAAGGTCACCAGGGCCACGTCGTTGGTGATGAACATGCTGGAGAAGAAGGTCAGCGCCACCAGGACCAGGGCCAGCCCACGGACCGTGTGGACCCTCGTCAGAAGGTCTGCGCCGATTGCGTGGAAGACCCCTATGCGTTGAAAGCCGCAGACCACCAGCATGAGCGAACCCAGCTGGGTGATCGTGTTCATGTGTATGTAGCCCAGATATTGGCGGTCTGGATGGACCAGAAAGCAGGAGATGATGGCTATGGCTGTGGCTATGAGGAGAACAGTCTCGCTTTTCAGCAGGCTCTTCAGCCAATGTCGCATCGTCACCTCCGGCATGAAAATATCCGGTATCAGTCTACTCTCACCTTCCCCGGCGGCTCACACGGGAGGAGGGGCCATCCCTGAGAAAAGGCTTGAGAAAAGGAAGGACCCGTCCCTCCACCGTCAAACGTGAGGACTGCGGCTGAAGGGATCGGGTCTGACCCCGGCCAGGTCCCCTCCCGCCGTCAGGAGGAGGAAGGGAACCTGTGGAAGGTCAGGTCGCCGGTACCGAACGGGCAGCCGGCGACCCTTTCGTACCTTGCGGATTACTTCTTTTCCTCCTCGCCGGGTATCAGCAGGGAGCAGAGAAGTGCGATCGCCATGAGGACGGCACCTCCCACCATGGCGGCCACATACCCCCCGCGCCCGTCGCCGGAACCGGAGAAGGAGTTCATGAAGGCATACAGCACCGCGTAGCTGAGGCCGGAGCCGAGATTGAAGGCACCGGCGTTGAGGCCGGGAAGGTACCCGGTGTTGTCCGCAGGGGACAGGACCACTCCCAGTCCGTTGAGCATGATGTTGACCGTTCCAGCGTAGGAGACACCAAGCACCACGGAAAGCACCACCAGACCCCAGATGCTGGGCCGGAAGCAGACGTAGACACCGAAGGCAAGCCCTAGGATGCTGACCAGTTGGCCGGTCCGGAGAACCATGCGGTATCCGAATCTCGAAGCCAGGATGCCGGCCACGGGTCCGAAGACCAACCCGACCAGTGCATATGGGGTCAGTGTGGCGAAGGAGACCACGCTGGCCTTCATGCCGGCCCCGATATTGCCATCCTGGGCCAGGGCGGGGACGATGCCGTTCATGATGGCGAAGACGGCGATCATCGTGGTCAGGGTCGTCAGCAGGAGACCCCAGGTGCGGCGCTGCTTGAGATAGGTGGTCGTGACCATGGGTGCCCTGCTGCGCCCCTCCGTCTGCCAGAAGACGACGAAGAAGACGGCGGCCACCAGAATCTCGACCAGGACCATGAGCCAGTTGGCATCTGCCAGTTTCTCGACCTCATTGATGGCCAGGTAGGCCGAGAGGAAGGCCACGCACAGGAAGATGACCCCGGCCCAGTCCATCCTTGGGGTCTGGGCCGCATGACTCTCCTCGGCGAAGCAGAAGACCAGCACGATGGCCAGCACGGCCACTGCCACCATGAACCAGAAGACCGAGCGGAAACCGAAGGTTCCGGCCAGCCAGCCGCCCAGGAGGGCGTCCACCCCGCCGATGCCGCCGTTGACGGCCGTCAGGATCGACATGAGCCTGGTATAACGGGCCTCCTCGGTAACCGCAGCATGGAGCATGATCAGGGTCATGGGGACCACGGGCCCTGCCACGCCCTGGATGACGCGGCCGACCATCAGCACCGCCACATTGGGCGCCAGGGCGGAGATCACACAGCCCAGGGCCGTCAGGGCCAGCATGCCCAGGAGGACCTTCTTGCGTCCCGCCAGGTCACCCAGTCGGGGCAGGAAGAGGGAGAAAACGGCACAGGAGGTGAAGAAGACGGTCTGCGTCAGCCCTATCTGGGAGCTGGTCGTGCCCAGCTCGTGCTCCATCGTCGTCAGCGCCGGCGACAGCATGGAGGCATTGAGCTGGAAGGCGAAGACAGCGGCCATCAGTGCCGCCATCAGGGCCACGATCGACCTGCCCCCGCCGTTCACGGGCGCGGAGACGGCATTTTCGGAATCGTTCTTCACCGTGATTCACCCGATCCTCTTGATGGCATCCACGATGAGATCCCAGAAGCCGTCGAAGTCCAATTTCACGGCGACCTGGGTGTGGCATTCCTCGGCACTGGGCTCCGGACCGCGCAGGTCGGCCACCGTCATCCCTGTGGTCAGCTCCCCCTTGACTTCCACGTCGACGGGGCACCTGCGGGTCTTGACGATATCGGGATCGATCAGATAAGCGACAGTGCAGGGATCGTGGACCGGGGGGTCGACGAAGTCCTGATTGTCCTTGTAGGACTTGCGGAAGAAGTCCATGAGCCCGCTGACGAAGGTTGACAGGTCGGTGCCGATGGACCGGATGCGCTCCTGGACCTCGGGGGTGCACAGGGCCTGGTGGGTCAGATCCAGACCGACCATGGTCACCGGCCAGGGGGCGTTGAAGACCACCCGCGCCGCCTCCGGGTCCACCTTGATGTTGAACTCCGCAACAGGACTCCAGTTGCCAACATGATAGCCGCCTCCCATAAGGACGACCTCGCGGACCCTCTCCACGATTCTGGGCTCCTTGCGGGCGGCCATGGCGATGTTGGTCAGGGGGCCGGTGGGCACCAACGTAATGGTGCCGGGCTCGTTGTCCATGATGGTCTCGATGATCCAGTCCACGGCGTGGCCGGGATCCAGGGGACGGGTGGGCACAGGCAGGTCGACACCGTCCAGGCCGCTCTGACCGTGGATGGAAGCCGCCACTTCAAGGGGGCGGACCAGGGGTCGGTCGCAACCTGCGTGGACGGGCACATCGGTGGCGTGGGCCTTCTCAAGGACCGCCCTGGCATTGTATGTGACCTTGTCCAGACTCTGATTGCCCCCGACAGTGGTGACACCCAGCAGATCGATGTTGGGGTTTCCGAGGGCGAGAAGTATGGCCACTGCGTCATCGTGGCCCGGATCGCTGTCCAGAATTATCTTGTGAGTCATTTGATATTCAACTTCCTTTTGTTGTCTTCGGGCCGTCACACGGACGTCCCGCAGAAAAGTGTAGATGAAAGCATGTATCTACGTGTGTCATAGGCACGCGGGTTATCATGACGATATGATCAGTGACTCTACTGTAAAAGCAATCATGGAAGCGGCACGCGAGCGCGACTGGGACAGGTTCCACTCCCCCGCGACCCTCTCCCGTTCCATCAGCATCGAGGCGGCTGAGCTGCTCGAATGTTATCAGTGGGGTGATGAGGCCAGAGACGGTGACCTGGGCCATGTGGCGGACGAGTTGGCTGATGTTCTCACCTATTGCATAGAAATGGCCGAATGCATGGGCTTGGACATGGACAAAATCGTCTTGGACAAGCTGGCCAAGACCAAGCTGAAGTACCCTGTCGAAACCTCCAAGGGAAGCACGGAGAAGTACCGGGAACTGCACTGACCGGTCTCAGACCGTTGACCCGGA
>NZ_JBANDZ010000001.1:591430-635820 GCF_037963085.1 Bifidobacterium favimelis | reverse complement strand
TCTGATGGGACAAGATGACAAGAGCGACACTCCGTCCGTGACATCTTGCGGCCCGCCCCCCCCCCGTTTGACAGAGCATATAAGAAACGGCAAGAGGCCAACGAAACTCGCAGGTGGGGTTACCGGGTCGCTCGAGGGAGCGGGGACCGACCCGGAAGGAACCCTCCCAGTTTCCCGGCAGTCATGCCCACATAGGTGTCGAAGGAGGCCGCTTCCGGCCCGGGCCTCCTGTCACCAGGGGTGGCACCGGTGAACGCCAGTGTTGTCGCTCCGGATGCCGCGGCGGACCTGATGCCGGTTTCTGAATCTTCCAAAGCGATGGTCTGCGCCATCTCCCCCTTCTCTATGCCGACCAGGGAGGCTGCGTAAAGGTAAGGAGCCGGATCCGGCTTCTTGGGCAGGTCGTCATCGCCGCAGACGAAGGCGGCGAAGGCCCCGTCCGGCGCCTGATCCACGAGGGCCCGGGCCATGCGGCGGGGCGATGTGGTCACCAGGACGGAGGGGACCCCCGCCCTGGCCAAAGAGGACAAGAGATCTCGGGCGCCCTCGATCCAGGGCATATGCTCCTTCTCCATGCGGGCCACCCCTTCGATGAGGAGGGCTGGGACATCTTCTGCCGGCAGTTGCAGGCCGTGCTCCCGCATGACCCGGGCGACCACAGGCAGAGGGGTCCCGCTCATCCTCCATCCCAGGGTTTCGTCCCATCTGCCGCCATATCGGCGGGCCAGGTCGATCTCGACCTGGTGCCAGTAGGGTTCCGAATCGATCAGGGTTCCGTCCATGTCCCAGAAAACCGCCCCGGGAAGGAGGGCGCGACCACCCTCCCCCGCCCTTTCCTCAAGTCCCGCTGTGCACATGGGTCCCACTATATGCGCCCGGGCCCACGGCGACCCGGCTGCAACGATGGCCCCCGGTGTCAGTCGGCGTTGCCGAAGACCTGGTTGCGCAGTTCCTTGCGGTGGGTCTCCAGCTGGGTGATCCGACCCAGCAGGTCGAACTTCTCCTGTCCATCGGGGAGGCGGTTCATCTGCCGCTTGGCTGAGGCGATCTGACGCATGAAGGTGGCATCCAGGAGGCGGACCAGAAGCTCGGAGGCATACTGCCTCTCCTCTGCGGTGGGCGGCCGCAGTTGGACCGCCGCGGCGTTCACGGGTGTCCCTCCCGCCAGTCCCTGGGAATCCGCGGCGGACCCGCCGGACCCTGCCTGCACCCGGCCGCTTTGCCCGCCCTGTTCCTTATCACCCTCCGGCAGGGGAAGGGGCATGACGGCCAGCTCGTTGATGGCCGACTCCAACATGGGACCGGCGGCCTTGGTCAGGTTGTGCATCCACAGACCCTGGGGGGTGTCGTTCCCCGGCAGGCCGCCCGCGGCCTCCACCGCCTGGAAGAGGGAGCGGAAGACGGGGACGCTGAAACTGTCGTCATCCAGCTGGTCATAAGCACTCCGGCCGACGGCTCTGGGTATCTGTATCAGGATCCCCATGAACTGCTGTTCACAGATGAAGACCGGATCGTCGATTTTGTAGTACCCCTGTTGGATGGCATCCTGATGTTCGACCCTGTGCCGCTGGGCGGGGTCGACAGACCGCTCCTGCCCGGCCTGACCGAAAGAGTCGCCGCCATAGCGGCGTTGACGTTGGGCGTAGGCATCCTCGTCATGGATCCTCAACTGCCTGCGGGCCCGGTTCACCTCGGGGACGAGGACGTCAAGATCCACCCCGATCCGTCTGGCCGTCTTCCTTGCGTACAAGCCGACCAGGGAACGGTCCCTGATCTGGGCGATGATCGGGGCCACGGCCTTGACCGCCCCCATCTGACCTGTGGTGTACTGGGTGTCGAACATGTCCACGGCCGACTTGATCACGAAGTCGTAGAGGGGGGTGGCCCCCTCGACCAGCGACCGGACCGCCTCGTCGCCGTACTTGATCCGCAGGTCGCAGGGATCCAGGTTCTCCCGGGCCACTGCCACGAAGGTCTGGGTGAGGAAGCTGCCGTCCAGGCCGAAGGCATGGAGGGCCGCCTTCTGACCTGCCGCATCACCATCGAAGGTGAAGACCACCCTTGACCCTTTGACCGGTCCCACCAGCTGGATGCCCCCCAGGGCGTCGTCCGATATGAGCCGGCGGACAATCTTGGCATGCTCCTGGCCGAAGGCCGTGCCGCAGGTCGCCACCGCCGTGGTCACCCCGGCCAGGTGGCAGGCCATCACGTCCGTGTATCCCTCGACGATGACCACCTGCCGCTTCTTGACGATTGAGTCCTTTGCCAGGTCGATTCCGTAGAGCACCTGGGTCTTCCGGTAGAGCTGGGTGTCGGGGGTGTTGATGTATTTGGCCTGGATGGTGTCGTCGTCATACAGCTTCCTGGCACCGAATCCCAGGGTGCGGCCGGTGGAATCTCGGATGGGCCAGGTCGCCCGGCCGCGGAAGTAGTCATAGATGCCCCGCTGCCCCTGACGGGCCAGGCCCGCATCCAGCATCTCCTGACGGGTGAATCCCTTGGTCGCCAGGTGGCGGACCAGGTTGTCCCATCCCCGGGGGGCGTATCCGCAGCCGAAGTGGGCGCATTGGTCCCGGGAAAAGGTCCTGCCGTCCAGGAGCTTCCTCGCGGCGAGAGCCTCCTTGGTCAGCAGTTGGGAGACGAAGTAACGTTGGGCCTCCTCGTTGGCCTCCAGAAGGCGTGAGCGCTTGGACCCCTGCGGCCGATCGGGTCCGGAGTTCTCATAGTGGAGTTCTATGTGGTAGCGGTCCGCGAGGATTTCCACGGCATCGCCGAAGTCGACGTTCTCCTCCTTCTCCACATAGTTGAAGACGTCACCACCCAGGCCGCAGCCGAAGCAGTGCCACACGCCCAGGGAGGGCCGGACGGAGAAACTTGGAGTCTTCTCGTCATGGAAGGGGCACAGTCCCATGTAAGTGCCCGAACCGGAAGGTTTCAAGGTGACCGTGTCCGACACTATGTCATAAAGGTCGGCCGTGGCACGCACACGCTCTATGTCTTCCTTCTTGATCAGTCCTGGCATACCCTCCAGACTACCTGGGCAGGGGGAAGAGCGTCGGTCAGGGCGACCGCCTGCCGGTCCGAGGGCACAGCCCTCCGGCTTGTCACACATTGCTGGGGGAAGAACGGGGAGGGTGCAGACCGGGTAGCATCCCATTTCATGCGGCTGGAGTTGACATGGGGCAAGAGAAAGTAAATACTGTAGCTTGCTACATTTTCTATGATGCAGAAGGGAAGGCGGCACATGCAGGGGATGACGAGGATGGAGGAGAATCCTGGCTCCTTGATCAAAAAGGCGAACATACTGATAGAGAAACATCTGACCAGCCAGGTCAAGGTGATCTTCCCCGACCTGACCGGCACCCAGTTCATCATCGTCTACTTCCTCTATGAGGCCGAGGGGACCAGGGTCACACAGAAGGATGTTGCCGACCGCTTCTGCCTGAGCCACCCCACCGTGCGCAGCATAGTGAAGCGGCTTGAGGCCTCCGGGTGGGTCGCCGCCCACCCACTGCCGGAGGACAGAAGACAGGTCAGGCTGTCCATCACGGACATGGGCCGCCGAAGGATGTCAGTCGACGGCCGACGGATCGCCGATGCCATGAACGGGACCAACTCACTGGCCCTCAAGGGGTTCTCTCCTGAGGAAAAGAGCCTCTTGGTCAGTTTCCTCAACAGAATCATCCACACCATGCGCCATGCCGACCGCGCTGGAACGGATACATGAGGGGCCCCACGTGGCAGGGACCGGAGTCAGCAGACCAACCGGACCGACATCCACAGGCCCCTCCTCGAGGACCACAGGTAATCGTGAAGGGGCCGACGCGGTCCCGGACCGACGGCACCGGAGCGGCGGCGATGAACAGACAAGCGGAAAGGCGAACAACCATGGTCACAGATACGGATGAGGGGAATGAAGTCATTCAAAAGGCCGTCACGCAGGGGTCCGTCCATGACAGTGATGGGGAATCGGGATCGGGACGCAATCGGGGCTTGATGATGGACACCCTCCTCCTGGGGGCCTTTCTGGCACTGATGGCCGAAACCTTCCTCAACAACGCCCTGCCGACCATCATGGCGGACTTCCACGTCTCGCAGTCGACGGCCCAATGGCTGAGCACGGCCTATCTGCTGGTTGTCGGCCTCATGATTCCGGTATCGGCCTGGGTCTTCTCCAACTTCACGTCCAAGTCCATCTACATGACCATGATCGCCATCTTCCTCGCGGGGTCCCTTATCTGCATCTTTTCCGCCGGACATTTCCCCCTTCTGCTGACCGGGAGGATCGTCCAGGCCGTGGCAGCAGGTTCCCTGATGCCCTTCATACAGAACGTCATGCTCCTCCTCTTCCCTCCGGATAAAAGGGGCCTGGCTCTGGGAGTCACCGGCCTGGTCGTGGCCCTGGGGCCGACGGTGGGTCCCACCCTGTCGGGCTTCATCCTGGAGCACTGGTCCTGGAGGGCCCTCTTCATCACCCTGGCCGCCGTCGCAGTGGTCATACTGATTGCATCATTCCGCTTTGTCTACACGGTCAACACACCCAGGCGGACCAAAATCGACGTCATGTCCATCGTCTGCTCCTGCCTGGGCTTTGGCCTGCTCCTGTATTCGCTTTCTTCCATAGGCGACTCAGGCAGGGTCTCTGTGACGGACGGCCTCCTCCTGGCAGTGGGCATACTGGCCATCGCACTCTTCTGCCGCAGGCAGTTCGTCCTCAGCGATCCTTTGGTCAATCTCCGCGTCTTCTCCAACGGCATCTTCAACCTGACCACCCTTCTGAGCACACTGAGCAACATCGCCATGGTGGGCATCGAACTGGTCCTCCCCCTTTACCTGCAGAACACCAGGGGGTCCAGTGCTCTGACTTCAGGCCTGGTCATGCTGCCCGGAGCAATCGTCATGGGACTCTGCAATCCACTTTCCGGCGCCCTGTATGACAGGATCGGGGTCAGGAAAATATCCCTGATCGGATACACAGTGCTCCTGATTGGAACCGTTCCCATGCTCTGGTTCGGCCAGTACACCAGCCTGGTCGAAATCGCCTCCTGTTACGCCCTGAGGATGGTGGGAATCGCCTTCGTCATGATGACGACCTTCACCGAAGGAATCAATGCCCTGCCGACCAGGTACACGGCCCACGGCAACGCAGCCGCGTCCACCATCCGTCAGATAGGTGGTTCACTCGGCACAGCCGCGGCAATGATGATCGTGACCCTGGGCACGTCCCAGGCAGTATCCGCCGGCTACAAGGGCGGTCAGGCCATGGAGAACGGGTACCGCTGGGCCTTCATCTTCATGGTGGCCGTCGCCCTTATCGGTCTTGCCGCCTCGTTTGCACTTTCAAGAAAGGCGACGGCTCCCACCGAAGAGAGGACCCCCGGGGCGCAGTCCCGCTGACCACCGCCGGCGCATGGGGTCCGCCCCCGCCGATCCGTTCATCCGCAGACGACGGAATGGAGGGCCAGGGCAGACCCATCGGTCAGGCTGGCCACCTGGTCTATGGCCACACGGAGGCGCTCATCGTCGTTCGCGGCCTCCTGCCAGTCCTCCAGGAAGACGTTCTCAAGGGCATCAGAGGGTGAGGGGGAATCCGCCATCATCACATCGACCAGGTCGGTCACTATCTTCAGCTGTTCATCGTGGAAGGGCTCGTGCTCGCGGGGAGCCATGACGAAATAGACGGCAATCCCCTTCAGGGCGACGATTTCATAAGCCGTCTGCCTGGGGATGACGACCGAGGCCGAGTATCTGGTCAGCGGGCCGGGCCCGTAACGCTCCCGTGTGGCCCTCTCCACGGAATCGGCGAAGCGGCCGATCAGGGAGCTGGTCATGTTCTTGAGCTGGGCCAGGGCGCGACGCGATCCGTTGAAGTGGACAGGAAGCTTGGATCTCAGCCTGCCTAGGGCTTCCAGGAGGAGATCCGGGTCCCACCTGTCCCCGTACCAGGACCGGGCCGACGCGACGACGGCATCCACAACATGGGAATCGGTCAGGGCCAGGGGGTTGAAGGATCCCACCACGATGGCGTCCTCCACATCGTGGACACTGTATGCTATGTCATCCGACAGGTCCATCACCTGGCACTCCATGGGGGTGGTCGCCGCGGGCGCCCCCTCCTTCAACCAGCGGAATACCTCCATGTCATCCGGGTAGACGCAGAACTTCGCCGTCCTCTCCCCCTTGGGATGGCTGGCTGCCTCTGCCAGGGTCCAAGGATATTTCACGGTGGCGTCCAGGGCGGCCCTGGTCAGGTTGACCCCTGCGCTGCGGCCGTCTGGTTGGAAGACCTTGGGTTCCAGCCGTGTGAGGAGGCGGAGGGTCTGCGCATTCCCCTCGAACCCCCCTATGGAGGAGGCCAGAGAAGCCAGGGCCCGTTCGCCGTTGTGTCCGAAGGGCGGGTGGCCCAGGTCGTGGGCCAGACAGGCGCAGTCGACCACATCCGGATCACACCCCAGCATGGTGCCGATCTGCCGGCCTATCTGTGCCACCTCCAGGGTGTGGGTGAGACGGGTCCGGGCGAAGTCGTCGGTACCCGCCACAAGGATCTGCGTTTTGGCTCCCAGCCTGCGCAGGGCTGAGGAATGGACCAGACGGGCACGGTCGCGCTGGAAGGCGGTTCTGCTGCTGGTCTTGGGGGGCTCCGGTGCCCACCGTTCCTCGTCTTCTGGGGTGTATCCCTCACCCCGCAAGATCCGGTCGCCCGCTTCCGCACCCATCAGCCCCTCCTCACGCCGTCTCACGGCCCATCTCCATCATTGTCGCCAGGAAGGTGGCGTGACGCAAGTGGGCGCACCCCCCCCATGAACAAAGCCGCCCCGCCGG
The DNA here is from genome assembly GCF_037963085.1 of Bifidobacterium favimelis. Lineage (NCBI taxonomy): Bacteria > Bacillati > Actinomycetota > Actinomycetes > Bifidobacteriales > Bifidobacteriaceae > Bifidobacterium > Bifidobacterium favimelis. The sequence continues at coordinate 628,998 of NZ_JBANDZ010000001.1, read as the reverse complement.
AACCGCCGATGCTTGTTCTGGCCGGGCACGCAAACAGCGGGACCGCCTGGCAGCGGCGCTGCCACGACGGACCCGGGACTTTGAGGACCTGTCAGTCCAGGTCGTCCACGACGACCACTTCGGTGGGAACGTTTCCGGCGGTCGCCTTGGAGTAGGGGCAGAGCTCCTGGGTCCTGTCGACCAGGCGCTGGGCCAGGTCGCGGTCCACGCCAGGCAGGCAGACCTCGATCTTGGCCTTGATGCCGAAAGATTCGCCCTCGTCGCCCAAGGAGATATGGGTGCGGACCCTGCTCTGGGACAGCTTGGTGGCGGCCACACGCAGCTCCTTGCCGGCCAGGCCCATGGCCCCCTGGAAGCAGGCCCCCCAGCCGATGGCGAAGAGCTGCTCGGGGTTGGTCCCCTCCCCCTTGCCGCCCATGGCCTTGGGGGTGTCCAGGTCCAAGGAGAGGTCCGGATCATGGCTGTCGGCATGACCATTGCGGCCGCCCTTTATGTCGGCGACAGCCGTGTAGGAGATGGATGACGGTTCTTTTCCTGTATATGTGCTCATGCCTTCATCTCATCACTTGGCCGATGGAACTGCAAGGATGTAAGAGGTATCTTCACGCCGGATGGCCCGGATGTGACAGGCATCACCTTTACGACCCACCCGCTGCCCCGGATTCGGCCCCTGCCGTCGCCATAAGGCAAATCCGCCATAAGGGGGTTGCCGTCTCATACCGGCGGCCGCCTATGCCGGTCACAGGTCACAAGCCACAAGCCACAGGTCACAAGTCACAAGCCACAAGTCACAGGATGGAGGTCGGATCAAGCAGGTGCATGTCCTCGGGACGGATGACCTGCGGGGCATGCAGGTAGAGGCGGGTGACCCTGTTGCGTAGGCAGGTGAAGACCTCATAACTGATGGTGTCGGCGGCTTTGGCCCAGTCATCGGCGGTGGGCTCGCAGAATCCCTCCCCCCTACCGGGTCCGAAGAGGACCACCGTGTCGCCCTCGTGGACGCCCAGATCGTCGGACCTCCCCTTGAGATCCAGGACGCACTGGTCCATGCAGACCCTGCCGGACACCCTGACCAGGCGGGGGCCCTGGACTGTCATCAGGCGGACCGGACCGCCCGGATGGTCCACGCCCAGGGACCCCTCATGATCGAAACCGGAGGCGGACCGATGGATGCCGTCCGCGTACCCCAGGGGGAGGATGGCCGTGCTGGTGGCAGCCTGGGTGAAGTAGGTCCTCCCATAGGAAACGCTGTGTCCGCCATCCAGGTCCTTGACCGTGCCCAGCTGTGCCTGAAGGGTCATGGCGGGCTTGAGCCCGTAGTCCGAGGAAACCCCCATGGAGGGATCGGGCTCGTATCCATACAGGCCGATGCCCGGTCTGGTCAGTTCATAATGTATTCGAGGGCGTGTGAGGGTGGCGGCCGTGTTGGCCAGGTGGCGGATTTCCGGCTTGAGCCCGCAGGCCGCCATACGGCGGGCGAAGCCGTCGAAGGAACGGATCTGGTCGTCGGTGGAGGCCACAAAATCCTGGTTGTCGGGCATATCGGCCACCGCCAGGTGGCTGAAAAGGCCTATCACCTTGAGCGAGCCTTCGGCGGCGTGACGGGCCAGTGCCTCCAGGGCGCCGTCAAAGGACCGGGGGGTGAACCCGTTGCGGCCGAAGCCCGTGTCCACCTTCACATGGACCCTGGCCGGCCTACCCAATCGCCTGGCGGCCGCGGCGATGGCCTCGATTCCGTCCAAGGACCCGACGGCCAGATCGATGTCGTCGGCGATCAGGTCTTCGAATGGGGCCGCCGCCGCGTTGTACATCCAGGTGAGCACCCTGCAACGGTCCGGTCCGATGCCGGCCCGGCGCAGGGCCAGGGCCTCACGGGCCTGGGCCGTGCCCAGCCAGGTGGCCCCGCCGGCCAGGGCGGCCAGGGCTGTGGGTATGAGGCCGTGCCCATAGGCATCCGCCTTCACCACCCCCATGACGGCGGTACCCCCTCCGGGGCCGCCCACCCTCTTGACCAGGTGTTCCATGTTGGCCTTCAAGGCGGCCAGGTCGACGATCACCTGACCCGGGTAGGCGCCCAGGGCGCGACGGTAGTTGTCCCGTCCTGCAGAGGAAGAAAAGTCCCACCGGGGGGCTGCACTCAGACTCATGCCTCCATTGTGCGGCCCGGTCCGGTCCGGACCGGGCCATCGGCCCTCACCCTGACGATATCGGCACGTTCCGGTCTGCCGGCCCATCGGCCGGCAGACCTTGGTGGGGGGAATCCGCAGCCGTCATCAGGCGTGGACCAGACGACGCTCGGCGAGGCGCGAAGGGGCGCTTGGCACCAGGGTCCGGCCGTTCCACTGGTATGCCACCCTGACGTTCTCGATTTCGTCGTTCTCGGGCATGATGATGTTGCCGCACCTGGTGAATCCCTGGGATTCCAGGATGTGCTGCATGGCGTGGTTCTTCAGCCCGGTGTCGCAGCGGACATTGCCGAAGGTCTTCTTGCTCCAGGTGAGCAGGTCGGCTGCGGCGTGGCGGGCCAGGCCGGAGGAAGCCACCCTGTGGATCGTGGTGTAAGGCAGGTCGTCAAGCCAGTCGCCGTCGATGACCTTGTAGTCCGGATCGGGATCGTGGAAGACGGAGAAGATGCCGATCACCCTCTCGTGCTCCCCCCTGCGTTCCCTGAGGACCGGAGGGTCGTAGGGGACGTCCGGGGACGGAGCGGGGATGTCAGCGGCATCGTCCACGAGGAGGATGGTGTGCCTCCCGTCGATGTCCTCGTGGATGCGCTCGGGCAGGGGATACTTGGTGCCCCACTGGCGTGGGTTGCCCCCCTGGATCATCTTGAGACGGGCGTATGAGTAAACAGATGCGATGGTGTCGTAGTCCTCGTCGGTTGCGTGACGGAACCAACGTGCGGCCTTTTCGTACTCCTGCAATTCGGACACCTCATTTCTTTGCCGGATCCGCGGGGCCTGCCCCGCGATTGCCGAAGCAAGAGTGTAACGTTTTGGCAGTTGAAGTGAGGCCCGTACGCACAGAGCGAAGGCGGGAATAAAAAACGACTGCATGACAGCTTCCCCTTGGAACCTGACCGACAGGTCAGCGCCCCGTCTAAGATGTAACCGAACCATAAACGAGGCGAAGGAGCCCATATGAGCACCATCACGGGGATACGAACCTACGATTTCCGCTTCCCCACCTCCGACACCCTCTCGGGGTCGGATGCCATGAACAAGGACCCTGATTATTCGGCCGCCTATGTGGAGATCTCCACCTCGGCCGACGACGGTATCGTGGGATGCGGATTCGTATTCACGATCGGCCGGGGCAACGACGTGGTCTGCGCGGCCATCGAGTCCATGTCCCGGACCCTGGTCGGTCTGGAGGTCGAACGTCTCCTGGATGACATGAAAGTCGCCTGGGACCTTCTCGTCCACGACTCCCAGCTGCGCTGGCTGGGACCGGAGAAGGGTGTGGAGCACATGGCCATCGGCGCCCTCCTGAGTGCCCTGTGGGACATCAAGGCCAAGCGGGCGGGCCTGCCTCTGTGGCTCCTCCTGGCCCGGATGGAGCCCGAGGAACTGGTTTCGACCCTGGACTTCCGTTACATGACCGATGCACTGACTCCCGGCGAGGCCGTGCAGATCCTCAAAGAGGGCCAGAAGGGCAAGGAGGAAAGGATCGAGGACATCCGCCGCAATGGGTATCCGGGTTATTCCACCGCCGCCGGATGGCTTGGTTACAGCGACGAGAAGATGACCGCGATCGCCAGGGAGGAGACGGAGGTCAAAGGGTTCAGGCAGATAAAGCTCAAGGTGGGGCAGAATCTGGATGACGACCTGCGCCGCCTGGACCTGGCCCGCAGGACCATCGGGCCGGACGTCCGCCTTGCCGTTGATGCGAACCAGGTGTGGGACGTGCCCCAGGCCATCGATTGGATCAACCACTTCCACGACTTCGACCTGGCCTGGGTGGAGGAGCCCACCAGCCCCGACGACGTGATCGGGCACGCCACCATAGCCCGGGCCATCAACCCCATCCCCGTGGCCACCGGGGAGCAGATGCAGAACAGGATCATGTTCAAGCAGTATCTCCAGGCCGACGCCTTCGGCATCATGCAGATCGACGCCACCCGGGTGGCGGGCCCCCAGGAAATCGTCATGGAGTACCTTCTTGCCCGCAAGTTCCACAAGCCCGTGTGCCCGCACGCAGGGGGGGTGGGCCTGTGCGAGGCGGTATGCCACTTCGCCATGTTCGACTATGCGGCCGTCTCATGCACCAAGGAGGGACGGATGATCGAGTACGTGGACAACCAGCACGAATATTTCGTCAATCCTGTCCGGATCGAGCACGGGGACTATCAGGCCCCGGTCGCCCCCGGCAACGGGGCCCAGATGACGGTGGAAACGGCCCGAAAGTACCTCTACAAGGGTTGAAACCGGTGCCGGCCGAGGGAAAGCCGGACGGAAGTGACGCGGCCGGTGGAAACGGTCCGTACCGCGGAAAACCAAGCAACACATATGACAAGTCAGGAGACAACATGGATCTGCACATGAAGGACAAGGTCGTCATCGTCACAGGAGGGTTCAAGGGGATCGGCCGGGCCATCTCCCTCGAACTGGCCAGGGAGGGGGCCATCCCGGTCGTCATCAACCGTGACGACGATGCCCGCGTCACCTTCGACAAGGCGATCGAAGAGTATACGGACGACTATGAGGTCTACACGATGGACCTGAACGAGACAGACCGGATCGCCCCCGTCGTCGAGGAGGTCTACGCCAAATACGGCCATGTCGACGGAATCGTCAACAACGCCGGGGTCAACGACAACAAGGACCTGGAGACCACGGACTGGCGGGACTTCGAGAAGTCCCTGCACGGCAATCTCACCCATTACTATGAACTGGTCCATGCGGCCTGCCCCCACCTCAAGGAGAGCCGGGGGGCCGTGGTCAACATCTCCTCCAAGACCGCCCTCACCGGGCAGGGGAAGACCAGCGCCTATGCCGCCGCCAAGGGCGCCATCCTGGGACTGACCCGTGAGTGGGCCGCCGCCCTGGCCCCCGACGAGGTCAGGGTCAACGCCATCGTCGTCGCCGAGTGCTGGACCCCTCTTTATGCCAAGTGGATCACCACCTTCGGCAGCGAACAGGAACAGAAGGAACGTCTCTCGCAGATAACCGACCGGATCCCCCTCGGCCACCGTATGACCACCCCCGAGGAGATCGCCGACACGACGGTCTTCCTCCTGTCCGACAGGGCTTCGCACACCACAGGCCAGTGGGTCTTCGTGGACGGCGGCTACGTCCACCTGGACCGGGCCCTGGCCTGAGGGGGCATCATGGGAGAAGGGCTGCAGGTCATCGACACCCACTTCCACATGTGGGACCCGCAAATCCAACGCCTGGACTGGTTGAAGGGGATGGGGCCGCTCATACGGCGCTGGACCGTGGACGACCTGGCTGCGGAGTATGAGGCCCTGGGCGTCGACTTCCTGGGCGGGGTCTACGTGGAGGTGGATTCGGCCGACCCCGGTCAGGAGGCCCGCCTCCTCAGCGAGAACAAGGACCCGAGGATCCTGGCCAGGATGCTCCGGTCCCGGGTCAGCCCATACATGCCGGTCCCCATCAACGCCACAGGAATCCGCGAGCCCCTTCATACGGCCGACCAGCCGCGCGGCCGCTGTCTCCAGCGCTCCTTCATCGAGGGGCTGGAGGCCATGGCCGACCGGGGGATCCCCTTCGAACTGTGCAACAGGGGCGGGGAGCTGACCGACATGGCCCGGGCCTTCGGCCAGGTGCCCCAGGAACGTGTGATCATTGACCACCTGGGCAACATGCCCGATCTCAGCCCCGAAAGCCGCAAGGCCATGGAGGCCCTGGCCGGTCTGCCGGAATGCTATGTGAAGGTGTCGGGGGACGACCCGGTGGACCCCGGCATCGTCCGCTTCGTGCGTGACGCCTTCCCGCCGAACCGCATCCTGTACGCCTCCAACTGGCCCGTGGTCAACCGCCGTTCCTCCCTGGCCGCCCACTTCCGCAGAGTGTTCGACATCTTCGGCCCGGACGAGGGCTTCTTCCGCGACAACGCCCAGAGGGCCTATGGAATCCCGTAGAGTACCCGGGGTCCGCCCTCCAGAGGCAGGATGTATTGCAGGTCCCTCCTACGGATGGCGGACCTGACAGGACGGAAGCAGGCCACAGGGGGAATGGAACCGGGCGGCGGGTTGATGAGCCACGACGGGGAGAAATCATGACAACGATTGATCGAGACAGGGACGTACCAGTACAGGGAAGGGAAAACATGAAGGAACAAGCAGCCATCTTCGAAGGGATTTTCTGCCCCTCCATCACCATCACCAGGCAGGACGGAAGTGTGGACTACGACCTCTGGGGCAGGCACCTGGATCACCTGGCCCAGGCGGGGGTCGACGGCGTCCTCCTCTTCGGCAGCATCGGGGAGTTCTACGCCATCGATCCGCAGACCAAGAAGGAGGTGGTCGACTTCGCCGTCAAGCGCATAGGCTCCCGGATGAAGGTCTTCGTCGGCGTGGGCGACACCGATATGGACCGGGTGCTGGACCTTGTCCACCATGCCGGACAGGCAGGGGCGGATGCCGTGGTCGCCGTCAGCCCCTATTACTTCGGACCCTCCCCCCAGGCCGCCGCCCGGTACTTCGACCTGGTGGCCCAGGCCAGCGACCTGCCGGTCATCATCTACAACTTCCCTCCCCGCACGGGCACGGACCTCTCCCCTGAACTGGTGGCCGACCTGGCCGCCAGGCATGAGCGGATCGTCGGGATCAAAGACACGGTGGACAACATCAGCCATACCCGCAAGGTCGTGGCCGCCGTCCGGGAGGTCAACCCCCGTTTCTCCGTCTTCTCCGGCTTCGACGAGTACTACCTGGTCAACCGGGTCTGCGGGGGCAACGGGGTCTTGTGCGGACTGACCAACGTGGAACCGGAGACCTTCGTGTCCATGCACAAGGCCTACCAGTCGGGCGACTACGCAACAGCCATCAGGCAGGCCGAGCGGATCAACCGCCTGATGGCCATCTACGACACGGCCGACCTCTTCATCTCCGCCATCAAGGGTGCCGTCAGACTCAAGGGTCTGCCCATCGACACGGGAATCAGGGAGCCCGCCGTCCAGCTGTCAGACGCCCAGATGGAGGCCATAGGAAGCATCCTGGGCTAGTCACCTGGGTTGGTTCCCCCTCGATCAATCGACAGGCAGGTCACCTGTTCCATGCGCGGATCCCAACGCCTGGAACAGGTGACCTGCCTTATGTTTGACCACCCTGATGCCCTTGGAGGACGGGACTCAGACCAGCTTGCGCTCGTAAGGGTCGGAGCTGATGCCGGCGGCCACGATGTCACGGCTCCACTGCTTGGCGGAGAAGAGGGAGTGGTCCCTGTAGTTGCCGCAGGAGGTGATTTCGGTGCCGGGGACATCGTCCCAGGTGGCTTCGTTGGCGATGAACTCCAAGGACTCCTTCAGGGCCTTGGCCACATCCTCGGTGGAGTGGCGCCCCCATGCCAGGAGGTGGAAGCCGGTCCTGCACCCGAAGGGGGAGCAGTCTATGTAGCCGGGGATGCGCTCGCGCAGGAGGACCGCGATGGTGTGCTCGATGGTGTGCAGTCCGGCGGTGGGGATGGCGTTCTCATTGGGCTGGACCAGACGCAGGTCGTAGTTGGAGATGATGTCCCCCTTGGGTCCCTTCTCCTCATCGATAAGACGCACGTAAGGCGCCTTCACCTTGGTATGGTCCAGCTGGAAGCTCTCGACGACAGGCTTGTCCGTCATGTCTTGTTCCTTTCATTTGACAGTGTTCCCGTACCCCCATCGTAGGCTCAAGCCCATATCTGGCGGGGCCTTTCACGCCATGTTGTGGGAAGGCTTCCCTGAGCCGGGACTCACGGCATGGCCTCACGACTTCCTGATGACCTCCATGAAACGGGGGCCGTAGACCTCCAGCTTGTGCTCGCCCACCCCGTTGACCTCGAGGAAGGCCGCATCATCCGTCGGTTTCAGCCGGCACATGTCACGCAGGGACTTGTCGGAGAAGACGATGTAGGGGGGCTTGCCTATCTCACGGGCTATCCGGGTGCGCAGATCCTTCAGCTCCTGGAAGAGAACGGCCTGATCCCCGGTAAGGTCCTCAACCGACATGGTCTCACCCGCCCGGTCCCTGCCCTCCGCCTGGCTGGCAGGGCCGGTGGTCCTGCCGTAGACCGCTCCAGCATCATCAGCCGGACGGCCCCCTTCGCCCGAAAGGACGGTCCCCTGGACCCGCTTGATCTCGTAATGGAAATCCGGGGTGACGGTGCGCCCTGCCAGCGGGCCGAAGTGGACCATGGGCAGACGGCCCTCGGTGATGGTCAGGTAGCCGTCGGAGGCCATCTGATTGAGCACGTCCCTGATCCTGCCCTCGGGCACCTGGGCAAGACTGCCATAGGATGGGCAGCCGTCCAGCCCCCTTCTGAGGAGGTCCTGGGATCTGGACCCCTTGAGTATCTGCACGATCTTTCCAGACCCGAAGGCCTGGTTGACATCGTGGACGCAGCGGCTGACGGCCCTTGCCACATCGCTCACATCCAGGGTCTCGAAGGTGCTCATGCAGTTGGAGCAGTTCCCGCAGCCCCTCCCCTCGGCCGTCGGTTCCTCCGGACCGCAGCCCGCAGCAGATCTTCCGCTCCGGCTGCGGCCCTGTGACCCGGCTTGTGCCGGAGCCTCCCCTTGGTCCTCTTCCTCTTCCCCGTTCTCCATATCGGGGTGGCCCACGCAGACGACGGCCCCCCGGTCGGCCTCCGTGGGGGCCAGGCCGGCCGCCGCACGGTCGACCTCCTGGCCGAAGTAGCGCAGCATGTATTCGTGCAGGCAGCCGGTCGTCCGGCAGTAGCCGATCATGACGTTGAGAAGGCGGCGGTGCTCGGCCCTGACGGCCTCGGCCTGTTCGCCGGTCAGACGGTCGTTCCCGCTGTCCATGTCGAGCAGTCTCCGCCTGGTGACGATGTCCCCCTCGTTCCACAGGAGGGTGCAGCGGGCGGGCTCGCCATCCCTTCCGGCCCTGCCAGCCTCCTGATAATAGGCCTCGATGCTCTCGGGCATGTTGTGGTGAATCACGTAACGGACGTTGGACTTGTCTATCCCCATGCCGAAGGCGTTGGTGGCGACGACCACCTGGATCTCGTCGTTGACGAAGTCCCTCTGGGCCCGTTCCCGGTCGTCCGCGCTCAGGCCGGCATGGTAGGCGGCGGCCCCGATTCCGGACCTGTTCAAGTCATCGGCCAGGGCCTCGGTCTCCTTGCGGGTGGCGCAGTAGACGATGCCCGAGTCTCCGGGGTGCTCGTGGGCGTAGCGGGTGATCCACCCGTTCTTGTACTTGGTCTGCAGCTTGCGCACGTCGAAGAACAGGTTGGGTCTGTCAAAGCCGGTAACGGCGACGTACGGGGTCTTCAGCCCCAGCATGGCGACGATGTCCCGCCTGACCTTCTGCGTGGCGGTGGCCGTGAAGGCAGCCACGACCGGGCGGTCGGGCAGCCCCTTGATGAAGTCTCCTATGCCGAGGTAGGCCGGTCTGAAATCCTGCCCCCACTGGGACACGCAGTGGGCCTCGTCGACGGCCACCAGACCGATGCCCGCCCTGCTGGCAAAATCTACGAAACGGGGGGCATCCAGGCGTTCGGGGGCCACATAGAGCATATGACACCGGCCCTGGGCGGCCTGGGCCAGGGCCAGGGACTGTTCTTCGGGGGTCTGGGTGGAATTGATGAAGTCCGCATGGATGCCGGCATCTTCCAGGGCATCCACCTGGTCCTTCATCAGGGAGACGAGGGGGGATATGACCACGGTCAGCCCGGGAAGTAGGGTGGCGGGGATCTGGTAGCAGATGGACTTGCCTGCCCCGGTGGGCATGACCCCCAGGCAGTCCCTCCCTTCCAGGATCGCCGAGACCAGCCCCTCCTGCCCCGGGCGGAAGGATTCGTAGCCGAAGTACTTGTGCAGGGCCTGCCGGGCATCGTCCAAGTTCACCATATGAACCAGTCTATGGCCGGCTCCAGGTCGCCGCACCGCATGTACGCGATGTGCGCACCCCCTCCGTCCGTCAGCAGTCCAGGGAGGCCGCCTCGATCAGCCTTCTGGTATAGGCCTCCTGCGGGTGGTCCAAAACCTGCCCGGTCGTACCGGTCTCCACGACCCGGCCCGAATGCAGGACCAGGATCCTGTCCGCGATGTGCTGGACCACCCCCAGGTCGTGGGAGACCAGGATCATCCCCATGGCCTGGCCCTCTTCCTGCCTGGCCTGCCGGCGGGCACCGGCCATGACGGACCGGAGGGTGGACAGGATCTGCACCCTGGCCGACACGTCGATGGCGCTCATTGGTTCGTCGGCCAGGAGAACCCGGGGCCGGCTGATCAGGGCCCGGGCTATGGCCACCCTCTGGGCCTGCCCGCCCGACAGGTCGACCGGGTACCTGTACATGTATTCGTCCGGATCCAGGCGGACCTCGGCCAATATCCTCCGGACGGCCCCCTCAAGGTCTTCACCGCCGCGCCTCCGACCGGCCCTTGCAGTCAGGGGTTCGGACACGGACCTAGCCACGGTCCAGCGTGGGTCCAGGGAACCGAAAGGGTTCTGGAAGACCACGGAGGATTCGCGCCGCAGGAGGGAAAGCCCGGCGGAGCCGGGGGCGACCTCCTGCCCCCGGTAGACGACCCTGCCCCCATCCGGTCTCAGACTCCCCAGGAGGAGCCCGGTCAGGGTCGTCTTCCCCGACCCCGACTCCCCTATCACAGCCAGGCACTGGCCGGGCCCAAGGGTTATGGAAACATCGTCGACGGCCTTGAAATCCTCCCCCGAGGCCGTCCTCGCCGGGAAGGACTTGGTCAGATGATCCCCTTCAAGCAGGGGGACATCCACTGGCCCCGCAGTGCCGGAGACGCCAACCACGTACTGACCGCCTTCGTTCACGATTCCATCCCCCTCCCGTGCAGGCTCAGTTCCCGGGCGGCATCGGCGAGCCGGCGCCCCTGTCGGGATGCCGGGGCCGTGAGGATGTCGTCCGTCCTCCCGGCCTCCACCACCCTCCCCCCGTCCAGTATGTATGAGCGTACGGCGGCCCGGGCCAGGACGGAGAAATCATGGGTGATGAAGAGGAGGGAGGAGCCGGCCCCGTCGACCAGGCGGACCAGGAGGTCGACGATCTGGCGCTGGGTGATCGAGTCCAGGGCCGTGGTCGGCTCGTCCGCCACGATCAGCCTGGGCGAGGTGACCAGGGCGGCGGCTATGGCCACCCTCTGCTGCTGACCGCCGGAGAGCTGGTGGGGATAGGCCCTGGCCAGGGCGGGGTCAAGACCGACCCTGTCCAGCATGGCCAGGGCCCGCCGCCGACGCTCCTGGGCCGTCAGGCGGTAGTGGAGCTTCAGGGGGAGCTCGACCTGGCGGCCCACCCTGGCCACGGGGCTCAGGGCCCTGGCGGGATCCTGGAAGATCATCGCCATGCGGGACCCCCTCAGGTCGGCCATGGAGGCGTCGTCGGACCCGACCACCTCCAGGCCGTCGACCAGGATGGACCCTGTCAGGCGGGCCGAAATCGGCTGCAGACCCATGACCGTCCTGGCCAGCATGGACTTGCCCGACCCTGAAGACCCGATAAGTCCCACACGTTCACCGTCGCCGACCCGGAGACTGACACCGTCCAGGATGGTGCTGCCTGATAGGACCATCGACAGGTTCGTGACCTCCAACGACATCAGCCCTCCTCCTTCCGCCTGGAACCGGAACCATCAGGCTGGATTTCAGCCGGCCCGGTCTCAGTGGGAGCGACAAGACCGGACTGGGGCAGACCAGACCCGGGCAGACCAGACCCGGGCAAGGCGGCCCAGGCCGCCCTCCCCTTGGCCACTTGAGCCCTCTCCCTCGCAGCCTTGGCCACGGCCTCCCGCAAGGCCGGGTTGGCGACGGGGTCGGCCGCATCCCTCAGGCTGTCACCGAACAGATTGAGGGCCACGACCGCCAGGGTGACCACCAGGCCGGGCCAGATGACCGTCAGAGGGTAGATGTTGATGAACTTGACCGAGGTGGTCAAAGAGTGCCCCCAGGAGGGCAGGCCCGGGGGGACCCCGATGCCCAGATAGGTCAGGCCGGACTCCGCCAGTACGGCGGTCCCGGCCGACATGGAGAGTTGGACGCTCAGGACAGGTGCCAGGTTTGGCAGGATGTGGGTCAGGAAGATCCTCCCCCTGCCAACCCCGTCGGACAGGGCCGAGCGTACATAATCAGAGCCTGCCGCCAGCAGGGCCTGGGGGCGGACGATGCGGGCCAGGTTGAGCCCGTAACCGAAACCGCAGGCGACGATGACCACGGCCATCCCCGGCCCCAGGGGGACGGCCAGTATGAGCGCCAATAGGACCGTGGGCAGGGATATGAGGGCGTCCACCAGAACCACAACCCCCTGGGAAACGGCCAGATGGGGGGAGATCATCCCCGCCACCAGGACCAGACCGAGCAGGGCCGAAAAGAGCACGGCCAGGAGGCTGATGACCAGGTTGGTCCCGCTGCCGGCCATGAGCCAGGAGAGGATGTCGGCCCCGGTCCCGTCCGTGCCGAGGATGTGAGACCGGCTCGGCCCCCGCCAGATCCTGTAACCATCGGTCTCCCATAGGGAGACCGGGGTCCAGAAGATGGATACCAGGGAGACGGCCAGCCAGAAACCAAGGACGACCAGGGAGAACCTCCCCTGGGCCGTGTGCCACATGCTGCCCAGCACCACCCTGAACCGCCCCTTCCACCCCAAGGGGTCAAGAGGGCGGGACGGGCCGCCACCCCGTCGGCCATCCGCCCCGGTCCGGCGGCGGGGTCCGGGCCGGCCACCGATGCGGCCCACGGGGCCGTTCGGTCCTTGGGTCGTTTCATCATCAGGGAATATCATCAGGCCACCTCTCCTCTCGACCTGTCCCGCAAGCGGGGGTCGATGAGTCTGTGGACGGTATCCACAATCAGTCCGATGGTGAGGAAGAAGGCCGCCAGGAGGAGGAGTTCACTCTGCACGGCCACCAGGTCCCTGTCGCCCACATCGGTCACAAGCATGGTCCCAAGGCCGGGCAGGCCAAAGAGGTTCTCGCTGACCATGACCCCGGTGACCATCTCCGCCAGGGTCAGGCCGACCACGGAGACCAGCTGGGGACTGACGGTCCGCAGGCCCGTGGTCAGGGCGGCCCTTGTCCTGGTCATTCCGGAGGCCATCGACAGGTCCACCCTGCCCGACGAAAGGACATCATCCAGCAGGGAGCGTGTGTACCGCGTGATTCCCGCCGCCACGATGATCCCCACGGACAGGGCGGGCAGGACCAGGCTGGCGAATGCGGGGCCCGGCCTGCCCCACCCGTCCACGGGGAACCCCTGGGAGGGGAGGATTCCTATCAGCCCCTGCCCTTTGGAAAAGAGGAGGATCAGAAGAAGGCCCGACCAGAGGGCGGGGACCGCCCCTGCGACGATGGCCGCCATGTGGGCCAGGGAGCGAAGGGCCGGTCTGACGGCCAGGGCGGCTGCGCACCCCAGAGGAAGACCGATGGCCAGGGCCACGGCCAGGCCGCACAGGATGAGGGGAAGGGTGACCTGGGCCCTGAGCCCGACCAGATCGGTGATGGACCGGCCCGTCAGGATGGATGTGCCCAGGTCCCCTTTCACGACGCCACCCACCCAGTCCAGATACTGCCGGGGGTAGCTCCTGTCCAGACCGAGTTGTGAGCGCAGCTCCTGAACACGGCCGGGGGGCGCATTCACACCGGCCATGACTGAGGCCACGTCCCCCGGCAGGATGCGCAGAGCCGCGAAGATGACGACGGAAACGACGGCCAGGGCGATGGCGAAAAGCGCCAGACGCTTGACGAGGAACCTGAACATGCCTCTCAACCCCTCCGGTAGGTCAGGGACCACAGGGGCAGGAGGCTCTGGTTCAAATTGACGGGGAATCCTTCCAACCCCCGCCTCCAGGCCGTGGTCACCCGGTAGTTGAAGAGCCAGTCGGCGGCGGCATCCTCGCTCACCTTCCGGGCCGCCTTGGCCAGGAGGCGGTCCGAACGGCCATCATCCAGGGCCTGCATGGCCTGGTCATACAGGCTTCTGACCTCTGCGTTGTCGTAGTTGTAGTAGTAGTCGGGGTCGGCCCACTGATAGAAATCGTGGCTCTCGCCGTGGTCCACCAAAGAAATGTCATACTGTTTGTTGGCGTGGACATCCTGGAGCCAGACCGGGAATTCGACCACCCTCACATCGAGCTGGATGCCCACCTGCCTGAGCTGGGAACGCAGTTGGTCCCCCAGCTCGCTCCCATACGTGTTGGCATAGGTCAGCCGGAGCCGGAGGGGATGCCCGCTCCCGTACCCGGCCTCCTCCAGGAGCCGCCGGGCCCTGGCGGGATCATGGGGGTAGAGGCCGGTCAGGTCCTCGTAGCCGGGGTCCAGGGGCGGGATGGGTCCGCCCAGGGCCCGGTCGGAACCACCTCGGGAGGCTATGAGCTGATCGTGGTCGATGGCATGGCGGATAGCCTGCCTGACCCGCCTGTCGGACGTGGCCTTCCCCTTCCCGTTGAAGGCCAGGACGTACTTGTCCGTGTCCTCCCCGGCCCTGACGGTGAAGTCGGGGTCCGAGCGGAAGGGCCCGGCAAGGTTCTCGGTGATGGGGGCCAGCACCTGCACGTCCCCTCCGCGCAAGGCGTTGACGGCGGCGTTGTCGTCTGCGAAGTACTTGATATGGATTGTGGCCGTCCGCGCCTTTTCCCTCCCCCAATAGTGGGGGTCCGCCTTGAGCACGACCGAGTCGTTGGGGCGGAAACCCTCTACCAGGTAGGGGCCGGAGCCGACCGCCTGGGTCTTCCTGTCATAGTGGGCCTGGCGGTCGAAGACCAGACCGGCTCTTCCGGAAAGCTCCCAGAGGAGGTTGCGGTAGGGCCTGTCGAGGGTGAGCCTGACCGTATGTGGGTCCACGGCCTGGACGGACCGGTACCCCTTGAGCATGTCGCTGCCCTGGTAGTGGTTGTCCATGAGGTCCTTCAGGGACCAGACCACGTCGTCGGCCTCCAGGGGATGCCCATTGGAGAATCTGACCCCCCTCTCCAGGTGGAAGACATACACCCGCCCCTCCTCCGACAGGTCCCAGGAGGTGGCCAGGGAGGGGATGACGCGGTTGGCCTGGTCACGGGCCACCAGCCCCTGGTAGACGTTGCCGATGAGGAGCTGATCCAGGGCCGTGCCCGACTGATTGCGGATGTCCAGATTGGCCGGGGGCAGTTTCAGCCCTATGCCGATCGTGTCGGCCAGCGGACCGTCGCCCCCTCCCCCCTGACGGGACCAGTGGCCTGTGGCCAAGGACGCCACGAGGGCCAGGGCCAGAAGCAGGGAGAGGACCTTCCAGGGACCGGCCCCTCCCCCGGACCTCATGGGCCTGTATCGCCCGTTGAGCTCTTCGTCCGTGCCGGGACCCGGCAGGACGTCGCCCGCGCCGTGGGCCGTCACAGGACCCATCGGCCAGGTCCCCTCCTGGCCTCGGCCCCCTGCACCATGCGGGGCCTTGTCCGGATCCGCCCCGGTCGCGCTGTGAAACACATGCACGCCGTCATTCCTACGCTTCATTTGGTCATTCCTCTGTAGATGCCTGCCGGGCAGGAACTCAACGGTTGACCGCCGACTGGGGTCGGTCACCGTCTCCCAGCATAGACCAGGCCTTTGTCCTCCCCCGCCTCCCCGCCCAGGCCGGGCAGTGTGGGGCGGACCCGTCGCAGGGCTAGGATTGGACCGGACATAATCGTACGCGGATGAACCCGTTTTCCTGCAAGGGAGGCAGCCATGCTGATGGCCGTCGATATCGGCAACACGAACATCGCCATCGGTTTCCTGGAGGGGGGCCATATCACCGGGACCTACCGCCTGACCACCCAACAGGACAGGACGGCCGATGAATACGGCATCCTGATCACCCAGCTCCTCTCCCTGAGCGGTTATGGCAGGCAGGATGTCGAGGACGTGGTCGTGGCCTCCGTCGTCCCCGAGGTCATGCACTCCTTCCGGGCCAGCCTGGTCCGCTTCCTTGACATCGAGCCCATGGTCGTAGGCCCCGGCATCAAGACCGGCATGAACATACGCCTGGACGACCCCAGATCCTTGGGGGCCGACTGCCTGTGTGACTGCGTGGGGGCATACTTCGTGTACGGAGGGCCGGTCCTGGTGGCCGACTTCGGCACCGCCACCACCTTCAATTACGTGGATGGGCAGGCCGGCATCCGTTCAGGCCTGATCACCGTGGGAATCAGGTCCGGGGCGGCCGTTCTAGCGGGCAAGACCGCCCAGCTCCCCCAGGTTGAGATCACCAAGCCGGGCACCATCCTGGCCACCGGGACCAGAACGGCCATGCAGGCCGGCCTCTACTACAACTTCCTGGGCGGCCTGGAACGGATCGTGGACCAGTTCCGCAAGGAAATCGGCGGGGACTTCAAGGTCGTGGCGACCGGCGGCCTGGGGTCCATCTTCTCGGACGAAACGGACCGGATCGACATCTACGACCCCGACCTCATGTTCAAGGGGATGGCCCTGATCCGCGAGCGCAACCGGGAGGACCGTCCAGGCGGTCTTCGGACCGCCTGAGGACGGCTCAGACCCTCAGGACCAGGACCCCGTTCGGTTCCACGATTCCGCGGCCTCCTTCTTCGACCCTGGCCAGAGAAGCCGCCAGGCAGTCACCTTCCAGCTGTGCGCCCACCGCATGGTGGGTCCGGTTGAAGAGGAAGACGAAGCGGCGGGACCCGTCATCCGTCACCCGCTCCACCCGCATGATGTCACCGGGCTTCCCGGACTCCCCCGCAGTTCCGACCGAGCCGTCCCCTTCGGCTGCCCCGGCGGTGTTCCGGCCTCCGGCGCCCAGGCCTTCCACGCCCAGGCCTTCCAGGATCGTCGGCAGGGTCAGTCCGATGCCGTCACGGCCCAGCCGACAGCCCACATAGGCCGCTCGGCCGCCGCCCAGGCCGTGGACGGTCACCGCCGGCGACCCGTCCATGCCCGTCCAGGGCTGAGCCTTGTACGAAACGAGGACCTCGGTCCCCTCGTCCAGGGATGTGATGACATCCGCCCAGTCGTGGGCCAGGGCCCCGTTGTCCAGGTCCAGATGGTCCAGGGTCCCGTCGCCCTCGGCCATGGGGGAGAACTCCTCCACCCCTATGCCGACCACGTCCCTTATCGACCCTGGGTAACCCCCCAGCCAGACCCGGTCATTCCTGTCGCTGATTCCGGTGGCGTAGGTCACGATCAGATGACCGCCGCCCTTTACGTAGTCCCGAAGCCTGCGGGAGTCCTTCTCATCCAGGAGGTAGACGGAGGGCAGGACCACGAGGGGGTAGGAATCCCAGTCAGAACGGACGGGGACCAGGTCAGGGGTTATTCCGCGGTCCAGGAAGGCCTGGAACCAGGGCATGGCTTCATCAGCATGGCTGAGCCTGCAGGTGGGGGTGGCCGTGGGTTCTGTGGCCCACTGGCTCTCATAGTCGAAGACTATCGCCACCTGTGACCTGGCCAGGGTGGTCCCGGCCAGCCCCTGCGAGGAAAGACCCTTCAGGTCGGCGCCCAGTTCGCACACGTCCCTGAATATCTGTGTGTCCTGCCCGGCATGGGGGACCATGGCGGAATGGAACTTCTCGGCCCCGGCCTGGGACTGCCTCCACTGGAAGTAGCAGATGGCATCGGCGCCCAATGCCAGATGGGCCAGGGCATCCCTGACCAGCTGACCGGGCTCCTTGCGGAAGTTGACCGGCCTCCAGTTGACGGCCGAGGTGGAATGCTCCATGAGCCACCAGGGCCTCCGGCGGGATATGCCATCCACCAGGGAGGAGGAGAAGGCCAGCTCGTCCAGGTGACGGCGACCGGGCTCGAAGTAGTGGTCGTTGGAGACGAAGTCCACCGATTCCCCCCAGTCGTCATAATCCAGGTTGGACCCTCCGGCGCTGACCATGAAGTTGGTGGTCACAGGGATGTCCGGGGTGATTTCGGAAAGGACGTCCCGTTCCGCCTGGTAGAAGGCCTTGAGGGCGTCCGAACTGAAGCGCTTGAAGTCGAGCAGGCGGCCCGGGTTCTGGAAGTTCCCCCTGCCGATGTAGCGGGGAGGGATGATCTGGCTGAAGTCGTTCAGCCGCTGGGACCAGAAGGAGGTCCCCCAGGCGCTGTTGACGGCTTCTATGGTCCCGTACTTCTTCCTGCACCACTGCTGGAAGGAACGCATGGCGTCGTCGGAATAGTCGAAACGGTTGTGGCAGCCGTACTCGTTGCCCGCATGCCAGGCCACGATGTAGGGGTTGTCCTTGTAATGTCCGGCCAGGGCCCGGCAGAGGTCGAGGGCGTACCTGCGGAAGACGGGCGAGGTGGGCCTCCAGTGCTGGCGGGCGCCCGGCCAGACGACATCACCCCGCTCGTCCTTCCAGAGGACCTCGGGGTGGGCCTGGGTCAGCCACATGGGCGGGGAGGCGCTGGCGGAGGCCAGGTCCACACCTATCCCGGCACGGCCCAACTTGTCGATGATCCGATCCAGCCAGCCGAAGTCGTATTCGCCCTCGCGGGGCTCGATGGCCGACCAGGAAAAGACGCCCAGGGTGACCACGTTGACCCCGGCCTGCCCCATCAGGCGGACATCCTCATCCCAGACCTCCTCGGGCCACTGATCGGGGTTGTAGTCGCATCCATACCAGATCCCCGGCCTGTCCCCCTTGAGTGGGCGCGGCCAACGGTAGGGTCTGCGTTTTGACTTGCTCATGAGCTGAGAACCTCCTTGTTTCCTGTCCGACCCGGTCACCAGACCCATTATCGTCCGTCGAGCCGACCGAAGGCGGGTCGCCGACCTTTCCTCCCAACCGGTCCGGATCGGCTCGGCTGCCCTCAGCCCCCTTCCAGGGGTGTCCGGGATAGGAACCGCATCCTGTCGCCGGTATAGGGGTCCGTGAATTCCAGCAGCCTGGCCACCAGCTGAAGGGGGCTGCTGAAGTCGTCGTATGGACGGTCCTTCACCTGCGGGTAGAGGTCGTCGCCCAGGATGGGCAGTCCCAGGGAGTTCATGTGGACCCGCAACTGATGGGTCTTGCCGTTGCGGGGGATGAGGACATATCGACGCAGGCCAGGTCCTGGATTGACCCGGCCGTCCTCCCCCGGCAGGCAGATCAAGGTCTCGGCATTGACCTCGCCCGTCTCCTCATAGGCCTGGAGCACCCCCCTCCGTTTGACTATCCGGGACCGCCTGACCAGGGGGAAGGGGGCGGGCCGGTCCAGGCCGGTCACGGTCCCAGTACGCGGGCGGACCAGGGGGCGGGCCGGTGCCAGGCACTCATAGACCTTGTGCACGCGGCGTTCCTGGAAGAGGGTCTGGTAGGCCCTTCTGGCCGACGGGTCACGGACCAGGACCAGGATGCCGGCCGTGGCCCGGTCCAGCCGATGGGCGGGAACGATGCCCGGATCCCCGAAGGCCTGCCTCACCCGGATGAGGACCGTGCTCCGGTACCACATCCCCCTGGGTGTGGTGGCGAGGAAGTGGGGCTTGTCCACGACGATCAGCCGCTCGTCCTCGTATATCACCGGCAGGTCGAAGGGGATTTCCGGCTCGTCGAGGACCCACCGGTGCCGGCCGGCCGGACCTGTGCCACCTGACAGGCCGCCGGACGGGACGGGGAAGGGCCCGGCTGCCTCACCCGGCCGCCCGCCCACTGAGCCCGTCCTATTCAACGGTGACGGACTTGGCCAGGTTGCGCGGCTTGTCCACGTCAAGCCCCTTGAGCTCGGCCATGTCCAGGGCGAAGAGCTGGAGGGGGACCACATCCACAAGGGGACTGAGCAGGGTGGGGCACTGGGGACGCCAGAAGACGACGTCGGCATACCTGCCCACATCCGGATCGCCCTCCTCGGCCACGGCTATGGTGTAAGCCCCCCTGGCCTTGACCTCCTCGATTGCCGAAATCACCTTGTTGTGCAGGATGTCGCGGCCGCGGGAGCTGGGAACGATGATCACGACCGGCTCCCCGGGCTCCACCAGGGCGATCGGCCCGTGCTTGAGCTCTCCGGCGGCGAAACCCTCGGTGAAGGTGTAGGCGATTTCCTTGAGCTTGAGCGCACCCTCCAGGGCCACGGGGTAGCCCACATGCCTGCCCAGGAAGAGGAAGGACCTGGCCTCAAGCATCCTGGCCGCCGTCCTCCTGACCGTCTCGGACTGGGTGTCCAGGACCTGCTGGATCTTGGGCGGCATGGCCTTGAGGCTGTCGACCATCTGGTGGATCTCGTCGCGGTACATGGTCCCTTTCACCTGGGCCAGGTAGAGTCCCAGCAGGTAGGTGGCCACGATCTGGGCCACGAAGGCCTTGGTGGAAGCGACGGCGATTTCCGGACCGGCATGGGTGTATAGGACGGCATCCGACTCGCGGGGGATGGAGGACCCCCTGGTGTTGCAGATGGCCAGGACCCGTGACCCCTGCTCTCGGGCATGACGGAGGGCCATGAGGGTGTCCATGGTCTCCCCGGATTGAGAGATGGCCACCACCAGGGTCCTTGGCGTGAGAATGGGGTCCCGGTAGCGGAACTCGTGGGCAAGCTCCACCTCCACCGGTATGCGCACCCAGTGTTCGATGGCGTACTTGGCCACCAGGCCGGCGTAAGAGGCGGTCCCGCAGGCGATCACGATGATCTTGTCTATCTGCCTGAACACATCGGGGCTGATGTGGACCTCGTCCAGGTCCAGGTCGCCGTTCACGTCGTAACGCCCCCGGAGGGTGTCGGCCACGGCTGCGGGATCCTCGTGGATCTCCTTGTCCATGAAGGAGTCCCACCCTCCCTTCTCCGCCTGGGAAGCGTCCCAGTCAACGGTGAAGGTGTTCCTGGCCTGCACCTGGTTGCCGTGGAAGTCCGTGACCTCGACCCCTCCGGCACTGATGCAGACCACCTGGTCCTGCCCCAGCTCCATGGCCCTCTTGGTATGCGCCACGAAGGCGGCCACGTCCGACCCGAGGAAGTTCTCGCCATCCCCGAGCCCAACGACCAGGGGGGAATCGTGACGGGCACCCACCACGATGCCTGGCTGTCGGCAGTCCACTGCCAGTATCGTGAAGGCACCCTCCAACATGAGGGCCAGGCGCCGCACGGCCAGGAAGAGGTCGGGGGCGCCGTTCTCCCGGATCACCTGGTCGGCTATCTTCCCGAGGAGCTTGGCCGCCACTTCGGAATCCGTGGAGGAGTCGAAGACGTAGCCCTCCGCCTCCAGGTCGAACTTGAGGCGGGATGCGTTCTCGATGATGCCGTTGTGGATCAGGGCGATCCGCCCGTCCCCGCTCCTGTGAGGGTGGGCATTGACATCACTGGGCTCCCCGTTGGTCGCCCAGCGGGTATGGCCTATTCCGGCCGTGGCCTCGGGCATGGGCCTGGCGTCTATCTCCGCCATCAGGTTGTCCAGGCGGCCGGCCTTCTTGCGCACTGCCACCTGCTCCATTCCGGGTGCCACCAAGGCCACACCGGCAGAGTCGTACCCGCGGTATTCCAACCTTCCCAACCCCTGCAGGCAGACCTCCAGGGGCCTGTGGCAGACGGCAGAGAGCGATCCTGCATATCCTACGATTCCACACATGGTTTTCCAGTTTATGCGGCCCGCGGCCGCTTCCCGGAGCCTGTGGCCCTTCTTGCCCGAATGTCTACATACGACAGGCCCCTCCGCCCTGCCCGTCCCTGCCAGGGGACTGACAGGTCCCGGCTTGTTCGCTCTCGATCAGGCCCGTCGCAATCAAACCCATCTCTATCAGGCCCGTCACGCAATCAGAACCGGTCCTCCCCTACAGGACCGTGGCCAGGAATCCCTTGAAGCGGCCGGTGGCGGGGTTGTCGATGATTTCCGGTCCCCCCTGCTCCACCACGACGCCACCGTCCATGAAGACCACCTGTTCGGCCACCTCACGTGCAAATCCCATCTCGTGGGTGACCACGACCATGGTCATTCCCTCACCTGCCACCTGCCGCATGACACCCAGGACCTCGCCGACCAGCTCCGGGTCCAAGGCGCTGGTGGGTTCATCGAAGAGCATGATGTCAGGGTGCATGGCCAGGGCCCGGGCGATGGCCACCCTTTGCTGTTGGCCGCCCGACAGCTGGGAGGGGTAGTAGTCCACCCTGTCGGCCAGACCCACCCTGTCCAGCTGGGCCAGGGCCTCCTCACGGGCCTGGGCCTTTGGCACTGCGGCCACGTGGACCGGAGCCTCCATGACATTCTCGAGGGCCGTCATGTGGGGGAAGAGATTGAACCGCTGGAAGACCATGCCGATCTTTGACCGCTGGCGGGCTATGGCCTTCTCATCCAGGGTCTGCAGGACCCGTCCCCGCCTGGTCTGCACGTACTTGTAGCCGGTCAGCTCCCCATCCACGTAGATCTCACCGGCCGTCCTGGTCTCCAGCTGGTTGATCAGGCGCAGGAGTGTGGACTTGCCCGACCCGGAAGGTCCCAGAATGGCCGTCACAGTGCCGGGCATGACCTCCAGGTCGACCCCCTTGAGGACATGCAGGTCACCGAAGACCTTGTGGACCTGCCTGATGATGATGGCCGGCCCGTCCTCCCCACCGGCCTGACCGGCGGCTGAAAGGCCCTGTCCCTGTGCTTCGTCCATGCCAATTACTCCTTCGTGTGTCCCTGCGTCCCTGAGACCGGCCGCCAGGCCTTCACGGGACCCGGCCATCCTCATGCGTTCAGACCGGCCATCTTGACCCGGTTCAGCCTGTCGGCCTCATCATCGACAGGTGGGACATCGGCCTCCTGCCCATCCTGCCCGCTTCCGGATGCAACCGGTCGGCGGGAGTCGAACCCCTTGCCGAAGTGCCTCTCCAGCTGGGCCTGTATCACCATGAGAATGGAGGTGATGACCAGATACCAGATGCAGGCCACGATCAGGAGGGGGATCGTCTTGTAGATTCTGTTGGCGATGGCGTTGGTGGCGAACTGGAGCTCCATGGTGAAGGGGACCGCCAGGGCCAGGGATGTGGTTTTGAGCATGCCGATGGCCTCATTGCCGGTCGGGGGGACGATGATCCTCATTGCCTGGGGGAGGATGATCCGCCGCATGACCAGGGAGGGCCTCATCCCCAAGGCCTTGGCCGCCTCGGCCTGCCCGGGGTCGACGGCCTCGATGCCGGCCCTGACTATCTCGGACAGGTAGGCCGCCTCATTGAGGGCCAGGCCCAGCACGGTGGCCACCGTGGCGTTGAGGATGGATTTGGTGTCGAAAGACCAGAACTCAGGTCCGAAGGGGATTCCGATGGCCACCTTCGGTATGAGGACGGCCAGCAGGCCCCAGAAGACCAGCTGGGTGTAAACGGGGGTTCCCCGGAAGAACCAGATGAAGAACCAGCTAACCCCCCGCAGGACCGGGTTGCCGGATTTGCGCATGACAGCCAGGATGACCGCCAGGATGGTCGCCAGGACCATGGAATAGACGGTCAGGAGGAGGGTCCACTTGATTCCGTCCAGCACATGCTCGTTGAAGAGGTATTTCCATACGGTCGGCCAGTCGTAATTCGGGTTGGTCACCATACCATGGACCAGCATGGCGGCCAGGATGGCCACGATGACCCCCGCGACCAGGGAACCGGGCTTCCTGACCGGCCGGGCCTTGATCCTCCCCGGGATCTCCGTTTCCATCCCCCTGCTGCGCGTCCCCATGCCGGCTCAGTCCTCCACTTCCGGGTTGATCTCCGCCTTGTCGACGGCCCCGCTTTCGACACCCCAGTGCTTCATGATCTTCATGTAGGTGCCATCGTCGATCAGCTTCTGCAGGGCCTGGCGCGTGGCCTCGGTCATCGCCGTATCCCCCTTCTTCAGGGCCGCCCCCTGCAGGACCATGTCGGTGACCTCGCCCAGCTGTTCCAACTTGCCCTCGCTCTGCTTGATGGCATAGCCGGTCACCTGGGAGTCCGCGTAGAAGATGTCGATCTTCCCTGTGATGACGGCGGTCGCGGCATCGGACTGCAGCTTGTAGGACTGGACCTCCAGGGCCTTGCCCCCCTTGGCCTTGCAGGCCGCAGCCATCTTGTCGGCCTCCTGCTCCTCGATGGTCCCCGTCTGTGCGCCTATCTTGGTCCCGCACAGGTCGTCGGTCTTGAACTTGCCGGCGTTGCCCTTTTTGACGGCATAGGCCGTGCCGGCCTTGAAGGTGGTGACGAAGTCCACGCTCTTCTCGCGGTCCTTGGTGATGGTGAAGCTGGAAAGGCCGATGTCGTACTTGGACCCGATGGCGGGGATGATGGCGTCGAAGGCGGCGCTTACCGGTTCGGCCTCAAGCCCCATCACCTTGGCGATGGCGCGGGAGAGGTCCACATCGAACCCGATCGGGGTCTTGCCGTCCTCATCCATGAACTCGCCGGGCGCATAGGTGGTCTCCATCCCCACGCTCAGCTTGCCGTCGGACGAAACGGACGAAGGGACCTTGGCCGCGATGGCGTCGTCCTTCTTGATTCCGTCCACATTGAAGGGGGCGGGGTGTGAACTTGCCGCCTGTCCCCCCTTGCCGGCCGACTGCGGCTCATCGCTCGTCCCGCAGCCCCCTGCCGTGGCCATGAGTGCCAGGCTCAGGGCCGCAGCCGCCAGGGTCTTGATCTTCCCCATCTTCGTCATATCCCGCTCCTCTTCCGCAAGTGGTCGCTACGTCCCGGGGCCGGCTTAAAACCACCGGCAAATCCGTATACACCATTATGCACCCTTTTGCATGTTTATGCACAACAGGCGGGGGGTTTCCTTCCTGCAATGCTGGTATAAATGACGAGAAACTCTTACTCCGGGTTGTCAAATGTCTCTTCTGGACACATCTGGATATTCATGCACATCGGCGTGTCTTGATTCTTTTCTTTGGCTGACGGGCCGATTGAAATCCGCCGACATCGACCTTGACGCCGGCATGCAGACGGGCGGTTCAGCGGTGCATGTTCTTGTAACGCATGGCCCTCAGCGCCTCGCGCTTGTCCTGCTCCTCGCGGAGGGACTGCCGCTTGTCGTACTCCCGCTTCCCCCTGGCCAGGGCGATCTCCACCTTGACCCTGCCGTCCTTGAAATAGATGCTCAGGGGGACGATGGTGTAGCCCTTGGCCTGTATCTGCCGTTCCAACCTGTCGATCTGGCGGGCATGAAGGAGGAGCTTGCGCTTGCGTTTGGGGGCATGGTTGTTCCAGGTACCGTTCAGGTACTCCGGTATGTTGGCGTTCTCCAACCAGACCTCATGGTTGCGGTCGATGCTGACGAAGGCCTCCACCAGGGAGGCCCTGCCCTCCCGCAGGGACTTGACCTCGGTGCCGGTCAGGGCGATGCCGGCCTCATACCTGTCCTCGATTTCATAATCATGGCGGGCCCTGCGGTTCTGGGCCACCAACTGGGTCCCCACTTCCTTGGCCACGTCACATCCTCCTGATTCACAGATACAAGTTCCCTTGCAGCAATCCCCTGCCCCGGTCCGGTTCCTGCCGTGCCCATCGAGGATAGCACAGGAGGGACCACAGAGGTTGGGTCACGTCCTCCTGCAGCTCACCTGTCAGTAATGCACATACTGATAGGCCCCTGCGTTGTAGACCGTTTCCCAGGCCGGGAAGGTGGCGAAGCCCGTCCCCCCCTCGGAGATCAGGACGGACCCGTCCGAGTTGACCCTTTCCACTACGGCGACATGCCCGTATGCGGGACTGGCGTTCCAAGAGCCGACCCGCTGCCCGCGGGCGAAGACCATGACGGCCCCCACATGTGGGGTGTTGTTGACCAGATAGCCGAGGCTGCGCGCCGTACCTGCCCAGTCAGCCCCATTGCCCATATAGGAACCGACAGGCAGGCTCAGCTGCGAACGTCGTATGTAGGCCCAGAGTGTGCACTGCCTGGCGGGGTAAGCCGATCCGCCGACCGAATTGCCGGTGGGGTGCCCATAGCAGTATCCCGACCCTTCCGGGCAGTTGCCGGGAACCCCATAGTTCATGCCGGAGACCCCGTTTCCGCCGTTCGGAGGAGGAACAGGGCCCGACCCCCCGTTGCCCCCGCCCGAGGTCGGCGGCGGGGTCGGGGTCCCTATCTGCTGACGGTCGCCGGTCACGGGGTTGGCGTGGGCGGCCTGCTGGACCTTCTGCTCCTGGGCGAGGGCATCGATCTGGGATTCCATGATGATGATCTCGGCGGCCTCCCTGGCTGTCTGAGAGGTCAGGGAGTTCTTCTGCCTTTCGAGTTTCGCGCGCTGGGCCGTGCCCTTGTCGCGCAGGTCTTCCAGGTTCTTCTGCTTCCCCTGGGCCTGCTTGGCGGCGGAGAGCGCCGTGGCGGCATCCTGGTCCGCCTGGGTCTTGAGCCTGTCGATCTGGTCCTCTATGGCGGCCAGTCGCTCCTTGCGGTTCATGGATGAATTCAGGTCACCCGCCGCGTCGTTCGCGGCGTTGGCCTCGCTGCGGCTGACCGCGGCATCGGCCTGCATCTTGTCCACGAAATCCTTGGTGCTGGTGGACTTGGTCACCACCTCCATGACCATTGAGGCATCTGACCCGTGGAAGCCCTTACGTGCCATCTCAGCCACACCGGCTTTGGCGTCGTCATAGTCCTCACCGGACTGTTTGATTTTTTCCTCCAGCTCGGCCTTGTCCTTCCGGGCGGCCTCGAGCCGGTCCGCCGTGGACTGGGCAACACTGCTGGCCTGCTCAGCGCTCTGCTGCGCTTCCTGATAGGATTTCTGGGCCGCGGGGATCTGATTGTCGTTCAGGTCGTTCAGGGCCAGTATCTGGTCGGCCAGGTCGCTGTTGACCCCAGCCAGCTGTTGCTTGAGCCTCTCGTTGTTCTGCATTTTCCGCCGTACATCGCTCATCGAGGGTACGGCTTCGGCCCTCGGCACGCCGACGGCACCGACCAGTGAGATGGATGTGAGGGTCATCACGGCCAGCATGGCGCCGAGTAGGGTGCTCGCCAACTGCCTATGCTTCATGATCGCCAACTTTCGTCTCATTTTTTCCATTGTAATCGTGCGCAGGGCCCGGGGGCAATCCTCCCGCCGTCTCCACTCCCCCGGCGTCATCTGCCGGACCCTCACGCCTTGAGATAACGGCTGAGGGATATGGAGGAGGCGCAGGCCGACAGGAGCATGGCTCCGACGATCAGGGCCGGTGCAAGAAGGAGGACGGAGAACTGGTTGACATAGGGCATCCACTGCACGGACTTGGCCAGCCAGTCGGTGATGAAGAGTTTGACCATGGCGCTCAGGGCACCTACGGCCAGGAGCGATCCCAGGAAGGAGGCCACCATCCCCTCCAGTATGAAGGGGAGTCTGATCGTCCAATTCGACGCGCCGACCAGACGCATGATTTCGGTCTCGTTCTTGCGGGAGGCCGCACTCATCCTGATGGTGGTCCCCGTCAGGAGGATGGCCACGAGGACCATGACGGCGGCCAGGACGATGGTGACTGCGGTGGCCCGGTTCAGTATGGCGAAGACAGGGTCGAATATCTGGCGCTGGTCGGACACCTCCTCCACCCCTTCGCGTCCGCCCAGGACTTCCGAGACCACCTGGTACTTGGTCGGGTCTTTGAGCTTGAGCCGGAGGGAGTCCTGCATGTCGGCCGCGGTCAGGGTGCGACCGTTGTAAACCCCGTCCGGGTACTGCTTGAGGAAGGTGTTCTTGTAGAAGTCATCCCTGCTCTCATAGCTGATGTTGGCCACCGAGTCGTGCAGCTCCTCCTGGATGGTCGACTCAAGCTTGACTATCTCATCCTTGGTGGGGGCCTTGCCAGATGAGCAGTTGGCCGCCTGGCTGGTCCCGTCCGGACAGAGCCAGACGACGACCTCCACCTGGCTGTACCAATCACCCTTGGCCTTGACGATCTGCATCTGCATCAGGCCGGAGACGCCGATGAAGAGGAAGGAGATGAAGGTGACCAGCATGACCGACAGAATCATGGACCCGTTCCGCCTGAGGTTGTCCCAGGTGCTGGAAAGTATGAATCTGAACCTCATCGCCCGTTCCCCCCTCTGTCGGTGTCATTCCCGGTCCGCCCCTTCCGGCCGGACCGAGGAGGGGCCGGTGGTTCCGGAGGCGGAGGAACCGGCCCCGGGGCCACCGGGGCCGATTTGAATCTTGCGGACCCCTGTGATGCAGAACCCTGTGATGCAGGTTGTCCGACCTGCGGGTGACCAGCCGAAGACCTTGGGGAAGCGAACTGCCCGGTCGCGGACCCGCCTGACGTATGTCCGCCGGGCACGCTTGTCTGCGGAAGGGGTCGCCCTGCGGCCTGCCCGCCCGCAGCAGCCCCGTCATGGGAGGAGACGGGCCCGCCGGGCTGCGGATTGCCGTCGGCTTTTTCTGCCTGCTCCCCGGTCCGGGTCGGCCCCCCTCCGCCAATCTCCTCCTTGGCGGGCTCTCCCTTGGTGGGCACCGTCCCGGCCTGGTCCTCCCCGTCGGAGGCCTCCGCCGTCGTATTCCGATCCGTCTCCTCCTGCGACAAGGCCTTGATCCCCTTGCCCCATGTCAACGTCGTCTCCACCGGCGTGAAGACCTCCCCATACCGCCCGGTCCTTCCGGAGTGGACCGAACTGGCCAGACGGGCTATGCCGTCATCCCCGTACTGCGAATCACTGACCGCCTGGGAGACGGCCTCGACGGCCTGGATGACCTGGTTGGATCCGCCGCCGGGCGCAACTGTCTCTGCTTTGTCCTTTTCCGCTGAAGCGGGGGAGGCGGCATCCGCCTGCGGCCGGAACCTGGACTGGTCGACGGCAGGGATGCCGGTGTCCACACCCGCCTGCGCCGCATGGTCCAGGGCATCGCCGTCGGCGGGGTTGCTGATGGCCCGGTGCGACTTGGCGGCCACGTCGGCATCCGGGAAGTACCTGGAGGAATCGTAGGAGCCATGGGCCTCGTCACGCACGATCTTGCCGGTGTGAAGCTCCACCACCCGCTTGCGCATGGAATTGACTATCTCCTCGTTGTGGGTGGCCATGACGATGGTGGTCCCGGTATGGCTGATCGCGTCAAGCACCTCCATGATCCCCAGGGAGGTGGTCGGATCCAGGTTGCCCGTCGGCTCGTCCGCCAGGAGGATCTGGGGATGGTTCACATAGGCCCGGGCCAGGGCCACACGTTGGGCCTCGCCGCCGGAGAGCTCATGGGGGTAATTGTTCTCCTTGCCCGTCAGCCCCACGGTCTTGAGGACCTGGGGCACCAGGGTCTTGATGGTCGAATGCCTGGCCCCTATGACTTCAAGGGTGAAGGCGACGTTCTGCCAGACCGTTTTGTTGGTCAAGAGCTTGTAATCCTGGAACACGAAGCCGATCGACCGTCGATAGCCGGGAATCTGCCTGTTACGCAGACGACGCAGGTCATTGCCGGCCACGCGGATCTCCCCTTCAGTGGCCTCCTCTTCACGCAGGAGGAGACGCAGGAGGGTGGTCTTGCCCGATCCTGAGGCACCGACCAGGAAGACGAAATCACCGCGTTCGATGTTCAGGTTGATCCCATCCAGGGCGGGACGGGACCCTTTCGGGTAGATTTTGGTCACGTCCTTGAGTGTTATCAGAGCCATGATCATTCCCCTTTCCCGGCCCCCAACTGCTCGGGAGACCTTCACGTATGACCCTAGTCATGCCGACGGCGACGCGCCCGCATTAAGCCAGGTCACCGGCTGACAGACCGGGCCGGCCCGGAATCATTCTCCGGCCTCGGCTTCGGCGGCGCGGGCCTCACGCCGTTGCTGGTGACGCCAGCGGATGCCGGCATCGATGAAGGCGTCGATATCGCCGTCGAAGACCCCCTGGGTATCCGAGGTCTCGTACCCTGTGCGCAGGTCCTTGACCATCTGATAGGGGTGGAGGACATAGGAACGCATCTGATCCCCCCAGCTGGCCTTGATGTCGCCGGCCAGTTCCTTCTTCTTCTTGGCCTCCTCCTCATGGCGCATGACCAGGAGGCGGGACTGAAGGACCGCCATGGCCGCGGCCCGGTTCTGTATCTGGCTGCGTTCGTCCTGCATGGTCACCACGATGTTGGTCGGCAGGTGGGTGACGCGGACGGCCGAGTAGGTCGTGTTCACACCCTGCCCGCCGGGGCCCGAGGAGCAGTAGGTGTCCACGCGGATGTCCGAATCGGGTATGTCTATGTGGTCGGTGGGTTCGACCAGGGGGATGACTTCGACGGCCGCGAAGGAGGTCTGCCGACGGCCCTGGTTGTCGAAGGGGGATATACGCACCAGGCGGTGGGTGCCGCCCTCCACGGAGAGCCGTCCATAGGCATATTCGGCATCCACCTGGAAGGTGGCCGACTTGATCCCCGCCTCTTCCGCGTAAGAGGTGTCCATCACCTTGGTCTTGTATCCGTGACGCTCGGCCCACCGCATATACATGCGCATGAGCATCTGCGCCCAGTCGGCGGCATCGACTCCGCCCGCACCGGAACGTATGGTCACGACCGCAGCCCGCTCGTCGTACTCGCCGTCGAGGAGGGTCTGGATCTCCATGTCGGCCAGGTCCTGATTGAGGGCTTCGACCTCCCGTTCGGCCTCGACCATCGTGTCATGGTCGTCCTCTTCCCTCCCCAGATCCTCCAGGGCCTCGACATCGTCCAGGCGGGAGGAAGCCGCCTCCAGCTTCTTCAGTTGGGATTGAAGTACCGACAGCCTGCTGGTCACCTTCTGCGCGTTCTCCTGATCGTTCCAGAGGTCGGGGGCGCTGGCCTCCCGTTCCAGGTCGGCTATCCTCGTCTTCATGCCCTCCGGATCCAGGGCCTTCGCGATCATCTCATACTTGGACCTGGCCTGGTCCAGCTTCTGTGAAAAATCCAAATCCGCCATCATCATCACCGTGCTTCAATCATTCATTCGCGGTCTTCCCCGGCCCGTCCAAGGTCTGACGACCATCGGCCGGAACAACATCCGCATTCTCAACCTCTCCCCGCCTGCCCACTGCCACTCGGCAGGGCGCAGCCCTTCGGCCGGAGCCTGCAAGCCCCCCACGTCCATGCCCCGTTCACCGCTGGGACAAGGACCGGTCAGGCGGTTGCAGACACCGGCCGGCCCGCATGGTCAAAGACCGCTGAAGACGGCCGGGATGACCAGGGCAGCCAGGAAGGCCACGGCGATGACCACGCATACGGTCCGCGCCGTGATCCGGCGCCTGCGCTCCTTGCGCTCGCATTCATCGCTGTAGTTGCTCATAACCATGAATCCTACCCGACGCTCACCCCAATCCCTATCGGCCGTGAACGCTCAGACCTGCCGCACCGGGGGACGGGACTGCGCAAACGACGAATACGGCGAATCGCAGAGGGTGCAAGGGAGCATGACAGGAACCGAATGCGCGGGTTGCCGGACAATGGGATGCAGACGGCATTGGAAGAAGCGGGCGTATATCGACAAGCCCTTGTGCATCCATCCCGGCTTCCGCATCGATGTCAATGCCTGTGCCTGAATCGATGACCATCCCACAGAGGGCACACATGAAAGGAGGCCGGCCCCGAATTGGACCAGCCCCCTACAAGAAAACCGACACGGTTCACTCGTCCCGTGTGGTCAGGATGATCGGATCCCCCTCCGTGATGGCTATGGTGTGCTCACTGTGGGCCCCTCGGGAACCGTCCTGCGAGCGCAGTGTCCAACCGTCCTTGGGATCCTGATAGATTTCGTCGGTCGTGGCCATGAACCAGGGCTCGATGGCGATGACCAGGCCGGGCCTGAGCTTGTAGCCATGATGGGGGGTGCCGTCATTGGGCACATGGGGGTCCCCGTGCATGATCCTGCCGACGCCGTGGCCGCCGAATTCAAGATTGACGCTGTAGCCGTTCTCGTGGGCCACCTGGCCGATGGCGGCAGAGATGTCACCCAGACGGTTGCCGGACCGTGCCTGGGCGATTCCGGCGGCCAGGGCATCCTCTGTGGCCTTGATCAGGCGCAGATCTTCGGGGTCGGCATGGTCGCCGACGACGAAGCTGATGGCGGAATCACCG
Source organism: Bifidobacterium favimelis (assembly GCF_037963085.1). Taxonomy (NCBI): domain Bacteria; kingdom Bacillati; phylum Actinomycetota; class Actinomycetes; order Bifidobacteriales; family Bifidobacteriaceae; genus Bifidobacterium; species Bifidobacterium favimelis. The sequence goes on along the minus strand of NZ_JBANDZ010000001.1, from coordinate 597,016 downwards.
ACCCACCCGTCCACATTGATGGCCAGGTCCAAGGAGAGCAGGTCCCCCTCCTTGAGGTCGTAATCGTAGGGAACGCCGTGCAGGACGGCGTCGTTGACCGACAGGCAGATGTAATGGGCGAAGGGACCGGTGCCGAAGTCCGGGGCGTAATCGACATAGCAGGAGGTGGCCCCCTTGCGCGATTCGATCCGCTCCTTCACATAATTGTCAAGGTCCAACAGGTTGACCCCGGGCTTGCTCATGGCCTTCAACTGCTTGAGGATGCTGCCGACGAAACGGCCGGCCGGTTTCATTTCCTCTATCTCCTGCTTGGTTTTCAGCTCGATCACTGTCTCAGCATCCTTTCATTCGGCCCTTGCACGACCCCGCATGCATGGTCAGGGCCACACCGGCAGACCTTCCCGCCGCGGGGACGATCCTTCCAGATAACAGCCTCTCGTGGACACGGGTCCCTCCCGTGGCCGGCCAGGCGGTCGGGCAGGACGGGAGGGACCTTATGCACATCGCCCCGTCACCGCCCCTTGCCGAAGGTGAAGGAACGGATGATGGCGACGATTCCGAGGATGAGAAGGGCGCAACCGCTGAAGATCACCAGGAAGAGCATGGATCCCAGGGGGTTGAACATGACAAGGATCCCGGCCAGGATGGAGATGACCCCGCTGAAGATGGCCCAGCCGGAGTGCGGCAGCCCCCAGGATTCCACCAGGGACATGACCCCCTCCATGATCCAGGAGACGCCGACGATGACAGTGACCAGGATGGTCAGGGCCGAGGCCGAAAGGGCCGTGTTCCTGACGATGACGATGCCGCCGATGGCGATGAGGAGTCCGAAGAGGATACCCAGGGCCCTCCAGCCGCCGGGCATGCCCTGGGAGACGATGGAACTGACCAGGCGGACGGCGCCGGAGATGATGAAGTAGATGCCCAGGATGACCGTCAGCAGAATCAAGGTCTTGCCCGGCACCAGGAGGAGGGCCAGGCCCAGGATGGCCTCGATGACCCCCATGACGGCAAGGACGATCCTTATGGTGTTGCGGGTGCGCAGACTCAGGTTCTCGACCACCAGCCTGAATGGGTCCAGTGGGGGTACAGGACCCCCGTTCTGGCCGCCATACCCATACCCGTAGCCGTAGCCGTTCGAATTGCCGTTTCCCTGTGCGCCGTTGTATCCGTTTCCCTGGCCCCGGTAGTCTCCGCCACCCTGGCCCTGCGTTGGATCGGACATGTTTCCCCTTTCGTCTGATGCTGACCTTCCTGACCATTTTAAGCAGGGATTGGCTCTGGCATGGCATCATGCACGGAAGGCGGAAGGGGAAACCGAACAGGTCTCCTCACACCGGCCGGGATCGGGGAGGGTCCCGGGAGGTCGCAAGGAGCGACAAGGAACCACAAGGAACCATGAAAAACCACGGACCGATACCGCGAGAGGGGAATCCCCGCGGATGCCGCCTATACCGGCCGGATAATCACTGGGCGGACGGTCCGGCTTGTCTCCCGGTATGGCTTGGCATATTGTTGAAAAGTATGGAACAAACAGCCAATACATCATCCGAGTCCGGTTTGGACATCGCATCCTTTTCCTCTGTGATCAGGCCCCAGGACAACCTCTTCCGTTTTGTGAACGGCCCCTGGCTCGACACATACACCCTGCCTGAAGACCGTCCGAGGAGCGGCTCCTTCGACAAGCTGATGGAGAATGCCGAAAGCCAGGTCAGGGACATCCTCGAGGAGGAGGGCAATCCCGCCCGCAAGTCCACTGTCATCTACCGCAGCTTTCTCGATACCGAAGCCATAGAAAAGGCCGGTCTCGATCCCATCCGCCAAGACCTCTCCGACATCGACGCGGTCGACGACAAGGCAGGACTGACCCGGATACTGGGGTCGATGGAACCCACCGGAGGCCCCGACCTCTTCGCGTTCGAAATCTACGGCGACGAGGGAGACCCGAAGAACGACATCATCCACATCGGCCAGGGCGGCCTGGGCCTGCCGGATGAGGCCTACTACCGTGAACCACGGTATGAGCAGATCCGTCAGTCTTACCTTTCCATGGTCTCCCGCCTGCTGAACCTGGCAGGCTATGCGGACAACCGTGAGGACGCCGACGCCCAGGCCCTCCGACTTTTGGACACCGAGACCAGGATCGCCGCCTTCCACTGGGACAACGTGGCCACCCGTGACGCCGACAAGACCTACAACCCGACCGATCTGGACCAGCTGTCCGGCACCTTGTCACACTTCGACTTCGGTTCCTGGCTCGACTCCATGCAGGAGGCCTTCGATCGCTCACCCGCCCAGACGGAGAACCGCATCGACATCCGTCGCGCCTTCGCCCACGTGATCGTGGGCGAGCCCTCCTTCTTCACCGGGTTGGATGCCTTCTGGCAGAGCGCCGACCTTGACGACCTGAAGCTGTGGGCACGGGTCCACCTCCTGATCAACTGGTCCACCTATCTGCCCGCCGACTTCGAACAGGCCAGGTTCGACTTCTATGGCAGGACCCTGACCGGGACCACCAAGATGAGGGACCGGTGGAAGAGGGCCGTCAGCCTGGTCAACGGGGTCAGCGGGGAAGAAATCGGCCGTGAATATGTCAAGCGTCACTTCCCCGAGTCCAGCAAGGCCAAGGTCGAAGCCCTGGTCTCCAACCTGATCGCCGCATACAGGGCCTCAATCACCTCCAGCGACTGGCTGGGCGAGGACACCAAGAAGAAGGCCCTTGACAAGCTGGCGAAGTTCAAGCCCATGGTCGGTTATACCAACAAGTGGCGCGACTACGGCACCCTCTACATATCGGGCGACAAGGGTCTGGTGGAGAACATGCGCGAAGCCAACATGTTCGAAAGCCGGTTCTCCATGGCCAAGGCCGGCAACCCCGTGGACAGGGAAGAATGGTTGATGAACCCCCAGACGGTCAACGCCTACTACGAACCGACACTGAACGTGATCGTCTTCCCGGCGGCCATACTCCAACCCCCCTTCTTCGACCCAGAAGCGGACGATGCAGTCAACTACGGCGGCATAGGCGCCGTGATCGGACATGAAATCGGTCACGGGTTTGACGACCAGGGAAGCAAGTTCGACGGCGACGGCCGGTTGACCGATTGGTGGACCGAACAGGACCGGACCAACTTCGAGGCCAGGACGACAGCCCTGATCAGCCAATATAACCGGTTCGTGCCCCAACAGCTGTCGGAGAAGTACGCGGATGACCCGTCCAAGGCCCCCCATGTCAACGGAGCTTTGACCATCGGAGAGAACATCGGCGATTTGGGCGGAGTCGACATCTCGCTCAAGGCATATGCCTTCGCCATGCAGGAGGCTGCCGGCCAGGATATCGACCCCACACCGGACGGGATCGGCAGAGCCCTGAATCAGGCCCCCCGCATCGATGGGTACACGGGCCTGCAGAGGTTCTTCCTCTCCTACGCCTCAATATGGAGGGAAAAGGTGCGTGATGAGCTTGCCGAACAGCTCCTCCAGATCGACCCCCACTCGCCCGCGGAGTTCCGCACCAATGGGATCGTCCGCAATTCCGACCGCTTCTACGAGGCCTTTGACGTGAAGCCCGAAGACGACATGTGGATGGAGCCCGAGGACAGGGTCCACATCTGGTGAGGCGGAGTCCACTTCCGACCAGGGAAGTACAGGCCGCACCCTTATGGTGATCGGCTGGGGAAGGGCGGATCCACCCGCTCCCCCAGCCCTCAGAACGCATCCGCCATCATCGCGGATGCGTTCTCCTTTCCCGGGCCATCTCTGACCTGACCACTTGCGGCAGCCCCGGCGTCCCCTTCAACAGGGAGGAGGGGGCCGCCCTGACACGGGCTGAGGGCGTCCCGGTCACCTTCCGCATCCGGTCCCGGCCCGCCGACGACGGCCGGATGCAGGTCTGACCTATCGCCGGTCCTCCTGATCCTGCTGAAGACATCAACCCCCTGGTTCAGGTCATGTCCAACGCCGTCGGCCTGCAGTGTCAGGGCGGAGTGCTCCTCCCCGTCCTTGATCCAAGTCTCCGTGATCAGCTGGCCGGTGACAAGGACCGGGTCACCTTTATGTACGGAGCGCAGGACGTGTTCAGCCAGCGCCCGGAAGGCCTTGACCGTCACCCAGGTGGTGTGCCTGTTCTTCCATGCCTGCTTGGAGGGATCATAATAGGCCGGGGTGGAACCCAGACGGAAACTGCAGATCGGGGTGTTACCCGACAGGCCGATCGGAACGGGGTCCTTGCCGGCATATCCGAACATGGTCACGCGTGTTTCATTGACAGCCATGATGTCTCCTTTCGTCATATTCCGCATATCCATCAAACGGAACAGCCCTTTCAGAAAAACCGCCCGGCAGGATCCGGCTTCTGCGGGAGACCGGTGAGCGGGGGAAGTCGACGGCCCCACCGCCATCCGCCTTTCCTGCCGGGCGGTAGGTCCATCTTCCTTCTGTCAGACAGCAAAAGCTCGATCCTGCCGGCATGTGGTCGAATGCAGGGAAGGACACGAAGATGTGGATAGGCCAGGCCCATATCGCCTGCCATATCGGAATGCGCGGTTAGACTGGCGGGAGCATACAGATGGTCGTCGATAAGGATGGTCGGGCATGGTCCGCACATTGGTCAGTTGGAACATCGATTCGCTCAACGCCGCCCTCCTGGGCGGCAGCGCCCGCGGGGCCCAGTCCAGGGAGGTCATCCGCACCATAGCCGGCATCGATCCGGACATCTTCGCCATTCAGGAGACCAAACTCTCCGATGACGACAAGAAGAACGCCAAGATCCTCGAGGCCCTCGCCTCCTTCTTCCCGGACCACCAGCAGGTCAACCGGGTCTCCGAGCCCCCGGCCCACCGTGGATACGCCGGTACGATGATCCTCTACCGCAGGAGCCTACCTGCCCCAAAGGTCACCTACCCCGACCTGGGGGCGCCCGACACCATGGACGAGGAGGGCCGCCTGATCACCCTAGAATTCCCCGACTGCTACGTCACCACCGTCTACACCCCCAACTCCGGTGACGGCCTGAACCGGTTGGAAGCGCGCGGCCAGTGGGACGACAGGTACAGGGATTACCTCAAGGGGTTGGATGCCTGCAAGCCCGTCCTGGCCTGCGGTGACTACAACGTGGCCCACGAGGAGATAGACATAGCCAACCCCCAGAGCAACCACCACTCGGCCGGCTTCACCGACCAGGAGCGAGAGAAGTTCACCCTCCTCCTCCAGGCCGGGTTCACGGACACCTTCCGCCACCTCCACGGGGATGCGGCCGGATTCTACGAGGGCCCACAGGGGCGCAAGAGCATCTACACCTGGTTCGCCCAGCGGGCCCCCACCAGCAAGGCCAACAACTCGGGCTGGAGGATCGACTACTGGCTGGCCTCGAACCGTCTGGCGGAAAAGGTCACGGAATCAGTCACCATCGACACCGGCGCCCGCCGCGACCATCTCCCCATCCTCCTGCGACTCCGGGACTGATTGGGCTCCGGAGGGGACACGACCGGATCCCCGGAACCGCTCTCACACCATGTTTCATTTACCGGCGACAAGCCGGTAAGCCGGTAAGCCGGTAAGCCGGTAAGCCGGTAAGCCGGTAAGCCG
>NZ_JBANDZ010000001.1:498298-591384 GCF_037963085.1 Bifidobacterium favimelis | reverse complement strand
GCCAGTAAGCCAGTAAGCCAGTAAGCCAGTAAGCCAGTAAGCCAGTAAGCCAGTAAGCCAGTAAGCCAGTAAGCCAGGTATGCCACCAATCAGCAACCAGGGCACCATAAGGTTGGGCAGCGGGATGCCGGTCTTCGGAAAGCCACCTGGCGGGTCCATCCGCACAGACGGCACGCCAGATGAAATCCGCTGCGGCCACCGGCACGGCCAGGAGGCAGACCCCCGATCGACCCTGCCCTCCTGGCCGTCGTCACGCCTCAGAAGATCCCGTCTCCCTTTCCGGCCGCAGTCCGCCGGACCTTATCCATCCGGGCGGAAGGCGGCCGAATCAGTCGGGAATCAATCCAGGGCCGCCAACCTCCCGGCGATGACCTGGGCGGCTTCTCCCGCCGGGACCGCCTGGGTGCCGGAACCGTCGCGGCCTCTCACTTCAATGGTCCCGTTGGCTATGGTGTCACGTCCGGCTATGGCCACCAGGGGGACACCAATCAGCTCGGCATCCTTGAACTTGACACCCGGAGACACCTTGGGCCGGTCGTCATAGAGCACCTCGATGCCCTTCTCCTCCAACTGTGCGACCAGTCTCTCAGCCGCCTCGAAGGCCTCCTCCTTCTTGCCGGTGGCCAGGACGTGCACCTGGGCGGGGGCCACGGCCTTGGGCCAGGCCAGTCCCTTCTCATCGTGGTGCATCTCGGCGATGCAGGCCAGCACACGGGAGATTCCGATTCCGTAGCAGCCCATCCAGACGGGGATGGCCTTCCCGTTCTGGTCGAGGACCTTCAGGTCGAGGGCGTTGGAGTATTTGAGACCCAGCTGGAAGACCTGGCCGATTTCGACACCGCGCTGGAAGCTCAAGGGGCCGGACCCGTCCGGGCTCATGTCCCCGTCACGCACTTCGGTGGCCTCGACCACCCCATCGGCCTCGAAGTCACGCCCGTAGACGGCGTGGCAGACATGCACACCCTCCCTGTCACCGCCGGTGACCCACTCTGACCCGCGGGCCACATGGGCATCGACCAGGTACCTCAGGGTCTGCGCCTTTTCATCATCCTCAGCGGCCTGGGGGCCGACATGTCCGAAGCCGATGTAGCCCTTGACCAGCTCGGGGTGGGCAGCCAGGTCCTCGGCCGTGGCCTCCTCGATTTCGGCCGGTGAGAAGTTGGCCTCCAACCGCTTCATATCCACCTGGCGGTCACCGGGCAGACCGATGACGACGATTTCGCGTGAGCCCTGCGGGTGTTCATCGTCCGCCGGGTGCTTGACCGCGATGACCAGGTTCTTCAAGGTGTCCGCAGCCGTCCACAGGCGACCGTCCTGACGGGGATGGAGTTCGTTCATACGGGAGACCAGGCTTTCAATCGTCTTGGCCTCCGGTGTCTCCACCTCCTCCATGGCCGGCGTGGCCGAGCAGTCCACTTCGGCGGGTTCGGGCGTTGTCAGGGCCTCGATGTTCCAGGCCTTGCCGGAGGGGGCCACGACGACCGTGTCCTCGCCGATGGGCAGGACGGCTTGGAATTCCTCCGACTCAGAGCCGCCCATGGGGCCGGAAACGGCTCGGACGATCACGTAGTCGACGCCCAGACGCTTGAAGATCCGCTCGTAGGCGGCCCGCTGGTCGGCGTAGGCCTTCTTCAGCCCCTCCTCGTCGATGGTGAAGGAGTATGCGTCCTTCATGATGAATTCACGTCCTCGGATCAGGCCGGCCCTGGGACGGAACTCGTCACGGTACTTGGTCTGGATCTGGTAGAGGACCACGGGGAGGTCCTTATAGGAGGAGTACATGTCCTTGACCAGGAGGGTGAACATCTCCTCATGCGTGGGGGCCAGCAGGTAGTCGGCCTGATGGCGGTCCTTGAGGCGGAAGAGGTTCTCGCCATACTCCTCCCACCGGTGGGTGGCTTCGTAGGGCTCTCGCGGCAGGAGGGCCGGGAAGTGGACCTCCTGGGCGCCGGTCTTCGCGATCTCCTCGCGGACGACGGACTCCACCTTGTCGAGGACCTTCAATCCCAGGGGAAGCCAGGTGAAGATGCCTGGCGCCACCTTGCGGACATAACCGGCCCGCTGGAGGAGCCTGGCCGAGTCGACATCGGCATCGGCGGGATCCTCCCGAAGGGTCCTCAGGAACAGTGTTGACATGCGCATGGCTTTGGTCATAGTTTCCAAAGATATTCGCGCAAAGGGACATACCTGACTCGAAGAGACCGCGAAACCCTTCCTTCGCCGGGAAGCACGACAAACACGGCCGACATGGTGCACCCCAAAGAGGGAAGGGATACGCCGGCACTGTATGCGCCAAGACGGATGTCGCCCTACACGGGCATACGCTTGAACTCGGCGGCCACCCGGGATGTGCGAACAGGGTCTCCTCCCCTCCAACCGGACATATACACCGGGTCAGAAGAGCTGGTCCTGGGCGAATTCGTCTTCGGGTTCCTGACCTACCGCCCGTCTGGTGAAGGAGTCGGCCCCTTCTTCCTCCAACCGGGCGCAGGCCGTCTTGGAGTCCGCCCTCAGGTCCGCGTCCAGGACGACGGCATCGGGCGAGACCAGGAAGGCCCGCTCGTTGATGCCGGCCAGGTAGAGGCCGTCCAGGTCCTCCACGCGGGAAAGGGCTACATATCCCATGCCGGGCGCGAAGGTCCTTCTCAAGTCCATGACCGCCCTGTCCAGGGTCATCCCCTGGGACTTGTGGATGGTGATGGCCCAGGCGCAACGCAGCGGGACCTGGTTGACGGCGGCCAGGACCGTGTCCCCGTCCATCATCTCCCAGGCGGCGGGTTTCATGGTCACGGTGTTGCCGTTTTCGAAGGCCACAATGGGCCACCCGCCCTTGGTCTGGTCGGTGAAGCCCTGCACCCTCCCTATGGATCCGTTGACATACTGGTGGTCCTGGTCATTGCGCAGGGCCATGACCGCAGCCCCGGTCTTCAGGACCAGTTCCTCGGGGGCCAGCATGTTCTTCTTCAGCCTTTCGACCAGGCGGGCCTCACCCGTGGAGGTGGCCTGATAGGTGTGGGCCGGTTCGCCGATCTGTGCCAGACGCTGGTCATTGAGGGCATCTGCCTGCCGGTTCACGGGGAAGAGGTGGACGGCCACCTGTCCCTGAGCGGGCTCCTTTCCGACGCGGGAGGCCAGCACGTCATGGTCCTCCTGGGTGACATCGCCCTCCCTGATGTCCGTCAGGACGGTCAGGAGCTGGCCGTCGTCCTGGCGGTGCTGCTCGGTCAGATAGCAGATGACCGGTTCCAGTTCCTCCCAGACCAGGGATTCGGTGATGAAGCCGTCAGGGTCCTTGCCTGCCCTGACGTAGGGTTCCCGGGAGGCGAGGAATTCTTCCGGCGGTTCCATCATCCCGTTGGCCCTTCCCCCCCTGGTCACCGGAGGCAGCTGGAAGAAGTCGCCGGACAGGACCACCTGGAGGCCTCCGAAGGGTTCCGGACTGCGCCTGGCCAGACGGCAGACCCTGTCTACCATGTCGAAGAGCCAGGCATGCATCATGGAGACCTCGTCGATGACAAGGATGTCGGCCGCCTCCAGCTTGCGGCGGCGACGGGAGAGTATCCTCTTGACGATGCCCTCAGTCAGGTAGGTCGAAACCCCCACCCCGCTCCAGGAGTGGATGGTCTGACCGTTGATGTGGGTGGCGGCGATGCCGGTGGAGGCGGTTACCGAAACCGATGCCCCCCGTCTGCGGGCGTCTTCGATGAACCTGTTGAGGACATAGGTCTTGCCGGCTCCGGGCGCACCGGTGATGAAGACGTTGGCGCCGGCACTCATGATGGTCAGGGCCTCGGATTGTCGCATACCGTTCATCGTGCCACGCCTGAGGTACATCAGGGTCATAGGGCGGAAAGCCCGGCTGGACCTGCCCGCCTTTCTCCTGTGGTCCGATAAGGGGCAATCCCGGATGGACGGCCGGAGCCTGCTTATACTGGCCCTGCCTGGCGCGGGTTGGACAGGTTCATGCAGCAGGGGGCGATCATGGGATTCAAAATCAATTTCCAAAACCGGGGGCGGGGGAACCGGGACGATGGGCCAGACCGGGCAGGTAGGGGGCCCAGGATCGATTTTCCCAGGATGAAGCTGCCCAAGGTGGACCTGCCGCAGGTGCAAGTGCCCAGGTTGAAAGGCACGCAAATCAGGTTGCCGCATGTCGCCCTCCCCGAGGTCAGGCTCCCCCGGACGGGTCTGCCGCACGTGGGTCTGCCGGGCACCGGCCGAACGGAGGCAGTCGGCCAGGCGGCGGCCCTCCCCCACCCGGCCGTGGACCCTGATGAATTGAAACGCAGGCGGTATGACATGACCATGGAACTCATCGCGCGCGTCTCCCAGGTCCCTGGGATCCGTGTGGACCGGGAGGACTTCCTCCGCCGGGAATTCGCCGGCGCGCCCGATCTGGACAGGATACTGCGGGAGGGGCCGGCAGGCATCCGCCCGGCAGAGGACCTGAGAAGGCGTGCGGATGTGCTCATCAACGCCAGCACCACCAGATCGGCCCTGGTCTCCTTCTTGACCGGCCTGCCCTCGGGACCGGTGACGATGACGCTGGCCGGCACGGCCGACGTGGTCCAGTACTTCGCCTTCGCTGTCAACCTGGCCCAGCAGGTGGCCTATCTTTACGGCCAGGGAGAGCTCTTCGACGGGCCCCAAGGCGGTCTGACCGATCTGGGCCGGTCCAGGATCGTGGCCTACCTGGGCATCATGTTCGGCGTGCCCCAGGCCGACTCCCTTCTGTCACGGACCCAGTGGGGGCCTGACGACGAATCGAGGCAGGCCCTTGTGGCCATGACCCTGTCGCGGGGCATCCTGATTCCACTCCTGCAGAACGTGGCAGCCGGCCTGGGCCGGAGGATATCGCGAAAGGGGTCCGCCCGGGTCCTCGTAGATGCGATACCGGCCCTGGGCGGTCTGGTTTCCGGAGGCATGACCTACGCCTCATTCAGAACCATGGGTGGTCGCCTGGCGGATGCCTTCGCCTCACGGCAAAGGGACTGACGCCCGGCCGGTTCAGCGGATTTCAGTAGTCCTTCTTTTCCGGCGTGGAGGCATCCTCCACGGGGTTGCCGCCCTCCTCGTAAGTGCGCAGGAGACTGGTGGCCTCTATCTGCTCGGCCCCTTGACGGGCCTGGTCCTCATCGGGGCCGGGAAGAGGCAGGAAGCACATCCTCCTGTAGTAACGCAGTTCATCGATGGATTCGATGATATCGGCCAGGGCCCTGTGACCGCCGTGTTTGGCCGGCTTGTTGGAATACACGCTGGGATACCAGCGTCGTGAGAGTTCCTTCAGCGTGCTCACGTCGATGACCCTGTAATGGAGGAGACCCATGAGCTCGGGCATGTAACGGTCCAGGAACTTCTTGTCCGAGCCGACGGAATTGCCTGCCAGGTGGGCCTTCCCCCTGACCGGCAGGAAGCGCTTGACATAGTCGACGACCTGACGCTGGGCCTCATCCAGGGGCAGGCCTGTTTTCATCTCCTCGATCAGGCCCGAGGAGGTGTGCATGCGGCGGACGAAATCACCCATGTGGTCCAGGGCGGCCTGAGAGGGTTTGATCACCAGGTCGATTCCCTCGTCCAGGACCTTCATGTTGAAGTCCGTGGGGACCACGGAGACCTCGCAGAGTTCGTCATGGAAGATGTCGAGCCCGGTCATCTCGCAGTCGATCCAGATCATCCGTGACTCTTCGGGGCTGAAGGTCATATCACTCTCGTCACTCATTTCCTCACCTTTCAGATCCGACGGCCGCCGGATCGTCTCGTCTCGGCGGACCTTTCAACTTACCGCCCGCTCCTGACGGGGCAGATTACAGGGAGGCCGCACCCGCACTCCTCCTGATGGGCCGCCATCAGCCAGGGGACACGCAGGTCCCTGCCTGCCTGCGGAAGCCCGGCGCGGAGGGCGGCAGGACCGGGAATGGCGGGCCGCCGCCCTGGGAGCGGATTCAGTTGTGGAAGCCCGAGTAGTTGGGGGCTTCCTTGGTCATGACGATGTCATGGGGGTGGGATTCGCGCAGGCCGGCATCGGTGATCCTGATGAAGCGGCCCTTCTGCTGGAGCTCGGGTATGGTGCGGGCGCCCGTGTAGAACATGGTCTGGTGGAGGCCGCCGACCAGTTCGTACAGGACGTAGTTGAGCGGGCCGCGGTAGGGTACCTCTCCCTCGACACCCTCGGGGACCACCTTGTCGCTGCTGGTCACGTCTGCCTGGAAGTAGCGGTCCTTGGAGTAGGACTTCTTGCCACGCGGGGCCATGGCACCCAGGGAGCCCATGCCCCGGTAGACCTTGTACTGCTTGCCCTGGAGGAGGACTTTCTCGCCTGGCGCCTCCTCGGTGCCGGCCAGGAGGCCGCCCAGCATGACCGAGTCGGCCCCGCCGACAATGGCCTTGGCGATGTCTCCGGAGTAGTGGATGCCCCCGTCTGCTATCAGGGGGATGCCGGCGGGCTTGCAGGCCAGGGAGGCATCGTAGACGGCTGTCAGCTGGGGGACGCCCACGCCGGCCACCACTCGGGTGGTGCAGATGGAGCCAGGCCCGACACCGACTTTGACGGCGTCCACACCGGCATCGATCAGGGCCTGGGCCCCCTCGCGGGTGGCCACGTTGCCTCCGATCACGTCGACATGGTCGAAGGCGCTGTCGGCCTTGATCCTGCGGATCATGTCCAGCATGAGCTTGGCGTGGCCATGGGCCGTGTCGACCACCAGGACGTCCACCCCTGCGTCGACCAGGGCGGTGATCCTCTGCCAGGCGTCACCGAAGAAGCCGACGGCGGCGGCCACCCGCAGGCGTCCTCGCTCATCCTTGGTGGCATCCGGGTACTGCTCGGTCTTGACGAAGTCCTTGACGGTGATCAGACCGGTCAACCTGCCCTGTCCGTCGACCAGTGGGAGCTTCTCAACCTTGTACTTGGCCAGGATCTCGTGGGCGTCCTCCTTGGTGATGTCGGAAGGGCCTGTGATCAGGCCCTCCTTGGTCATCACGTCGCTGACCTTGAGCCTGTCGTAGTCGTCTGGATTCACGAAGCGCATGTCGCGGTTGGTGATGATGCCGACAAGACGCTGGTCCCTGTCGACGACGGGCAGGCCCGACACCTTGTAGGTGGCGCAAAGCTTGTCCAGGTCGGTCAAAGTGACATCAGGGGTCACGGTCAGCGGGTCGGAGATCATGCCGGATTCGCTGCGTTTGACGATGTCGACCTGGTTGGCCTGGTCCTCGATGCTCAGATTGCGGTGGAGGACGCCGATTCCCCCGTTCCGGGCCATGGCCACGGCCATCCTGGCCTCGGTCACCGTGTCCATGGCCGCCGAAAGCACGGGGGACTTCATGGTGATGTTCCTGGTCAGCCGGGTCGTCGTATCGACCTCGGATGGGATCACATCGGATTCATTGGGCAGGAGGAGGACGTCGTCGTAGGCGAGGCCCAGCTTCTGGAAAATCGGAGGAAGTGGAGAATAGGCAGATTGTGCGAAATCGGTATCTGTGACCATGACAACATACTATCCTCGGACGGCGACGATGCCGATGGGATCACATTCCACCCGGCCTGTTCCCGACGGCTAAGCCTGGGAGCCTCCCCCGTCCGTCAGCCCACCATCGCCGGGCCTCCTCCTGGCCTCGGCCAGTCTGGCGTTCTCCTCGCGGATCTCCGGAAGCCGGCGGCGGTAATAAGGATAGAGGGTGGCCACGGTCAGGAGGAGGGCCGCCAGGGTGAAACCGACGGCCACCCACCTCAGCGGGAAGAAGAGGATGGTCAGGGAGCCGAAGGCGATCAGGGCCGCCCACCCCCAGAGGATCAGGACGGCGGAACGCACGGAGTGACCGATTTTCAACATGCGGTGGTGCAGATGCATCCGGTCCGGGTGCATGGGGGACTGCCCGTGGCTGAGACGGCGCACGATGGCCAGGCACATGTCGAGGACGGGCAGGAAGAGGACCAGGATGGGCAGGAGTATGGGCATGAAGGCTGGCAGGTAGATGCTTGCATGGATGGTCGCCGGATCCAGGCGGCCGGTCACGACAATCGAGGCGCAGGTGATCAGGTAACCCAGGAGCATGGAACCGGAGTCCCCCATGAAGAGCTTGGCCGGATGCCAGTTGTGCAGGAGGAACCCTACGCACATGCCCACCATGGCCACATCTATCAGGGTGGCCAGGGAGGCATAGTCAGGCGAAATCCTGGCGATTATGTACGAATAGGCCCCGAAGGCTATCCCTCCGATCGCCACGATTCCGGCGGCCAGGCCGTCCAGGCCGTCCACGAAATTGACCGCATTGATGGAGGCCACGATCAGGAAGGCCGTTATGGCGATGGAGAGGCTGGGAGAGGCCGTCACCAGGGAACCCAGGGGGAGGGAGATGATCTGGATGCCACCCCAGGAGACGAAGACCGAAATCAGGAGCTGGCCTGCCAGTTTGAGCATCCAGTCCAGGTCCCACAGGTCATCGGCTATGCCCAGCAGGCAGATACCCACGGCACCGGCCAGGATGACCCAGGCCTGGTGGCCCGAAATGAACAGGCCGGATATGAAGGGTATGCGGCTGGCGAAGAACATGGCCACCGCGAAGCCGAAGAGCATTCCAAGCCCCCCCATCCGGGGGGTGGGGACCTTGTGGACATCGCGTGCGCGGACCCTGCCGACGGCTCCGATCCGGATGGCCAGGTGCCTGACCAGGGGCATGACCAACCAGGTGGCCCCTCCTGCGATGGCCGCTATGAACAGGTAGACCCTCATGGGCGGCCGTCCTGTCCGGCCAGGGCCCGCCTGACAGCCTGGGAACTGATGGCCCCCTGCCTGAGGATGACGATTCCGCCGGGGGCTTCCGGATCGGCCGCCACGACGGTGCTTGGGGTCGACCCTGGTGTGGGACCGGCATCCACGTAGATGTCGACCGAATCACCCAGTTGGTCGATGGCCTCCTGGACCGTGGCCACGCTGGGATGGCCCGACAGATTGGCACTGGAGGCGGCAAGGGGGCCGGTCACAGCCAGGATGGAACGGCTGGCCACTGAGTCAGGCACCCGGACCGCCTGTGTGGAAACGCCCTCCTCCTGGCGCAGGGTGTGCAGGCGGCAATCCTCACCGGCCAGACAGATCGGGGAGAAGGCACCGGGGAGGAAGGTCCGCGACAGGCGGTCCAGGGGGGAGGGAATGGTCAGTCCCAACCGTGAGACCGATTCCACTGCGTCCAGAAGGACCTGGAGGGACTTGCTGCGCGGCCGGTGTTTGGCTGCGAAGAGAGCGGATAAGGCCCCGTCGTCAAAGGGATCGCAGACGATGCCGTAGACGGTGTCGGTGGGAATCACGGCCAGTCCCCCGGCACGTATGACCCGGCGGACCTCAAGCAGGCCGTCTCCATCCACGCCAACGATATGAACCATCGCCTCACGCCTTCCTTCACCTGTCACCGCCCTGGGCGGTCCCTTCCTTCCGGCACAGTTCACCATTGTGCCCCAATGTCCTGATAGCCGCCAAGCCGTCAGCCGCCGGGTTTCGCGGCGGTGAGGAACCGTGGCCGTCCGGCCAGGTCACTGCCGGTCCGGACCTGGACCAGTCCGGCCAGGCCGGCCTCCCGCCTGGTCGCCTCCCCCTGGGAGGCGTCGTGCTCCATGACAAGGAACCCTCCCGGTCTCAGCAGGGTCGCCGCCCGGCGGATGACCAGCCCGGGGATGGCGCACCCGTCGGCCGACCCTCCATAGAGGGCCTGATCCGGATCCCAGTCCCTGACCTCGGGCTGTTCGGGCACCTGGTCCTCGGGCACGTAGGGGGGGTTGGAGATGATCAGGTCCACCCTCCCATCCAGGTCGGCCAGGTTGAGGGGGTCGAGGGCATCGGCCTCGACCAGGCGGTAGGAGGATCCGGAGGAGGCGATCGCCTCCTCCTGCCGGAGTGCATTGAATCTGGCCCAGGATGCCGCCTGGGGTGATTTTTCCACCGCGGTCACCCGGGCGCCGGGATACTCAAAGGCCACGGAGAGACCGACGGCCCCGCTGCCGGCGCAGAGGTCGACCACCAGGGGGTTTCGGACCCCCCGCCCCGCCAACCAGTCCAGGCCGGCCTGGACCACACTCTCTGTTTCCGGGCGGGGTATGAAGACACCGGGGCCCACGGCCAGGTCCATCAGGCGGAAGGGGGCCTGACCGACGATGTACTGGAGCGGTTCGCGCAGGCTGCGTCGGTCGACGGATCGTTCGAACCGGACCAGGGCCCTGCCCGCTCTTCCCCCGGCCCGGCCGTCCCCTGCACTCCGGCCGGGGAGGATGCCGGGGGCGGGCCCTACCAGGTCGGCAACACCCCAGCCCATGAGGAGGGCCTTGTCCAGGTCGTGCAGGTCGCACCCGCAGGCCCGGGCCAGGAGGACCCTGGCATCGTGGGCGGGGGTAGGCACGCCGGCCTGACCCAGACGGGCGGCCGCCCCGGCCAGGAGGGAGGGCAGGTCCGTGCAGGGCAGGTCCGGCCCCGCTGATTCCCCGGCGGACGGATTCATGACCTGGCGGCCAGCCGGGCTGCCTCGTCGGCCTGGATGTCAGAATCGATAAGGGCCTGCAGGTCCCCGTCCAACACCTGGTCCAGGTTGTAGGCCTTGTATCCGGTACGGTGATCCACGATCCTGCTCTCCGGGAAGTTGTAGGTCCTGATCCGCTCGGACCTGTCCAGGGAACGGACCTGGGAGTGCCTCATGTCGGCGGCCTCCGCGGCCTCCTGCTCGTGCTTCATGGCCAGGAGGCGGGACTTGAGGACGCGGAGGGCGGCCTGGCGGTTCTGTATCTGGGACTTCTCATCCTGCATGCTGACCACTATCCCCGTGGGGATATGCGTCATCCTGACCGCCGAATAAGTGGTGTTGACGGACTGTCCACCGGGGCCCGAGCTCATGAAGATGTCGATCTTCAGGTCTTTGGGGTCGATCACTATCTCGTCGTCGTCCTCGTCGGCCTCGGGAAAGACGATGACACCGGCGGCCGAGGTCTGTATCCTCCCCTGGGACTCGGTGACGGGTATGCGCTGCACCCGGTGGACACCGCCCTCGTACTTGAGTGAGGCCCACACCCCTTCTGCCGGGGCCACGTTCCCCTTCGACCTGATGGCCATCTGGGCGTCCTTGATGCCCCCAAGCTCGGTCCGGTTCTCGCTCATCAGTTCCGTGGTCCACCCACGCTTCTCCGCATACCGGGTGTACATGCGAAGGAGGTCGCCGGCGAAGAGGGCGGCCTCCTCACCCCCGGTGCCGGCCTTGATCTCCATGATGGTGTCCCTGGCGTCATCCGGGTCCCGCGGGACCAGGGCGGCACGGAGACGTTCCTCGGCCTCAGGCAGGCGGTCGGCCATCCGCTTGGCCTCTTGGGCGAAGTCCCCATCCTCGGCGGCCATCTGCCTGGCGGCCTCGCAGTCCTCCTCCAGCTGGAGGTAGTCCCGGTAGGCATCGACGATGACTGAGAGCTCGGCATGCCGCCTGCCCAATTTACGGATGCGGGACGGGTCCGAGGCCACCTCCGGCCGGCTCATCTCCTCCTCCAGGTGTCGGTATTCTTCCAGGGCGGTCTGCGCCGCCGGGAATCTGCCCTCACCCATGCCTGATCAGCTCCTCAACAGTAAAGGCCCATACAAGGCCTGCGGTCATCGGCTCAACGTCATGCGAACATGAAAAAACGCCAGCTCCAGGCCGGGCATAGCAGAGCGACCCGGGATGGAACTGGCGTTGGAAGTGCTACTTGGTCCTCTTGCCGTAACGGGCTTCGAACCTTGCCACACGGCCACCGGTGTCGAGAATCTTCTGCTTGCCGGTGTAGAAGGGGTGGCAGTGCGAGCAGACATCAACCGTCATATGATCGCCGGGAGCGGTCGAACGGGTGATGAAGGTATTGCCGCACGAGCATGTGACTTCCACGGGATGATAATCGGGATGAATACCCTGCTTCATAATTGACTCCTAGGATACAAGGGCACCGGGTCGCCAACCCCTGTGGCAGGCGTGAACCGGAACCATCGGTCATTATACAGCATGCCGGGGAGATGGCTGAGATCGCCGGAATCCGAATCCCCGCTTCGACCCCGGCCTTTCACCGGCAAGTAGACCAACAGGCGGAGGTGGGATTTATTCCCGTCGGGGAGACGCTGCGCCGCAGGGAAACAAATTCGGGCAGAGTACCGGCATGATGACGGGAGGGCGCCGGAGGCAGGGTCAACGCGGAGGAAACCGCGGGGGCCGCAACCGGACCGACAGGGTCCCGTCTTATATAATTGCCGGCGTGGCCGATGAAGACGCGGCCTGGAGTACTACGACACGTACGACAAGGAGTTCCACATGGCACAGGAAGTAGCTTTCGTAACCGGCGCGGCACAAGGCATCGGGGAGGCAATCGCCCGCCGGCTGGCCACTGACGGCTTCGCCGTCGCGGTGGCCGACATGAACGCCGACAAGGCCAGGGAGGTGGCCGACTCCATCGTGCAGGCGGGAGGCAGGGCCGTGGCGGTGACCCTGGACGTGTCCAACAGGCTGGAGGTCCGGGCGGCCGTCCAGAAGTCGGCCAACCAACTGGGCGATTTCAACGTCATCGTCAACAATGCGGGCCTGGGGCCCACCACCCCGATCGATTCCATCACCCCCGAACTGTTCGACAAGGTCTACCACGTGAACGTGGCCGGCACCATCTGGGGGATTCAGGCGGCCGTCGAACAGTTCCGCGACCGCCACCATGGGGGCAAGATCATCAACGCCACCAGCCAGGCCGGCGTGGTCGGCAACCCCAACCTCATGCTTTACTCCTCCACCAAATTCGCCATCAGGGGGCTCACCCAGGTGGCCGCCAGGGACCTGGCCCCTGAGGGGATCACGGCCAACGCATACGCGCCGGGCATCGTCAAGACCCCGATGATGATGGACATTGCCCACCAGGTAGGCAAGAACGCAGGCAAGGACGATGCCTGGGGGATGTCCACATTCTCTGACGGAATCGCCCTGGGCAGGCTCTCAGAGCCCAGCGATGTGGCAAAGGCCGTCTCCTTCCTGGCCGGACACGACTCCGACTACATCACCGGGCAGACCCTGATCGTCGACGGCGGCATGCAGTTCCAGTGATGACCGAAGAGGGATAGGGCGGCAGGACCGATTCGGCCGGGTCAGGCCTTGAAGACATACCTGTCCAGACGGTCCATGGCCTCTTTCACCCGGCTCAGCGGGAGGGCCACGTTCATCCTGATGGCGCAAGGGGCCTTGAACTGGCGGCCGTCTTGGATGGCGACGCCCACGTCCCAGGCCGCCTTTTCCACCTGGTCCAGGCTCCTGCCGTGCTCCCGGCACCAGCGTGTGCAGTCGAGGAAGAGCATGTAGGTGCCCTCGGGCTTGGCCACCTCGACCCCGTCGAAATGGCTGGTGATGTAGTCGTAGGCGTAATCCACGTTACCCGTCAGCACCTGGCGGAGCTGGTCCACCCATTCCTCTCCCTCAGGTCTGTAAGCCCCTATCAGGGCGTGCATGGACAGGACGTTCATGTCGTTGTAGTGGGCCTTGGACCCCTTTGAATCCACACGGTCCCGCAGATACTTGTTGTAGATGATGTGGTAGGAGCCCACCAGGCCGGCCAGGTTGAAGGTCTTGCTGGGGGCGTAGAAGGCGGCCGTGCGGTTCCGGGCATCCTCGCTGACCGATTGGGTGGGGACGTGGCGGTGACCGGCCAGGATGATGTCGGACCAGATCTCATCCGAGATGACCACACAGTCGTTCTCCTTGTAGACCTCCATGGCCTTTTCGATCTCCCACCGCTCCCAGACACGACCGCAGGGGTTGTGCGGGCTGCAGAAGACGGCCACGTGGATGTTGTTCTCCTTGAGTTTGCGGTCCATGTCGGCGAAGTCCATCCTCCACACCCCCCTGTCGTCCTTCTTCAGGGGGCTGTGGACGATCCGGTAGCCGTTGTTCTCTATGCAGCCGGTGAAGCCCACGTAGGTAGGACTGTGCAGGAGGACGGCGTCGCCGGGGGCGGCGAAGGCGGTCAGGGTGGACACCACCCCGCCCAGCACCCCGTTCTCATAGCCGATGTCCTCGGCGCTCAGCCCCTGCACGCCGTTGCGCTCTCCCTGCCACCTGATGATCGAGTCATAATACTCGTCCGTAGGGCTGAAGTATCCGAAGGCCGGGTGCTTGGCCCTCTCGATGATGGCCTCCTGGATGGTGGGAACGGTCGGGAAGTTCATATCGGCCACCCACATGGGGATGACGTCGAACCCCTCCTTGGGGGGGTCGGGGGCGAATCCCGGCCTGGCCCCGAGCCCGTCCACCGCTATGGCATCCTTGCCGTGCCTGTCCATGATCGAAGTGAAGTCGTACTTCATCGCATTCCTTTCTCCATGCCGGGTCTGCCGGGTCATCGCCTCGCCCCTGTCCGCCCTCCCGGGCGGTAAGGCCGCCTGCAGGTGTCAGCACGTCTCGTCAGGCACGGACACCTGCAGGACCATTATCCGGCATCCCCCCGGATCGTGTCGGCACCGTCCCGGATGACGGTGATGAAACCCGCATGCCACCGTCTGGAGGCGACGGGGAAGCCTTCGGCAGGATTGACACCGGGACCGGTTAACGTCTATTGTGTTATCAGAGACTTATCTCTATACGGGGGAAACGTATACACGATGGTTCTATTGGACAAGGCCTGTCCGGATTGTCAAGATGGAGATGATATGTACAGGGTTTCCCCGATTCCAGGGCAATGTTGCCGTGCGAGCGCTTATGTCGAGACAAGGGTCCTTCATCATCTGAAACCGGTGTGTCCGCGTATATGAACTTGTGACTTCAAGGAGTCACTGCCGGACGGCCCGGGGCAAGGATGGACACGGGCAAGAACGCAGGCGGGCAGGAAGGGACGCGGAGGAGGTCTCTGAAACCAATCACCCCTCCGAATCCACGACCTGCATGATCCGCTTCGCGGTCCCTTCCCCCTGATCGAGCAGGGCGGTCCGAACATTAAAACGCGCCTGGCCCTATTTCCCCCGGCTTTCACAGGTTCCCGCCAAAACGAGAATCAGCGAAGCTAGGGCCAGGTCGCGAAGGGGCTGGTTTCGGATGCATCCGGGACCAGTCCCTTTCACTTTATCAACGTTCACCTGGATTGTGTACCGCCATCACAGGGTGGAGGGGCACATGATTACAGGGGGCTACTGCGCAGACAGACCGCCAGCCGCATGCAGGGACGGCCCGCATGGATGTGACCTGCATGAAAGGCTCCCCCATGTTGGTTTTCCGCCATGACCATGACCACCCAGCATTGGCATGAGGGCGATACAGGAAATTCGATCCATCAAAGAAACAGGACGACAGCACTGTCATGCGGCATATCGTTTGTGGATGGCAGCCCCCGTCAATGTCGTTTGTCGGACGCTATGACCTCATCAATGATTCGGCTGTCAATCACTTCGTCGAACTTCCGGGCGAAAAGCGCAGGCGAATTCGCCAACTCTTCTGCATCTGACTGAAGGAACGTGTATGGACCCCCTCGTTTCCAATCTATCAGGCGCGTATTTTGATAACCCTTCAAATCACATGATCTTGCGGCAAAGGGGGAATTGATAAGAATGGTCTGCATAAAGAGCTCATCGGGGCACAAGGCACTCTTGAACATATGTCGGATCGTCTGGCTTTCAGAAAGGACATACCTCGCAAAAGCATCAGTGATGCTGAACCAGTTAGGACCTTTGGCTAGCGGCATGTGTCGTTCCCTAATACGATCTACTCGCAAAAGGCGCTGGACGGCACGACAGGAACGTATGTGGAAGAGGGACCGACCCCCAAATATGCTGTTCTGCAAAGGATAGCGCCAGGCCACACGATTATAAGCTTCGGCACTCAGCGTGCCCAGAGACTCATTCTCCTCAACAGAGACATACTCGGTCCCTCTGTGCCGCCGAAAGAACGAAATGACATCATCGGCAGAGTGCAGGGGCAGGTCCAAACCAGAAATCAAATGATAATACGAATGTTCAGAGTCCGTCGCCGCCCGGAGGAGCGCCAATTCACATTCCACCTGCGAGTACCCGCCCCAGTAAACCTTCATAGGCGGTATCAGCTGGATACCTGCTTGGTGCACATAACATTCCGGCCTGAATGTCTTGCCCAGGCGTGACTTTGCATCTATGTGAAGGAAGATATCGTAACGTGGATCATCCAGCGCGGTCAATAACTTACCGAGCTGACAAGCGTTTCTGTCAGCCATTATGAGAATCGCTTGCTTTCCCTCACCCTCATCCGTGCCTCGCATACAACAATCAATACCATGCACCCCATCCACTGGCATCAAAACCCGCTCTTGTAATCACGCCGGAGACCGTCCAAACCTCGGTCCGCGCGCCTGATATGACCTGCCCAACCTTTAATCGAAGGATGCAAGACGACCTGATCGGGAAACCCACAACGCGGTATGGAAGACCGTGGATTCCGCTGACACGCACCGGGTATTCCAGATGGGCAGCATGCAGCCATGGCCGCCGGTTCACCCTATCCAAAATCGTGAAACATAACCAACACTTTAAAAACTGAACCGCATCTTGCGCCCTCTCCACCCTGGCATACCCTTCTGATACGCTTTGCCGAGTCACAGAAGGCAACCATCGGAGGAACAATGCCCAGTGTTCAGAAAGATTGGCGAGCTCTTATCGGTAATGCCTGCTGGTCGTGGATACTGTGCTGGATACCGCTGGCTTTCAAAGCCGTCATCATCGGCACGACGAACTATCGCTTCGATAACGCCTACACCCTGACCAAGGAGACCGGTGTCATAACCAAGCGGACCGAAAACGTCGACCTCCGTCGAGCAAAGATGATCAACGGTGAGGATAGCCCCTTCACTGGAGGAGTTATAACCATCGTGGAGAACTCCGGGCGTGAATATCGGCTCCCCTACATCAAGAACGCACGTAATACGGCGGTATCCTTGAGAAACATCGCTGAGGAAAACAGCCGCCGGGCAGGCGATGTCAGAAACGTAGTGATTAACTGATGAATTTCAGGTGAGAGACCCCGCTTTGGCGGGGTCCTTCTCATGATGGGTCCGCCCCATCGAAGGCGATTGGGAAGGGCCGGAATCCATAAATCGAGCGCATGACCCTGTGCACGGCCATGAAAGACGGACCGACGGAAGAAGCAGGCCGAGGAAGCCGTCATGCCAACACTCCATGATGACGGGCAGGGCGGATGCAATGCTTCAATCTGAAACATCAATGATATATGATTCTGCATGGTACAAAACGAATGCGGCAAGACCACAAGAGGCCCATCTGGTTTTCGGAAAATGGACGCGCACGGGTTCGCTATGCAGCCTTCAGTAGGGGTATAAGCAGGAATACGGAATTGTGTTCCTCCAAGTATTTGTCTTTTGGGGAAAATGGGGGAAGGGGATAGATGAACTGCAGCAACTGCGGAGCGACCTTGACTGATGGGACGAATTTCTGCCCAACCTGTGGCGCCAGGGTCCAAAGCCAGACCAACCCACAGCAACCCGTTGGAGCAAACACTGTTTACACCCAACCGGCACCAGTCCCCCAACAGGCACCGGCAGGTCCGCCTACACCCATCAACCAAATGAACTCCCAGGCGGATCCGGGCAATCCCGCTCCCTCTGCTGCGACGGCGGAAAAGAAATCCCACACATGGATTTGGGTCGTAGGGATAATCCTGGTCTTGCTGGCGGTGTCATACGGCATGTTGGGAAGAGGCGGGTTTACCGCATCGACTTCCAATCCGGCCTCCGCCAAGGATTTTTCGACGTATATCCTGAATAAGGGCTATAGCCCCAATAAAAGAACAGGCGCATATGACCTGCAGTTGCTGGGCTACACCAATGTCGATGATGGTGCCTGGTACGGAGATGGCGGCGGGCTCTATGATGCTGAAGTCTCCTGCAATGGGACCAATTACCATCTTCGGTACACATCCTCGGGTTCGGACAAGGGATGGCAGATTCTCAAGTTCATGCAACCCCAATACGGAATAGAAGACGATCTGCGCGCGTGCAGCGTTTCATGAGCATGAGTGCGCCACATGTCTCAAGCAGAATGCACAGACAGGGCCCCTGATAACCCTCGGTGAGGACGTATATGATTTGCAGAAGTTGCGGATTCGACTGTCTGCCGGCAGCGCGGTTTTGCGTGAAATGCGGTTTCCCGATCACGTATGAGGGGGAAAAGACCGCACACGAAGATCAAACCCAGGACTCATCCAACACATGGCATGTATCGGGCACTCGGACCGGTGCCTTCCTTTCCTTGAAAAGCGCGATTGACAGCATTGCATCCCGTCAGCCAGGATCGGAACCCTCCCGTCAGCCGATCATCATCATGGATCCAGGTTCATACGACATTTCGGATTTGAAAATCGGCACCGAGATGATAATCGAGGGGGCTCCGGGGAGCAAGATCTCCGATGTCGTTCTTACCGCGCAGGAAGGCTCACCGCTGTTACTGTGCAATACCTCAGAGTCGGGTGACGATCCTGCCGTCACGTTGCGGGGGTTGACCATTGACGCACATACGGTCGGATACGCTTCAGCCGAATCATGTGATTTCACGCAGAAGCTGACCGTTGTCGGCGGAACAATGACTGTCCGGAATTCCAGACTCGATTCTGTGCAAGTGCAAGATGGCGGCAAACTCCGTCTGATCAGGTGCATCGTCTCGGAAGGCATACAGGCACTCGAACCAGCTGAAGGCGAAGAAGAAACGGTTTTGTCGATTGAAGACGGCTGCATGATCCACGGGAGTTCCGAGCTGTGGTCGATCCAGACCTCACAGGCCATGATAGAAATCGAAAACTCAACCGTAGACGCGGGGATGTTCACAGAAGAATCCGTCGTCGTCATTTCTGATTCAACCCTGAAGGACTCTGACAACAACTATGGGGGAATGCCGTTGATAATGGACGGTAAGGCCATGACCCCGAATTTCCTCTTCTATCTTCCGGAAAGTTCTGCCATGAAGGTGCGTTCGGTGACCCTCAGCGACGGCACGGTCCTTGATGTTATGGATGATGATGCTGAGGCTTCGGCACGGAGCGTCGAAGAGAAAAAGCAAAGCGTCGAGACACTACTCGGTCAACTTGATGCACTCATAGGACTATCTTCCGTCAAAGAGGATGTCCGCAAACAGATGAACCTGATAGAGTTCCAGCAACAACGAGAAGCCCGGGGGTTGCCGGTCAATTCAGTATCCCACAATATGATTTTCGCCGGGAATCCAGGGACGGGCAAAACAACTGTGGCCAGAATCTATGGCAAGCTCCTGTATTCGCTCGGCGTGGTCGCCAAGGATACTTTCGTGGAAGCGGATCGTTCGAAACTGGTCGCAGAGTATCTGGGGCAGACAGCTGTGAAAACCAACAAGGTCATAGCCCAGGCCCGCGGAGGGGTTCTCTTCATAGATGAAGCATATGCCCTGTGCAACACCAACGGCTTCCGTCCCGATGAATTCGGGCAGGAGGCCATTGACACCTTGCTCAAGGCGATGGAAGACTATCGTGATGACATGGTTTTCATCCTTGCGGGTTATACAAGTGAAATGCATACATTCCTTGACGCCAATGCCGGAATCAAATCAAGAATCCCCAAATGGATAGTGTTCGATGACTACACACCTGACGAATTGGTGCAGATAGTCAAGAATTATGCAGACAGGGACGGGTACTCGTTCTCAGACGAGGTCGCCAAGTCCCTGAAAGAATATTTCACAGTGTCGGCCGGCGAACAGTATTTCGGCAATGCGCGATCCGCAAGGAACATCTATGAAAAAGCCATCGTCAACAAGGCCAGCAGGGAAATCAACGGGACGTCGTCAAGCGGAGACTTCACGACGCTGATCGCTGAGGATTTCCCGATTCTCTTGGGTTGATGGCTCTCTCCCGCAAACCAGGCCGGGACCCGAATGCGAACCGCGATTCCCGCTAGAGGTCGATTCGTTGCAGCTCTCCGCGGACGAGAAAATCCTGTACCTGCTGGACAGGATCAAAGCCTGCGACCGGACCCTGGTCGCATCCACCGACCCCTGCAAGAAGCAGGAGGAAGAGGGCGGCGTTGGACGCTGACCCGCATTGCCTGGAGGGAATCAAGACAACGACGACGTACGGGCAGATGCGACGGCAGGCGGACAACCTCGACGTGACCATAGCCAGCGTCCTTCTGCAGGGGAACATGGAAGGCTGCTACGACCGGCACGCCAACACGATCCTCATCGACCGGAACTGATCTACACGCAGAAACGGTGCACGCTCCTGCACGAGCCCATCCACTGGGTGCACAAGGACACCCCCGTGGACGGCGTCTACTGCGCCGGCGTCAGACACCGCACCAGACGGGAGACCGCATTGAAGCTGGTCGACCCGTTCGCATGCCGGACCGCCGAAGCCATGTACGAGGGCGCCCCGTATCAGATCGCATGCGAACTCGACGTGACCCTCCAAGTGATACAGGACTACTAGCGGCTGCTTGATTCAAGCCTGGCTGCTCCCGCAAAGCCGTTCTGAGCATTTGCCCAGGGTGACATGTCCACCTGATAAAGTGTCTTTCGTCATGGAAGACATGTGGAAGGATGCTCTATGTCTAACCCGGCATCGGGGAACGGGTACTACCCAGCTTATGATCAGCGCATGCCACTCTTGCCGGAAGACAGGATGGCATCAGACCTCAGGAAGTATAAGAAAAGGTCCAGGATCCTGGCCGTGAGTACCGGCATCCTGGCTGTGACCACGCTCATTTTCGGCGGGATTGTAGTGGCCGCTGAGGTGATCACCGTCGGGCAGAACCACAGCGCGCTCTCCAAAGTGTATGACTCATGCAAAGATGCCGACGCGGACTCCATGGCGCTCGCAGATCACAATTCGACTCTGACCGTCAACGAAACCGAAGGCATGGATGCCTATTCCTGTGTAGCCTCAGCTCTCCCCATACCCAAGGCCACACAGGCCAAGATCGGTGCCACAACGGGCTTTTCGGGCACTCAGACAGACTCTTGGGATGGGTACAAGGCCACGTGGTCATACAGCGGGGACAATGGCCTTACCTTGGTAATACAGAAAGACTAGGGGGTCTTATGAAGTTCGGCATGCGCACGCCGAGTGTGAGGCGTTCCATCAGCGCCCGCACGACGGGCAAATGGAAGCGGCAGGCGAAGAAGGCCCTCATCCCCGGATACGGGAAGAAGGGCATGGGCTGGATCAGGAACCCCAGGAAAGCCGCCTACAACAAGATCTACAAGAAGACAACCTTCAGCCTCTGGGACCTGTTCAAATAGATTAGATTCCCCTCAGCCTTCGGCCCCGCTTCGGCGGGGCTTTTCTTTTGCAGGGGGGGGGGATTCGGATTGCAATAAGGTATACATTTAGCATACATTTCGGTTCCCGACCCGCTGTATCCGGTTATGAATGAACCCCTGCAACCGTTGTGATTGCAGGGGTTCCGTACCGTGTGGGGCCTCAGGGGCTTGAACCCTGGACCGAACGATTATGAGTCGTTTGCTCTAACCGACTGAGCTAAGGCCCCATGTTGACCGCAGCCAACAGATAGATATTAGCAAAAGCCGTGCCCACGACATCCCCGCTTGACCGTCTCGGGCCCGTCAGCCCCTCCCCCTACCTGCCTGGAGTCCGTCCAGAGCGCCGGTGGACCGGATTGCCTTGAAGAGGAACCAACTGATGAGGCCGGGGAAGACCAGGCCGCTGATCAGCTCGCAGACGGTTCCGATCAGACCACGGGGGCTGAAGAAGGACACCCCCTGGTAGTAGAAGGCCAGGAGGAAGGCGTTATAGACGGCGGCTATCAGTATCCCTCCCAGGAGGGTCACGTCCAGGGTCCATCGCCTCCATCGGAAGATCCCGTATGCAACCTCGGCGCACAGAGCCTCCAACAGGGCCTCGATCAGGATCATGGGGCCGCTGTATGCATTGCCGGGCAGGATCTCGACCAGGACGCTGACGGCGCCTACGTAGACGGCGGCCCCGGGCTTGCGCAGGATCAGCAGGGCCAGGGTGCAGGGAAAGTAGAACAGCCCGTGCAGGAGGGAGGCCAGACCGGGCAGGAGGGCGGTCATCAGGGGGAAGATCCATGAGGAAAGGAGGCTGGCCGCCCAATTGACCAATCCGAAGACGGCACCCAGGCCGGCCCCCACTGCTATGTCAAGCGGTCTCCACCGCAGGGAGCGACGGATGCCCGCCGGTTCAATCGTCTTCATAAAAGCCCTCCATCTTCCAGGCTTGATCCTCAGGACCGGTGGATCCCGCTTCCCGGCCACAAGACCTCACCCGACAAGGGCAGGTACTGGCCGAAACCGGTTGCGCGACTTATTACGGTCCCTGCGAATCGTCCATACGCACAGCGATATCCGGAAGGGTCCGTAAGGAACCCCGTCCCAAGCGTCCCTTGACCTGCGTATGACGGGCGGGAACGCTGCCCATAAGACTACGCCAGCCGAGGGCTTGCCAGGTCATCCTCCGGCTGAAGAGAGAAGAAGGTCACACACATCAGAGGAAAACAGGCAGATCCGGGAGAACCGCCCGCCAGGGGATGACCGAACCGCACAGGGGCCTATGCCCCGCCCCCGTCGGACGGGGTCACAGATGGGCCGGGGCGGGTGAAACGGAAACCATCCCCCTCCTGTCAGCCGCCCGCTGAAGCAGGCCATAGACCCTGGTGAAGTCTGAAGTTTCCACTAGACTGGAACCCAGTGTAAAAGCTCGATTTCTATATTCTGTGAGGTAGCCACTTGGCTGAATTCATCTATCAAATGATCAAGGCCCGTAAGTCCTTCGGGGACCGTGTGATCCTGGACGACGTGACCCTGAGCTTCCTGCCCGGGGCCAAAATCGGCGTCGTCGGCCCCAACGGGATGGGCAAGTCCACCCTTCTGCGGATCATGGCCGGCCTGGACACGGTCAGCAACGGGGAGGCCCAGCTGACCCCCGGTTACACGGTGGGCATCCTCCAGCAGGAGCCTCCGCTGGACGAAGACAAGACCGTGGGCGAGAACATCAAGATGGCCTTCGGCGACATCATGCAGAAGGTGGACCGCTTCAACCAGATCGGCGAGGAGATGGCCAATCCGGATGCCGACTACGATGCCCTGATGGCCGAGATGGGCAAGTTGCAGGAGCAGATAGACGCGGCCGATGGGTGGGATCTGGACTCCCAGCTGGAACAGGCCATGGATGCCCTCCAGTGCCCTGATCCGGATACCCCCGTCTCCGTCATCTCCGGCGGCGAGCGCCGCCGTGTCGCCCTCTGCCGCCTTCTGCTGGAGGCCCCCGACCTCCTCCTCCTGGATGAGCCGACCAACCATCTGGATGCCGAATCCATACTCTGGTTGGAACAGTTCCTCCACACTTACAAGGGAGCCGTCCTGGCCGTGACCCACGACAGGTACTTCCTGGACAACGTGGCCGAGTGGATCTGCGAGGTCGACCGTGGCCACCTCTACCCCTACCAGGGCAACTACACCACGTATCTGGAGACCAAGGCCAAGCGTCTGGAGATCCAGGGCCAGAAGGACGCCAAGATGGCCAAGCGGCTCAACTCCGAACTGGAGTGGGTCCGCTCCTCTCCCAAGGCCCGCCAGGCCAAGAACAAGGCCCGTCTGGAACGCTATGAGCAGATGGAGAACGAGGCCAGGAACAACAAGAAGCTGGACTTCTCCGAAATCCAGATTCCGCCGGGGCCCCGCCTGGGTTCCAAGGTCCTGGAGGCCGAACACATCCACAAGGCCTTCGGCGACCGGGTCCTGATCGACGATCTGAGCTTCACCCTCCCCCGCAACGGGATAGTCGGCGTCATCGGGCCCAACGGGGTGGGCAAGTCCACCCTCTTCAAGACCATCGTCGGATTGGAACCCCTCACCTCCGGGACCCTGGAGGTCGGTGACACCGTCAAGATCTCCTACGTGGACCAGAACCGCGAGGGCATCGACCCCAACAAGAACCTCTGGGAGGTGGTCTCGGGCGGCCTTGACTTCATCGAGGTGGCCGGTATCGAGGTGCCCACCCGCGCCTACGTGGCCTCCTTCGGATTCAAGGGGTCCGACCAGCAGAAGCCCGCCGGCGTCCTTTCGGGCGGTGAACGGAACAGGCTGAACCTGGCCCTGACCCTGAAGCAGGGGGGCAACCTCCTCCTCCTGGATGAGCCCACCAACGACCTGGACGTGGAGACCCTGGAGAGTCTGGAGAACGCCCTTCTGGCCTTCCCCGGCTGCGCCGTGGTCATCTCCCATGACCGCTGGTTCCTCGACAGGATCGCCACCCATATCCTGGCCTGGGAGGGCACGGACGAGAACCCCGCCAACTGGTACTGGTTCGAGGGCAACTTCCAGGCCTACCAGGAGAACAAGGTCCAGCGGCTGGGCGAGGAGGCCTCCAGGCCCCACCGGATCCACCGCAAGCTGACCCGCTGATGCGGGTCGCCACGACAGACATGTCGTGAGGGACCGGGAATAATTGCGGGAAACGGCGTCTGGCAGCCTGGGGAGGCCGCCGGACACCGCAAGAGCCGCCGAATATCGCAGGCGGCAGGGGAAAATGACGGAATTCATGTGGTGGCATGGGCATGCCCAACAGAGGGGGAATGAGGATTCATATGAGGCAGAAGCAGGAACCGACGCCCTTGGAGAAGGTGGTCAAGGTACTCGACGTGGCCAGGGAGGGAGAGGATGCCGGTCAGGCGACCTTCAAGGGAGAATCCCTCTACTTCCCCACCAAACGGATCTATGGGGGCCAGATCATCGCCCAGTCGATCATGGCCGGGGCCGCCACCGTCCCTGAGGGCAGGGTCCCCAACTCCATCCATGGATACTTCATCCGCACGGGGAGCATCGAGGAAGAGGTGGGCCTGGACGTGACCACCCTGCGGGACGGTAGGTCCTTCTCCTCCCGCCGTGTGGACGTGGCCCAGTCCAGGGGACCGATCCTGACCACCATCGCCTCCTACCAGGAGGCAGGCCAGCATGGTGTTGAATTCGCCGACCCCATGCCGGCCGACCTGCCAGACCCTGAGAATCTGACCAGCGCCAAGGACCTGATGAGGCCCTACGCGGACAAGTCGGCCTTCGCCGACTACTACGTGACCCAGTCCGCCTTCGACATCCGCCACGTTGGCAAAACGGTCCTCATGGGCGTGGACAAGGAGGCCCTGGCCAACGATTCAGCCAAGCAGATGGTCTGGAGCCGGACGGATGGCAGGGTCCAGGTCTCCCAGACCATGAACCGGGCCATGCTGGCGCTGGAGTGTGACCAGATCATGATGGAACCCGCCCTGAGACGGTCAGGTCTGGGCATCGCCACCAAGGGGATATCATTCGCCTCCATCGACCACTCCATGTGGTGGTATGAGGACATCGACCTGGGCGAGTGGCACCTCTACGTGCAGGACGCCCCCGTGGCCGACCACGGACGCAGCCTCTGCGTGGCCAAGGTCTACACACAGGAGGGGGCCCTGGCCGCCGTCATGGTCCAGGAGGCCATGATCCGCATCCCTCAGGGGCAGGATGGCACCCGCTCCTGAGGAAGACTGAGGCCAAAAGAAGATTCATTGAACCCGACATAGACCAGGGGCCCCGTTCCAGACGGATGATCCGTAGGGACGGGGCCCCTCTAACGGCGGCGCCACCTGGTCATGTGCCAGACACGGCCCCTGACCTAATGCCTGACCGGAATCAGCCCCTGAACGGGTTCATCGCCGCACGGATGGCTGCCCGCCCTTGTCTTCCGTCTTGCCTGCGGCCCCGACCATGCGCCGCCTGCGGTTGCGCTTGGACTCGGGGCTTTCCGGGCCATCATCCGGAGGCAGCTGGCAGAGCCACTCCCCTATGATTCCGATGATCACGTCCACCAGGCAGACCAGGGCTGTGACGGAGCACCGCAGGACGACATTCGCATAATAAGGTGCCTCCATCCTCCCCAGACACATGAGAGCCTGGGCACCATACCAGCCCAGGAGGGCCGAACAGGCCAGGGACAGTGATTTGGACAGGAGCAAGACGTTCACGGCGAATCTGGAATCCAGACGTCGCCGCTCCCCCTTGGCGTACCTGTGGACCTGGATGGCCATGATCAGGATGGCCGCCCCCAGGAAGAAGAGGAGGGCAGGTACGATCCAGGGGGTGCCCATCAGGTCGGTCCGGGTGGACTGGCTGTATTTCGACAGGCCGAGGCCTGCCAAAAGGCCCAGGGCCAGGGCCACGAAGTAGTAGATGACGGGCGTCCGACGTGCCTTCATGCGGCACCACCCACTATCCAGTCGTCCGACACCTTGCGCAGGGCGTTGATGTCGGGGGCCTGTTCGAGAAGGAGTCCGATGGGGCCGCCGTCGTTCCCCGGCAGGACGGCATCGGGTTCCAGGTCCTTCCAGGGGGCCAGGACCCCGGCCCTCCTGCCCGCCAGGATATGGGGCAGGCGGAGATCGCCTTCGTCGAGTTCGATGCCGTCGTAGTCCACGATGTCAAGGTCAAGGGGGTAGGACCCCCAGCGGATCCTGTGGGAGCGTCCGTGCGCCGACTCGATCATCTGCAGGCCGGACAGGAGGTTGTGCGGGGCCAGTTTGGTCTCCAATATCACCACGGCGCACAGGTAGTCCGTCGGTTCCGTGGTATGGAGTGAGTACAGAGGTGAGATGCCTTCTATCTGGCTGCCCGGTATCCCGTCCATGGAAACAACGGCCTCATACATGGCGCGTTTGACGTCACCGAGGTTCCCGGTCATGGAGACCACGGCATGGTGGGTGGCCCCTGCCTGCCCGAAGGACCGCTCCTCCCCCTCGCCGGCAAGGACCTGCCGCGGCCGCCTGTTGCGTGCGCTGTCCGGGTATTCGTCGTAAGTGTTTCTGACAAGTGCCGGGTGTCCGGCAGGGCCGACGACCACCTCCTCCCGCCGTGAGGAATCGCAGGCCTGGGCCGCCGAGACCTGGGAGGCCGATGTGACCTCCTCGCCGTCAGCAGCCCTTTCCAGGGTGACGCTGACATCGAAGTCGACCCCCATACCCGTGTCGGCCCCCAGACGGGTGACGGTCACCCGGGTGCGCCTGACCTGGTGTGAGAGGAGGATGGCATGGGCCACCTTGGCGGTAAGGGTCTCCAGGAGTCCGAAGGGTTCGTGTTCGATCAGGGAGGTGATCCGATGGGCCACCTGGACGTAGTCCACCGTATGGGTGGGGTCGTCCAGACGTTCGGCCTCGCTCAGGTCCAGGTAGAGGACGGCATCGACCATGTAGGTGAATCGCTCACCATGACTTGGCTGCGAGGGCACTGCGCGGATGCCGCTCAGTCGAATCGAGTCCATGCAAGAACCCCCTTTCCTCGTTCACGCCGGTCGCCCGCCGATGGGCCGGAACCGGTCCGGCCCAGGAGCCGCTGTGCCGACCCCGTCCAGGCTCAGTCGGAGGGCTGACCGGGTGTTGCATGCGGTTGGCCGTCCGCGCCCGCAGGCGGCTGCGGGCCGGACGTGACGGTCCCGCCTGGCAGGCCTGCGCCCGACCGGGTTCCCCCGGTCTGTGGGCCGGCGGAAGGACCGTCGGTCGATGATTGGGAACCGCTTGCAGCAGGCGGTTCGATGGCAGGCTGTCCGTTCACACTGCGCCTGAGAGAGTCGGGAATCTCGACAGGAGGCTTGTCCGAATCGGGCCGGTCCGCGCTGGAAAGCCAGAGGGTCCTGACCGGGGCCATCCGGAGATTGGCGAAGACGGCTGACAGTTCGTCCTTGTTCAGGGTCTCTTTGACCAGGAGTTGGCGGACCAGCTCGTCAAGGACATCACGGTTCTGAGTGATGATCCTCCATGCCTCGTCATGGGCGGTCTCGATCAGCTTGTGGACCTCGGAGTCGATGGCCTCGGCCGTCTGCTCAGAGTACGGCCTGGGCTTGAGGGCGTCCAGGCCCTGGTCCTGGCTGTTTTCCTCGCCCCACTTGACCGCCCCGAGCTTGGAGGAGAATCCGAACTCAATCACCATCTGGCGGGCGATGCTGGTGGCCTTCTCGATGTCGTTGGAGGCGCCGGTCGTCGGATCGTGGAAGACGACCTCCTCGGCCACACGACCTCCCATGGCGTAGGCCATCTGGTCCAGGAGCTCATTGCGTGATTGCGAATACCTGTCCTCGGTGGGCATGACGGCCGTATATCCCAGTGCCCGGCCACGCGGAAGGATGGTCACCTTGGTCACCGGGTCCGTGTTGTGCAGGGCGGCGGCCACCAAGGCATGCCCTCCCTCGTGGTAGGCCGTGTTGCGCATCTCGTCCAGGGCCATCCCCTTGGTCCGGCGGCGGGGGCCGCTCATGACGCGGTCGATGGCCTCATCGATCGCCCTGTTGTCGATCAGCTGCGCATTGGAGCGGGCCGTCAGCAGGGCGGCCTCGTTCAGGACGTTGGCCAGGTCGGCCCCCGTGAAACCGGGGGTGCGGACCGCCACTGTGTGCAGGTCGACGTCGGGCACGAAGGGCTTGCCCTTGGCATGGACCTTGAGGATGGCTTCACGCCCCTCCAGGTCAGGGGCCTCCACAGCCACCTGACGGTCGAAACGACCTGGCCG
Organism: Bifidobacterium favimelis; assembly: GCF_037963085.1. Classification (NCBI taxonomy): domain Bacteria; kingdom Bacillati; phylum Actinomycetota; class Actinomycetes; order Bifidobacteriales; family Bifidobacteriaceae; genus Bifidobacterium; species Bifidobacterium favimelis. The sequence goes on along the minus strand of NZ_JBANDZ010000001.1, from coordinate 562,858 downwards.
CAGGAGGGCCGGATCCAGTATGTCAGGCCGGTTGGTGGCGGCGATGATGATCAGGTTGGTGTCGTTGTCGAAACCGTCCATCTCCACCAGTAGCTGGTTCAGGGTCTGCTCACGCTCATCGTGGCCCCCGCTCATGCCGGAGCCGCGCTTGCCGCCAACGGCATCGATCTCGTCGATGAAGATGATGGCGGGGGCGTTCTTCTTGGCCTCGTCGAACAGGTCACGCACACGGGAGGCGCCCAGGCCGACGAACATCTCGACGAAGTCCGAACCCGCCATGGCGTAGAAGGGGACGGAGGCCTCGCCGGCTATGGCCCTGGCCAGCAAGGTCTTGCCGGTTCCGGGAGGCCCATAGAGGAGGACGCCACGCGGTATGCGTGCCCCCAACGCCTTGTATTTGGAGGGGTCCTTGAGGAATTCCTTGATTTCCTCGACCTCCTGTACGGCGGCCTCTTCGCCGGCCACGTCCGAGAACTTGGTCTTGGGGGTCTGCCCATCCAGGAGCCTGCCCGAGTTCTTCTTGCCCCCCATGCCGAACATGTTGCCGCCTGCCGAATTCGACATTCGCGACAGGAGGTACCAGAAGACGCCGAAGATGATCAGGAGGGGGAGGATCGAAATCAGGAGGTTCGTCAGAAGGCTGGTGTGGGGCACTACGGAGTTGTAGCCCTCGGGCGGGTTGGCCTTCTCGATGAGTTTGACCACCTGGGTGGCCTGAGCCGAGACGTAGGTGAACTGCACGTCCTTGCCCAGGTTCTTGCTCACCTTCCTCCCCCTGAAACCGGGGACCTCTTTGATGTAGTTCTCATCCAGCTTGAGCTCGACAACCTGCATTCCGTCGGTGATCTCGGCCTTCGTGACGCCGATCACCCGGCCAGGGTGCTCCACGCTCTTCGTCTCGCCGGAGAGGAGGGCGATGCCCTCGTTGGTGTCTATGTTCTGGGCCCCGTTCTGATTGTTGAAGAAGCCGAAGATGCAGAAGATGATGACGATCGCCAGCACGGCCCAGAGCCAGGGGGACTGCCAGAAGGAGCGGTTGCCGCCGGGGTCGCCCCCCACGAAGTTGAAGGGGTTGTTGCCGTCCTTCTTGTTGCCGTCCTCACCCCTGGGCGGGCGTTGCCGGGGTCCTTGGGGTCCTTGCGGATAGCTCATGAGTGCTCCCCCTCCGCTTCCTTTGCGTCGTTTCCGTCTTTCCGATATTCTTCAGGCTTGAGCACGGCTATGCAGTCCAGATTACGGTAGTGCTCCTCATAATCAAGGCCGAAGCCGACCACGAATTCATCAGGAACCGTATATCCTGGATATTTTATGTCAACATCGACCTCGTGCCTCGACTTTTTGTCCAGCAGGGCAAATATCTCCACGGAGGCCGCTCCCCTGGATTTCAGCTCATCGACCAGCCAATGAAGGGTGTAACCGGAATCGATGATGTCTTCGACGATCAGGATGTCGCGTCCCCTCACGTCGCATTCCAGGTCCATGCGAATCCTGATGTCCCCCTGGGAGACATCCGTGCGGCCGCCGGCGTAGCTGGAAATGCTCATGAACTCGATCTGCACCGGTATGCTGACCGCCTGCGATAGTGAGGCCAGGGTGTTGAAAGCCCCCTTGAGGACGGCCAACATCATAAGGTCCTTGCCGGCATAGTCCTTGCTGATTTGAGCTGCGGTCTTCTGAATCAGGTCATCGATCTGTTGCCGTGACACCAATTCATGGTCGATGTGGGATTGAATATCAGCGATTCGCATGGTCACCATCATTGCATATGAGAATGACTTGACCCTTACGGATGACTGAATGTCGGCTGGGAAAATCCACCGCCCCCTGACCGTGCCAATCGGAGACCAGGGCATCCACGGCTGCGACCCGGCTGGCCTTCGCCTCCAGCCCGAATCGATTCAGCTGTTCAGCAATGACCCTCATCCTCAGGGCCGGATGGCCCTGGGAGAGGCGAGCGGCATCGAGGACGGCCAGCACCCCCTGTCGAGACTCCTCAGGGGAGGGGGATCTGGAGGAGCTCTCCCTCAGTGCCTCGGATTGGATCCTCAGATAGTCCTCGTCCCGCCTGGCCAGGGCTGACCCTGCTGCCAGCCTGGCCGCCATGTCCCTCCCGGCGAAGCTGGTCAGGGCAGGCAGGAGGTCGTGCCGGATCCTCGAACGCAGCGGATAATCAGGGGGCAGGGGGCTGTCACGGTCACGGTCGTCCCCGTTGGTCGGATCATCCCACCACTGCAGCCCCTGCTGCCTGCAGATCCGGGTGGTCTCCTGCCGGGAGAGGCCGAGAATGGGCCGGAGGAGGCGGACACCGCAACGGGCTGAGACCGGTTCCATGCCGGTTATGGCTTCCAGTCCCTGTGAACGTATCAGACCGATGAGGACGGTCTCAGCCTGGTCATCCCTGGTGTGGGCCAGGAGGAGGGCTTGTGCGCCACTAGCGCGGGCCACCTCCGTGAGGACCCGGTAGCGGGCGTCTCGGGCATCGGATTCCAGTCCGGCACCGGTCCTGGCCACCTCCACCCGCCTGGTGACAACCGGGTCCAGACCCAGGTTTCGACACTGGTCGGCAGCCCGGGCCGCCACCCGGTCGGAACCCTCGAACAGGCCGTGGTCCACCAGGACCGCTCCGCACCTGATCCCCCTCATCCCGCAGACGATGGCCGCCACCGAAGCGAGGGCCAGGGAGTCCCTCCCACCCGAGCAGGCGACCAGGACCAGGGGTGCATCCGGGGCCGGCAGATGACGGCCATGACGGCCGAAGCGGTCGGATTGGCGGCCCAGACCCACACTGTCAAGACAGGCACCCGCCAGACCGACCGCCTTCTTCATCTCAGATGAATAAGCCATCGATACGATCACTCCCTCCGTCCCGAGACCGGACGATCAGCCCGCCCCCGCATGGCCCCCACACTAACAGGGCGACCCGCCACCACGTGCGCGACGGGTGCGGCCCTTGGCCGGGTCTGCGGGCGGTCACAGATCGACCAAGGATGACACCAGTCTGTTGATGGCCTGACTGGCCTCATAACCGTTCTCTGCCTTGTTCACGATGACTGCGAAGGCAAGTGCCCCGCCTGACTTCCTGGACACGATGCCGCACATTGAGGTGACCTCATCAAGTGTCCCCGTCTTGACCCTGGCCAGGCCTGGGACACCGTCGCCGACGGACCGGCCGGCGGCCGTCCCGACCAGGCCCATGACGGAGAGTCCTTCCACAAGGTCCGCCTGCTCGCCCCCTGCGAGGGCCTGCCGCTGGACGGCGGCCAGGGTTTCCACGCGGATGGAGGAGCCGGGGCTCAGACCCGAGCAGTCCGCCAGGGTGACCCCTTCCACATTGATGCCGGCGGCTTTGAGAGCGGAGAGGACCGCGTCCTTCGCCCCTTTCGCACTGTTGTCGCCGCCTGTCTTCAAGGCTACGAGGCGACCGAAGAGTTCTGCGAGTGAGTTGTCGGAATTGCGCAGCATGAGGGCGAGTATCTGACCCAAGGTGGCGGACTGCCCACGGGCTATCCTCCTGGCCGAGGACGGCGTCCTTCCGGAGGGGGGCAGGGGGGCGGAAGAGGGATCACTGCTCCCGTTGACCTTGATTCCCTGTCCTATGAGAGAGGATGAAAACACCTGGCAGGCCCTAGTGGCCGGATGTCCGTATCGGGGCGGATAGCCGTTCTCCCCGTCCGGATCGGAAGGGACCCCCCTGCCTGACCAGTCCCTGCCCTGGTCGATGGCCATGGGTGAGGGCGGCATGAAGTAGATGCCTCCGGGATTGTTCCTTTCGATTCCTTTCGGGGCTCCGTCTCCACCGAACAAGGTGTCATCGCAGGTCAGGCTCACCGCGGAGATCCCCCGGTCCCGCAAAAGGCGGGCCGTCCTCTGGGCCAGGGAGCCCAGTCCGGAGCGGCCGTTGACGTGGTGGGGGTCATCGGCACCGCTGCCCAGGAGCATGTCCCCTCCCCCCCTCAGGTGGAGGTCGGCCCTCCTCCCCGAGGTCCCGCCGTCGTTTGAGAGCATGACATCGGTGTTCAAGGTGGAGGACATGTCGAGAGCGTGGATGGCCGCAGCCGCCGTCAGGGTCTTGAGGGTGGAGGCTGGTTCCCTGGACCGCTTTTCATCCTTGCCGGCGAGTCTGGTACCGTCGGGCCGTTCGATGACGAAGGAGTAGTCCCCGCCCAGGCCGGGGCTGGAGGTGAATTCATCGACGATCCTGTCGAGGGAGGCTGCATCGACGGACCCGCCGGCCTCCAAGCGGCCCACCACGATGGCCGGTCGGCCCAAGACCGCCGGCCGTGGCAGGGTGCCCACATGGGAGGGCGACAAACTCAGCGGACCGGGGATGAAATCCAGAAGGTCACCTGCCACGGCAGCCAGGAACACGGCCGCCGTCAGGAGCACACCGAGGAAGATCCGCCACCTTCTCGCCCGCATGGATCCTCCCTTCACCGGTGACCTGCGGTCAGCGCTGGAGGGAGGCATACCCATCCACCGTCCTCAGTATCTGCAGCTGACGCCCGTCCATGATGCGGCCACCCGCCCATACGCCTATGAGGAGCACGACCAGGCCGTTGAGGAGGGCCACCGGTCCGGCGACCCAGGCGTATTCTCCCCTCCCGGCGGAAAGACCGACAAGGGCCAGGAGGGATGGAACCATGACGAGGAGGTCGACCAGGACTTCCAGGATGGGGAAGAACCCCTGGCTGACCGCCCTGCCCTGGGGCGAGGAAAAGGGGCGGTCCATGGAGGGTACCGGGTACATGAGCAGGCAGGAGAAAATCTCGGCCATGCCCAGACCAGCCATGATGATTCCCACGAGGCCGCAGGTCATTCCGAGGGAGCCCAGCAGTCCGGAGGCGTTCTTCCAATAGCCGGAGACCAGGGTGCAGACCGCGCAGACAATCAGGGCGTACGCCAGGTCGATGGACAGGAGGACGCGGATCCTTCCCTTGCGATCTTCCAGGCCGGGCACCCCCGCCAGGATCTGCATGCGCAGACCCGGCCCGTCATACGACAGGGCATTGTCCTCCAACATGGTGAGCATGAGGAATCCCGTGAAGGGGGCCGCCCAGACCATGGAAGCCTCCTGACCGCCGAGCAGGGCGAAAACGGCAAGGAACACCACCGGCATGATGTAATAGAGGATCAGTCGGCTGTCGCGACGCAGATAGGTGAGAATCCTGGCGCTGATGGCACCGGAAACCGTATCCGGGCATCTGTCGAAAGCCCCCAGACCCCGGCCGGTCACGTGGGCCGTCCTGGCATGGGCTTCCTGACGGCGGGACCGGTCCAGGCACCACATGCCTACCAGGAAACAGACGACCAGTGTGGCCGCCAACAGGCACAGACGGCCTATCAGGGAGGGCCAGGCACCCCCATACAGATCAACGGGGAGTTGGAAGGCGGCCGCCAGCGGGGTCCATGAGAGGACGGAGGCCGCCCGGCCTATCGTCCCCCAGTCCGTGCCGGCCTTGTGCATGGTCCCCATGGCAATCATCTGCGGGGCGTATATCAGTCCTATGAAGCACAGAAACACAATCAGGTAGAGGATGGTCTGCCCCCTCCTGGAACTGACCAGGGTGGTGGCCAATGACAGGGTCATCTTGGACAGGCTGAGCATGACGGCCACGGCCAGGAAGGCGGAAACAAGCGACATGGCGACGGCACCGCCCCCCAGGTTGCGGTAGAGGGCCGCGAGGGAGAGGAAGCCTCCGAGCCCGCAGAGGGCGGGGAGTCCGACCAGACCGGCCAGGAGGAGACCGGCCTCCAGCTGGACATCCGGGATTCCGTACAGGGCGAATCGTGATGGGCTCAAGGTGGAACCCTCACCAATGACCATGAGTTGGATGACGACCACACCCACCGACAGGAGAGAGGCGGCTATGATGAGCAGGCTCTGCATCTGGCCGAGGTCTATGGGGGTGTCGGTGGCGTTCACATATTCGCCTGCTGGAAGGGTCACCCGCCAGGCCAGGCAGACCACGCCGACCACCATTATCAGGGAGATGACGGCGCCCACGGCCTGCCAGGACGACTTGCGGACGGTGGCCATTGTCAGGGCCCACCTGAGGCGGGCGATGGTCAGGACCCTGTTCATCGGGCATCATCCCCGGCTTGTCCCCCGGTCCCACCGCCGCCACCGTCCAGCCAGCTGATCCTGGCTGCGGCATGGCGGCCACCGACCAGTTGGAGGAAGCGATCCTCAAGGTCCTCCCCTGCGGCCACCTCCTGCACGGTCCCGTCGGCGCGTACCAGGCCATGGTCGATGATGGCCACGTGGGTGCACATCTTCTCGACCAGGGCCATCACATGGGAGGAGACCACCACGGTTCCCCCCGTCGAGACGTACTCGACGAGGATGTCCCTCAGGTTGGCGCTGGAGATGGGGTCGACGGATTCGAAGGGCTCATCGAGGATGAGGATGCGGGGACTGTGTATCATGGCCGTCGCCAGGCATATCTTCTTGGTCATGCCGGCCGAATACTCGTTGACCATCTTCCCCGCCGCATCCACCAGGTCGAAGGCGGCCAGGAGGTCCTGGGCCCTGCTCTTGGCCTCCTGCCGGCCCATGCCACGCAGCATGCCCGAGTAGACGAGAAGCTGGGCACCGGTCAACCTGTCGAAGATCTGATCGGCCTGGGGCATGACGCCGATGATCCCCTTGGCCCTGTTGACGTCCTGCCAGACATCCCCACCCAGAATCATGACCTGGCCGGCATCGGGCAGGAGGAGGCCGGTCGCCATGTTGAGGGTGGTGGTCTTGCCGGCCCCGTTGGGACCCACCAGCCCGTAGAAGGACCCCACAGGAATGTCCAAGGAAAGGCCGTTGACGGCGGGCTTGCCTTCATAGACCTTCACGAGGCCCCGGATGGAAATCGCCGCCCGGGGATCGGGGGCCGGCAGGGAGAAAGGCGGCATGGCCGATGGAGCCTGGGCGGCGGCCCGGTCAGGCTGCCCGGGCTGGGCGGCCCCGCCGTCCCGACCCCCACCTGCTGAGAGGGGAACCTGCCCGCCCTGTCCCGTCCGGAAGACCGGCACGCCCAGATTCCCGTGGTCCCCAGGCCGGACGGGATGGCCCTCTTCATGGGCTTGGTTCGCGTTCATGCTTACAGCATACAGCCGGCCCCTGCTGTCGTCTCCCCTACTTGCCCGTGTGCTGGATGGGCTTCCAACCGGGATTGGCGAAGATGGCCTGGAAGGAGATGGGGACGTAGCTGAGCATGTAGATGGGGAAACTCAGGCAGTATGCGAAGAGCTCCTTGTTGGATGCTCCGATCTTGCTGCGTTCGGCGACCACGGTCAGGGCGGCAAGGGCCATCAGGGCCAGGATTCCAAGGACGGAGGCCACGAGGACATTGAGGAGGGAGCCGAACTGGCTGGCCCAGGTGACAAAGCCGAGGGAGGCGAAAAGGACGCCGAAGACCGCCCGGATGACGGCGAGGACCATGAGGGGGCAGATCAGGATGGTCAGGTCGACCGCCGAGAAGTCTCGCTCCCTGACGGCGCGGCTGATCAGGGCGGGGCCGTAGTAGCGGAAGACCTGGAGGAAGCCCTTGCTCCACCTGAGCCTCTGCCGCCAGCTCTGCTTGAAGGTGACGGGCTGCTCGTCATAGAGCATTGCCGTGCCGCAGTAGCCGATCCTGTCACCGTGGAGGATGCAGTCCATGGTGAACTCCATGTCCTCGGTGAGCAGGTGGAACTTCCATCCGTTGTTGCGCTCCATGATTCCCCTGGAGAACATGAATCCGGTGCCGCCCACGTGGCAGGACGACCCGAAGACCATGCGCGAGGAATTGAGGAAACGTGATTCGCGGATGAACCAGAGGGCCGAGCCGGAGGACACCCAGTTGTCGGCGAAGTTGACCGAGTTTCGGTAGCTGGTAAGGACCCGGAACCCTGCGTGGAAGGCCTTGTTCATCTCCTCCACGTAGTGCCGGTCGAGCAGGTTGTCGGCATCGAAGACGAAGTAGGCGTCATAGGTCTTCGAACGGCCGGCCGCGATGATGTGGTCGAGCAGGTAGGTCAGGGCATAGCCCTTGCCGACCTGCTGCAGGTTGTCCCTGACCACCACATTGCAGCCCTTGGACCTGGCCAGGTCGGCCGTCCCGTCCGTGCAGTTGTCGGCCACCAGCCAGATGTCGATCATATCCGCCGGGTAGGTCTGCGCATGGATGGAGTCGATGAGGTTGCCGACCACGTTCTCCTCGTTGCGGGCTGAGATCAGGACCGCGAAATGCTTGTCGGCCGGCGCGTCCGGGAAGACGACGGGTTTGGTCAGGAAGGAGGTGACGATGCAGATCGCCTGGTAGACCACGCCGACTGCCCCGACCAGGAACATGAGTATGTCAAGGACGGTCAGGAAGGCCATCAGTGCCACTCCTTACGCGGGTTCCCGTCGTCAGCTTGCCCCTCCCCGCCGTGTTCTGCGCTAGGCCCGTCCGCGGAGGCCCCGGAAGGTTGCACGTCTGAACCATCTGTGCCCCCGGTCTCATCCTCCGTCCCCTCCAGGTGCCGCCGACGTCGGCCGCCGGGAACCTGCTTCTGGGGGATGGCCACGGTCTCGGACTCGTCCAGGGTGTCAGAGGTGGGAGCCCTGTATATCTGGTCCTTCAGCTCTTCTATCTGGTCCCCGACGACCACCCGGGCGCTTGTCCCCCGGGCTGATCTGCCGCCCATGTGATCGGCCACCGGTTTGATCACATGTTCATTGAAGGCCTCGGCCCCTGCGACCACCTTGGATTTGCGCACCGGTTCGGGATCGTGCATGAGGGGGGAGTCGATCAGGGGGTACTTCTTGGTGTAGGCCGTGAATATGGCCTGGACGCTGGCCGCCAGGGGGAGGGCCAGGAAGGCGCCCAGGGCGCCGAAGACCGCGCCGAAAGCGAGGACCGACAGGAAGGCTATCGCCGGATTCAGATCCATGGTCCGCTCGGAGATCTTGGGAGAGAGGATCAGGTTCTCCACCTGCTGGTACAGGATGATGTAGACCAGGACCGCCACGGCTATGACCAGCCCCTTGCTCCCCCAGGCCACCACGACGGGGACGGCCCCGCCTATGTAAGTTCCGATGGTGGGCACGAACTGGGAGACCAGGCCGCAGAAAACGGCCAGGGGAAGCCAGTAGGGCACATCCAGGGCCACCAGAAAGACCGACATGCACACGGAGCTGATGAGGGCCAGGATGGTCCGGCTGAAGAGGAAGCTGGAGATCTGGTCCTGGGCTATGGTCCACACGAAGACGAAACGGCGCTGGCTGTTGGGGCCCATCCACTTGCACACGCTCCGACGCAGTTTGGGGCCGGCCGCCGAGATGTAATAGATGACCAGGAGGATGGTCATGATGTTGACGAAGGAGCCCACCAGGCCGACCGTGGTCGTGAAGGCCTGCCCGGCGAAGTTGGTCACCCAGGAGGTCTGTATGTTCTTGATGATCTCGCTGCCCAGATCCTTCATGGCGGGCAGGCGCCACTGGGTGTGCGACTGGATGAACCCTGCCAGCTCATCGTAGAGGGCGGGTATCCCCTTGACCATGCCGATGACCTGGGATACGAACATATTGCCGAACATGCCCATGAGGACGATGACGATGACGATGAGACCCACCAGGGTGACGCCGGCAGCCGCCCCCCTCTTCCACCCGTGCTTGACCAGGGTCACGACGAGGGGTTCCATGGCCAGTGCGACGAAGACCGCTATGACGACATCCAGGACGAGGAACTCCACCTGCCCCCAAGCGGTGTAGGCGAACCAGCCGAGGAAGAAGGCGATGGCCACATACAGAAGCGCCCTGCCGAACCACTCCGGGGGCCGCCTCGGGTCCCCCCTGGGCGGAAAGACCGTGGCCAGGTCGAACTGCTGCTTGTCCTGTTTTGTCATAGCTTCCATTATCCCCAATCACGGTGACATGAGCACCGATCCATCCCTGTGTATCCGGCCACACGTATTGTAAGGGTATGCTGACAGTCTCCATAGTCATACCTGCGTGGAACGAAGAGGAACGCATCGCCGATTGCCTCATGAACGCCACCACACAATCGGTGACCCCTCACGAGATACTCGTCGTGGACAACAAGTCAACCGACAGCACGCCGGACATCGTGCGGGAATTCATGGACACCAACCCCTCCTCCCCGGTCCGCCTCCTTCACCAGGATGAGGAGCAAGGGCTGATCCCCACGCGCAATTACGGTCTGGACCGGGCCACGGGCGACGTGCTCGGACGGATCGACGCGGACTGCATGCTCAGACCCAACTGGGTGGAGGAAGTATCCCACATATTCACCGACGACCCCGATGCCATGGGGGCCACGGGACCGGTGGCGTATTACGACATGCCGGGAAAGAAGATCGGTCTCAAGGGCGACAACACGATACGCAAGGCCATCTACCGGGCGGATGACGGGCAATACCTCCTCTACGGGTCGAACATGGCCTTGAGGGCGAGCGCCTGGAAGGTCATACGCAAGGATGTCTGCCGCGATAAGGCCGACATCATGCATGAGGACGTCGACGTCTCCCTCCACCTTATCGAGCACGGGTTCAAGACCGTTTACGACAAAGACATGAACGCCGGGATCAGCGCCCGCCGGATGGACACCTCCTTCCCCTCCTTCCGCCGCTACATGCAGCGTTTCAAGAACACCTTCGACGCCCACCCGCAACACACCCGGGAGCAGAAGCCCGAGCACACCCTCTATGCCCTCTATCCCATACTCAGGGCCTTCTATCCCGTCTATCAGAAGTACCTGGAATCGGCCGACATCAACCCGGCCGAAAGGGTCTGGATCCAGGAGCAGATGGAGCTCTTCCACAAGCGAGACGAGGAGCTGGGCGCCGACGACCAGGGCTGAGACGGGGGGCGATTCCCGCCGCCGTGAGGGACGGATCGCGGGCTGTCGGCCTTGTCAACAGGCCGGCATTTGCCTGGTCCAGGGGTATCAAGTAACATTATGCTTCGTTCGCCCCCGTCGTCTAACGGTTAGGACACCAGACTTTCAATCTGACAGCGAGAGTTCGACTCTCTCCGGGGGTACAAAGGGAAGACCGGTCCATCGGCATGGTTGCAGCCTCACGATTTCATCATCATTCTGGTCTTAAGGAGCGGCGCCATATCAGGCCGACCCATTTCGCACGTACTCCAAATGCACACGCCAGGGGCGAGTAATCGCGGGAATAGGGGCGACAACCATCATGAGTGCCATCGCGGTGATGAGAGTGCTTCGGGCGTAAGGCAAAATCGGGGGGAACAGACGGTCACGGCTCGTCGAGGAAGTCAAGACGACTTCTAACTTGTCATGGTTTACCATACATCCCTGCGACACTGCGGAATCCCGCAGGAGCTGGAAGGCCTGCCGACGGGGCGTCCGCCAGGCATCCGCACCTTGGACCGAGTGGGGACTGGTTCACCGACCTCGTATATAGTGGCAGACACGGTGAAGGCAGGGCAGCGGATGGACGCCTGCCGACGGAGACATCGATACGTCCGCCCACCCTGCGCAGGCATCGGGAAGGCGGTGGGAGTCGGAACGACGGGCGGCCTGGCGGCCGTGGTGAAGGAGTGCGGCGATGGCGGCAGGCAGGCAGGATCTGACGGTGAGCGTGGATGGATTGGCCAGGACCATCTACAGCGACGGGAACCGCATCACCGGTGCCGAACTTGTCTCGCAGCCCACCGGCCGGCAACATGTCTACCGGATGGGCGAGTGCTTCCTCCTGGTCCTGGAGGGTGAAGACGGGGTTGACGTGACGGTGGGATCCAGTGACCTGGAAATCGACCGGATCACCCCCCTCGATGGGGCCGGACCGGCAGGCAGAGGGGTCAGGATCACCTTCGCCCCCTTCGGCATCAGCGGGCGGAAGACCGGCGGGGCCAGCCTCCTGGTGACTTATGAAACCAGGCGGATCGACAGCCCTTCCAGTCTGGAGTCGTCTCTCACCCTCCGGCTGACAGGGGCAAGGACGGGTCTGAAGCTCCGCCACCTGTACATGGACCTGGTTGACTGCCCCCGCGAAGACCTGCTCTTCACTCCTCCTTTGGAGTTCACGGTCCCCGAGTCGACCGACAGCCTCCCCCCGGAACAGGTCCAGCTGGGCCAGCCGGTCTACCTGAAGGGGTTGATCCTTGGCAGCCGGTTCCCTGCCAACAAGAACGCGGCGGTGGACAAGGGGGACAGGACGAGGGTGCTCCTGGACTATCGGACGGCCATGCCCCTGGAAGACTGCCGGAACGAGCCCTGGCAATCCTGGCCGGCCGTGGCCGCCCCCTCCCGTGGGGCAGACATGGAGGCCCTGCAGGAGGACTTCCGCGACTATCTTGGTGGGATCGCACGGACCCCCTCCCTCCGGATCCAATACAACAGCTGGTATGACCACTTCCTCGGGGTGGATGCAGGCCGTTTCCGTGAAACCTGCCTGATGATGGACCAGGCCGTACGTCGATACGGGATGCCGCCACTTGACGCATACGTGCTGGATGACGGGTGGAACAACTACAACGACCCCGAATTCACCGGCATCGACAGGGAGGCCAGCGGTCCGACACCCAACCGGAGCGGATTCTGGGAGTTCAACGACAAGTTTCCCTCGGGGATCGGGGCCCTGCACCAGACCATGGAGGAAGACGGCATGCCCCTGGGACTGTGGCTGGGACCCCAAGGGGGATACGTGCATGAGGGCACCTTCGCCCAGTTCCTCGAGTCCCGCGGCAGGGGCCATGTCAACCATGAGGCATCGGTCGGCCGGGCACTGGACGTCAACGACCGGCATTACCTGGAACTTCTCAAGGACTTCCTTCTGGAGACACAGAAGGAGGGTCACCTGGTTTACTGGAAGTTCGACGGGTTCGCCTCCCACCCATGCAGGGAAGAAGGCCACGGCCACTATCTGGAGCCTGATGCCTACACCACCCAGCTCTGGGAGCGTTGGATCGACATCTTCAGGGCCCTGCGGGAGGAGAACCCCGACATCTTCATCAACGCGACCACCTACGCCCCGGTCTCGCCCTGGCTCCTGGCCTGGGTCGACACGATATGGGTGCAGAACTCGGACGACCGTGAACAGGCTCGCGACGCGGCCGGAGACGCCACCGACCAGGTGATCACCGGGCGGGACCGGGTCTACTACAGGAACGTATTCCAGGCCAGACTCCAACTCCCCCTGACCTACTACTACAACCATGAGCCCATATACGGCCACGCGGATGAGACCCCCTACACGGATGAGGGCTTCGCCCGCTACCTCCTGGTCAACGCTCTGAGGGGACCCATGCTCTGGGAGCTCCATCTGAGCCCGGACAGGCTGACCCAAGGCCAGTGGAGGGGTCTGGCCGGGGTCCTCAACTTCGTCCGCGCCCACTTCGAAACCCTCCAGGAGAGCCGGATGTACACCTGCGGCGGCGACCTGGACTCCGGCTACGGCTACTCTGCGCAAAAGGCGGACGACCACTTCCTCCTGGTCCGCAACCCCACGGCCGACCCAATCCGCGTGTATCTGCCGCATCAGGTGCGAGACGGCCTGATGACAGCCATCTACCCGGCCGACGGCGGGCAGGTCGACACGGAGACCGTGATCGACCTGCCCCCCTTGACCTGTCTCCTCCTGTCAAAGAGGGAGGTCAACCTGAGGCTGTGACCCATCCCTGCACGACGAAGACAGACGGTAATCGGAGAAGAACAGGCTCCTGGGAGGTGCACAAAGACCAGGCCTGCAATCAGCCCTCGCGAATTGCCATATAGGGGACTTTGACGCCGTCAACTTCGGCAAGAAGGATATCGCTCCGCTTGGTGGAGAAAATCAAGGTCCCCTTTTCCAATTTGGTCGCCGACATCTCGCTGAATTCACTCGTGGAGCGACGACTCACTTTTCCTATCGTGTCGACGCTTTGCATGCCATCGTGGTCCACCTCCTTGGGGTCTGCCCGCTGATAGGCCACATTCTTGTGGACGAATATGTCCGCGTCCTTGTCATTCTCCAATATGCAGGCAGGCGTGGCTGAGTTGACGGATTCATCACATGACCCCTGGTTTCCCCCAGCGACCTGTCCTGAACCACAGGCCGCAAGCAGGCAGATGGAGACCAGGAGGCAGACCGCTGAAACAACCCGGGAAGCAACGCTGTACTTTCTGGTTCTGACTCGTGTCATTGTGGCACCTGGCTCTTTCATCCGGCTGATTTCAACTCAATCGTCTATTTTGCAGCCCGGTAATATTCATCCAGCGTAGATTCTGTGGAAAGAGATCTGACTGAAGCAGCATTGATGCCGGTAACGTTCCCCTTGCTGCCGACCAGCAACATGCCTGACTGCGGATTTATCGCATCATATGCCTTGCCGGGATGCGCAGACAACAAGAGGAGCAACTGCTTTCCTTCATGAGTGTCGGCTGCGTCCTGAAGCAGGGCAACACCTTGTTCACGCACCACCGAGCGACCTAACTTGCCGCCTATCTGCGCCACTTCAATGACTTGGCCCTCACGGACCGACCCTTTGATCGCCCGGGTGACTTTGATTCTCGTAATGGTACGAGGCACTGCCAGGTCTTCGGAGTGAAGCTCGGATTCCTTGACACCTTTCTGTGGATTGTCGACCTCAGTACCACTTTCGGTGTCACCTCCAGGGTATTCAACCTCTTCATGTGACCCGACAGGCATGCCTGTGACGACGACATCTGAGGCCTTCACCGCCTGGCTTACGTTTGGGTATTGCGGGTAATAGGCCTGCCAGTATGTGATTTCCCCTCGATTGAGAACAATCAGCAGCCCCACCATTCCGCCGGCCACGACGACAATCCCGGCAATCACAAAGGCAAGCAGCCCGATTCTCTTATTCTTCATTGTGGCCTTCATCAGAAACACCTCCTCACAAGCGACCTATCGTATGATGTCGGCCAACCCACCGGTCATTCGCATTCGTGTACTTGACGTTGAAGGAACGATTCGACACCCCACTACCAATGCAACCAGCAGCACTGGCCGGAGTCACAGGATGAGCGACCATAAGAACGACAAATGCGTGTATGGCGCATAAGAGACCAGATCCCCGGTTGATTCTGCGCTTGTGTTGCATGGCATCACCATCCTTGGTTATACCTGCATGACGGGTGGAATTCACCCTGGCGATATCTGGCAGGACCTTCCGTGTCCTGGAAAATACCGAAAACCGATAACGTCTGGACAGCCGCGGCTTAGAGAAAGAGCACTTGTTCCTGCAACAAGCTTGAGTTCATTAAACCACTGCCATGTCGGGAAAGTCAACGCCAGCTGTCGTGACGAGAGGCCGCCGGATCAGACCTCGCTCTATGTCGGGATACCCGCCCGTCACTTTGACGGATTCCATGCGGATCAGCTGCCTTGAACCGTCGGGCACTTATTTGGATGTGCCTTTGCACAGGCTTGCATGACCCCCCTCCAAGACGACGGACCAGGCGTACACGTATGCCGCTTCCTGGCCATGCCTGCCAGAAGGTCGGCCAGGCCGCCGAACGGTCTCAATGGATCGAGGTTCAGCCCCTGATTTCCGCAGACTTGAACAGGAGCCCGCCCAGGGGCGGAAGCGGCGGAAGGCCTCGCCGAACCGGAGGAAGGCCACCGTGGCCAAGTATCACGGCAGTGCCGGCCAGGGTGTTGATATGGCCGAGCAGATGGACCAGGCCCGGGCCTTCGCCAACGGCCCCCTCCGCCTGGCACTGGCCCAGGGTGCCTCCCTGGATGCAGACTCGCGGCGGCGGGTGGCCGACCGCTTCGCCCGATTGACCGGCCTGGACGCCGATTACGTGATGAAGAACGACCTGAGGGTGCTGGACTTCCGTTTCCGCAAGGAACTCCTCTGCCAGGAGGGAAAGATCGTGGGTTGCTACGACGGGCGGACGGCCGGCTACGCTCTGGACCAGACCAGCGAGGATGTCACTTTCACGGTTGACGACACCTACTGGATTCCGCCTATGCAAGCCTATGCAACGCCTAACTGCGCGACGAACCGGGCTGGCGGGACCGGGAGGAGCGCAAGGGTTTCGCCGATTTCGATTTGGATTCCACTGAACCAGGCAAGAGCTGGAACTGGTGGCACAAGCTCCCGGACCATGCCAAGTCCTCCTGGGGGGACCAGATCCCCTTCCCGGATGTCACCCAGGACCTGGCGGCCGCCATCGCATACAATCCCACGATGAAGGTCATGATCGGCAACGGAATCTATGACCTGTGCACCCCCTTCGGCCAGGCCGAGTATGACATCGACCACCTGGGCCTGCCCGCCCCTCTCCGCAGGAACATCGCCTTCACCTACTATCCGGCCGGCCACATGCTTTACACCAGCCCGGAAAGCCTGGCCAGGTTCTCTGGCGACCTCAAGCGTTTCTACGCGACCGATGCGCCGGGATGGAGGGATTCAACGAACGCCCTGCGTCGGCCATGCCCCGGTGGCTGGACGCCTGACTATATGTAACGGCCGCCGTCCAGATGCATGAAATCCTCCACCCGGTTCCACTTGACCGTATAGCCGGCGCCGTGCGCGCAGAAGACCGAATCCGGTGTGTTCTCCAGATCGGATTCGGGGTCGTAGGCGGCCGCCCGGACCACAGCCTCCTGGTCGTGGCAGGGCCGGTATCCTGCTGAAATGCAGGTCAGATGCCCCCGCCCATGGGTGTAGGCGGTGACGTCAGGGGCGTAGTCACGCATCCCGGAGACGGGGGCCTCCCCCTCCAGTATCATGTAGTCCCCGTCGCCTGTGGGACTGACGAAGGTCCCCTCCATCCGCTGAATGTCGGACATTGCCCGTCCCAAGGACTCCCGGGGAATCTCCAGACGGAACCGATACCAGGGCTCCAGAAGGATGCTGCGGGCCTTCATAAGCCCCTGCCGGACCGCCCGGTAGGTCGCCTGGCGGAAGTCGCCGCCCTCCGTGTGCTTTTCATGGGCCCGCCCGTCGATAAGGGTGATGCGCATATCGGTGATGGGTGAACCGGTGAGCACCCCCAGGTGCTCCCTCTCCCCCAGGTGGGTCAGGATAAGCCTCTGCCAGCTCCTGTCCAGACGGTCCTGACTGCAGGTGCTGGCGAAGGTCAGGCCGCTCCCCCTGCCCGTGGGCTCCAGGAGGAGGTGAACCTCGGCATAGTGGCGGAGGGGCTCGAAATGGCCCACCCCTTCCACCGGGGATTCGATGGTCTCCCGGTAGAGGATGCTCCCCGGGCTGAAGTCCACATCAAGGCCGAACCGTCCGTGCAGTTCCTCCCGGACCACCTCCAGCTGGACCTTCCCCATCAGGCGGAGGCGGATCTCCTGCAGGCGGTCCTGCCAGACCACATGAAGCTGGGGGTCCTCATCCTGGAGGACCTTCAAGGCCTGGAGGACCCTGTGCGGTTCCTCATCCCCCGTCAGTACCGTGAAGGCCAGTACGGGCTCCAAGAGGGGGGCCGGTGCCTGGGGGCTTGCCCCCAGCCCCTGGCCGGGCCGGGTCAGATCCAGACCGGTCACCGCACAGAGGGTGCCGGCCGGCACCTGCTCGACCAGGTCATACCTGGCCCCTGAGTAGAGACGGACCTGGTCCACCTTCTCGAGAACAGGGTCCCCCTTGATGTCAAAGGATGGAGGCGGGCCGCCGGCGGGACCGGCGGCCCGGTCAGGATCGAGTCCCCCATGGCCTCCGTCACCGCCAGCCTCCCGGCCGGTCTCCAGTGCAGCCTTGACCTGGAGGCTGCCGCCGGTGACCTTGAGCCAGGTGAGTCGGTCCCCGTGTTCGTCGTGCGAAACCTTGTAGACACGGGCACCGAAGGCGGACGGGTATTCAGGTGCCAGTGTGCAACCCTCGAGGACCTCCAGGAGGCGGTCCACCCCGTCCAGTTTGAGGGCTGAACCGAAGAGGCAGGGAAAGACCTTCCTGTCTGCTATGAGGCGGGCCAGGCTGGAGGGAGCCAGGCCGCCCGTCTTCAGATACTCATCCATGCAGGACTCGTCCAGGAGGGCCATGTCCTCCAGCTCGTCCCCGGCCGGATCGCGCGAAAAGTCCGCACAGGCCGGGGACCACCTCCTGCGTATCCGGTCCAACACCCTGTCATGGTCGGCACCGGGGGAATCCATCTTGTTGACGAAGATGAAAGTAGGCACCCGGTAACGTCTGAGGAGCCTCCAGAGGGTCTCCGCGTGCCCTTGGATGCCGTCTGAGGCGGAGACGACCAGGAGGGCGTAGTCCAGAATGGACAAGGTGCGTTCCATCTCGGATGAGAAGTCCACATGTCCCGGTGTGTCGACCAGGGTGAGGTCCAGGTCCCCGTATTTCAACCTGGCCTGCTTGGAGAAGATGGTGATGCCCCGCTGGCGTTCAAGTGCATCGGTGTCCAGGTAGGCATCCCCGTGATCTACCCGCCCCAACTTCCGTATGCGGCCTGACCGGTAAAGCATGGCCTCCGACAGGGTGGTCTTGCCCGCATCCACATGGGCCAGGACCCCCAGGATCACCCGCTTGCTCACGCCCACCCGCCTTTCTTCCCCGGTCTTCTCCCGACGCGAGGTGCCGCGTCCTGCGATACGCGGCACCTCGCACCTTGCCGGCCGGGGCTCTCGGCCCGCAGGACCACCTGCTGACCCTGACGCATCCCCCACCTGCATGGACCAGCTTAGACCTGTCGTCCCAGGCGGGCCGACCGGAGCCCGCCCCCGTCCAAGACTGAGAAACGGGGCCGGTGAACAAGGGCGAAGTGGAGTATTTTATGAAGCATGCATATGGAAATCGGCAATCTTGCCGAATGGGTAACGGGTCTGGCGGAATTGGCCGCCGTGCTGACCACCCTCTTCTTCTCCTTCTACCAGAACTATTTCGACCGTAAGCACAAGCGCGGGCTGGCGGCACGTTCCCTGCGCACCCTGGCGACCTCGGCCATGGATTCACTGGCCGTCGCCGAGGAGGCGGGCGTCCCGCTGACATACGAAGCCAAGTCTGCTGACAGGAGCTACCACCTTTTCAACGAATGGTTGAGAATCAAGACCATAGTCGCCGACCCGGCCTCGGAACCCATCATAGATGCCGCCAACGAGGTGAAAGGGATACTGGACAACTGCACCAGCATGGACAGGGCCACCAGGCAACGGGTGGACAAGATACTCGGTTCCCTCCCCAGGTGAAGAGGCTCCCGTCCCCGATTGGCCGTACCGGCCAGGAGGATCGGCCATCCTGTCAGGAGTCAGAGAGGACAGGAAGGTCCGCCACCTGGTAGGTGAGGTCGTGTATGACCCTTCCCGCCCGGGCCCCCTTGCGCTCGAAATTGGTCAGGACACGGCCGTCGAACCGTTCCGACTCCATGAAGTCCGCATGCGGCAGCTCTGCCGCCTCCTCAGCAGTTCCCTTGCCCACGTGCCCGGTGGGCAGGCTCACATGCAGTCCGCCCCTGTTGGAAAGGGCCGGGAAACCGTCCAACACCTCATGCACGTGCAGGGCGTAATCCTCTATATCTGTGGCTATTCGCCACAGGCCACCGGGCTTCAGGCAGCGGGCCACATCTGCGGCCAGGGCGGGCTGGACCAGGCGACGCTTGTGGTGCTTCATCTTGGGCCAGGGGTCCGGGAAGAAGGTCCAGACCTCATCAAGGAAGGCGTTCCCTCCGGCCGAGAAGAACTCGGGGGCGTTGACCTGGGCCAGGCGGAGGTTGCCCAGCCCCTCCGGCCCGGCCAGGAGCATGGTATGGGCCAGGCCGGGCGCATAGACCTCCAAGGCCAGATAGTCCCTGTCGGGATGTGCGGCTGCCGCGGCGACGATGTTCTCCCCCTGGCCGGAACCGACCTCGACCACCAGGGGGGCCCGTCTCCCCCAGATGTCATCGGCCCAGGCACGGTCGAAGACCTGACCCGGGGAGACCCCCAAGGAACCTCCTCCTTCGCCGAGATCCAGCAGGAAGGCTGCAGCGTATTCGTCCCAAGCCCTCTCCAGCCGGTCGCTCAGCCTGTCCGAACGCCGCACATACGAGACAATGGACCGTCTGCCGGCCCCTCCGGTCTTCTGTTCACCCACATCCTCCATGTATATCCGATGGCCTGAATATCCCAAGGCCCGCGCACGGAACCGGCGACCGGCTTTCAGGGCCCTGCATCCTGCCGAGGGGAAGACGACGCGCCGGGGGCTTGCATTTGCCCGCCCTTACTGTAAGCTTTCCTCTTGGCTGTTCAAGCAGTCATGGCTCCGTAGCTCAGCTGGTTAGAGCGCCGCCCTGTCACGGCGGAGGTCACCGGTTCAAGTCCGGCCGGAGTCGCTCGGAATGATCGAACTCGTATAACGTGTTTGGTCCGTTCCTGGCTCTGTAGCTCAGTTGGTAGAGCGAGCGACTGAAAATCGCTAGGTCAACGGTTCGATCCCGCTCGGAGCCACCGGTTTTTACGCCTTCTGCTTTCCCCTTTGTCACATTTCATCAACCATGCACACCTTGCATCTCCGCTTCCCCATCTCGCGCGGACATGGACCGCCGTCGGGACCCCGTCTGCGCCACATTCCGCGCCGAATACTGTATACTGACCCTATACCGCTCACGGACCCCCTTCCGGGTCCACCGGCCGTCGACACCACTGTCGGCGTACGGCCAACGAACGGTCCTTCTTGACGGACGGCCCGCCAACGGAGAAAGGTAAGCAGCAGTATGCAAAAATTGATTCTCGACCTCGACACCGGTGTCGATGATGCCTTGGCCATCTCTTATGCACTTGGCAGCCCCGAGGTGGATCTCATAGGCATCACGGGAACCTATGGCAATGTCCTCCTGGATCAGGGGGTGCGCAACGCCCTGGCCATCACGGACCTCATGGGGCATCCGGAGGTGAAGGTATACAAGGGCCTGCCCCATTCCTCCACCGCGGACTCCTTCGAAGTCCTTCCGGTCTCGGCCTTCATCCACGGTGAAAACGGCATAGGCGACGCCGTCATCCCTGACTCCAACCGTGAGCCCGAGAGCGAACCTGCCGTGGACTTCATCATCGATGCCGTCAAGACCTATGGCAAGGACCTGACCTATGTGCCCACCGGTCCCATGACCAACATCGCCGCCGCCCTGAAGAAGGCCCCCGAAATCAAGGATGAAATAGGAAAGATCGTCCTCATGGGAGGGGCGCTGACAGTCTGCGGCAATGTGAACGCCTGGGAGGAGGCCAACATCTCCCAGGACCCCGATGCCGCCAATGAACTCTTCCGTTCTGGCGCACCCGTGACCATGGTCGGCTTGGATGTTACCCTGCAGACCCTCCTCACCTACAAGGAGACCGCGCGTTGGCGGAACCTGGGCACCCAGGCTGGGACCTTCCTGGCCGACATGACCGACTTCTACATCAAGGCCTATGAGACCACCTCACCCCACCTGGGCGGCTGCGGCCTGCACGACCCCCTGGCCGTCGGCGTGGCGGTCGACCCGACCCTGGTCACCTGCCTGCCCATCAACATGCAGGTGGAGACCGAGGGACCGACCCGGGGACGGACCATCGGCGACAACACCAGGCTGAACGATCCCCACAAGACCATGCAGGTGGCCATAGGCGTCGACGTGCCGCGTTTCCTCGACGAATTCATGACCCGCATCACCCGCCTGGCAGAGCAGAAGGCCTGATTGGACCCCGCCCCGGCCACTGCTGGCCGGGGCGGCTTTTGCACCGGTAGCCAAAAGCATTTATTTCAGTCCGGCCCCGGTCCCCAAAACCAAAAACGTAACCAAACAACCAAGAGCAGTCAATAGACCGCCGTCCGAATCCGACCGATCCGGACGGCGCACAAAGGAAAGAACAATGTCACAAACCGCGACAAAACCCGAGGTCGATCCCTTCGACGACCCGGAAACCAGCAACAAGATGGCGATCCGCGCCCTGGTCCTCCTGCTGATCACCTTCATTCTGGGCACTCTGTGCCTGCAGGGATTCAACCTCGTCTTCCAGCAGGTCGGGGACGATGTGGGCGCCCCTGCCCAGGCCTCACTGATCACGGCCCTGCCCAGCATCGTTCTGGGCATCGTCTGCTTCATATATGGCTCCCTCGGGGACTTCGTCTCCTTGAAGAAGCTGGTGGTCTTCGGGCTGGTCATCCTCTTCATCGGATCCCTGACCGGCTACATCGGCAACACCCTCTTCCCGGCCAACCTGTGGACCGTCATCATCGCCCGCATGTTGCAGACTGCCGGTGAGCAGGTGGCCGGCTCCGTCTACCTGGTCATCGCGACGAAATACCTCAAGCCCTCCCTCAAGGTGGTCTTCTTCGGCATCTTCACCGCCGGCTACCAGCTTTCGGCGGCGATCGGCATCTTCGCAGCCGGACTCCTGAGCGCCATCCACTGGCAGTATCTCTTCCTGATTCCGGCCGTGACCATCGTCTTCCTCCCCTTCCTTCTCAAGGTCCTGCCCAACAAGCGCGGCAACGGGGAGCAGATCGACTGGATGGGCTTCACCATCTTCGGACTGGCCACCGCCCTCCTGACCCTCTTCTTCTCCTATACCAACTGGTGGCTCCTGATCGCCTCCGCTGTCTGCTACGCGGTCTTCGGGGTCTACATCTCCAAGGCCAGGAACCCCTTCATCACCATCGACTTCTTCAAGAACAAGCGCTGGCTGATGGCCATCAGCCTGATTGTGGTCTTCTACTTCATGAACTACTGCATGTCCCCCATCTTCAATGCCGTGGGACGTGACATCTACCACATCTCGACCTCCAGGGTCTCCATGTACATAGTCTGGGCCTTCCTGGTCGCCGCCGTCCTTGGGACCACCTCCGGGGCGATCGTGGACAGGATCGGCCGCCGGCCCGCCATCATAGCCGCCGCCTGTCTGATGATCGTCGGCTTCGGCTGGTCCGCCTTCGCCATCCGTTCCGGTGTCATCATGCTGACCATGGCCGCCTGCTTCTTCTACGCAGGTGTCGGCCTCATGTACTCCCCGGTGATTTCGACAGTCCTGGATACCCTCCCCCAGGAGCAATCCGGACGAGGCGTGGGCATGAACGACCTGGTCATGAACGTGACCGCCTCCATCGGCATCGCCGTCATCGGCGGTCTCATGAACGGCACGTCGCTGTCCGGCGGGAGCATCACCGGTGCCAGCGGGAAGGCCGCCACCTACGGCAACCTCTTCCTGATCGGCGCCTGCGTGGTGATCCTGGGCCTGGTCATCTACCTGGTCTTCCAGAAGACCATCTACGCCGACTCCGACCAGGAGTCCGCCAAGCAGTCCGCGACCGCCGAGTAGGGGGGTGAGCCAGAGCAGGGCGCGTCTTTCCGGCCCTCCGGCTCCATTCCCACCCGCCACCCGGCGATGAAACAGGAGGGGGCGGTCACAAGCCGACAGCTGTCGGCTTGTGACCGCCCCCTCTTCCGTATCGGAACAGGATATCCGCTCCTGCAAGCGGGAAGGTGCCGTACCCCGTCGGATGGGCCGCCCGAGCAGGGCCCCTGGCCACCCTCCTGGTGCCGGTGGTCCTTACGCCCGGGGGATCATGAGCGGGCTCCATCGTCGGCGGACAGCTGCCCGACCACCCAATCCACGATGTAGGGGGCCGTGTGCTCGATCTGGTCTATGGCCACCTCGAATTCGTGGGGACCCCCATACCAGGGGTCGACCAGGTCCAATGCATCTTCCCGCCCCGGAGCCGGGGCGGGAAGGTCCGGGTCGAAACTCCTGTAGAGATGGACGGCAGACCTCTTGTCAGCCGGAAGGATGCGGAGGAGGGAGCGCATGTGGGCGGCCGTCATGGGCAGGAGGAGGTCGGACTCATCGGCCTCCTCGACACTGATCCTGTGGGCGAAATGGTCGCGGGGCACCTCGTACCCGCGCTCCCGCAGGACCTTCTGCGCCCTGCGGTCGATTGGGTTGCCGAATTCCTCGTCGCTCACCCCGCTGGACTCGACCCGGACCCTGTCCGGACCAAGTCCCCTGTCGTCGAAGAACTTCCTCAGTATCACCTGGGCCATGGGAGACCGGCATATGTTGCCCGTGCATACGGTCATCACCGTATATGGTCTGGTCAAGGGACCCTCCTCCAGCCTTTCCGGCCCTTCATGCCTGCCGTCGCCGCGGTTGCCGCCGTCCGTCATCACCGCACCTTTTCGTAGGTGCTGTATCTGAAGCGCGGAATCAACCGGGCCTGATCGGTCTTGGCGGGCCTCTTCCAACCACCCCTCTCCGTCACCTTCCAGAGGTGGTCGTGGACCAGCTCCTCGATGTCGGGGGCGAAGGTGTCGGCCGGGACCTGCACGTCCAAATCCGTCACGAAAGCCCTGAAGGCGGCCGGGAGGATGGACCGGAAGAGCTCCGCCCCGCCGATCACCCATATTTCGTGCCGGTCGATGCCGTCATCAGGTATGGCCTCCTGGCGGGCCAGTTCCAGGGCGGCCGCCGGGTCGCTCACCACCGTGCCCCCCGGGGCCTTGAAATGGACATCCGACGAGACCACGATGTTGTCCCGGTTGGGCAGGGGCCTGCCGCCGAGGGATTGCCAGGTCTTCCTCCCCATGATGACCGGATGCGAAATGGTCAGTTCCTTGAAATGCCGCATGTCCTCGGTCAGATGCCAAGGCATCGCACCGCCCTGCCCCATGGCCCCGCGGCGGCCGTCCATGGCCGTCGCCTGCGCCCAGATCAGATTGACCGAAGCCGGAACCTCCACTTCGGGGTTCCCCTCACGCCAATCGTCGTCACCTAAAAGCCCGGCATCACCGGGCTCGGGTTCGTGATAGCCGCTGCGACTACTACTGTCATGCTCCATCTTGTAGACTTGCTCCTTGTGAGTGGTTTTCCCCTATATGCTAATCATCGCCGCAGACGGGCGTGAGCTTAATGCCTCCCACCTGCATCAGACCGCGACGGGGGCCTTGATTGCAGGGTGGCAGCGGTAATCGACGACTTCGAAATCCTCATAGCGGTAATCGAACAGGGAGTCCGCCTTGTGCAGCTTCATGCGGGGGTATGGGTAGGGCTCGCGGGAGAGCTGCTCGAGGACCTGCTCTATATGGTTGTCATAGATGTGGCAGTCCCCCCCGGTCCAGACGAACTCCCCCGGCTCCAGCCCGGTCTGCTGGGCCATCATCAGGGTGAGGAGGGAGTAGGAGGCGATGTTGAAGGGGACGCCCAGGAACATGTCGCAGGAACGCTGATAGAGCTGGCAGCTCAGCCTGCCGTCGGCCACATAGAACTGGAAGAGGGCGTGGCAGGGGGGCAGGGCCATCCTGTCCACCTCAGCCGGGTTCCAAGCCGTGACGATCATCCGCCTGGAGTCGGGATGATGCCGGATCAGATCGAGGACGTTCTGGATCTGGTCGATGGTATGGCCGGGGTCGTCCGGAGTGGGCGCCGGCCAGCTGCGCCATTGCACACCGTAGACCGGCCCCAGCTCCCCCGTCTGGGGGTCGGCCCATTCGTCCCAGATATGGACCCGGTTCTCCTGGAGCCAACGCACGTTGCTGGATCCCTTGAGGAACCAGAGGAGTTCATAGGCGATGCCCCGGAAAAAGACCTTCTTGGTCGTGATCAGGGGGAAGGAGTGCGACAGGTCGAAGCGCATCTGCCGGCCGAAAAGGGATATGGTGCCGGTCCCCGTGCGGTCGGACTTGAGGTGCCCCTCGGACAGTATGGTGCGCACCAGGTCCTCGTAAGGGGTGGGTATGTCCGTATGGGGACGTCCCGGAATCCGTGCGCGGATATCCTGCAGCTGCTCTTCCGTCAAAGACATGAGGCCAGTCTAACAAGCAGGCGGAACGACGCCCCCGTCTTCCCCCCAAGGCTCAGCCGCCAGGCGGCTCCCGCCCTGCACCGGAGGATGCCCGAGGAGACGACGGGGCCGAAGGCTGTGGGAAACCGGTGACGTAAGGACCGGCGGCTTGACTCGGAAAATTAGGACCGACCGGTTAGATTGGATGGTGACGGCAGATCACGCATGACGCCCGGACGGAAACCCGCCTGGGCGGGAAGCAGGCCACAGGGCCTGCAGAAGGAGGCTGACATGGGCAAGAGACTGTGGGTGGAGCGTTCAGAAGACGGCACCTGGAACGCCTATTCCGACGAGGGCGCCCACCTCACGTTCGGCAAGGGAGAGGGCCAGTTCAACCCGGGTGACCTGATGAAGATAGCCCTGGCCGCCTGCGCCGGACTCTCCAGTCAGTTCGCGGTCGAGTCCGCCCTGGGCAAGGGGAAGGGGGCGAAGATCGTTGTCGACGGGACCTACAACCCTGACGACGACGCCTACCTGAGCTTTGACGAGCATGTGGACGTGGACGCCACATCGGCCGGTCTGGATGAGCAGGATGCCGCCAAGTTGGAGGAGAGGGTCAGAAGGCACATCGAGAAGTCCTGCACGGTCAAACACACCTATGAGCAGGAGACTCCGGTGAGGATGCAGATCAAGGTCCGGCACTGAGCCCCTCCCCGCTCCGCCGTGCTCCTCGGACCTCGGAAGGCGCCGATGACGGCTGAAGATGACGATCCCCCGCCCGATGCACTCGGGCGGGGGATCGTCATCTGTCGGACATCCGGTTCACGAGGCGTGAATCAGTCTGAATCCTTCCCGCTGTCCGACGACTCCCCGTGCAGGGGGTCGATGGCGGATTCGATGGCGGCCGCCTGGTCCGGGTCGGCCATGTCGACCGAGACCTTCTGAACGCCGGTGATTTCATCTATGGACTTGGTCTCCACATCCAGGCCGGCAACCGTGGCCGCCTTCAGGCCGGACTCCTCAGCCTCCACATACTTGCGCGGGACCACGTAGACCGGGCTGACCGCATGCTGCAGGAGCCCCTGGCTGGTCGATCCGAGCAGGAGCCCGGTGAAGCCCCCGCGGCCACGTGATCCGACGACAACCACGTCATGCGTCTTGCTGGCCTGCGTCAGGGCCTCCACGGCGGAACCGGGCACGACAGTCTTGTCGATCTTCAGGTCGGGATAAGCCTTCTGAAGGGGGTCGATGCGGGTCCCCAGATCATCCAGGTAGGAGTCCATGACGCTGCGCTCCTCGGCCGACCCCGTCCCCGTCAGCCCGGAAATGTTCGGAACGGCGGAGATGACATCCAACTCGGCCTTCCAGCTGTCGGCGAAGGCCGCTCCTATCTGGAGGGCCTTCAACCCCCACTTGGACTCATCCGAGCCCACGGCGACCTTTTTGATGTCGTTGCTCAGGTGCATCTGGTTGCCCTCGTCATCGGTGTAGGGGACCACGACGATGGGGCAGTATGCGTACGCAGGCAGGCTGGAGCTGGTGGTCCCCAGCAACCTTTCCGCCAACCCCCCCTTGCCCCTGTTGCCGATGACGATCAGGTTATAGTTACGGGACAACTCCACGAAGACCGAGGAGGGGTCACCCGTCACGATCAGGGTGGCGGCGTCCACCCCCTGCTCATCCGCTATCGCCTTGGCCTTGGACAGAATCTCCTGTGCATCGTTGTGGGAGGCCGTGTCGTCCCCCATGGTCGTGTAGCTGGCATCGAATGAGACCGCGGCATAACTCAGCGGAGAGTATGCGCACACTATCTGCAACATCAATCCCGCATGCTTGGCATAGTTCGCCGCCCACCAAGCGGCCTTGTAGCTGGCGTCGGAACCGTCAACACCGACGAGAATCGCCTTGTCGTTACCCATAACGACCTCCTTGCATGTGTGGCAGGGTTTGGAACCCGCCTTCACTCAACAGGATATCGCAGACGGACCGGCCCGATAAGCACAGCCGGGTCGCAAAAGTCGGAACGAGGGGAAACAGAGGACCGGCGGCCGTAAGGCCTATGGACTCAGAACAGGCGGCGGTAGGTCCAGCCAGTCCCGTAGATCTTCTGCTGGCAGACGGTCGTGCCGGGGTGGGGCGCATGGATCATGAGACCGTTGCCCATGTAAATGGCGACATGCCCGTTGTCCGCGCTGATCATGAGATCACCGGGCGCAGGTTGCGAAACCGCGACACCGGCGGATGCCTGGCCCTGGGAGGTCCGGGGCAGACCGATGCCGAAATGCGCGAAGACATACTGGGTGAAACCGGAGCAGTCAAAACCGCTTTCCGGGCTCGTGCCCCCGAACGCATAGGGGACACCCAGATACTGGAGGGCGTAATCGAGGACGGCCTGCGCATTCCCGCTGACGGGCGCCTCCTTGGCCACGGGTTCCTGCCGGACCTGGTCGCGGGCCTCTGACCGGCTGGGGAACTGCCCCTCGGTCCGCGCAGGCTGGGCCTGCCTGACCAGGAGGCGCTGCCGGTCCTCTTCGGCCTTCTTCTGAGCCTCCTGGCGGGCCTCCGCATCTTTCTCGGCCTGGGACTTGGTTTGCGGCACATCCATACTGCCTATTCCGCCCCAGTCCGTGTTTTCGTCGACCGATACCGAAGTGGATTCCGCCAGGAGATTGACCCTGACCTGATTGCCCGGAGTAAAGGACCTGGACGAGGTCACGGCATCTTTCGCACCATCGGCTGCACTGGCGATGGCCGGCCCACTGATCAGGAGGCCGCCGCACAGGGTGGCTGCAGCTGTCAGGACCGTGATTGTTTTGTGCGCTCTACTCATCGAGCACAAGATTATCACATACTCCGATGAATGCCCACCTGCAAATGTGAAGGATGATCCGGCTGTGGCCCCGACAGCACCGGCTGCGGTCTCAGCAGCGGCGGCCGATCTCAGTAGTGGATGAACTGCAGGGAGCTGACATTGGTCAGCGTCCTCGAGTACTGCTTGCCCTGCATGGCCTCTCCGCACTCCGAGGTGACGACGGAACCGTCGGCATTGATCTTCTCGACAATCGCCACATGGCCGTACTGGGGGCTTGAGCCCTCCTGCCCCGCCTGGAAGACGATGATGTCCCCGACGTTCCGGGGCACGTTGTCGACCCAGTAGCCCAGGGAGAGGGCGGAAGCCGCCCACATGCGGCCGTCGCCCATCCGCGAGCCGACGGGGAGGCCGAGCTGGTGTCTGCGTATGTAGACCCACCAGGTGCACTGGCTGAAGGCGTAAGCGTTGCCTGTGTCACCCGTGGGATGATCCGGGTTGAATCCCGCCGGGATGCTCTCCCGGTCTTTCTCCATCAGTGATGCGACCACCGGGTTGTTCGCCCCCGGCCGGGACAGTTGCGAGGTGTCGATGTCCTCGCCGCCAAGCTGCCAGGTCCCTTCACGATTGACACTGCTGACCGTAGACAGGGGGGCTCGGGACTGCGCACGGGAGACATCCTGATCGCCCACTGAGCGGGAACTGACGACGGAGGTTTCAGCGCCATCCGCCAGGGTGGGATAGGACAGGCCGGCGGGTTCCAGGAAGGCCACGGCTCCGGCCGCCGCTCCGGCCAAGGCGGCCATGGCTGATCCGGTCAGAAGGCGGGTACGGCGCTGGGCGGCCTTGGCGGCCATCCGCATCGAACGCCGCGTAGGCGGGGCCACACGGTTGAGCTCCACGGCAAGGGCGGCGTCTATGCCGTCGACCTCGGGGACAGGACTGAAATGGCTCGCGGCGGATAAGGACGCGGATTCTTCATCGCCACGTGACCGGAGGCCGAAAGAGCGTCGCTTGCGAGCGGCGTGTAAGGCCTTCGCCCTGTGTGCAGCATGTTTCATGTTCCATCACTCCCGTTGGCGTCCAGGTGCGACTTTCGCCCAGTCGAACGCAACATGACAAGCGAACACCATGAACAGGACAAGGCCATCCCAGAGCGAATTCCGACGCTCGTGCACCGGTCTGGGAAATCCGACGGCCATGGTGATTCCCTCTGCCGAGCAGTATTATATGTCCACTGAATCCAAGGGGACAAGACCGGTGTGCCTCCCGAGGGATGCCGCTTTCCGGGGCGGGCCCTGCGCCCGGCAACCTCAGCCCGGGGTCGAGGCAAGGAGGAAGGATCCGTGGGCATAGGATCCGGGTGCCTCCCCCCTCCTTCGGGCCAGATCGTCTGCGCCCGCCGGGGTGACCATGGATATGTCGATGCGCCCGTCGCTGGAGGGGATGAAGACGGCCTCCCCCTGTCCGAGAAGGACCGTCTGGGAACCTGCCTGGCAGCACAGGCCGCCCTCCGTGCAGAGGAGGATGCGTGGGCCCCGGCGGGGTATGACCAGCTGGCGGGGCCCAATCCTGTCGACCAGGTTTCCGTACCGATGGACCAGGGCGTTCATGAGGGGCCAGGTGGCCCCCTCCTCCTCCACATGCCCGTACACCAGCATGTATTCACGGATGTTGGGCCGATAGGTGACCATGTTGCGCATGATCAGGGTCGCCAGCATGGAGCTCGAGGGATCTATCGGGACCGAAGGTTGGCAGTCCAGGCTCTTCAGGAAGTCGGGCAGGTCCTTGTGCTTGGGAGTCATCCCCGCCCTGAGCACGTTGTCGGAGTTGGTCATGATCTCGGCCGCCGTCCCGTGGATGTACGCATGGGGGGTGCCGGCCGGTATGTAGACCGATTCCCCCTCCTCCAGGCAGACCGGGTTGAGCATGAGCAGGCAGAGGACGGACGGGTCGCCGGGAAAGGCCCGGGCGGCCTCCAGGGCGTTGGACAGGGCCGCCAGGGATCGGGCCCCTTTCAGTTCCCGCATGGCCTCCTCCAGCGCCTCGCATATCCCCTCCCCCTCTTCGGGTGGAGAGGTGACGGCCGCATGGAAGGCGCGGAAGATCCTCCGGCGGGAATCCGGCCAGGTCAGCGATGACACTGGCATCATGGCATCCGCCTGGGCGAAGCGTTCGGGTGGCACCCCCAGACGGAAGGTCCTGGCAGTCAGGGCATCGGCCATCAGGCGGGCCAGGGGGTGGTCCACGGCCCTGAGGAGGGTCAACTGGCCGGAAATGGGGACGAAGCCCACCGAGGCCACGAAGGGCTCCAGGGCCACGACCATCTCGTTCTTGGCCAGGGTGTCCTTGAAGGAACGGTCCGAGGCCTGCCTGGGCACCCCCAGGGCATTCTCGCGGTTGTATCCCGCCCGGGCTTCGAAGTCCAGCGGATGGACCTGGAGGGAGAGGGGAATGCGGGCCGATATGACCTTGAAGAGGTAGGGCAGGACCGGGCCGAAGGATTGCGAATCCCTCTCCCCCAGCATGGTGGCCGGATCCCTGCGTATGGCCTGGGTCAGAGCGACCTGCGAACCGTCTGGCAGGGTCAGCGGCGAAGGCGACTCCTCATGGCCGCTGAACCACATCTCGGCCAGGGTTTCGGGCACGTCCGCCGGTCCGGGTCCATGTTCCACATGAAACATGTTCTGCAGGCGATCGTGCGAACCCCAGGCATACCGTTTCTGAACGGCTTGGATCGGATACACGCACAATCTCCTCTCGGCAGGTGCCGAATCCCGGATTGGGGGTCTCCCGCACATCTTCCAGTCCCAAGTCATGATATGACATGCCTGCCCACCAGGCCAAAACCACAGTCGACCGGCCCGGCGAGGCCAGCCCCCCAGCCGGTCGGAAAGGCTCCTTCCACCTGGAAAAGGGCCGGTACGGAGACGATTTCCGGACCGGCCGTGGAGATTGCCCGTCATGTCCCCGCATCGTATACAGTTGGGCTTATGAAACTGGCACCCATATTCAACCCGGATGCGCGCCGACCTTCGCCCAAACCGGTGCAGGTGGACCTGCGCAAGGTGTTCGTGACGGGGACGGTCCTGTGGGTGCTGGCTTTGATTGTTTTCGGCCTGCTCAAATACCTTGGCTACTGTACGGTCAAGCCTCTCATCGTCTCGATATCGGGGGTCTGCATCGGTCTCATCCTCCTCATCTGGGAGTATTTCAACCGTTGGGATTACCGCCGTCTGGCCCGCTAGGCCCGCCGGCTGAAGCCCCGACCCCGTGACTGTCCACTGACACCGGCCCGGCCAGGGGGAGGATCAGGCTGAAGGTGCTCCCCTCGCCCGGCGAACTCCAGACCTTCACAGAACCGTGGTGGGTCAGGGCCACGTGCTTGACGATGGCCAGGCCCAGCCCGATTCCGATGGCCGTACGTCCATTCTGGTTGTCGGCCCGGTAGAAACGCTCGAAGATTCTGCCCTGCTCGGACTTGGGTATGCCCGTCCCCCTGTCGATGACACGTATCACGGCGTAGCGGCCGTCCGGCGAGGGGTCGGCCACGAGGCTGACGGTGGATCCGGCAGGAGAGTATGAAACCGCATTCTCGACCAGCTTGGCCAGGGCCGCCCTTATCTGCCCCCCGTCCCCATGGACCGTCAGTCCTTCCCGGCACTTCCGTGCGAGGCAGACCCCCTGGTCACGGGCGGGGCCCTCCTCCTCGGAGAGGACCCTGGCGACCTGTTCGGCCACGTCCAACCGGTTCCGCTCGCTGGGGGCTATGGGTTCCTGCGCCCTGATCAGGAGGAGGAGGTCATTGAGGACGTGGCTCAGATACTCGCTGTATCGCTGAACGTCCCGGGCATCGGATTCCACCTGCGTCAGATGGTCCCTGATGAGCCCGACGTCGACTCCCTCCAGGTCGGAGGTCCTCCTGATCTGGCCGGCCAGATGCCCCAGGGCCTCGACGGGCTTGAGCAGCTGACGGGAGACGTTGGTTATGAAGGCATCCCTGGTCTGGATGAACCGGACCGAGTCGCTGACGTCGTTTATCAGGACGACGACGAAGGAGTCGCTGATTTTCCCCACCGTCACATTGAGCCAGTTGGGGCGTGTGACGGGCTTGGGACCCGCGTGGGCCGTGTCCCCCGAACCGTCTCCCGGTGAGGGGACGCCCCCGGCCCCCTCGGAGGCATCCGTCCCGCTCCCCCCTCCGTCTTCGTCTTCGCCGCCCTCGTCCCCCTGCTCCTCCAGGGCGTCCATCAGTCCCCCTTCGGATGCACCTCCGTCCCCTTCGGCACCCGGGTCAGCCCCTGCGTTGAGTGTCACCTGGGCGGGGAGGGCCGTGAACTCATCAGGGGTCTGTGTGCTCAGGCGTAGGGTCTTCTTGCCGCCGGATGCCCTGACCGCCCTGATGGCATCCATGACCCTCCCGTCGCAGATCTCGTCATTGCGCACGATGCCCAGCCTGTAGGAGTCGGAACTGGAACGGATGACCCCGTCATCCGCGTCGACCACCACCGAGGCGGTGGGAATCATGGACAGAAGGGCCTCGGTGGTCTCGTCCAGATCCTCGTCGACCTCCTCATCCCCCTTCCGCCCCTCCCCGGCGAACAGTCCTCGCACCTTTGATGCCAATGATGTCATGGGTCCTCCCTGAACTCGTGCGGGTGTGCAGGGGCCGGCCCCATGCCGTTACGAGGACGTGCGGGAGCCGGAAGGCCTTGGACCACCCCACACCATTCTCGCATGAAGATGCGGGACAATAGGGCAGGAGGGACCGATGGGCCGATGTCACCGCCTGTCCGCTTTCCTGAGGGCGGTCCGTCGCATAGACTTGTCAGCAAAGAGCACAGGATCGGAAGGCGGATGAGATGCGGGTTATCTTCAACGAGGAGCTCGGCCAGGTGGCGGATGACATGGACCGGATGGCCTCCAGTGTGAGGGATGCCATACACAGCGCCGGCCACGCCCTGCTTGATCCGGATGTGGACGTGGCCCAGGAGGTCATAGACGGTGATGCCCGCATCGACAAGCTGGAGTCCAGCATCATCGAGCAGTGCGTCAGGCTCCTGGCCAAACAGAACCCTGTGGCCACGGATCTGAGGGTGGTCGTCTCGACCCTCAGCCTGTCGGCCACCTTCGAGCGCATGGGCGACCTGGCCCGGCACATTGCCGAAATCTCCCGCAGGGCCTACCCCCAGTCCGCCCTGCCGGAGCAGGTCCTCCCCCTTTACCGTCAGATGCAGGACTTCCTTGACACCATGGCCGACCGCCTGGTGGCCATGCTGGCCGACCGTGACGCCAAGATAGCCGAGCAGATCATCGTCAGCGATGACGAATTGGACCGACTTCACGAGCAGTCCTTCAACTACGCCCTGTCGGACCAGTGGGAGGGGAGCAAGCAGGAGCTGATCGACATGGTCCTGGTGGCACGGTTCATGGAGCGTCTGGGGGACCATGGGGTCTCTGCCGCCCGCCGGGTGGTTTACATCGTCTCGGGCTTCGACCCCACCAAGGATCCCAAAGCCCTCGACCTGGATCTGGACTGAATCCGGGCCCCCGCCTGAGGCACCGGCACCGGGACGGGAACCGGCAGCACGGAGAACAGGCGGGTCGGAGCAGGCCCCCTGGAGACGACTGGTGAGACCGGATCGGCCGCGCCACATGCGGAGGGGATGCCCCGGTATCCATCCCGATGGGGACATTTGGTCCGTGGCCGCGCCATGTGCGTAGGGGTGCCCCCCCCGCGCATGGCACTTGGGTCCTACTGCGCCGAGGGGCACCGAGTGCAGACAGACAAAGGCCCCCGACCGGAATGGACCGGTCGGGGGCCTCGCTTCAGTTCAAGGTCATGCCGTCACTTCTGGCCCTGTGCAGCCACGGCTGCGGCACCAGCCGCCGCGGCCTCGGGATCCAGGTACTCCCCGCGGGGCTTGATGGGCTTGAAGTTCTCATCCAGCTCATAGACGAGGGGGATGGCGGTGGGGATGTTGACCTTGGCGATCTCCTCCTCGCTCAGGTTGTCGAGCATCTTGACGATGGCACGCAGAGAGTTGCCGTGGGCCGCGATCAGAACCGTCTTACCGGTCTTCAGCTCGGGGATGATGTCGCTCTCCCAGTAGGGGGTCACCCGCTTGACCACGTTTGCCAGGGCCTCGCAGCGGGGCACGTCGACACCGGCATAGCGGGGGTCGTGGGCCTGTGAAAACTCGTCATCCGGGTCGATTTCCGGCGGCGGGGTGGCATAGGAACGGCGCCAGAGCATGAATTTCTCGTCGCCGTACTCCTCGCGGATCTGGGTCTTGTTCTTGCCCTGAAGGGCGCCATAGTGACGCTCGTTCAGTCTCCAGTCACGCTTGACCGGAATCCACAGGCGGTCGGCCTCGTCCAAGGCGATATTGGCCGTGTTGATGGCGCGACGCAGGAGGGAGGTGAAGACGATATCGGGCAGGACACCCTTATCCTTGAGGAGCTTGCCCCCCTTCCTGGCCTCCTGCTCACCCTGTTCGGTCAGCGGGACGTCCACCCAGCCGGTGAACTGATTGGTGTTGTTCCAAGCGCTCTGGCCATGCCGGAGCAGTACTAGTTTGTATGTCATACAGCCCAGTTTATGCGTCCGCGCAGACCAATTCCACACCAGGCGGGAAGGGACGGCGCCTCTCTCAGACCAGCTGCAGGAGGAGGCCGACAGTCCAACAGAGGGCGCTGACCAGGGTCCCCCTGCCGGCGAGGGCAAAGGCGCGGGACTGGTTGCCCTGGGCGAACCTGACGCAGATGAGGATGAAGAAGGCGGCGATCGGGATGACGATGATCAGGGCCGGGAGGCTGACCGATCCGAACCGCCAGTAGACTCCGATGAACTGTACAAGGGAGATGACGATGCTGAGGGCATAGACCGCATAAACGGATATCCGGGCCGCCTTGTCCCCGACCAATACGGCATAGGTGTGCTTGCCGGCGGCACGGTCGGAATCCATGTCCCTGTAGTTGTTGAGCATGAGCAGACCGACCGCGTTCAACCCGCAGACGCAGGCTGCCAGGACCCCCGTACGGTCCACCGAACCGATGACGAAGTATTCGGTTCCCAGGGTGGCGACCAACCCGAAGAAGATGAATACGCTCAACTCCCCCAGCCCGTGATATCCGTAAGGGTGCCGCCCTCCCACATAGAACCACCCGGCCAGGAGGCAGCAGATGCCGACCAGGATCATCCACCAGTGTCCGGTGATGGCCATGACCGCCAGTCCAGCCAGGCAGGTGACGGTGACTGCGACCAACATGGCCTTGAAGACGGTCCGCGGGTCCACACCGGAGGCCACCAGACGTTGGGGCTTGCCGGAAACGGCCTCGGCCGACCCCCGGTGCTCATCGGTCCCCCTGATTCCATCCGAGTAGTCGTTCGCAAAGTTGGCCGCGATCTGCATGGCCAGCGCCAGGACGACCAAAAGGAGGAAGACGGCCAGGACCTGCCCCATGCCGGGCACATCGGCCTGGACCTGGGGTTTGGCGGTCGGCGAGCAGACGGACGTGCAGGCTGCCTGAAGGCGGGACCTCACCAGGAGGGCGGCCGCCGTCCCCACGCAGACCGGGGCGACCGAGGCGGGAAGGGTCTTGGGCCTCATGCCGTTGAGCCAGAGCTTCATGTCCATCCTTTGCCTCGCTTCCTCTCCGAATCCCCTGCTTGCCCTTCAGTTGATGGGCTTGACCAGGGGGAAGGTGATGGTCTCGCGGATGGTCGCACCGGTCAGGGCGATGAGGAGGCGGTCGATTCCCATCCCCATGCCTCCTGCTGGGGGCATGCCCACGCCGAGGGCCTCGAGGAAGTCCTCGTCTATGTCCATGGCCTCGACATCACCCTGGCTGGCCATCTTGGCCTGCTCCACGAAGCGCTGACGCTGTACGACCGGGTCGTTCAGCTCCGAGTAGCCGGTGGCCAGTTCGAAGCCGCGCACGTAGAGGTCCCACTTTTCGACGACCCCCTTCTTGGTCCGGTGGGCCTTGACGAGCGGGGAGGTCTCCACGGGGAAGTCCCTCACGAAGGTGGGTTCGTATAACTTGTCCTGCCAGAAGTGCTCCCAGAGGTGCTCCACCAGCTTGCCGTGGTTTTCGGCGGGCTCCTCATCCAGGCCCAGCTTGTCGGCTATGGTCCTCAGGCGATCGACGCCGGTCTCGGGGGTGATCTCCTCTCCGAGGGATTCGGAAAGGGAGTCATACATGCTGATCTGCTTCCACTCGCCGCCGAAATCGTAATGGTCGCCGTTCAGGAGCTCCACATTCAAGCTTCCGAAGGCCTCCATGGCCGACTTCTGGATCAGCTCCTTGGTCAGGTCCCCGATGGTGTCATAGGTGCCATAGGCCTGATAGGCCTCCAGCATGGTGAATTCCGGGGCATGGGTGCCGTCCACCCCCTCGTTGCGGAAGTCCCGGTTGATTTCGAAGACCCGCTCGATACCGCCCACCAGGCAGCGTTTGAGGAAGAGCTCGGGGGCTATGCGGAGGAAGAGGTCGATGTCGAAGGCGTTCATGTGTGTGGTGAAGGGCCTTGCGGCTGCTCCCCCGTGGACGGTCTGCAGCATGGGGGTCTCGACCTCGAGGAAGTCATGATCCTCGAAGGTGTGGCGGAGGGAGGAGACGACGGCGGACCGGCGGCGGACCATCTTGCGGACCCCATCGTCGACGATCATGGCCAGGTAGGGCTTGCGGGTCCTCTGCTCCTCCGTCAGTTCCTTGTGAAGGGCCGGCAGGGGCTGGAGGGCCTTGGCTGCGATATCCCACTCGGTGGCGAAAACCGAGAGCTCGCCGGTCTTGGATGCGATGACGCGCCCACGCAGATAGAGGTGATCGCCCAGGTCGACCAGTTGCTTGAAACGCTTGAGGGAGTCGGCCCCCACCTCACGCTTGGAGATCATCCCCTGGATCCTGGTGCCGTCACCCGAGGACAGCTGGACGAAGCAGAGCCCTCCGCCGTTGCGCAGGAAGAGGACTCGCCCGGCTATGCCGACGATGTCCTCCGTCTCCTGGCCGGCTTCCAGCTTGCCATCGTAGCGGTCGCGCACACTCGTGATCGTGTCGGTGACATTCAGGTGGACCGGGTAGGGTTCGACCCCGTCCTTGAGCATCTGGGCCCGCTTGGCCACCCTTATCTGCACCTGTTCGGGATGGCCCTGAGGACCGAATTCCTTGTTGGTCGGATCGATGGCTTCCTCAGGGGTGGCACCGGCATCGACCTTGGCGGTGATGGCCTCGTCCTGCTCAAGCAGGAGCTGTGCACGATGGATGGTGTTCATGCCCTGATCCCCGGGAGTGCTCTCAGCGGAATCTTCGGCGTTCTCAATAGGCTCGGTCATAGTAGACCATTGTACGCAGGTCTTGCTACACCGCCGACAGTCGACAATCCCTCTCCGGACAGGCCATGGGGAGGAAACGTCGGCATGTCCGACCGCCCGTCGTCCCTCCCGGAACGCCACGCCGGCTGGCTTTTCACCCTGGACCGGTGTAATCTTGGTACGTTGTTGCGGGGTATAGCGCAGCTTGGTAGCGCGCTTCGTTCGGGACGAAGAGGCCGGGGGTTCAAATCCCCCTACCCCGACATCTGCGCAGCCCATCCTTGGGCTGCTTTTTTCTTGCCCCGTCGCCTCAAGGCCCGAGACATGACCTTCCGCCCTGTCGAACAAGGCCGACCTCCAAGGGCCGATGCCGGCCATGGACGCGTTGCGTATATATGACCCCTCACCCTGACGGTCTGCCCGACCCGATGGATGCGGACTGCCCCCCGGCTGCATGGGACCTGCAGATCGTGGAGGCACAGCCTGCCGCATCGGCCTGGCCGTGTCCCACCGTCCGGTTCACCCCGCGACGCGGTCAGCGGGGTACACTGGGCAATCGGTGCCGGAAACCACCTGCATCCCTATCCTGTAGCAAGATCCCACCCCGTGAAGAAGCAACCGCAGCATGAAGAAGAGTCTCATAGCCCTGGCCTCGGGCGCCTTCGCCCTGGGGGCAGCCGAATTCGTCATGATGGGGATACTCCCCCAGACAGCCCGGGACATGCGGGTCACCATCCCCCAGGCAGGCCATTTCATTTCCTCCTATGCCATCGGGGTCTGCGTGGGAACCCTTATCCTGGTCTTCGGCCGCAAGGCCCGCCCCAAGTATCTGATTGCATCTTTCATGATCCTGATAGCCGTGGGCAACGGGTTGTCGGCCCTGGCAGGCAGCGCCCCCATGCTCCTCCTTGCACGCTTCATAGCCGGCCTGCCCCACGGGGCCTTCTTCGGGACCTCCGCCTACATAGCCCGCTCCACGGCCGACAAGGGACGGGAAGCACAGGCCGTGTCAATCACGATCACCGGGCAGACCCTGGCGAACATGCTGGGGGTGCCGGCAGGTACCTTCATGGCGGAGAACCTGAGCTGGCGCCTGGCCTTCACGATCCTGGCCCTCTGGGGGGCCGCCACCATCATCCTGGTGATCAGGTGGGTTCCCGACATCCCCCCCGTGCCCGACCGTGGGATCAAAGGGCAGTTCCACTTCCTTCGGCGCAGGGGTCCCTGGGTGGTCCTCGCGGCCGTCTTCGTGGGCAACGCCGGCATATTCTGCTGGTGGAGCTATATATCACCCTGGCTGACGCATGTGGGCGGATGGGACCTGGGCAGGGTCTCCCTGCTCATGATGCTGGCCGGTTTCGGCATGGTGGTCGGCGGTCTGGCAGGCGGCGCGCTTTGCGACCGGTGGAAACATGCCGGCACGGCGGCCCTGGGCCAGCTGCTCGCCTCCCTGGGCCTGCTCCTGGTCTTCTTCCTGCCCGGGTCACGCGCCGTGACTGCGATCCTGACCTTCCTCATCGCTTTCAGCCTCTTCTTCGTTTCGACACCGCAGCAGGTCCTCATGGTCGAAGTGGGCGAGGGCGGCGGCGAACTCATCGCCGGCGCAGCCACTCAGGTCGCCTTCAACTTCGGCAATGCGGTCGGTTCCACCCTGGGCGGCATGGCCCTGAACGCCTCGGGGATGGACTACCACTATCCCGCCCTGGCCGGTACCCCCCTGGCCCTGGCCGCCTTTGCCCTACTCGTCTTCTACTCCTGGCGCTGCGAGACGGACACCGACGCCCTCAACAGGCTCCATCCGATCAATTTGTGAGAATGGCCCGACACGTGACAGGACCGCCGCCCTTCCGGGAGCCCTGCCGATCCGTCGCCCTGGGCCCGACCTGGCCTTAGGATTGCAGGTAGCACGCGGAATCACAGCGGAGACCGAGCGAAGGGGAACGAGCATGGACGCAGCAAAAAGGGGCGAGGAACCGGCCTGGCCGGACCGGCCTTATCTGAAGCCGGACGGAACCTTCGACTCCCAGGCCTTCCTGGACGGCCTTGACGCCATATTCAATGCCGGCAAGGCCAGAGATTCGGCCGAGCCATACCTCCTCCAGGCCCTGGCCGATGCCGAGAACGTCGGCGATGAAGCCGGCCTCCTGACCGTGCTCAACGAGACCATGGGCTTCTACCGGTCGCAGGGACGGCATGAGGACAACAAGTGGATGATCCAACGGGCCATCGAGCTTGCCGCCAAGATGGGTATAGAAGGCACCCAGGCCTGGACCACCACACTGATCAATGCCGCCACGGGGCTGAGGGCGGCCCACAAGTATGAACAGGCCGAAGACCTGTACCGGCAGGCCCTGAAAAGCTCCGAGGCTACCTTCGGCCCCGGTGACCGCAGGCTGGCCGCCCTCCACAACAACCTGTCCATGCTCTACAGCGAGACCGGGCGCTTGGCAGATGCGGTGAATGAGCTGGAGGAGGCCCTGTCCATCCTGGAGTCCTCCAGCCCCGACCCCACCACCGACCTGGATGTGGCCTCGACCCACACCAATCTTGCCCTGGCCCTCCTCCAAGAGGCCTCGGCAGGCAGGGGCGCGGGCGACCTCATGAGCCAGGCCGACCGGTCTGGAAGCGCCGACAGGAATGAAACCGTGGACCGGGCCATGAAGCACGCCGAAAAGTCCATGGAGATCTACCGGCATGGCCACCTGGAAGGCAGCGCCCACTATGCATCCGCCCTTGCGGGCTATGCCCAGGCCCTCTACTTCAAAGGGGACTTCACCAGGGCGGCCGCGACCTACCGCAAGGCCCTGTCCATCATCGAAGACCGGTATGACAGGGGGAGCGACTACTACAAGATCACCGAGGAGAACCTGAACCAGGTCCTTGAGGCCGGAGGGGACCGATCGGACGCAGGCGGGGAAGGAAACGCCGCAGACAGGGTCCGGTCCGACACCGCCGGCCGGCAGGGGCAGGAGGAACGAGCAGGTCGGAAGGACCACGGCAACCGGGGGGAAGGGGACATGGCCCTGCCGGATGCAGGGATGTCGGCGGGTCCGGCAAAAGGCACACCCTCCTACACTCACCCCCACGCCTGCCATCCCGCAATGACGGGCCTGCAACTGTCCAAGGCCTACTGGGAGGAATACGGCAAACCCCTCATCCAGGAGAAATACAAGGATTACGAGGGACGGATAGCCGCCGGGCTGATGGGTCATGGCTCCGAGTGCTACGGCTTCGACGATGCCGTCTCACGGGACCATGACTTCGGCCCTGGCTTCTGCCTGTGGCTGACCCATGAGGACAACCAGGCAATCGGGGCCTCCCTCCAGGCGGACTACGAGGCCCTCCCCCAGGACTTCATGGGCTATGGGCCACGCGAGTCCAGCGTCCGTGCCCGGGGGGCCGGCAGACGGGTGGGCGTCTTCGAAATCGGCGACTTCTTCCAGGCCCTCACGGGTTACCGACAGGCCCCTGCGGACGACAGACCCCACGAGTGGCTCCTCCTTGACGAGGCCACCCTGGCCGCCGCCACGAACGGCCAGGTCTTCGCAGACCCCCTGGGCCAGCTCCTGGCCACACGTCAGGGATTCAAGTCCATGCCGGACGATGTGCGCCTGTCGCTGATCTCCCGCCGACTGGGAATGATCGCCCAGGCCGGCCAGTACAACCTGCCCAGGAGTCTGGAGCGTGGTGACGGGGCGGCCGCCATGCTCTCCATCAACGAGTTCGTCAATGCAACGGCCTCCCTGGTCTTCCTCATCAACAATCCGATCACCGTGGGATACCTCCCCTATTACAAGTGGCGGTTCGCAGCCCTCCACAGGCTGAGCGCCAGGATGGCGTCCAGACTGGGCGGGGTGGCGGACGAACTGGAAACCGTCCTCCGCCTGGCCTCGGCCGCCTGCTACGGGGGTGCCGGCTTCGGCGAGGGGGGCAGGGGGGCCGGTCCGGCGGCGGGACAGATACACGACATCGTCGAGCACATATGCAGCCGGATCGTCACTGAGCTGCGGGAGGAGGGGCTGACCTCCTCCCGGGAGACATTCCTGGAGTGGCAGCGTCCATACGTGGAGGCCCACATCGACAGCGAAGACCCGGTCCTGCACAGCATCTGAGAGCGACCCGCCGGTTGGCGGGGAAAGGAGGTCGGCATGGAGAAGGCCGACAGGGATCGTGAGGACGAGGGGGCCCGGACCGGGACCCCGGAGGGACAGGACCAGCTGGTGGAAGAGGTGGTCAGGCATGAGTGGGACCAGTTCCAGGAGGTGAACAACGAGGGAGGCCCCGCCAACTGCCAGGGGAACTGGCCGGTCTTCCACCAGATGAGAAGGAGCCAGTTCCTCGTCTGGCCCCTTGACCTCCTGTCCTCCTACGCAGACGACCTGGACCAGGCGGACAGGTCCGGGCGCAACCTTCTGACGGAGAAGTACGGGCGGATGATGGAGTCCACCGCCCCCGAAGACTACCGGCGGAACATCACCCCCTACCTGCCCAGGCTGGGCCTGGAACGCCAGGCACGTCAGGAGGCCATCATCGACCGGGAGGTCGCCTGGGCCAAGGATTTCAAGGGGCGGTATCCCCGCCTCGGCAGGCAGATGCGTGTTCTGAGAACCAGTCAGGACACCGGATCGGCCACCTCCTTCGAGACTTACCTGAGGGGGGAGTTGGGGACCTACTCGGCAAGGACGCTGGACCTGTATGAATCCATGGTCAGGAGGATGGCCGACCAGGGTCGGAATCTGACGGAGGAGACCATCCTGGCAACGGTCCGTCAGAGCGGCTTCGATGATCTTGAACAAGCCGAGGCGGCCCAGAGCACCGATTGAGTAGAGTGGGTCGGGTGCGAAACATCAAGAGGATGCTGGGACCGGCCATAGCCGCCATCATGACCCTGTCCGCCTTGGCCCTGCTGGGGGTCCTCATGACCCCCCACTGGCAGGTGGAGGCCGAGACCGGCCATATCAGGGTGACGGAGCGGAAGACGGCCATTTCCTCGCGTCTGGGCAGGACGGCGACCGAGGGCACATACGCCACCAAGCAGACCCGGGTCAAGGTGGACCTGGGGGGCGGTGTCAGCGTGAATGCCATCGTCAGACAGCCCGAGGGGGTCAGGGGACCCGTCCCGGCCTGCCTGTTCATCCACGGGGCCGGCACCGGCAAGGCGGCGGAAGTATACGGGGACCTGGCCGGCGCCCTGGCTTCGGCCGGCATCACCACCCTGGTCCCCGACAAGCGCCTGGACACCTACACGACCTTCCACAGGGACTACAAGGCCATGGCCGACGACTACGGGCGGTCCTTCGACCTGCTCAGGTCATGGCCTGGGGTTGACCCCGCCAGGGTGGGCGTCTACGCCGAATCCGAGGGGACCTGGATATCGTCGGTC
This sequence comes from Bifidobacterium favimelis, assembly GCF_037963085.1. Taxonomy (NCBI): domain Bacteria; kingdom Bacillati; phylum Actinomycetota; class Actinomycetes; order Bifidobacteriales; family Bifidobacteriaceae; genus Bifidobacterium; species Bifidobacterium favimelis. The sequence goes on along the minus strand of NZ_JBANDZ010000001.1, from coordinate 519,719 downwards.
ATGACCGCCTCCCGCAAGGAGGTCGCTTATTCGATCATGACCTCCCCGCCCGTCTACCCGGGCCGCAGCCAGATGGCCATGGCGGCCACCGCCTACCTGGACCGGGTCGGGGCCCCCGACGGGATCCGGGCCGTCATCCCCAAACTGCTGGGACTGGACCTGTCGGTCCTGGGATTGGAATATGCGGACTTCCCCGCCCTGTCGTACCTGGACGGACTCACCCAACCCCTCCTGGTCAACTTCGGCACCGAAGACGTCTCCATGCCGATTGAACAGGGAGCCAGGGAACTGATCGAAAAAGCCGGGGAGGCCGGCAACACGAACGTGACCCTGCGCTACTACCCCACCAATCATCAGATGCGGACAGGAAGCAGCCTGTCCAAGCCCGGTCTCCCGCTGGAGCCCCACTACACGCATGACTTGGAAGACTGGATCAACGGGGTGGCCATGGGAACGGACGCCCACCAGTGGGCCACCCCCATGGTGGCCGGGTCACAGCCCGCTCAGCGTTTCGCGGCCCCTGAAGAGATGGGACCGGGTCTGATCACGAGCCTGCGCACCCTCCTCCTCCTGATGGCGGGAGGGCCGGTCCTCCTCCTCGCAGCCCTCATCGGTTCCGTCTGCCTGGGACTGGCAGGGCATGGGCGAGGGAAATCGGAAGGAAAGATAAAACCGGACCGGACATCGCCCGGATTCGGCAGGAGCATGCAGGCCCGTCTGTGGATTCTGGGAATCGGCAGCCTGGCAGTCCTGGCGCTGACCTGCCTCTATGCGGTCATGGTGGTCGGTCACGCGCTCAGTCTGAATGGATTGTCACCCACGGAAAGGACCTCTTGGCCCGCGCTCAAGGTGGCGGCCGTCATCCTCGCCCTCATCCTGGCCTCGGTCCTCGCCGATGCCATTTCCGGAATCTTCCCCACCCACGCAAGGGCGATGGGGGGCAAGGGGCAGGTGGCCGGGCCCGGACACTGGATCACATTCGCCCTTACCGCGGCCGGATCGGCCCTTATCCTGGTCGTGCTGGCCTTCTGGGGCCTGTTCACCATCTGAGAGGCCGGGCCTCCCTCTCTACGAAAAGAACGAAATTCCGGCAGGCCACGATGGGAACCGCCGGAACTCCTTTCACGCATCCATCAACGCGGATGCCCGTTCAGCCAAACCGGCCCAGGGGCGTCCGCCATCCCCGTCATTCCCCCTTCTTATGGGAGTGCAGGCTCCTGTACAGGACCCATCCCAGGGCGACGATCAGGAGGATGATGCCGACCAGGAGGCAGACGGCCGGAAGGACCTTCAGCCAATCGAAGGCGTGGCCGACCCCGAGCCCACACTGGGCGAAAGCCAGGCCCAAACCCAGACAGATGACGGCGCACAGGCAGACCAGGCCCCCCCAGATCACGGTGGGCTTGCTTACCCCGCTCGGACGGTTCGGCCGCTGCTCGGCAGGAGCCGGATCCACCACCGTGTACATGGGCGCCGAAGACCGTGGGAAGGGGGGGATGTCATCGCGCAAACGGGAGGCAGGTCCGGATTCCGCAGGATCTGCAGGACCTGCGTCATCAGGGCCGCCGACCCCCTCATCAGGATTCTGGGCATCTGCCCCCTCCCGGACCGTCGGGGTCCCACCCTCCGGTTGGGCGCTGACCGGGGAAGCCGCACGGTCCTGCCGGCCGGGCTGGTCATCAGGGTCAGCGGAAGGTGCGGTCGCGTCGGCATCTTCCCCCCCGTGCCCCCTAGTCGGAGCCGTCTCGGTCCTATTCGTCCCAGTGTCTCCGCGCCCCGAATCGATCTTGGCGATCTGTTCCGTCATCGCCTCATCTCCGCCTGTCCGTACGGGGTCTGCCTTGATGGGCTCGGTCCGCCCCTCGTCTTCCCGGCCTTCCTCATCTGTCGTCATGGTCGTCTCCATCATTCTTTGTCTTTGTCCCCGCATCTTTTCCCTGCCCGTCATGATCGGACCCGACCCCCTGGTTCTTCTTTCCCCATGGAACGGTTGCATGGCCCTTGTGTTCCACCGTCATACGGCCGTGGATGGCCGGACTGACCTCGATGTAAAGCTCGGGATTGCCGGAATCGCCGTAATCGTCGGAGGGATCGACGCCCGGACCGGCCACCCAGTCACCCTCCCGGTAGCCGTCGGACCGGGTCTGGCGGCCGGACATGATGTAGTCCCACCAATCACGGGGGGTGCCGCCATCAGCCTTCCCGCCCGTGTCACCCCACAGGAAGTCTGTGTGATATTGGCTGAAATAGTAGGTGCACTCCTTGGGAACCAGGATCTTGACATCCGCAAATTCCACGGCCAGTTGAATCCTGCCGGCCGGGCATCCCGAGTCGGCTTTCCTCCCCTTATAGTCCACCCTGTGCGTGCCGTTGTTCTTTTCAAAGTCGGACAGGTCGAGGACGACCCTCCCCTGCTTCGACTCGTCTCCTGTGAAAAAGTAGCCTCGGGCGTAGGCCTTCATGTCCCTGGTGGTGGATCCCATCACCCTGCCCATGCCCTCTCCGTTGACCACCAGGTGCTGGTATCCAGCCATTTGCTTCTTGAATCCATTTTCATAGATGGCCAGATTCGCCACACCGACCGTGACAGACAGGAGGGAGATGACCGTCAACACGGATATGACCGTCAGACCCCCGGAACGCCGCCCCACGGAACCGAGGGCGACGGTCACGATGCCCACGAGGAGGCAGATGCCGGCCGTCCAATACAGGGCTACACGAGAGACGTCAAGGAATCCGGTCACCTTGTTGAAGGTCACCAGGGCCGTGATGGCACCGGAGATGAGGATGAGACCCATGACGGAAGCCACTATGGCGAACCCGGCCGGCCTGCGACGCAGCCGGCGCGCCGGCCTCTTGACTGTCGGCGTGTACCGACCGGGACCGGAGCCCCCCCACCCGGGTGACACTGACGAAGGAGCGGGACCGGCGGCATACGCAGGTCCGCCGATGCCGCCGGAAGCCGGTCCTGCCTGACGGTCAGGAGCCGTCCGATAATCCGGGGCCGCCCCATACCAGCCCCTTGAGCCATAGGCCGGATCAGCCCCGCCTTCCGGGCCTTCCCAGCCTGCCAGGAAGGGGGAGGGCCGGTAACCTTGGTCGGTGTCTTGGCGACCTGGTCCATCATCGGGACCCTGAGGCGTCCAAGCCCCCTCGGGGTTCCACCCGCCCTGCCCGTAACCGGGCCCGCGCCTGTCGGAAGGGGCATGACCTCCCTCCTGCCGATGCCAGTCCCCGCCCTCATATCCGTCCATGCCGCTCATCGCCCTCTGCCGGCTCCAGCGCAGGAAGAGGTAGAGCAGGCCGGCGGCAACCGCGAGCGCGAACAGTCCGACGCCCGGAAGGCAGAAAGTGATGATCAGGCAGATGATGACACCGATGGCATCACCCCTCCAACGCCCGTCAATCAGGTCTTCGCACACAATCGTGTCATCCTCGTCAGGAAGGATGAACCAGGCGAAACCGTAGAACGCCAGGCCTGCCCCAGCAGCGAAGACGCACAGGAGCATGATGGCGCGGACGAAGGAGGGGCTCCAACCCAGACGACGGGCCAGCGCTCCGCATACCCCTCCGATCCACCGGTCGTTCGTCCTGACCACGCAGCTTTCACGAACCCAACGGAAGAACCAACGTCCACCGCCATCCTCATCACGGGGGGCACGTGGCGGCCTACCCTGCCCACGGGGATCACCCGATGGGGACATGCCGGTCTGATAGAAGTCGTTTCCAGTCATGACACCATTACATCAGGTCGAAGGAGCGGCACCCATCAGGGAACACCCTGATTTAACCCTGAAAAAGTGTCCATGGCCTCCCGGAAAACAGATGTTCGTAAATAATGGAAGCATGAGCAACGAGTCCACAGACCGGCGGGGAATCCCCCAACCGCCTCCGCTCCTACCTGCCCGCCTGCCCCTGATGAGGCCGAAGACCGGGCGGGTGCTGAGCGGGGTCTGCAAGGGGGTCAGCCTCCACCTGGGCATCGGCGTCACCCCGGTAAGACTCGTGACCGTCCTCCTGGCCCTGACGGGCATCGGCATCCTGCCCTACCTCTTCCTGTGGGTCTTCGTCCCCCAGGGGGATCCGACCGGGTTCCTCGGCATGCAGAACCCCGCACAGGCACCGCTGGCCAGGGGGAACACCGCACCATCCGGGCGGGCGGTCCCGCAAGACCCCGTCCAGTCCCCGCCGTCTAACGAACCATCTGACCTGCGGCAGAGTCTGAACACGGTTTCAAAGCCTCAGCTGATCGCCGCCCTGGGGGCGGCCTTGATTCTTCTCGGGCTCTTCCAGCTTCTCATCGGCGTCAAGGAGAGCATGATCCTGCCGGCCATGCTCTTCTGCGGGGGCATCATCCTGGCCTGGCTGCGCTTCGAGGACAGCGAACCCCACCTGCCCACCCTCTTGATCAGCCTGGGACTGATAGTGGGGGGAATCACCGTCTACGTCTTCAACAGCTTCCCGGTACAGGAGGCCATCTCCATCATGGCGGTCGCCGGCATCCTCCTCCTGGGGATCGCGGCGACGGCGGCCCCCTGGATCAACTCACTGATTCAGAAGCTGAGCACCGAACGGGCCATGAAGGAGCGCGAGGAAGAGAGGGCCGACATGACGGCCCACCTGCATGACGGGGTCCTGCAGACCCTGGCCCTGGTACAGCTGCACGCCGACCAGCCCCAGACCGTCCTGGCCCTGGCCAGGTCCCAGGAGAGGGACCTGCGCAACTGGCTCTACCAGGACCGGACCCCGTCCGACAGGTCCGTGGGGGCCGGGCTCAAACAGATCGCCGCCCATGTCGAGGACGAATCCGGCAAACCCGTCGAAGTGGTGATAGTGGGCGATGCCCAGCCCAGTGCACAGACCGATGCCCTCCTGGATGCCACCAGGCAGGCCCTGGTCAATGCGGTCACCCACGGTGAAGAACCCATCTCCGTGTACTGCGAGTCAGGCAGGGAGAAGGTCGAGGTTTTCGTGCGGGACCACGGACCGGGCTTCAACCCGGACGAGATTCCACCGGACCGGTTGGGAATCAAGGAGTCCATCATCGGAAGGGTGAGAAGACGTGGCGGCACCGTCGAAATCGTATCCCGCAGCGGGTGGGGGACGGAAGTGCGCATGCACATGCCCCTTTCACCGGCCGGCCAGCAGGATGGCAGGGGGCAGGCCCACGGATGAACGATGCCGGGGGGGCCGCCCCTGCCGGGATGCTAGAATGCGGTCCAGCGGGCCTGGTCCGGCCGGTGACGATGGTGGAAACCGGCAGACACCCGTGGACCCCATGGCGGGGACAACCATTCACCATGCTGGGGCATGGAAGATTGAGACGGCGGTCGGATGATTTCAGCACAGAAGGCAACAGACGGAGAATCCACGGCTACAACCAGACGGGCGACCCCCATCCGGGTGGGGGTGGTGGATGACCATGAGATGTTCAGGACCGGCGTCATAGCGACCCTTCAGCCGTATTTCAGCATAGTCGGCCAGTCCCCCGACGTGGACTCTTCCGTGGCCATGATCGCCGACACCCGGCCCGATGTCGTCCTCCTCGACGTCCATGTGCCCGGAGGTTCAGGGGGAGGCGGCGCCGAGATATTGACCAGGTCCCAGCCCATGTCCCCCCGAACCGTCTTCCTGGCCCTGTCCGTTTCCGACTCCGCCCAGGATGTGGGTGCCGTCATCAGGGCCGGCGCCCAGGGCTACGTGACCAAGACCATCTCCTCCAAGGACCTGATATCCTCCATACGGCAGGTATATGAGGGTTATGCCGTCTTCTCCCCCAAACTGGCAGGCTTCGTCCTTTCAGCCTTCCACGCCGGCTCGGAAGACCCGGCCTCCCCAATCGAGGACGATGAACTGGACCGTCTTTCCACACGGGAGCAGGAGGTCATGCGCCTCATAGCCCGCGGCTACACCTACCGGGAGGTGGCCGGCGAGCTCTTCATATCGATCAAGACCGTCGAGACGCATGTCTCCAATGTCCTGCGCAAACTCCAACTGTCCAACAGGAGTGAGCTGACCCGGTGGGCCGCCGACCGCAGGATCGTGTGACCGGGTCTCCCCTTCCTCACGCCGGAAGGGGCCAGTCCCGCTCCAGGGGAGGCCGGATGCCGTCTTCGGCAAGGTAGATCCGGCTTATTTTCATCCCGGCACGGTGAGGGGCGATTCCAAGCCGGTGTCCCCCCTCCCTCAGCTCAACCTGGGCCAGCTCGAACCAGGCCCAGACATGTTCCGTGGCGTAGGTCATCAGATGCCCCCCGGGCGGAAAGACACAGGCCGAGTCCAGGAGGCTCCCGTCCATGAAGAGATGGCAGGAATCCTCCAGGTCAGAGGCAAACTGCGCCAGAATCCATAGGCGGTAAACACCCGGCCGTGCCAGGTCGAAAGCGAAGGTCATGCGAGGGGCCGTCCACGGATCCTCGCAGACGCTGCCCGCCGGTTCAGCCCTCATAGCCATGCCCAAGCCTGACCGGATGGGGGCGTCCGTATGGAACCAACCCACCCCGGGCACACCACCTGGTGACAGCCAGGCCCTCCGTCCTCCTGCCAGGCAATCAGCGACCTCAATGGCGATTCGGCCTTGAACCTCATGGATGGATCCGCTACGCGGACAGGAACCAGGATGGTCATCGGCCTTCGCCGCGTATATGGTGCCACAGCGGCCACTTCGTTTCGCGGAAGAGGGGTAGACCAGGTTCGGACGTGTATAGAGGCCTGCCTGGGCCCAGTAGGAGCGGTCGAAGTAGGCGACCGCCTCAGGGGGAAGGTCATCAAGGTCGATTCCATAGCCGCGTACGGCCATAAGGCGCAGCCTATCATCCAGGTCTCGTCGGGATGGGCAGGGCTGGAAGCCGGATGCCGGACCTGGCCATCCGGAGAAGTCCGGGTGGTCACGGCCCTTTGATCCCTCCCCCTCATGAGGACCGTGCTGGACAGCTGGCAGATGGCTGCCAGCTGTCAGCCTTGTGCTGAAAGAGGGTCCCAGATGGCCAGCCCTGCGGGGCCTTGTGTAGATCACCACCTTGTCGATGCCGAAAGATCTGTCCATGACCCGCAGATCCAGACGGTGGGGGCCCACATCCAGACGGGGAAGGACCAGGGTCAGTCTCTCGGCGTTCTCCACGATTGAATCCTGCCAATTCCCCTTGAACTCATCCGTGGTGGGCGATTCGACGATCCCGGCTTCGACCCCGTCGACTCCCACCCGAAGACGAATCCGACCCCGGGAATCAAGGGTGGGCAGGCGGTGAATCTCAAGAGTGTGGATGCCGGCCGTCATAAGCCAGAAATCCAGAGAGAGAAGGGTCGCATTGCCCACATCACGTACACTTTGCCCGACGGTCTGCATGATGGGGTTGGCGAACCTGCCCAGGTCCGCCGTGGCCAGCCATGAGCCGGAGCCGGATGGATCGGGACGAGTCAGACCCGTGGAGGGATCCATGCTGATGAAGCCATCGGCCTCCACATAACCTATGAAACCCGGGTCGGGACCGGGGCCGGCACCCAGTTGGATAGACACGACCCCGCATCGGCCCACAGCCTTCCCGGCTCCCGCTTGCACGCCGTCCCGTGCCGGAATCGCGGTGATGGTCAATGCTGCCCTGGAGCCGGCATGGCGGTGTGGATCATCGATCATGACGTGGACTCTGACCTCATCCTCGACAGTCACCTGCGAACAGGACAGGTGTACCCAATCCTGATCGGCCCGCAGCCGGCAGCGCTCGTTCGCGGATCCCTGTGCATACAGGTCCAGCCATTTATCTGACGACCCATACGGGTCGAACGAGAGAACGGGGGAACGATGGCCGTGAGAAGGTTGGCCTGCGGAAGACCCGGCGGGCAGGGGGGAGAAGGTGTCAGAAGAGGAATTGGCGGGCGGGGCACAGGCATCGAAGGACCAGGAAAGGGCTCCCAGGCTGAAGACCCCGTCCTCCCCTTCCACAGAGACGGCAAGCGAGGAAGCATCCCGGTCCGGCGGAACCGCGGGGACCACGCCTGCCGGACCGGAGCTTGGATCGGGATGGCAGGGTCCTGCACCCCCGATCCCCGGCTGGGTCCCTCGAATCCAAGCTGCGGGAGAAGGGCGACAGGTCGGGTGCTGGGGAAGGGTAGGGGGCGGAAAGGTGTCCGGAGTGAAGATGTCCTCCCACTTGCCTCCTGCCAGGACGCGGTTGTACCAGTGCACCAGAGCACGGATTTCACATCCGTAGAGGTGGGAGATTTCGGTTTGCCGATCGGCCGCCCGGTAAGCCCGTCTGGCATAGTCCAGCCGACTCCTGTCGGCATGGTAGAACTGAGCGCACACGTAGTGCATGAGCGCGATCTTGAACCCGATCAGTTCGGCATAGGACTCCCGGAGCCTTGGATCAAGGCTCTCTTCAAGCCTGAGAGAACGGGCATCCAGGTCCATGATGGCGGCCAACCGGTCACCCGCCTCGTCCCCGTAACCGGACTGGGCAAAGGAGCATTCGTGGAAGTGCTCTATTTTGGTCTCGTTGTTGATCGCATAGTATGCCATGCACAGGTCTGCGGCCTCCTGCCCGCAGGTGGATCCGAAGGTCTGCTCGAACCATCTGGCCACGAAGTCACGGGCTTGCAGGCATGATGCCGCCCTGCCAGCGTTCCAGGCCAGGTGCAGGAAGTATGACCCTTCCAGTTCCAGACGTTTGACGGCGCCCAGGTTATCGACCCAGACACGGCGGATGCCGCTGTCCCAGCACTTGCCGAGCTGGTCCCACATGAGGGCCAGGGGGGTGGAAGAGGTGCAACGGTAACTGGTTCTGGGTGGTGCCCAGTAGGAACTGTGGTAATAGACCCCGTTGCCCCCGCTACGTGCGGCTTCGGCCCTGTCGGGAAGACGGCGCATGTAACCGTAATTGTCGTTGACCCACATGATGGTGACATCGTCGGGAACCCTGAGGCCGGCATCGTAGAGGGGAAGGACCTCCTTGTAGGGGATGAAGATCTGAGGAATAGATTCCGGGTTCCGGCCCAGGTGATCGGCCAGTATGCTTCTCTGGTCTGCGATGATCTTTTCCATGAGGCCGACCCGGGCCTTGACCCGTCCTTCATCGTCAAGACCGGGATCGTCGTCGATGACCCGTGTAGTCAGGCCGGTGTCATGAATCCCCCTCATGCCCACGGTCCATGTCACCTCGTAATCCCGGTTCATGTCAACGCTCTGTGCCCAATATTCTCTGATTTTGTCCCGGTTCCTCCCCGGCAGTGAATAGTCGTAGGCGACAGGTTCGCCCTGTGCCTTCACCCAAGGGTCCCATTCATGCTGATTGCTGCGCAGGAGCATGTCACAATGGCTGCTGCCGATGACCAACCCCATCGTCTGAGCCAGCTTGCCGTTGCGTGGGTCGCTGTTGAAAGCGTTGACGTGCATTGCCGGCCACAGGTAATTCCCCCTCAACCTCAGAATCAAATCGAAGACATGCTCATAGGTGACGGGGCCGATTGTTCCGTCAGCGGTGTGCGAACGGGCCCAGTCGTCCAGTTCCTCCTCATCGTTTATGAAGAAACCCCGGTATTTGACCGATGGCCAATCGTAGACGCACAGATCCCGTGGAATGCTGACGAACGGTCTGCGTCTGGGCGGCACATCCGCCCACCAGTGCAGGGGGGAGACACCCATGGCCTGGCTGAGAGTATAGATGCCGTATATCGTCCCCCTCCTGTCTGTACCGGCGATGTAGAGGGTGTCGTCCCTGACTTGAAGAGTGAACCCCTCCCATCTGAGGGTCCCCTCCTGTCCGTTGAGTGGGGACACGTCCAGGTTGCGGACAGCGACAGCCGCATCAAGAGGGGCCGATCTTCCAAGGGTTCCGACACAGATCGTCGCTCCCCCCTTGCCGGCCGGAAGTGACGGCCCCGGTCCTGCACCGGCCACTGCCTCCAGATCGTCCTTGAGATTGTCTAGGGCGATGAGGACGGCTGGGTCCTCCTCTCCATCCACAATCCATCGTGGACCTTGCCCGTTACCCGCAATCACCAATCCGTCCTTGCAATCGACCGTTATGCTTCCAGGTTCCGGGTGAAACAATGTAGCCATGGGGCTTTCCTTCTCTGCCGCCTGACCAGTCCTCGGCCGGGGATGAAGGAGGCGGCAGACTCAGGTTAGTCTGTGCACAGAAATATTTCAAGGGATGCAAACTTTTCTGTATAGCTTCTCGGGACACCTCTCAGGACCGCAGAGACGGTTGCCGCCGTACTGCGGTGACAGGCAGGAAGACATCCCTTCCGAGCGGGACCGTCAAGGCCGGCAGCAGGCGCACAGGCCTGCCCCCTGTCCACCCGGATACGGAACTCCCCCTTCAACTACCATGTTTGTAGATGCAGCGACCCACAAAGCAATCGGGAGGATGGAATGACCAAAAAAGTGACCCTTGCCGACGTGGCCGCCAGGGCCGGAGTCGCCGTCTCGACCGCCTCCAAAGCCCTGAGGGACAGTCCGCAAGTCAGCGGCTCCACCCGGATCAGGGTGCTCAAGGCGGCCAGCGCCTTGTCCTTCCCCCTGCAATCCGAACGCCGAAACATCCAGGCAACCGCCCCCCGCCGGTCCGTGGGACTGGTCACCTCCGACCTGAATGGTCAATTCTCCATGCCCATTCTCATCGGAGCCGAAAACTACTTCGGGGTGGAGTCCATCCCCGTCTTCCTATGCAACGCCGGCCGCGACCCCTCACTTGAGCAACGCCACATAGACAACCTGCTGGCCTACGGGGTCAAGGGCCTGCTCATGGTCGGCTGGCGGACCGACCCACGGCCGCCACTGCGTAACTGTCCGGTGCCGGTGGTCTACGCCAACCAGGCGTCACAGGAGACAGACGACTGTTCCGTCATCACGGACAACGTCAAAGTTGGTCATCTCCTTGTCAGCCATCTGCTGGACGGAGGGTGTCAACATATCGTCGTCATTGCGGGGGATCCTGCTTTCCGCTCGTCGGTCGACAGGCTCAAAGGGGGCCTGGCGGAGCTTGAGGCAAGGCATCTGGAACCAGCCGCCGTCATACGTTATGGCGCCTGGGACGAAGAGACCGGCCGTCGAACCATGCAAGACCTCCTGGATCGCAAGGTCACCTTCGACGGCGTGGCATGCGGCAACGACGAAATTGCCCGGGGCTGTCTGGACATCCTCCATGATCGGGATGTGACGGTGCCTGACCGGGTATCGGTCGTCGGTGTCGATAACAGGGCTGTCATCGTGGACAATTCACGCCCCACCCTGACCAGTGTCGATTTGGACCTAAGACAGATGGGAACCCGGGCGGCCAGCCTGCTGTCGGATATGCTGGAGGGTGGGTCCCATCACGGAATCGAAAAGGTCGGCGGCACCCTTGTGCAGCGCGCTTCCACACGGATGCCGCTGTAGGAAATGATCTTCGAATCAACCCGCCCTCATTGACTGCTCTTGTCGCTGATCCGACCCTTGTGCCTTGGCAGGCACATGCCCCATCTGCTCCGACAAGAAGGGCGTAAGCAGGAGGGCTCAGGGCGGGACGGGGATGTCCCACACGGCTCCCGATCGGGACTTTGCCGCAGACAGGCCTCAGGCCGCCGATCTGGCCTCCAACCGCTCATGGCCCAGCACCATGCCTGCAAGCAGAAGGAGAAGATAGGCCGGGAAAAGGGCGATGGAGAAGTGCCCGGCCATCAATCCGAAGACCGGAGGGGCCAGAAGCGAACCGGCGTTGGCGCTGGCCATCTGAACACCTATCACCGCCTGCGAGCGCCGGACGCCGAAGTGGGCGGGGGTGGCATGGATCATGCAGGGGTATATGGGGGCCGCCCCGAGACCGACCAGGATCAGCCCGGCCAGTCTTGTCCATTGGCCGGGTGACGGCAGGAAGACACAGAGGATCCCGGCCAGGAGTATGGCCTGCCCCGACCTGACCATGACCGGATCATTGAACTTCATGGTCAGGAAACCCCCCAGGGCCCTGCCCGCCGTGATCCCAAGATAGAAGAGGCTGGCCCACCGGGCGGCGGCCACCCTGTCCAGCCCCCCTTCCAGGGTCATGTAGGTGCTGGCCCACAGGCCCACCGTGGTCTCTATGCCGCAGTAGCAGAAGAAGGCCAGCATGACATCGGCCACACCCGGGATGCAGACCACCTCCCTCAGGGGGATCGGCCCCCTGTCCTCCCCTGAATCCTGGCGGGGTTGGTCAGGGGGTGGCACAGAACCCCGGGAACGCCTGCGTCCTGCGCCGCCCCCCTCACCCTGCCAGAGGGGGAGACTGGCGACTATGACCAGGGTCAACACCGCCTGGGCCAGGGCTATGTAACGGTAGCCCCAAGGCCATCCCTGACCCCGGGAGAGGGCGAAGCCCATCACGTAGGGTCCGATGGCAGCCCCCACCCCCCACATGCAGTGCAGCCAACTCATATGGCGGCTGGCATAGTGGACGGCCACATAGTTGTTCAACGCGGCATCCACCCCTCCAGCCCCCAGACCGTATGGAAGGGCCAAGGCCAGGAGGACCCAGTATGAAGGAGCCAGGGAAAAGCCCAACAGGGATAAGGCCGTCAGCCCCACTGAGCAGGCCGTCACCCTGCCGACCCCCAGCCTGCGGGTCACCCTTTCGGAGAGGAGGGCCGAGATGACGGTACCGGTCGATATGACCATGGATATACCGCCTGCCCATGAGAAGGGAACGCCCAGTCCCCGGCTCATGGAAGGCCAGGCGGCCCCCAGTATCGAGTCAGGAAGGCCCAGGCTGATGAAGGCCAGGTAGATCACGGCAAGCAGAAGACCGGCCATCGCCCTCCGCCTCCTTCACCTGTCATCGACAGCATCCCACCTGCTACGGATGCAGCAGCGGATAGCCGCCGAAAGGTCCCTTCCGCCCATTGCCAGGGGATCGCACGAATCATCACGGAGCCCCCGCTGCGGGTCACCGATCCAGCCGCTCGCAGCATTCAGCCCAGGATATACGGTCCGGCTGGACACACCGGGAGCATGAAGGCTTCCCCGCCTCATGATCACGGACGGTCGGCATCTCCTCCCACCCTCCAGGTCACGACATTGCCGCAAAGGCTGTCCGCGACCATCGGCAGGCAGCGCTTGGGAATGAGAATCGAAGCCCGGTTCGTGCCCGCGTGGAGGGCCGTCTCCCCCCTGCCGAGGACCAGGCCCTCTTCCAGGACCACAGTCGTCACGGTCCCTGGATGGCATATCAGGTCAAAGAGGGAGACCGAACCGGGCACAGACCCTAGTGAGCCTCGGAGCCTGTCTGGAGGGGCCAGGTGTAGGCGACGTGTGCCTGCAACGAGGCGGACCGCCTTCAAATCCGGTCTTACCAGGGCAGGTGCCACCACCAACACGAGGGCCCCGCCGGCATCTTCCAGTAAGAGGCACTTGGACAGGTCGCAGGCGGCGATGCCAAGCAAATCGGCCACTCCTGCGTCCAACCCCTCTTCGACCGTCCCTATGGCCGGGTGGCGGACCAGACGCCAGGGGACGCCCAGGCGGTCAAGGAGGCAGACAGCGGGCCCCTCCTCTGCAGCCTGCGCAGAGTCGGGGCCATCACTTCTGAAATCAGCGGTTCCGTCACCGCCGGACCGGGGTCCTCCCCCCTGGCTGCCTCTGTTCATGTCTTGGCCCTCCCGGATGCAGGTCGGCTCGTATGGGAGCCAGTGTATCCCGAGGGCGCCGACCGTACATTAGGCCTTCCGCCGATCCGACACGTCATGAGAAGGTGCGAGCCGCACTCCCCTGTTCCGGGGTTGCGACTTGCCCCCCATGGTCCTCATGCCGGCCTCGAAGACCGGCACGGGTCACGAAGGTTGCGTCCCCGCGGACCGATGGCGGGTCTTGGCGGTCACTCATCCGAGACTTCGGAAGAGGGCTTGAGCTCCTCCTCCTTTTCATGGACGCGCTTGCCCCCGATGCGGTAGTAAGCGTTGAAGGTCCCACCGGTCGTCATGAGCACGACCAGAAGGATGAGCAGCCAGATGTTGTCCTGGGCACCATAGCTTTCCAAGGTCTCATACGATGACGTGATCATCTTGAACCAGCCTGCCAGCGAAACGAAATACCAGGCCGTGGCCTTGTCGATGAAACTGATGGCCTGGTGACGTTCGCTCTTCGTCTTCGTGGCTTCGCGAAGGATCTTATAGCCCCGCCTGCGCTCCATCTGGATCTTGATGACAGGAATCAGCCACCACCAGGGAGAGACCATCTTCCACTTCTTGCTGACCTTGTCGAAGTCATCCATCAATTCCTGGTAATCCTTCAACTCCATCAGACCCTGGTACAGGGGGAAAGAATAGAGCAGCCAATCACCCATCAAAGACACGATAGCAATGAAATGTTCCAATGCCTGAGACCCCTCCCAATTGAACTCGACCGATTATCTTAAACTGTAGATTAAGCTGCGGTTATATTGATGCTATTCCGCATAATCAACTTTTGGGCGTGTCCGGGAACGGATCAGCAGGAAGACCGTACCATGCGCAACCGCCTGAACGGGGCACTCCCGATGATCACGGATGACGTTCAACATCATCCGGCACCTTGTACAACACCTAAGGCCGAGATTTATTCCCCCCCCCCGAATCTACCCGCACCACGACCCCAGGGAGGGGGAGGAAAACAGGGGAACGCCCTCCCTACTCCCGGTTCTTGAAATGCCGGAACAGATCGCGCTCGCGTATGCCGCCGGCGCCTGCCAGGCTGCCGGCCACCTGTCCCAGGAGGGCCGTCAGCAGAACCGGGACCAGGGAGGTCCTGGTCAGGTCAGCCAGGTCCGCCCCCTTGACCAGGAAGGCCGTAACCAGAAGTGGAACGGTCAGGGACATGGCCAGGAGGAGACAGGCTGAATGTTCCAAGGTCATTCTCACCATCATGGAGATCTTGGGTTCACGGGCATGGAGGTATCCCGCAATCTCCAGCCTGCGCCGACGGCAGGCGAGAATGGCCGTCAGAAAGCACAGGAGGGCCGGCGTATAGATGAGGGGGCGGGTCAGCCTGGTCTCGAAAAGCGCATGTGGGTCGAATTGATCCCCCTGGCTGTAGTTGATCTGACCGGTCTGAGAATCGCTCAGGTCGGTCGAGAATTTGAGGGACTGCCGCAGGGTGGCCGTGGCATCATCCCGCAGGGGCCATATGGATGCCCAGCACTCGTCGAAGTCTCCGTCCGGGATGACGGGGACCAATGCAGAGTACCCCAGCCTGGTGTCCCTGCCGTCCTCCGGCCATCGGTAGACCCCGTCCACCGTCATTTCCCCCTCTGTCGTCTCCAATGTGGACCCGGGATGCAGGCCCAGCTTGTCCGCCACTGCGCTGGAGACCCATAGGCCCCCTGTCCCTCTGCCCTCCCCCTGGACGATGCCCAGGAAGGGTTGGGTCACCTCATACGTGTTGATCGTGAATCCCGGTGCCAGAAGGGGCTTGATGGCATTCCCCTTCCGCAGGGCACCGGACTCCCCCACACCCGTGTTTCCGGTCAAGGCATTGCAGGCGGCGGGGTCCACCGCCCCCTCTTTCTTGATGAGTTGCACGTTCGAAAGGGCCGACCGGTACCCTTGGGCCCGGTTTTCGATGTCGGCCACCTGGTACATGTCCATGCCGGCGCAAAAGGCCAGGACGCATGCGAACAGGAGGGTCAGGGCCATCGGCCGGGTCATTCCTGTGTCAAGGTTGCGTCCAGCCTCCCGCAGGGTTTCAACCAGCCTCATCGCCCGTCCCTCCCTCTGGAAGGTAGTCTTCCAAATCCAGCGTCAGGTCGCAGACCTGAGCAACCGCCGGATCGTGGGTGGCGATGATGACCGCCATCCCCCGACCGGCCAGGAGCCGCAGGCTGTCCGCAACCTGGCGGGCCGAACGCATGTCCAGCTGGGCAGTAGGTTCATCCACCAGGAGGATGTCTGGCCTGGAGCAGATGGCCCGGACCAGCATGAGCCTCTGGGCCTCGCCACCGGACAGGTCGGCAAAGTGTGCGCGGGCCCTGCCGAGCAGTCCGAACTGGTCCAGGACACCCCTGGCCTCCTCTTCCGCCTGCGGCCGGGGCTCTTCCTGGGCCACCAGGGGAAAGGCGGCGATGTCGAGGACCGTACGGCGGTTGGGGCCGTACGGGTTCTGAAAGACCCAGCAGACCCTGGCACCCTGTTGCAGGTCGACCCGCCCGCAGGTGGGCCTGTCCCATCCTGCCACCAGGGAGAGGAGGGTGGACTTGCCCGAACCCGAGGGGCCGGTCACGGCCAGGGTCTGGCCGGCCGCCACGGTGAAGGCCACATGCTGGTACAACATGCCTGTTCCGGTGAAGCGATGGCCCAGATCGCTCACCAGGACCATGGGGCCCTGTTGGATTCCGGTCTTCGTCATGGTCGGATTCCGCAGGTCCGTGCGGTGATGGCCTGGTTGAGGTCTACGGAGTCGAAGGTCTGGTCGGACGAGACCATGACGAAACCGCCCTTGGACCCCAATATAGTGATGGGACGGGCCTTCCCCCCTGCCTGCACGCAGGCCTTCTGCCCGTTCCTGCCGAAGACCGCACCCACCGGGATTTTGAAGGCCCTGACCGGATGGTCGAGTTTCAGCTCGGCATCGACTCCTGCCTCCAGGGCATCGGGACTGCCCGCCAGGTCGGCGTATTCCTTGGTGGATGCCAGATCGCGCAGGAAGGCGGCTTGCGTGGTCTTGAGCTCCTTGTCGACAGCCCCCTTCTTGCCGAAGACCTCGATGACATGGCTGCCATCCGCCAGGGATTCAGGAGCCCTGGCCACGCTCATGGCTTGGATTGAGCCCTGGGACGCGCCAAGGTCCGGACCGATGTCCTGTCCCATCCTTGGGTTCCATACTCGCAGGAGGTTATGCTCGCCGGGCAGCCATATGACCCTGTCGGGGTCGATCACGCCGTCCCGGGGTGCACCGGCCTTCTCCTGCAGGGTCTGAAGGGCTGATTTGAGGGTCTGGTCGAAGAGGGCCCTGTCGCCAGGGCCAACCGGCAGACCCAGGGTCGCCAACTCGTCGCGCAGGGCGGACACATCGTCCCCCCGGACCCCCAAGGACATGCTGCGGTAGAAGGGAATGGCGGTGTGAAGAGCCAGGACTGGGACCCCGTCGATGCTGAGCGGGGACTGGCCGGAGACCAGATCATCGCCCCGGCCGACCCGGAGCCCGGTAACCGTCCCCCCTCCCTTCCAACCGATGGGCATGTCGGGGGTCACGTCGAAGTGGACCTTGACGGCATGGGCATCAGAGAATTCCTCGATGGAGACAGGGGCCCGGTCCGCCGGGCGGGGAGCCTGCAGGGCCACAGGCACGAATCGGGAGGAGATGGCCGCCCCCACACCACAGCCAAGACAGACAAGGGCCAGGGAGACAAGGACCGCCAGGGCCGCCCGGGACCCTCCCCCACTCCTGCCTCTGGGGGAACGGGCACGCTCTTGACTCCCCCTTCCGGAAAATTTCACTTGGCCGCCGCCTTGTCAACGCCTATATCGAGCCCTCCCAGACTGGTACAGTACCTGGCCTGGGCCCCCTTGTCAGAGGAAAGGGAGTAGCCCAAAGCCTCCTCTGGATCCGAATCCTCCTTTCTCAACTGCTCCAGTCCCTCGTTGAATCTGGCTGCCGTGTAGTCATCCCCCACGATCTTGGAATCCCGCAGGCACTGCACGGCCACGATTCCTATGTCCTTATACCGTTCCGGGTTGTCCTGCTGCTCCCGGTAGTAGCCTTCAATCCGCATGGTGGTGTGCTCGGAGCATGACTTGCTCTGTTTGAACCATGCGTGACCATCAAAGTCGGCACCTACCTTTTCAGCGCTTTTGTAAACCCCGTCGGGCATCTTGGCGTCGTGCTCGTCGAAGCCTGCGTTGGTCATGCACTCCAGATACCTGTTGTGCGCCTCCTCATAGTCGGAGGCCTCTATGCGCCCGGTCTTCGCCGCCCTGGTGAAGACATCGCGCTCGAGGGGACTCAGATCCTTCCCCTTCAACGCCTCCTTCATGTCATCGACAAAGGGCTCGATGTGTTCGGCCTGCTGCTTTTCCTGTTCAAATGACTGGGCTTGAGCGCCGCCCGCACAACCCGCCAGCGCCACGGCCGCCACAAGCAGGGCTGTTACTCCTGCACAGCGAACCTTATACCGGATTGCCATGATGAGAATCACCTCCGATTCAGAAGTTCCCGTTTGGAGTCCGAAGCGCCGGCGGCAGAAACAGCCATTGCCATCCGGTGCCGTCCACGGTCGTCCCCGTACCGGCTTCACATCCGGCTGCGTCAGGAGCAATCAATGCGAAGACGGATCCGGCGTGGGCAGGGGCATGAATGTGACTGCACGGCTTATCGCCCTTTTGTGGCCCTCCCTCCACTGAAGGAACCCCCTTGTCCTTTTTCCGCAGTGAAATCGGCAACGCTCTCACCGCACACTTCGTCGGCGGTCTCATTGTATTACAATCACGGAAACCGTGCGCACCCTACATCTGCCGTCAGGGAGGAAGCTAAGCCGTTCCGGGGAACAGAAACGTCCTTATGGCGACAGGCAGGTCATATCGGGCCCCGGGGTGGGACCACCGGCAGAATCCACACGGAGCTCCGGGCAGGGGTGGAGGACATTCCGGCGATGCAAGACATCGGAAACCTCCCACCAGAGGCTACATACCGGAGCAAAGAAGCGGACAGGGCGGGATTCGAACCCGCGGTGACTTGCGCCACAACGGTTTTCAAGACCGTCTCTTTCGACCGCTCAGACACCTGTCCATACGTCAGTCACAGAACCGCCAGGAAGGTGGGGCCTGTCACAAAGACGCGGATTTCAGTATACAACACCCGGGGGGCCTGCCACACCGGCCCGCATCCGCCCCCCAACCGATGCTGGAGGGCTGTGGACGGGGCGGGCCCGGCCTCCGGGCCATGGCCCGGGCCGGGACCCCGGACCCGGGCGCCAGATGGGCTCAGGCCTCCCACTTGGTGGGTTCGAGGACCTCTTTGCCACCCATATAGGACCTCATGGCCTCGGGGATGACGATGGAACCGTCGGCGTTCTGGTGGTTCTCCAGGATGGCGACCAGCCAGCGGGTGGTCGCCAAGGTCCCGTTCAGGGTGCTCACGGCTCTGGTGGAACCATCATCCATACGCTCGCGGATGTTGAGCCGGCGGGCCTGGTACTCGGTGCAGTTGGAGGTGGAGGTCAGCTCCCGGTAGCGGCCCTGGGTGGGCACCCAGGCCTCGCAGTCGAACTTGCGGGCGGCCGAAGAGCCCAGGTCTCCTGCGGCCGTGTCGATGATCCGGTAGGGAACGTCCACCTTGGCCAGCATCTCCTGCTCCATGCCCAGGAGCTGCTGGTGCTGGTCGCGGGATTCCTCCTGCTTGCAGTAGACGAACATCTCCACCTTGTCGAACTGGTGGACGCGGATGATCCCCATCGTGTCCTTGCCGGCCGCCCCGGCCTCACGCCGGTAGCAGCTGGACCAACCGCAGTAGCGCAGGGGGCCTTCGGAAAGGTCGAGGATCTCATCCTCATGCATACCGGCCAGGGCCACCTCGGAGGTACCCACCAGGTACTGGTCGTCCGGGTCGCGCAGGCGGTAGATCTCATCGGCATGGGAGTTGAGGAAACCGGTCCCGGCCATGACCTCGGGCCTGACCAGGGTGGGGGTGATGGTCGGGATGAACCCGTGTTCCTGGGCCTGGTCCACGGCCATGGTCAACATGGCGATCTCCATACGGGCCACATCACCGCGCAGGAAGTAGAAGCGGGACCCGGAGACCTTGACGCCACGCCGCATGTCGATGCCGGCCACGCCCACACCCAGGTCCAGATGGTTCTTGGGTTCGAAACCCTCGGCCTGGAAGTCGCGGGGGGTGCCCACCTTCCTGACCACCACATAGTCGTCCTCGCCCCCCTCAGGCGCTTCGGGCTCCACGACGTTGCTCAGCTTCCACATGGCGGTGGTATATGCCTCGTCGGCCTCGTCAGCGGCCTTCTTGAACTCCGTGACCTGATTGGAGAGTTCCTTGGTCCGGGCTATCAGGCCGGCCCTTTCCTCAGGGGGGGCAGCGGCCACCTGCTTGCCCAGGGCCTTCTGCTGGGCCCGTGCGCTCTCATATGACTGGAGGGACTCGCGGCGGGCGGTGTCGTTGCGCAGCACCTCGTCCACCAGGTCGACGGATTCGCCTCGCTTGCGTTGGGAGTCTTTGACGATGTCCGCGTGGTCGCGGATGAACTGGATATCAAGCATAAGGCCAGCCTAGCCTCGGAAAAGGACACGCCCG
This sequence comes from Bifidobacterium favimelis, assembly GCF_037963085.1. NCBI lineage: Bacteria > Bacillati > Actinomycetota > Actinomycetes > Bifidobacteriales > Bifidobacteriaceae > Bifidobacterium > Bifidobacterium favimelis. The sequence goes on along the minus strand of NZ_JBANDZ010000001.1, from coordinate 499,498 downwards.
AGGCCACCCGCGCCGCCTTCCTGACACGTAGAGGATTCGTTGACGTCTGGCCGCCCGCGTCGGGTCAGCGTCCCGGCTGCGGGCACAATGGAATCATGCCTAAGTCAGTAGTCATAACCCTGTGTGTCATCGCCATCGTGGTCATCGCCGCAGTCGCTGCGGTGCTAATCATGCGCGCCCGCAAAAGGTGGCTGATGGTGCAGAAGCTGGAGGCACGCGACGACGATCAGGTGCGCTACGCCTTCGTCATCAACCCATCCAAGCCGCAGGCCGCCTCGGTGCGGATACGCATAGAGGAATACTGCAGGGACAAGGGCATACAAGACATACGTTTCATCGACACACAGCTCGACAAGGACGGCAGCGTCTGTGCCGAGGAGGCCCTTCGCGACGGTGCTGGAGTGGTCGTCGCCGTGGGAGGCGACGGGACCGTGCGCACCGTGGCGAGCGCCATGGCCGGCACCGATCACGCCATGGGCATCGTGCCCATCGGCACCGGCAACCTCTTTGCCCGCAACATGGGCATTCCGGTGGGTGACGTGGATGCCGCCCTGGCCGTGGCCACCTCACACGGGTCCAGCCATGTGGACGTGGGCTGGATGTCCCTGCGGGACGGGGCCGAGCCGGACAGGAAGCATGCCTTCCTCATCATCGCGGGGATCGGTTTCGACGCCCTGATGATCGACGACACCGACCCCAATCTCAAGAAGACCGTCAGCTGGCTGGCCTACTTCATCAGCGGGGCCAAGCATCTTTTCGCGCCCAAATACACCGGTGACATCACCGTGATCAGGCCGGACGGCAGCGCACAGATCAACACCTCGGTCTCCTTCAGGACCTTCATGGCGGGCAACTGCGGGGAGATTCCAGGATTCTCCCTGATGCCCAACGCCTCCTACGATGACGGTCTGCTCGATTTCGAACTCATCGACACCACGGCCGGCCTGTTCGGCTGGGCCAACCTGCTGGGGGATGTGATGCATCAGACCATCACCAGGAAGGCCAACCAAAGCCCCCTGTCCACCAATTCGACCATCGTCCAGATGCAGGGCAGCAGGTCTGACATACGACTGGTCGAGCCGGCCCTGGCCCAGGTGGACGGCGACATTCTGGGAGAGACGAAGCACATCCAGGTGACCGTGGACCATCAGGCCCTCTGCGTGAGGGTCCCGCAGGAAGCTGACTGACCCCTCTGTTCGT
>NZ_JBANDZ010000001.1:472291-498264 GCF_037963085.1 Bifidobacterium favimelis | reverse complement strand
AAGCACATCCAGGTGACCGTGGACCATCAGGCCCTCTGCGTGAGGGTCCCGCAGGAAGCTGACTGACCCCTCTGTTCTTCCCCCCCCGGATGTGAGCCCCCCCCCCGACTGCTACTCCCGCCTGTTTTCACCGACCATCGGAGGGACATCTGCCAGCGGTTCTCATCCGCCGCCGGTGGCATGATGAGAACCATGACAGCACAGAATGCGGGATCACCTGCAACCCCAGCGGACCTGATCGGCGTCGACGACGTAATCGGCAAGTACTACGACCTGATTCCCGACCCGGGTGAAGAGACCGAAAGGGTCTCCTTCGGCACTTCCGGGCACCGGGGCTCCTCCCTGAAGACCTCCTTCAACGAAGCCCACATAGTCTCCATAACCCAGGCCATAGCCGAAGAGCGGGCCAAGGCAGGTGTGACCGGCCCCCTCTACCTGGGCCGTGACACGCATGCCCTCTCCCTTCCGGCATGGAAGACGGCCATCGAGGTCCTGGTGGCAAACGGGGTCAGGGTCCGCATCGACGCCAACGATGACTACACTCCCACCCCCACCGTTTCCCAGGCCATACTGACCCATAACCGGGCCGCGGACGGAAGCCAGCGCTTCTCCGGGGAAGACCTTTCCGACGGGATCGTGGTGACTCCCTCACATAACCCGCCCACCGACGGCGGCTTCAAATACGACCCGCCGACGGGAGGTCCCGCCCCCGCCGAGACAACCAATGCCATAGCCGAACGGGCCAACCAGCTGCTGGGCGACTTCCGGTCGGTCAGACGGGTTCCCTTCGAGCAGGCGGTCAAATCGGACCTGGTTGAGCCCTTCGATTACAGGGAGCATTATGTGGCCGACCTGGGCGATGTGATCGACTTCGACCTGATCCGTTCCTCCGGCGTTCGTCTGGGCATCGACCCCCTGGGCGGCGCCTCGGTCAACTACTGGCCCCTGATCAACGAAAAGTATGGACTCGACATAGGCGTGATCAACTCCGAGGTGGATCCCACCTGGAGGTTCATGACCCTGGACCACGACGGGAAGATCCGGATGGATCCCAGCTCCCCCTACGCCATGAAGGGGCTCGTGGACAGGCTGAACGGCGGAGCCTGGGACTCTTACGACCTGGTGGGCGGAACCGACCCCGACGCCGACCGGCACGGCATCGTATGCCCCGGCAGCGGGGTGATGAACCCCAATCACTACATCGCGGTCTGCGTGGAATACCTCTTCTCGGGGAACCGTCCCGGCTGGCCTGCAGGCACCGGCATCGGCAAGACCCTGGTCTCCTCCTCCCTGATCGACCGGGTGGCCGCCTCCATAGGGGCCCGACTGGTCGAAGTCCCCGTGGGCTTCAAGTGGTTCGTCGACCCCCTCTTCAGCGGCGAGGTGGCCTTCGGCGGCGAGGAGAGCTCCGGCATGAGCTTCCTGCGCCGCGACGGACATGTCTGGACCACCGACAAGGACGGTCTGATACCCGACCTCCTGGCAGCCGAGATCACGGCCAAGACGGGCAAGAACCCCGCACAGCTCCACGAGGACCAGGTGGAACGCTTCGGCCGCAGCTGGTACAGGCGTGTGGACACGCCGACCACCCTGGAGCAGAAGCAGAAGTTCGCCTCCCTCGACGGGGACGATGTGACGGCGACCCAGCTGGCCGGCGAACCCATCACGGCCAAGATGACGGAGGCACCGGGGAACGGGGCCAAGATAGGCGGCATCAAGGTGACCACCAAGGACAACTGGTTCGCCGCCCGCCCCTCAGGCACGGAGAACATCTACAAGGTCTATGCAGAGTCCTTCGTCTCCCCGCAGGCCCTGGACCAGGTGCTGGATGAGGCCGGCCAGGTGGTCGACAGAGCCCTGGGCGACTGAGAGGGCACCGAACAGAATGAACCACCAGGTCCTCCCCCCCCCCGCCGGCGAGGCCCTAGGCTGATTCCTGGCGGCAAAGCCATACACCCGCATAGGCACCGGCCCGCTCCGGATCGGAAGTGATCCGCTGCGGGCCGGTGTCTTTTCGTTCCGCCTGTCTAGGCTGGTCTGCATGAACGAGAACACGATCACGGTATCCACTGACGGCAGCGCCCTGAGCAACCCAAACGGCCCCATGGGGTGGGCCTGGGCCGATCACCGGGGGGGCGACGCAGATGCCGGAGGGGCCAGCAACGGCACCAACCAGATCGGAGAGCTCTGCGCCGTGCTCCAGGCCCTCCGCGCCCACCGCGGGCCCGAAACCCTGGTCATCGAGACCGACTCCCAGTACGCCATCAACTGCTCCTCCAAATGGGTCCATGGGTGGAAGAAGAAGGGATGGAGGAACTCCCAGGGGAAGTCGGTGAAGAACCGCCCACTGATCGAGGCCATCGACCGAGAGATCAGGCAGCGGGAGGGACCGGTCAGGTTCGTATGGGTCAAGGGCCATGCGGGTGACAGATTCAATGAAAAGGTCGACATGCTGGCCAGGGGGTATGCGACAGCCGCCCGTGATGGAAGCCGGGAGGGGTGCCTGCCCGTCGAGGGGTGGCGTTCCCTCCTGGACTCCCCCTACTCCCAGGGCCTGGATATGCCTGATGCCGTGCAAGAGGAGCTGGACGGCAGCGCTGGTGTGCTCGACAGTAATGGTCGCAAGCGTAACCGTCTGAGCGAACCCGACGAAGAGGACCTGGAAGACCGTGGCGAAATGGCGGAGGAGGAGATGTCCGAGGCCGACGACGACCAGGCGGAAATGGACCACGATTATCAGGGTGACGAAGCCGGCCAGGAAGAGGAGGACGAAGAACCCAAGGGTCCTGGGGCGCAATCGGATGAAGCCGGGTCAGATCGAGCATCCAGGGGCCTGCGGGCCTCCGGACGGGTCTGCATAACCCCTCCCCCCTCGCAGAGCCCCAATTTTGCGGGAAAGGACCTGCACATCTCCGGCACCATTGAGTTCAGTGCGGACATCGACCAGGAGGGAATGGTGGTCCTTGACCAGGTCCCCTTCCGCCTGCACGGGATTGAAGTCAGGGGGCAGGAGTGACCAGCTGACCGGACCGGGCCTTTAGGGGCCCTCGCGTAGTATGGGAACAGAATCCAAGAACCGTGGGCGCCGTCCGGCAAGGACCAGGCGCAAAAGGAGATTTGATGGACAAGACACAGCAGGATGCACTGAAGAAGGCCGCCGGCGTGGAGGCCGCCAAGCTGGTCGAAGACGGCATGGTAGCCGGCCTGGGCACCGGTTCGACGGTCCGTTTCTTCGTCGACGAGCTGGGCAGGCGCGTCAATGAGGAAGGCCTGCGGTTCACCGGTGTGACCACCTCCCGCAGGACCAAGGAGCAGGCCGAGGGCTATGGCATCAAGATCGTCGACGTTGATGAGGTGGACCACATCGACATCACCATCGACGGGGCCGACGAGGTGGACAAGAACTTCAACGGAATCAAAGGCGGCGGCGCGGCCCTCCTCTGGGAGAAGATCGTGGCCGTCAACTCCCGCAAGATCGTCTGGATCGTCGATGAGTCCAAGGTGGTCGACACCATCGGCCGCTTCCCCCTTCCTGTCGAGGTCATCCCCTTCGGCGAGCGCCATGTGCTTGACCGCTTCCAGGACCGGGGGTACAAGCCCGTCCTCCGCCTGGATGCCGAAGGGCAGCCGGTCTTGACCGATGAGCACAACCACATCATCGACCTCCACATGGAGCATATCGACCACCCGGAGGACCTGGCACAGGATCTCATCACCACGGTGGGCGTGGTGGAACATGGCCTCTTCCTCAACATGGTGGATACGGTTATCGTGGGCGACCCCAACGGCCCCAGGGTCATGACCAACTCCAACAAGTGAGCCGCCGGCCGCGATGACCCGTGACCACAAAAACGGCCCGCCCGATTCCGATGTTCCCCGGATCGGACGGGCCGTTCTGCCACGGCAACAAGAAACCCTCCTGTAGACCGAGGCAGATTGCCACGCCCTGCAGGAGGGGTCCCGCACGGCCCTGACCGGGCCGGAAGTCTTACAGACTACTTACGCTGGTGACGAGTCTTGCGCAGCATTTTGCGGTGCTTTTTCTTGCTCATCCGCTTGCGGCGCTTCTTGATGACAGAACCCATCCGAGCCTCCGATCCTTGTGTTCCTGGAAGTGTCCAACTTGCCCAATACTACACCGTTTAGCCGACTACTACAGGGGGAAGGCCCTGTAGAAGGTTTCCAGGGCCGCTTTCTGACCCTGTGCACGGAAGACGACCGTGTCGTTCTGCCAGATGACGATGGCCTTCTTGGGGTCTGCCGGATCCTCCTTCTCCACATAAGTTCCGGTCTTGTTCCCCGAGGTCTTCACGTTGCCGGAAGCGATCTCCTTGCCCGTCATCGGCCAGGTCGCGGCATCGTAGAGCTTCTTGGCATCGTCAGAGGTCGCCCACTGGGCGGCATGGAGGGATACGTCCTTGGTCTGGTCCCCGGTGGAGTAGGTCAGGTCATACTCTTCGATCGGTGTGTTGGCGGCCCACTCCCTGGCCGGGTCGGCCTTCGTCCTGGCGAAATCTCCGACCGTGTCGGGCATGGACTTGAGCAGGTCGGTGGCGTCCTGCGGGAGGGGTTTGGGTGTCGCCTTGGGCTTGGCAGCCTCTTTTGAAGCCGGGTGCGATGGCGGTGCGGCCGTCTTGCTGGAGGGCGGAGCCTGGGGGGCCGGGTCGTTGACGGCCCAATGCGGCCAGACGAAGGCGCTCAGAAGCACCAGCACGACGACGGCGGCCACCACGATGACCAGGCCGGTGCGGCGGTGGCGAACGGAGGAGGATGAAGACTTCGACATACCGCAATTCTCTCATATCAAATGCGACACTCCTGCGAAGGCAGGGTGAAAGTCCCCTCCTCCCTCCCCCTGCAAGCCTGTGACGAACAAACCTGGAACTTGTCGCCCAAGCTGGATAGCTTGCAACTATGGCCAAGACGACGACCCAATATGTATGCACGGAATGCGGATGGACGGGCGGCAAGTGGTTCGGACGCTGCCCGGAGTGCGGCCAGTGGGGCACGGTGGAGGAATTCCACGAGGCCAGGGTCGGGACGGGCCCTGCCGCCGGGGCGGGCAGGAGGGGGAGGACCAACCCGGCCGCCGCCGTCAGGGCTGAGCCGATCACCAGGGTGGGGTCAGAACACCTGGTACGCATCCCGACCGGGTTCGAGGAATTCGACCGTGTGCTGGGAGGAGGCATCGTGCCAGGCTCCGTCATCCTGGTGGCGGGCGAACCGGGGATAGGCAAATCGACCCTCCTCCTGGAGACCGCCGGGAAGGTGGCCGCCAGGGGCGGTGGAAGGGTCCTCTATGTTTCAGGCGAAGAGTCACAGGCCCAGGTGAGGATGCGGGCTTCCAGGGTCGACAGCGTCCAGGAGAACCTCCTGCTCGCATCGACCACCGACCTCGGCACCGTCCTGGGGCTGATAGAGGAGGAGAAACCGGCCCTCGCCATCGTCGACTCGGCGCAGACCATCGTCTCCCAGGATGTGGACGGCATGGCCGGGGGGTCCACCCAGGTGCGGCAGGTGGCCTCCTGCCTGATAGATCTGGCCAAGACCTACGACATCCCCGTCCTCCTGGTCGGGCATGTGACCAAGGACGGATCCATAGCCGGCCCTAGGACATTGGAGCACCTGGTCGACGTGGTCTGCCAGTTCGAGGGGGATGCCCAGACGGCCCTGAGGATGTTGCGGGCTGTCAAGAACAGGTTCGGCCCGACCGACGAGGTGGGCTGCTTCGACATGAGCGGGCAGGGCATAGAGGAGGTCACCGACCCGGCGGGGCTCTTCCTGTCATCCGCCGATGCCCCCATGGACGGCACCTGCGTCACTTTCACCGTCGACGGTCACCGCAGCCTGCCGATAGAGGTCCAGGCCCTGGTCACCGATTCTGTCCTTCCCTCCCCCAGACGGGCGACCAACGGGGTCGATGCCAACCGACTGGCCATGCTCATAGCCGTCCTTTACAGGCATGGAAGGATAGGACTGCTGACCAAGGACGTATACGTCTCGACCATCGCAGGGGGGATGGCCAGGGAGCCCGCCTGCGACCTGGCGATCGTGGCCGCACTGGCCAGTGCGGCCAACGGCCGCCCAATCCCCCGGACCACCTGCGCCATGGGCGAGATCTCCCTGACCGGCCAGGTCAGACCAGCCCCCAGGATGGACCACCGCCTCCAGGAGGCCGCCAGGGTGGGGTTCACCAGGGCCGTGGTCCCGGCACGCCGGAAGCAGGCCAGGCCCTACCAGGCCGACGGCATTGAGATCATCGAGGTGGATTCCCTGCGGGACGCCCTGGACTCGCTCGGCCTTGGCAGACAGGCATCGGGCCGCTGAAACCGGAATCCTCCGGTCCGACGTCGTGCAGGACCCGGGCGTGTGACCCAGAATGCCCGGGTCCCGGGTCCCGAGTCCCGGATTGCCGGGTCACCTGGTCACCAGCTACCCGATTACCGGACTACACGACTACAGGACTACCGGACTACAGGACTACCGGGGGTCCCGGCCCGTCACCTTCAGGGTCTGCGCCGCGTCCAACCCCAGCTGCACCTTCAACGCCTCGGCCCCGCTGTACTTCTCCTGCGGGCGCAGGTGGCGGAGGAACTCCACCCGCACGCGGTGACCGTAAAGTTCCAGCCAGTCGGAAGTGACGGCGTTGACCTCCAAAACCCTCTCCCTGAGCCCGGTCTCGTCCTCGAAGGTCTCCTTGGTCCCGATGGAGATGGCCGCCGGCCAGCGCCAGGGCGAACCCGCTGCCAGACGGGCCTCCTCATCGAAGAGCCGACCCTCCTTCGAGGCATCGGCCGGGCCCATGTCGACCAGCCAGCCGGCATAGACTCCGTCGGCCGGCATATAGCCCGTGTGCCACCTGCTGAGGTTGGCCGTCGGATAACCCAGCTCACGGCCGCGCTGTTCGCCGTGGATCACCTCCCCCTCCACGATGTGTGGGCGGCCCAGGACGGCTTCGGCATCCTCAACACGCCCCAAGGAAAGGAGACGGCGGGCGTTGCTGGTGCTCCACACCCTCACCCGGGGGCCGGCCTCCTCCCCTTCCGAGGTCAGATCAACATAGCCGGGCCCCATGTCGTCCACGACTTCCAGGCAGAAGGTGCCCGTCTCCTGGCCCAGGGCCTGGATGGCGACCACATCACCCTTGAGGCCTGCACCCAGGCGGGCGTCACGGCCCAGGACCAGGGTGGACATACCCAGGCCACGGACCATCTGGCCCAGGAAGAAACGGTAGGACTTCGCGGCGAAGGCCATGGTGTATCTGACGATGAGGACGCGGTCGATCCCCATGCGTCCCAGAAGTCTGATCCTCTCATCCAGCCCCATCAACGCTTCGTCGTCCTGCCTGGCCAGCTCCTCGGGAAGATCGGCCATGGCATGGGATGCGGCGTAGCGGTGCACCCGCTTGGGCCGGGGTTCGAACATGACAGCCACGGCATAGTCGCCCTGTCTCCTTGCCAGCCCCACCGCCCGTGAGATGACGGCCTGATGGCCGCGGTGGACCCCGTCGAATTCGCCCACCGTCACCACGCTCCCCTTGGAGACGCTGAGGGTGGGCCAATCCACCACACCGGCCTGGTTCGGTTCCAACCTGCTGACTTTCATCCGTTTCCCATCGTTCATGCCGCCGCTACGGTTCCACCGGGCACGACCGCTCCCCTCTCCGGAAGCCCCCACGATGCGACGGACTCCGGACCCGGTCCCGTCTGCATCGGGACCGGCGGCGGGATGCGGCAGGACTCGGCGGAACACGGCGGTTCCCTTTGCAACTGTTTGAACTATAAAGCAGGGGGCTTAAGCAGGCAATGCCTGTTGCCCCCTCTTTCCTGCTTCACTCGTCAGCCGGGCAGGCGAAAACCACGTCCGGCTTGGCTCGACCGCTCCCCCTCGCCGACAGGAGGGCGCAGAGGTACTCGCCCTCGGGCAGGCCGGGGGCGGGGGCCAGGGCCGCCGTCGGACCGTCCAGGCGGATGTCGAGAAATCCCCCGTGGGAGAGTATGCCGGCCTGGGCCCTGTCAATCCGGACCACAGGGAGGGTCAGACGGGCCGCATGTGCAGGGGTCATGGCCGCAGCCAGGACCTCCTGCCTGTCCTGGTCCAGCACCATCCTCCTGCGGGTCACCTGGCCGCCATCCCTGCCGATGCGGGTGTAAGCCTCCACGTGTCCGGTCAGGGCCCGGACCCCTGTACCGTCGGCCTCCAGGTCGAAGCGGCCCACCCTGGTCCGCCTCAGCATTGTCAGGTGGCCGCCGACCTGAAGGAGCTCGCCCAGGTCACGGGCCAGGGCCCGTATGAAGGTGCCGCTTGAACAGGTGACCCTGACATCGCAATCCAGATAGAGGTCCCCCCCGTCCGTAGCCACCTGCCGGCTCGTGAGCAGGTCATAGCCGGCTATGTGGATCCTCCTGGGCTTCAGATCGACCTTCTCCCCTCGCCTCGCCAGTTCATAGGCACGTCGACCGTCCACCTTGACGGCCGAAAAGGCGTCAGGAACCTGATCGATGAAGCCGGTGAAGCGGTCCCGCATGATTTCTTCCAGACGGGTTCCGGTCAGGTCGGCCACCCGACGACGGACCTGGGGGGTCTGCACACCCCCATCCAGGGGGTCGCCCTCGGCATCGTCAGTGGTAGTGGCCATTCCCAACCGCATTGTGGCCAGGTAGGTCTTGTCCTGTCCGACGATGGCATTCAGCAGGCGGGTGGCCTGGCCGTAGGCGACCACCAACATCCCCGTGGCCATGGGGTCCAGGGTGCCCGCGTGGCCCACCCTCCTCATGCGGAGGGTGGAGCGGACCGCTGCGACCACGTCATGGCTGGTCACCCCCTGTGGTTTGTCCACCAGGAGGACTCCTGAAGTCTCCACCGTCGAAAGGCCTTTCTGCAAGCGTTTGCTCAGATGGCGGGGGTCGGGTCCATCGTCCCGTCCCCGGTCCCGGTCCCCTCGCCCTCGTCGTCACCACCGTCATCTTCGTCATCATCATGCCTGTAAGGGTCGGGGTCCCCGGCATACCGGGCATTGGCCCGGCTCCTGGCCAGCTCCTCGTCGCGGTGGCGGGCGGCCGTCAGGACATCTTCGATCTCCGTGGCCTCGGCAGGCACCTCATCGTATATGAATCGCAGGGTCGGCGTCAGCCTGAGTCCGGCCTTGGCCCCGACCAGGGAGCGCAACCTGCCGGTGGCCTGGCGAAGGGCCTGCTGGGCACGCTTGCGCTCACCCTGCTCGTGGCCCTCGCGGCCGAACTGGGTCCAGTAGACCTTGGCGATCTGCAGGTCATTGGTCACCCTGACCTCGGTGATCGTGATCCCAGCGAGACGCTTGTCGTGCAGGTTGGTCTCCAGCGAGGACGCGATGACACGCTGTATGAGGGCGGCCACACGCACCGCACGGGGGTTCGTTGCCATCTTGGTTCCTTTCCTTGAACCTGAAGAAGAATGTCCGCCGCAGCCCGGAAGGGCAGTGACGGCGGACATCGGATTCCCACCAGGGGACGGACCGGGCGGACCGGCCCGACTGATGGGGCTTACTTGCGCTCGACCTCCTGCATGGCGAAGGTCTCGATGACGTCGCCCACCTGGATGTCGTTGAAGGCGCCCAGGTTGATGCCCGCCTCGTAGCCCTCGGAGACCTCGTTGACATCGTCCTTGAACCGGCGGAGGGAGGAGATCTCCAGGTCGTTGATCGTGACGACCCCGTTGCGGACGATGCGGGCCTTGGTGCCCTTGGTGACCGTCCCGTCCAGGACCTTGACGCCCGCGATGTTCCCGAACTTCGAGGAGCGGAAGATCTCGCGGATCTCGGAGTGGGAGGTGGTGACCTCTTCGTATTCCGGCTTGAGCATGCCCTTGAGGGAGGCCTCGATGTCCTCGATGGCGTTGTAGATGACCGAGTAGTACTTGATCTCCACACCCTCGCGGTCGGCCAGCTCCTGCACCTGCCGGTTGGGGCGGACGTTGAAGCCGATGATCACGGCCTTGTCCACCGAGGCCAGGTTGACGTCGTTCTGGGTGATGGCACCGACACCGCGGTGGATCACCTGGATGCCGACCTCGTCGGAGACCTCTATCTTCATCAGGGAGTCTTCCAGGGCCTCGACGGAACCGGAAGAGTCGCCCTTGATGACGATGTTGAGCATATCCACCTCGGACTTGGCGAACTGCTCCTTCAGGCTCTCCAGGGAGACCACCTTGCGGCGCTTGGCCAGCTGGGCCGCGCGGGCTGTCGCCTCGCGCTTCTCGGCGATCTGACGGGCGGTCCTGTCGTCCGGGGCCACCAGGAAGAGGTCGCCAGCGGTGGGCACCGAGGTCAGCCCCAGCACCTGGACGGGTGTCGAAGGCGCCGCGGCGTCCATCTGCTTGCCGTTCTCGTCCAGCATGGCACGGACACGTCCGTACGAGGACCCGGCCACGATGGCATCGCCCACGTGGAGGGTTCCGGACTGGACCAGGACGGTGGCCACGGCACCCCGGCCCTTGTCCAGGCGGGCCTCGACGGTTGCGCCCCTGGCGGGCATATCGGGGTTGGCCCTCAGGTCCAGATCGGCGTCTGCGGTCAGGAGGACGGCTTCGAGGAGCTTGTCCACGTTGGTTCCCAACTTGGCCGAGATGTCGACGAACATGGTGTCGCCGCCGTACTCCTCGGGGACCAGGCCGAACTCGGTCAGCTGGCCGCGCACCTTCTCCGGGTTGGCACCCTCCACATCGATCTTGTTGACCGCCACCACGATGGGCACGTGTGCAGCCTGGGCGTGGTTGATAGCCTCGACTGTCTGGGGCATGACGCCATCATCGGCCGCCACCACCAGGATGGCGATGTCGGTCAGCTCGGCGCCACGGGCGCGCATGGCCGTGAAGGCCTCGTGGCCGGGGGTGTCGAGGAAGGTGATCTTGCGCTTGTCGCCCTCGAGGGTGACGGTGACCTGGTAGGCGCCGATCCTCTGGGTGATGCCGCCGGCCTCGTGGGCCGAAGTGTTGGTCTTGCGGATGGTGTCCAGCAGGCGGGTCTTGCCATGGTCCACATGGCCCATGACCGTGACCACGGGAGGCCGCGGCTTCAGGTCCTGGTCGTCCTGCTCCTTCTCTTCGTCCAGGTCGATGTCGAACTGCTGGAGGAGTTCCTTGTCCTCCTCCTCGGCGGAGACGATCTGGATGTTCCACCCGATCTCCTCCCCCAGTATCTGGAAGGTGGCTTCATCCAGGGACTGGGTGGCCGTCGCCATCTCTCCCAGGTGGAAGAGGACGGTGACCAGGGCCGCGGGATTGACGTTGATCTTGTCGGCCAGGTCGGACAGGGTGGCCCCCTGGCGGAGCTTGACGGTGCGGCCGTTGCCTGCGGGGATGCGCACGCCGCCGATGACGGGTGCCTTCATCTCCTGGAATTCATGCCGCTTGGCCATACGGTTCTTGCGGGCCTTGGAGGATTTGCCCCCCTGACGCCCGAATGCACCTGCTGCGCCTCCGCGTCCGCGGCCACGGGGACCGGTGCTGGAGGGACCTGCGGAAGCTCCAGGCTGGAAACTCCCCGTCCCTCCGCCGAAGCGGCCGCCGCCCTGGTGGGTGCCGGCCTGCTGGCCCGGCCTGTTGTGGCCCCACTGACCTGGACGTGCCCCCTGCGAGCCCCGAGGGCCGCCGCCCCTCCCGTTGCGGAAGCCGCCGTGACCCCTGCGGGAGTCGTTGACGGTGGGCCTTGCCATGGGGTGGGGCCTGGGTATGTCTGAAGGGACAGGGACCTTCATCCCCTGTTTGCGGCTGAAGGGATTGTTACCTGGGCGGGGTGCGGTCGTGCCCGGCCTGCCCGGATGCTGACGCTGCTCACCCGGGGCCGCTCCCGGACGAGGATGACCCCCACGCTGGCCCTGGGGTCCCGGCCGACCCTGGAAGGCGGGCGAAGGACGGCCTGCCCTTTCCTCCTCGTGACCCTGCCTGCCGTGTTCGGTCCTGCGACCGTCGCGGTCGGGCCTGTCGCCATGCTGGGACATCCCGGGCTTGGGGAAATGGCCGGCTGACTGGCCGCCGGCCGCCCCATAAGACTGACCCGATGAGGAACGCCCGTGCGCGGACATCCCGGGCTTGGGCGCAGACGCTCCGGACGGGGATGAGGACTGCTGGCTGCCGCCTTGACGGGCGGCTGCAGGGGTCCCGTGGGACTGGCGGGGCTTCGGCTTGTCGGCATCCTGGCCGGCATTGCCCTGCTGCGGGAAGGCGTTTTTCAGGCGGCGCACCACAGGTGCTTCCACCGTCGAAGAGGCCGACTTGACGAACTCCCCCATGTCCTTGAGCTTTTCAAGGACGGTCTTGCTGTCCACGCCAAGTTCCTTGGCCAATTCATACACGCGTGCTTTGGGCACTTACTATCTCCTTACTGGACCGCGCGTATGAACGACGCGATCACTCTTCCATGACGGCGAACATATCCTGTCTCATCGTGCGACCATGATTGTGTTACCTCGTCTCTGTGCCGTGACCGGAGGATGTCATCCACCCGATCCGGAATACCATGTCAAGCATACTCGCGCCGTTGGATGTCGGCATCATCCTTCTTCTCCCTGTGGCGAAGCCTGGGCGGCGGCCTGCCGTCGCAGTTCCTGCTCATGCGTCTCGGCCGATTCTATGCCGATGTTCCAACCCGTCAACTTGGCCGCCAGACGCGCGTTCTGGCCCTCCTTGCCGATGGCCAGGGAGAGCTGGGCATCCTTGATGAAGGCTATGGCCGTCCGGTTGGTCTTGCTGACTATCTGGACCTCCTTGACCACGGCCGGCGACAGGGCCGCAGCGACGAAGTCGGCCGGTTCCGCCGACCAATCCACGATGTCTATCTTCTCCGGACCCAGATTCTCCATGACGGCCCTGACCCTGGCCCCCGCCGGCCCGATCAGGGCACCCTTGGGGTTGACCCCCTTGGTGTTGGCCCGCACCGCGATCTTGGTCCTGGCCCCGGCCTCCCTGGCTATTGACATGATCGAAACGGCCCCCGAGACCAGCTCGGGAACCTCACGCTCGAAGAGGCGGCGCACCAGCTCGGGGTGGGAACGGGAGACCACGATCTCAGGCCCCCTCAACCCCCGCGAGACGTTCACCACATAGACGCGCAGGCGCTCCCCGTGGCGGTAACGCTCGCCGGGAACCTGCTCACGTTTGGGCAGGATGGCCTCCACGTCACCTACGGCGACGTGGACGTTGCTGGGGTCATCGGCATCCTGCTGGACCACCCCTGTGATCAGCTTCCCCTTCTGGCCCGAGAAGGCGCCGAAGATACGCTCGTCCTCGGCCTCCTGGAAGAGCTGACGAATCACCTGACGGGCCGTGGAGGCCGCCATCCTGCCGAAATCCTTGGGGGTGTCGTCGTACTCTTCGCCCAGGACCATGCGGGGCCGGTCATCTTCCTCCGACCCATCCCTGCCGGGCGCACCCGGGGTTCCGTCTTCGGACGTCCCCCTTCCGGACGCGGCCCGGACACCGGCTTCCGCCGTTATTCCGGCGGGGCCCTGGGGGCCTTCTGCTTCGGATTCGCCCTGGGGTTCGGCCGGAACGCTCTTCAGGTCTTCCACCTGATCAACCGGGCGGGCAGGCGGCTGGCCGACGGCATCCTCTTCCGGCCTCTCGGCATCGGGCGCGCCCTCGGCATCGGTCCTGTGACCGGTCTGACTGGCCGCGCCGGAATCCGCCGGCACCTCGTCACGCGCCCAGACGGTGAAGGTGCCCGCCCTGTCATCCAGCTCCACCCGGGCATGGGGGGAAGAATGCGGCATTTTCTGATATGCGAGGAGCAAAGCCTCGCAGAGGGCTTGATCCAATGTCTCAGCATCGATTCCTTGTTCTGCTGCCAACTGACGAATCTCAGCCAGGTCCAATTCCATGTCAAGACCTCCTATGAAGTTATTCAGACCACGAAGCCCGGTCTGCAATCCCTACTACTGTACCGATTCATGCAGACACTACACGGCCGCGCCCCGTCAGGCAAACCCGCGGGCCCCGCACGACGCCGCCGGCGTGTTCTCCTGGCCCTCCTGTCGGCCATGACGATGGCCCTCCTCCCCGCGTGTTCCGCCAGCAGGGTCACCATCACCGCCCAGGACCCCCAGGGCGTCACCTTGAGTGTCTGCGAACGGACATACAGGAAGGCCACCGCCGACGAGAGACGTGCTCAGGACCATGTGGTGGGCATACCCACACGGGAGGCTTGGGAGGATGCGGCCAACGACAGACTTTCCGTGGCGGTCAGCTGCCCGGTCCGCTTCGAGGAATCCGCCACCTATGCCGCCCTGGACTTCCACCGTTCCTCCCAGGCCGCCAGCCGGGAGGGAGGCGGAGGAATCTCTCCGTCGGACATCGGGACGACACGATCCAATGGGATGGGCACGGCCGCCCAGATCCTCCGGACCGATCAGGCGGCCGCAGCCGCCCTCGCCGAGGACAGGGCCGGCTTCGCCATGACCGTCCTGGCCGCCAGGCAGAAGGACCCCAAGCACCACCTCCTGGCCCTGGCAGATGCCCATCGGACAGCCTCCCAGACCCTGGCCGCCCACTCCGCCGGCGAAGGGGACCCTCGTGAAGGCATCTACTCGGTCAGGGAGCTCCTGGCCCACCCGGACAAGATGGATGACCCGGCCAACGGGCTGTCGGCACCCGTCAGCGCGGTGGTGGAGATGAACGCAGCCCGGGAACTCCTGGCAGCCATCAGGGACTTCACCAGCGCGGATGGGGGCCGAACCGGACAGGACGAGGAAGGACGCACGCGCTACACGGCCACGGACAGGCAGCAGGCCTTGAGGGAGCTGTCCGAACTGGCCGCCACCCACATATACGCCGCCCTCGAACTGGGCTACCCCGCCAGCCCGGAAGCCCTCTTTTCCAAGGACACAGCCGCCGTATCGGCAAGGTGATCCCATGGAACGCGTTCCATAAAAGGGTTTTGCTTCTTCGGAACAGGGGGCATGAAGCCGGAATAATGTGATAGGCCAGGGCCTGGGCCTTGGTCCTTTTGCCTTATCCGGCTCCGTCAAGGGCCAGCCACATCCGGACCATGGCCTCCCTCCTGCGCTCCGCCCCCTGACGGCCGCCGGCTTCGCCCAACGGATTTGAATATCACCGTCCGCCCCTCTTCAGCCATGGGCTGACAAGCGTCCGGTCCGTCGGCCTTCTGGCCACCGGACCGCTCAACGAAAGGAGTCGTGAACACCCCTGCCGCCGTCGAGGATGCCATATGCCATGCTATTTGCTTTGGACGTCCGGTCGTATGGTGTCCTGTGGCGGGTTGCGGTCCAGGGCCCCCACGATGGTATGGGGCTTGTAGGGTTCCTCCATGTAGGCGATCTCATCGGACGTGAGCCGCAGATCCAGGGCGGCCGCTGCATCGTCGAAGTGCCTGGCCTTGGTGGCTCCGATGATCGGCGAGGCGACGCCTTTCGCCCACTGCCAGGCGATGGCCACCTGGGACATGGGCACCCCGTGGTCCTTGGCGACCTGTTCCACCCGTCGCACGATGACAAGGTCGTTCTCCTCGGCATGGTCGTACTTGCTTCGTGACACCCTGTCCGTCTCGCCCCGCAGGGTGTCGGACGTCCACGTCGGCCTTGCCAGGTGGCCGCCGGCGAGCGGACTGTACGGCATGAGGGTCACCCCCATCTGCCGGCAGATGGGGATCAGCTCCCGCTCGTCTTCGCGGTAGAGCAGGTTGTAATGGTTCTCCATGGCGCTGAACCGCGTCCACCCGTTGTCGCGGGCCGCGATCTGCATGTCGTGGAACTGATACCCGTACATGGCCGAGGCGCCCAGCGCTCGGACCTTGCCGGCCCTGACCAGGTCGTCCAGGGCCTGCATGGTCTCCTCGACGGGCGTCCCGTAGTCGAACCGGTGGATGATGTACAGGTCCAGGTAATCGGTTCCGAGACGTTTGAGCGTCCCCTCGATCTCCCTGTGGATGGCCTTCGAGGAAAGCCGGCCCTCGTTGAAATAGACCTTTGAGGCGATGACGACCTTGTCCCGCCGGGTGGTTCTGGCCAGCGCCCTTCCCAGATACTCCTCGCTGGTGCCTTGCGAGTAGCCGTTGGCCGTGTCGAAGAAGGTGATCCCCAGGTCCAGCGCATGCCTGACCACGGCCTCGCTGTCATCTTCGTCCAACGCCCAGTCGTTCATGGTCCCGGCCTTGCCGAAGCTCATGCACCCCACGCAGATCTTCGATATGGCGATGCCGGTGTCGCCCAGTTCGGTGTATTGCATGACAAACCCCTCATTCCCTTCATCGGTAAGGATTCCATAAGTCTAGATAGTTCAAGCCGGTGGAAGTAAAGCCGGTCTGCGGAAATTCTCTGAATCCGCCTGCCGATGGGCATCACACACGCCGTCCGGCTACCCACTGGCAGGGCCTGTTTGCCGGAATCGGCAGGGCCGGCATCGGGGGCTTCCATGCGGACGGATGGCAGGCAAGGGGGAAAGGAGATGTCGGCATCTGTCAGGTTCCGGCATAAAAAGGGCCCCGGAATGACTCCCGGGGCCCATGTTCGCGGTTGAGGCGAGATTCGAACTCGCGGAGGGTGTTGCCCTCACACGCTTTCGAGGCGTGCTCCTTAGACCGCTCGGACACTCAACCTCGTTTGTTGACCGGCATGGACCGGACAGCAACTGTCTCATTATGCCACAACTCGCGGACCGGGCTGGCCGCGTGGCGGAAGCAGGCCTGCTGTCTGCCAGGGTCCCGGAAATCGATCACAGGGTCCGGCGGGCACGGATGGCCTGGGCCCTCAGGGCCAGCTCCCCGTCGGGCGGGTATGCCACCCCCTCAAGGGTCAGTCCGCGGGCGGCGATCGGCCCGGTGGCCCCCTCCCTGGCAGGTGTCTCGACCTTGCCCCTGAACCAGTCCGCCGTCTGCCTGCCGGCACCCACGCGCAGGCAGGCATTGACCAGGGAACGTACCATGTTGTGGGCGAAGGCATCGGCCACGATTGTGAACTCGACCAGGCCGGATTCCAGGTCTCCTTCCACCCGGGGCACCCGCCTCCAGCCGACCTTGAGCACCTTGCGGATCGTCGTCCCCCCCGGATTGGGGGTGGAGAACGAACCGAAGTCGTGCAGACCGACGGCCGCCTGGGCGCAGGAGTCCATCAGTTCCACATCCAAGGGGCCATCCACCTCGAGGACGAACCCACGCAGACGTGGGTCCATGGCCCCCGGCCTGTCACAGATCCGGTAGACGTAGGTACGTTCCAGGGCCGAAAACCGGGCATCAAAACCGTCAGGGGCCCGGGTGACGGACCTGATGACGACATCATCGGGCAGGACATGGCGCAGGCGCCGCTCCAAGGCCTGCTCCGGGTCCACCTCCATGTGCCCCTGGCAGGAGGCCAAAAGGTCGGCGGGCAGGTCCAGGTGGCAGACCTGACGGGAGGCATGCACTCCGGTATCGGTCCGGCCTGCGACGACCAGGCGGGGGTTCCACCCCTCCTGCACTTCCCCCTCCTTGCCTGCGGGGGCCGAAAAGGTCCCCAGGCCCTGCCGGTCCTGCCGTCTTCCCGAACCCGTGACTTTGGCCAGTGCCTCTTCGATGGTCCCCTGGACCGTACGCAGGCCGGGTTGGCGGGCCCATCCATGGAAGGACCCACCGTCGTAGGCCAGGTCCAGACGGAGCCTGACCTCCCCTCCCGCATCAGGTGCATACCGGTCAGGGTCTGCATTTTCTTCCACATCCATCTCCATCCGCCATCCGCCCGGTGTCTCCTGCATATTCACCAGTCCTGCCCGTGCCTGCACGAATACAAGGAGGGCCGGAGATCGCTCCCCGGCCCTCCTGCAATCCCGGCCTCACGACTTCACAGGCGGGACATTGGAATCACTTGTCCTCGTCGGCCTTCTCGGCGTCCTCGGCCACGTCGGCCTCCTCCTGTGCGGAGGCTTCGGCCTGGTCGGCCTGGTCGGCGGTCTTTTCCAGATCGATGGCGGCCTGGTCCGCGGTCTGGACGTTCTCGCCGGTCTCGTTGGCTTCGACGGCCTGCTCCACGGCCTGGTCGGCGGCACCCTCTGCGATTGCGGCATCGGCCGCAGCATTGACCTCTGCCGCCTCGTCCTTAGCGGCCACCTTGGTCGCGGACTCAGCCTCCTTGACTACCGACTGCTTGGCCGACAGGGGCTCGGTGACCAGCTCGATCACGGCCTGGGGGGCATTGTCACCCCTGCGGGGGGCGATCTTTGTGATGCGGGTGTACCCACCCTCACGCTCCGCCATCTGCTCGGCGATCTCGGTGAAGAGCTTGTGGACGACGGACTTGTCGCGGATCACGCGCATGGTCCGGCGGCGGGAGTGGAGGTCACCCCGCTTGGCGAAGGTGATCAGGCGCTCGGCCAGCGGGCGCAGGCGCTTGGCCTTGGGCAGGGTGGTCGTGATGCGGCCGTTTGCGAAGAGACTGGTGGCCATGTTGGCCAGCATCAGGCGCTCATGTGCCGGGCTGGAAGCCAGGCGCGGGCCCTTTTTGGGTTGTGGCATTGGATTTTCTCCTTATGGACCCCGTTCCAGGTGGGCATTCGCCCGAACATCTGGATTGCCGGGGCTGTTCATTTTCCGGCGGACACCGTGAACCGCCCGGTGACCGCCACCGCCGGCGCCGGTTGGCGCCGGCAGGCGTCACTCGTCGTCAGGCGAGTAGAAGGTACCGCCTTCGAGGTTGTTTGTGTCGAAGCCCAGAGGGGAGGCCTTGAGCGACAGACCCATGGCCTGGAGCTTCTCCTTGACCTCGTCGATCGACTTCATGCCGAAGTTGCGGATGTCGAGGAGGTCCTGTTCGGTGTGCGAAACCAGCTCACCGATGGTGTGGATCCCCTCCCGCTTGAGGCAGTTGTATGAACGCTGGGTCAGGTTGAGGTCCTCGATCGGCACTGCCATCTCGGGGTCGGACTCCTCGACCACCGGTTCGGGCCCCACCTCGACGCCCTCCGCCTGGACATTGAGTTCCCTGCAGAGACCGAAGAGCTCCACCAGTGTGGATCCGGCCGAAGCCACCGCGTCGCGCGGGGAGATCGCCGGCTTGGTCTCGACGTCCAAGATCAGCTTGTCGAAGTCCGTCCTCTGCTCCACACGGGTGGCCTCGACCTTGTAGCTGACCTTGAGCACGGGCGAGTAGATGGAATCGACCGGGATCCGGCCTATCTCATCGTTGTCCTGCTTGTTCAGCTGGGCCTGCACGTAGCCGCGGCCACGCTCGACGGTGAACTCTATCTCGAGCTCCCCGTCCTCAGCCAGTGTGGCGATGTGCAGGTCGGGGTTGACGATGGCGACACCGGCCGGCGGCGTGATGTCTCCGGCGGTCGCCTCGCCCTTCCCGCTCTTGCGCAGGTACATGACCACGGGTTCGTCATACTCGCTGGTGAGCACGATCCCCTTGACATTGAGCAGGATCTCCGTGACATCCTCTTCCACACCAGGCAGCGTGGTGAACTCATGCAGGGCACCCGAGATGCGGACCGAAGTCACGGCCGCCCCGGGAATCGAACTCAGGAGCGTGCGGCGCAGGGAATTGCCGAGCGTATAACCGAATCCGGGCTCAAGGGGCTCAATGGTGAAACGTGAGCGTTGGGCATTGACGACTTCTTCAGTAAGTGTCGGACGCTGTGCAATAAGCACTGTTGCTATCCTTTCAGCTCTGACCGACGGTGCACTCGCCGGTCTTCGCGGGTGGATTCTGTGGTTTTCCTAGTGCTCAGACGCGACGGCGCTTGGGGGGACGGACTCCGTTGTGTGCTTGCGGGGTCACATCGGATATCGAGCCGACTTCGAGTCCGGCCGACTGGAGGGAACGGATGGCCGTTTCACGGCCCGATCCCGGCCCCTTGACGAAAACGTCAACCTTCTTGACCCCATGTTCCATGGCCTTGCGGGCCGCGGACTCGGCAGCCATGCCGGCTGCGTAAGGGGTCGACTTGCGGGAGCCCTTGAAACCTACATCCCCGCCGGAGGCCCAGGCGACAACCGCGCCGGAGGGGTCCGTGATGGAGATGATCGTGTTGTTGAATGTGGACTTTATATGTGCCTGCCCGACGGGAACCGACTTGCGGTCCCGGCGGCGAGGCTTACGCGCGGCCTGCTTAGCTGCTGCCATTGATCCTCGTTTCCTTGTGACGGATTACTGATTGCCTTCCCTGGCGATGGGGGCTGCACCCCGTGGCCGGGAGTCCGACCTTACTTGGTCGCCTTCTTCTTTCCGGCGACCGTGCGCTTCGGCCCCTTGCGGGTACGCGCATTGGTCTTGGTGCGCTGGCCGCGCACGGGCAGACCCTTGCGGTGGCGCTGGCCCTGATAGCAATTGATCTGGATCTTACGGCGAATATCGGCGTCTATCTCACGACGCAGGTCACCCTCGATCTTGTAGTTGCCTTCGAGGTAATCACGCAGTGTGATCAGCTGCTCATCCGTGAGGTCCTTGACGCGGGTATCCGGATTGATTCCGGTCGCGGCAAGCGTTTCGTTCGCACGGGTACGGCCGACACCGAAAATGTATGTCAGTGCGATCTCGATGCGCTTCTCATTGGGGATGTCGACTCCGGCAAGACGTGCCATTGCGATTCCTTCTCGTATACTACGTAGGTCGTGCACCGAGTCGTCCGGTTTCCCGGCCCGGGCCTACGCACCCGGGGTTCAGCCTGTCGGCTGTGACTCAGCGCCTTGATGTCGCCGCTGGAAATCCGCTCAGCCCTGCCGCTGCTTATGGCGGGGGTTGCTGCAGATCACCATGACGCGGCCGTGACGACGAATCACGCGGCAGTTCTCGCAGATTCTCTTCACACTTGGGCTGACCTTCATGGTTTTCCTTTGCTGATGTACCTTACTTGTAACGGTACGTAATGCGACCGCGGTTCAGATCGTAAGGGCTCATTTCGAGCACCACGCGATCCTGCGGGAGGATGCGGATGTAATTCTTGCGCATCTTGCCCGAGATTGTGGCCAGGACGGTGTGCTTGTTCTCAAGCTCGACGCGGAACATCGCGTTGGGCAGAGCCTCCACGACGCGCCCTTCCACTTCAATCACACCATCTTTTGCCATAAACCTCTGTCCGATCCTCGGCCGATTACTCGACGTGCCAGGAGACACGCCAACTTGCTAGTATAGCACGAGTGGCGACAAAGGTGTGC
Source organism: Bifidobacterium favimelis (assembly GCF_037963085.1). Taxonomy (NCBI): domain Bacteria; kingdom Bacillati; phylum Actinomycetota; class Actinomycetes; order Bifidobacteriales; family Bifidobacteriaceae; genus Bifidobacterium; species Bifidobacterium favimelis. The sequence goes on along the minus strand of NZ_JBANDZ010000001.1, from coordinate 477,152 downwards.
GCGTGTTGCACAAAAGGAGGCTGCTCCGGATGCACATCCTTCGTGCAACCGGGGCAGCCCCCTGGTCCTGCCCGCCTGCCTGAAGCGGACGAACCCGCCTGTCCGCCTACCGCTCAACGCGCGGCGGAAGGTTCTTCACGCAATCAGCCTTCGATGGCGATCTTCGCCTTGTTCTCGACAGGCTTCACGCTGGCCTTGGGAACGACCACCCTCAGGGTGCCGTTCTCGTACTTGGCATGGACATCCTCTTCCTTGACACCGTCGCCCACATAGAAGCTGCGGGAGCAGGAGCCCGTGTAACGCTCACGGCGTATCCACTTGCCCTGGTCGTCCTTGGTCCCTTCGTCGCTGTTCTTCTGTGCGGAGACGACCAGATATCCGTCCTCCAACCTCAGCGAGATGTCGTCCTTGCCGAAACCGGGCATGTCGATCGACAGCTCATAGTCATCGCCCCTGTCACGCACGTCCGTGTTCATCAGGGGGGAGGTCATCTGCTGCCCGCCGCCGACCTGACGACGCGAATCGTTCCAGTTGTTGAAGAATGGATCGTCGAAGAAATCACCGAAGATCGAGTTGTTCATAAGAGCCGGAAACATAGCCATAACCAATACTCCTTTTATCGTTCACCGTTAAGTACCCCGGCGACCGCCATGGAGACGCCCGACTTCCACGGCATCCGAAGCCCCCCGGCTTCTTCGTCGCCTGTCACTATCTACAATTCCCCTTTCACGGTGGTCCATACCAGGATTATCCCCACGGTGAAAAACTTGAGCCGTCCTGACTCAAGTTTTGACACATCTGTGTTAATCCCTGATTTCATACCCCTCCTTGTTCGGTAACATTCCCAGCCCATAGAATGGGACGGATTTTGAAACTCACAAGACAAGGAGCCTCTATGACAGGCAGGGATTATATCGACAGGGTCTATGAACAGGTCGTGCAGCGCGACCCAGACCAACCTGAATTCCTCCAGGCGGTCCGGGAGGTCTTCGACAGCCTGCCTCCCGTGGTGGACAGGCACCCGGAATTCGAGGAGGCCGGGGTGTTGGAGCGACTGGTGGAACCGGAACGGTCCGTCAAGTTCAGGGTCGCCTGGAGCGACGACCAGGGTCACGTCCACGTCAACCGGGGCTATCGCGTCCAGTTCAATTCGGCCATAGGCCCCTACAAGGGCGGGCTGCGCTTCCACCCGACCGTGACCGAATCAGTGGTCAAATTCCTGGGCTTCGAGCAGATTCTCAAGAACTCCCTGACCGGACTGCCGATGGGCGGGGCCAAGGGGGGATCCGACTTCGACCCCAAGGGGAGGACCGATGCGGAGGTCATGCGCTTCTGCCAGTCCTTCATGACCGAGCTGCAGAGGCACATCGGGCAGTTCACCGATGTGCCTGCCGGCGACATCAACGTGGGCGCCCGCGAAATCGGTTACCTCTTCGGACAGTACAAACGACTGCGCGATGAGTTCAGCGGGGTCCTGACCGGCAAGGACATGACCTTCGGGGGTTCGCTGGCTCGGACGGAGGCCACGGGGTACGGTCTGTGCTACTACACGGCCGAAGCTCTGAAGACCCTCCGGGGGGACTCCTTCGAAGGTAAGACGGTGGCGGTGTCCGGATCCGGAAACGTAGCGATCTTCGCCATAGAAAAGGCAGGTCAACTGGGCGCCAAGGTTGTCACCGCCTCCGATTCAGACGGCTACGTATACGATGCGGAGGGAATCAAGCTCGACGTGGTCAAGGACATAAAGCTCAATCACAGGGGGAGGATCCGGGAGTATGCCGACCGCGTGCCCGGGGCGGTATACAGGCCGGATTGTTCCGGCGTGTGGACGGTGCCCTGCGACATAGCCCTCCCCTGCGCCACCCAGAACGAAATCGACGCGAAATCGGCCAGGACGCTGGTGGACCAAGGCTGCACCGTAGTCTGCGAAGGCGCCAACATGCCCTCCACCCCCGAAGCGATCGAGATCTACGAGTCGGCGGGCGTCCTGTATGGACCGGCCAAGGCGGCCAACGCCGGAGGGGTGGCGGTCTCCGGCCTGGAGATGAGCCAGAACTCCCAACGGCTGGAATGGACCTTCGACCAGGTGGACCAGCGGCTCAAGGAGATCATGGTGGGCATCTTCAACAAGTCCTACCTGGCCTCCCAGGAATATGACAGGCCCGGAGACCTGATGGCGGGCGCCAACATCGCCGGCTTCATGAAGGTGGGGCAGGCCATGGTGGCCCAGGGCCTGCTCTAAGGCAATCCCGTCAATTGCTCGATTTCCGCTGCGCCCTATTTGCAAACCGTAATCCAGGTAGCCTCCTATAGGGCGCAGCGCATCATCATGCGACATTCGTTTCTCCTGCCCCGAAACGACAAGTAGGAGGCTGATTCTAGGCGAACCATGCCTCTCAACGATATGCGCACACAGAAACCGGGTCCGTAATGGAGAAGGACATCATCTTCCGGACGAGGTCGGATGCCCCTTCGGTTACGCAGACCAGTGTCCGCCATCAACTGATCGGAGCCTTTCAACGTATGAGGGCAATGCGCTGTCATTTGCTGCTGGCGATAAATTGCAAGGACGATTTGTTCGGTTAACCACAACTGATATTCTTTTCTCGATACGCCACGCCAGATGTGGTGGATCGCAGCGACTGACACGAACCATGCGAGAACGGATGTTGAATCTTCAGCGCATTTAGAACAGGGGTGGGGAACGTGCAGAAAACCATGAGAGCTGTAATTGCATTTGCGGTGACATCCATGATGGCCCTGCCGTCCCTGTGTTATGCCTCGACGCCTGCAACGCAGCCGGCTTCCATCGCTCAAAGTGAAGTGGCGACTGGACAGCAGGCATCCAACACCGCAAATCCCATCACGCATCCTGCCACCGAACAAGCCTCATTCGGACCTGCTGTTTTTCAGTCCGATGCCGCCGGAGTGAAAGTGGAAACCAATTTCGCACAGGACAGCAACCTCTGGGACCTTCCCATCCCCATCAATGTCTCGATTGGCGAAAGCGCGTCCATATCCAGGAATTCACAGCTCAAAATCATCTTCTCCACCCCCCAAGCCATCGATTGGAACCATGTGCAAGAGAACGGCGGCAGCACCTATGGCATTTGGTCATACGATCCATCGGAAGGAACCGCCGCATTCACCTTCAACGTCGATATCGCCTCCGGTGATCATGCCCTGATCAATTTCATCCTGAACCTGCATCCCGCCCATACGGACGGCCTGAGTTCTACCATATCCGCGTCATTGAACGACCAACCATTGACCATTGCCGGCGGAACACGATTCAAGCTTCAGAAACCGGCCGGGGGCGGCGGCGGCACATACAACGGTTTCCGCTTCGTGCCGGGCCGGGGATCATATGCAACCTCGGAGGGAATCGAAGACAATTACATAGGTCCCATCAATGGAAGCTATGCATACCTGCCTGACCGTCAAAGCATGGATTTCAACGTCGTGATGGATCCGGGTTTCTACTCGAACACGTCACTGGAGAATCTGCGGACGATCACCATCTCCGTCTCCGGTACCAATGCAGCCTTGGCGGCCGATAACATCCTCATTTCCAACAAGGGTGGATGGCCCATCAGCTATACCCGATATGTTCCCCTCTCCGAACTGGGATGGAGCGCACAGCAGATCACACCGCAAAAGGTCCGGGTCAACATTCCGGACGGGTTCGTCATGGGATGGTACATCCTAGGGGTCGTCCCCACGACGCCCGACGTTCAGTCACGCTATACGATCTCCTTCGATTATTCCTCCAACCTCATCGGTTCCCAAGTACAGTATCTGGACGGGGTCTTCCAGGTTCTCGGCAATGTAGGCTTCATCCCGCGCATCTCAGCAGGAGCCGACAGGACCCTGAAACAAGGCACGCCAATCTCCGACATGTCTCAATGGCTCCTGCAGGGGGTGACCGCATCCGATGTCGAGGACGGGAACCTCACCGGCAAAGTCACCGTCGACGTGGACGATTTGCGAAAGCTGAACGGCAAGTGGGACAGACACGAGAATGGGACCACTGAGATCGGGTTCAATGTCACTGACAGTGACGGTAACCAGAGCAAGGCAAAGTACAAGGTGACGGTCTATTCCGATGTCCACGTGCACTACAAAGACGTGGAAGGCAACACCATACGTAAGGATGCGATTCTGGCTGGCAATGTCGGAGAGACCTTCGACGTGGACAGGACCGATTTCAAGAATGACGGCAAGACCTATTTGTATGTTTCTTCGGACCCGGACATGGCCACTGGAACATTCGGACAGGATAATCAGCCAACCGAGATCACACTGACGTATCGCCAGGATTACACGGGCATCAGCGCATCGGACTACACGATGCACGTGGGCGACCCCGCACCCACCGCGGACGACTTCCACGCCCGCGCCACCGACCGGGACAACAACCCCCTGCCCGTCACCGTCCACCTCGACCAGGCGGACCTGAACACCCCCGGCACCTACCCGGTGACCATCACCGCCACCGACACGCAGACCACCACCGCCACCCTCACCGTCCTGCCCGACCAACGCTCCATCAGCGCATCGGACTACACGATGCACGTGGGCGACCCCGCACCCACCGCGGACGACTTCCACGCCCGCGCCACCGACCGGGACAACAACCCCCTGCCCGTCACCGTCCACCTCGACCAGGCGGACCTGAACACCCCCGGCACCTACCCGGTGACCATCACCGCCACCGACACGCAGACCACCACCGCCACCCTCACCGTCCTGCCCGACCAACGCTCCATCAGCGCATCGGACTACACGATGCACGTGGGCGACCCCGCACCCACCGCGGACGACTTCCACGCCCGCGCCACCGACCGGGACAACAACCCCC
>NZ_JBANDZ010000001.1:395381-472239 GCF_037963085.1 Bifidobacterium favimelis | reverse complement strand
TGCCCGTCACCGTCCACCTCGACCAGGCGGACCTGAACACCCCCGGCACCTACCCGGTGACCATCACCGCCACCGACGCGCGGACCACCACCGCCACCCTCACCGTCCTGCCGATGAAAACAGTTCCTGGCCCGACCACCGTTCCAGGCCCGACCACCGTTCCAGGCCCAACCACCGTTCCAGGCCCAACCACCGTTCCAGGCCCAACCACCGTTCCTGGCCCGACCACCGGTCATTCCGGCAACGCCAACATCGACAAGGGATCCAGCCATGACCCGCAAGCCACGGCTTTGTCAGCCACCGGCGGCTCTATCAATCTGCCGGTATCCGCAGGCTTTGTGCTCCTGCTGGCGGGATTTATATCGCTGATGGTAGCGAAAAGACGCAGGATGGACTGGAACAAGAGTCCATCCACGCCTGGAGATGACATGTGCCCGGCCTGTTCGTATCAGATGCGATACGAACAGGCCGGGCACATGTCTGCTCATTCGAGTTCAAGGGCCCCCGTATAGAGCTGGTAGTATTCGCCCCGCTGGGCGATCAGTTCGTCGTGGTCGCCTCGCTCGATGATCCGACCGTGGTCCAAGACCATGATCACATCGGAATTACGCACCGTCGAAAGCCTATGGGCGATGACGAAGACGGTCCTCCCCCGCATCAGGGCATCCATACCGGCCTGTACGACCTCCTCGGTCCTGGTGTCGATGGAACTCGTGGCCTCGTCGAGAATCATCGCCGGCGGGTCCGCCACGGCCGCCCGGGCTATGGATATCAACTGACGCTGACCCTGGGACAGGCCGCTTCCATCCCCCTCCAGAACCGTCTGGTATCCCTCGGGCAGCATGCGGATGAAGGCATCGGCGTTGGTCATCTTCGCCGCCTGGATGCACTCTTCGTCGGTGGCATCCAGTTTTCCGTAGCGGATGTTGTCCAGTACCGTGCCTGTGAAGAGATTCACGTCCTGCAGGACGATCCCCAAGGACCTGCGCAGGTCGGGTTTGCGGATGTTCTTCACATCGATTCCGTCATAGAGAATCTGACCCTCCTGAATCTCGTAGAAGCGGTTGATCAGATTTGTTATCGTCGTCTTGCCTGCACCGGTGGCCCCCACCAGGGCCACCTTCTGGCCGGGCTTGGCGAACCAGGTGATGTCATGGAGGACCGGCTCTGCCGGGTCGTAGCCGAAGGTCACATCGGTGAAGCGGACATCCCCCCTCAGCAGGGTGTAGTGGCCGTCAGGGGAGGTCACAGCCTCCTCCTTGGCCTTGAGGGCAACATCACGGGCGGCCCCCTTCAACCTGCGGGCTGCCTGCAGGGAACGGGTTCCATCGTCCCCCACCTCCCGCTTCCAGGCCCAGTGCCCCGTCTCATGGTCCACCGGGGTCATGGTGCGGCCGTCCCCGCCCAGCTCGACGCTGACCAGGGTGACCGTCCCGCCGTCTCCCTCCACGGGCTCGTCCATGAGGGCGAAGATCCTGGAAGCACCGGCCAAGGCCATCATGACCATGTTGAACTGCATCGAGACCTGGCCGATCGGGTTGATGAAGGAACGCGAAAGGGTCAAGAGGGAGACCAGGGTCCCCAGGGTCAGGACACCGGAGCCGCCCAGGCCCACATTCCCCCATCCCGCAAGGCCGGCGAACCCGCCGACGATGGCCATGAGGACATACAGGAGGTAGCCCATGTTCCCCACCACCGGCATGGTCACATTCCCATAGGTGTTGGCCTGGGCGGAGGCATGGAAGAGGGACTCGTTGCGGGAGTCGAAGTCGGCCTGGGTGGCATCCTCATGATTGAAGACCTTGATGACCTTCTGGCCGTTGACTGCCTCCTCCACAAAGGCGTTGACCTCGCCCAGCGACCGCTGCTGGCGGACGAAGAAGCGCCCGCTCCGGGTCACCAGGAATCTGACGACCACGATGAGGACCACCGTGAACGCCAGGGTGAACAAGGTGAAGGGGATTGAGAGCCAGAGCATGGAGATCAGGGCGGCCAGGGCCGATATCACAGAGGAGAACATCTGCGGGAAGGACTGGGATATCGCCTGACGGAGGGTGTCCGTGTCATTCGTGTACCGGCTCATCGTGTCGCCGTGCTCATGGGTGTCGAAGAAGCGTATGGGCAGGAGCTGCTGGTGGGCGAACATATCGTCGCGGATGGACTTCATGACCCCCTGTTCCACATTCACTATCACCCAGACCCAGATTCCCGAGCAGGCGGTTCCGACCAGGTAGAGGCACCCCATCATGACCAGGGTCCTGACCAGAGGTCCCCAGTCGGGGTCGGCGGCACCGACCAGGGGCAGTATGTAGTGATCGATCAGGGGCTGGAGGAAGAAGGAGGATGCCGCCTGGGACCCGGCACTGACCAGGATGCAGACGACGATGACCACAAGCTGCCACTTGTAGGCCAGGAGGTAGCCGAAGATTCGCCTGGCCGTGCCCGGGGCCGCCTTGTCCGGGCCGGGCCGGTCCTCGGGTCGGGGGCGCCCGACCTGTTCATTCTTCCGCCCTGCCGACTCAGTCAAGCTGGTCTCCCTTCCCGCTGTGGCTCCTGGTCTGCGACTCATAGATGGACCTGTACTCCTCGCAGGATTCCAAGAGCTCCTCATGGGTCCCCTGGTCCAGGATCCTGCCCTCGTCCATGACCACGATCAGGTCGGAGTCCTGTACGGAGGCCACCCTTTGGGCGATGACGATCTTGGTCGTGTCCGGTATCTCGTCACGGAAGGCCTGACGGATCAAGCTGTCCGTCTTCGTGTCGACGGCACTGGTGGAGTCGTCGAGGATCAGGATCCTGGGTTTCTTCAGGAGGGCGCGGGCTATGCACAGCCTCTGCCGCTGACCGCCAGAAACATTGGTGCCACCCTCTTCTATTCGGGTCTGGTATCCGTCGGGGAACTCCCTGATGAAGCCGTCGGCCTGGGCCAGCGCGCAGACCCTGACGAGCTCCTCGTCGCTGGCTTCCGGGTTGCCCCAACGCAGGTTGTCGGCGATGGTGCCGCTGAAGAGGACGTTCTTCTGCAGGACCATGGCCACCTGGTCACGCAGGGCCTGCAGGTCGTATTCGCGTACATCGTGCCCTCCCACCTGAAGGCTTCCCCCGGTGACGTCGTAGAGACGGGGGATCAACTGGACCAGACTGGACTTGGACGACCCCGTCCCGCCGACTATGCCGACGGTCCACCCTGAGGGGATATCCAGATTGACGTGGTCGAGGACGGCCTTTTCCGAGCCCTGATGATAGCGGAAAGACACATCCTTGAAGCGGATGGACCCGTCGGTGACGGACATGACCGGCTGCCGTGGGTCCTGGACGGTGCTCACCTCATCCAGAATCTGGCAGATGCGGCCTGCCGACGTCTGGGAGATGATGACCATGACCACCATCATCGAGACCATGTTCATGGCCATCATGATTTGGAGGGCATACGTGAACAGGGCCGTCAGGTCGCCGGTGGTCAGCCCGTTGGCAGGATTGTTGCCCGAGGCCACGATCTGCCTGGCCCCCATCCAGGAGATGGCGAGCAGGGCGGCGAAGATGCAGAAGTCCAGGATGGGGGTGTTCAGGCTGGCGACCTTCTCCGCCTTGCAGAAGTATCGGTAGATGCTGCCGGAGATGCCGTCGAACTTCTCCTCCTCGTGGGCCTCGCGGTTGTACGACTTGACCACGCGGATGCCCTGGAGGTTCTCGTCAACCACATTGTTCAGGCGGTCGTATGTGTGGAAGACCTTGTCGAAGACGGGCTGGACCCAGACGCCCAGACCTATCAGGCCGAAGCCCAGAATGGGGATCGCCGCCAGGAATATCAAGGAGATGGACCTGCTGATCCTGAAGCAGAAGATCCAGGCCACGATGACCATGATGGGGGCGCGCACCCCCACCCTGATGATCATCTGGTAGGCGTTCTGCAGGTTCGTGACATCGGTCGTCAGGCGGGTGATGATGGATCCCGTGGAGAAGCGGTCTATGTTTGTGAAGCTGAAGGACTGGACCTTTTCGAAGAGGTCGTGGCGGACGTTCCTGGCGAAGCCAGACGAGGCAATGGCGGCGTATTTCCCGGAAAGGAACCCGCATCCCAGCGAGAGGAAGGAAGAGACCAGGAGGATCAGACCGAACCGGATGATGTCAGGCATGGACCGGCCGGAGACTCCCCGGTCGATCAGGCTGGCCATGATCGTGGGGATGACGATCTCCAGCACGCTCTCGCCCAGCACGAACACGGGTGCCAGGATGCTGGGCAGCCTGTACTCACGCAGGGAATGCAGGAGCGTGGACACCACATGCCGCGGCGGGTCGGGCCGACCACCACCTGCTTCGACTTCGGATGCCGCAGTACCTGTCACGTATGTCTCCCTCACTGGTTGTTGACCCAATCTAATATCATATCCGCCGCTTCCGGTCCTGGACACGCCTGCAGATCACGCATCCGGGAAACAGAAGACCCCCTCGCTCCGGAAAGCGAGGGGGGGGGCAGTGAGGGTTCGAGCCCGGTTCAGGCAACCAGGCCCGCGATGACCCCAGGGTCGATGTACTGCCGAGGTTGGAATCGCCCGGAACCCAGATAGTCGTAAATGGATTGCCGGAGAGCGCGAGCCTCCGGATAACGGGTCAGGTTCTGCAGACCAAGCGAAGACAGGAGGAGCCGACCATTCCCGCAGCGGCATTCCAATAACTGGGTCATTGGACGCAGGTAGGCATAACTGTCCATTTCCGTGATGATTGATTGATAGCGTTCAGGCAGGATGATGGCCCGCTGCGAGGCCATGGGCCACCACTGCCAGTCGGTGTGCTCCTCGGTCGGGAAGTCGGCGAAAAGGGGGTGATTGGCCTGGATGAACTGTCCCATGGTCCCGCTCTGGTCCTTGAAGGTTCCCACAGACCAGAAGTCCGTGGAGAAGTGGGCCTGCACGGATCGAGGCAGGGCCTGGGAAGTGGAGTCCGGACTCAGATAGACCGTGCCGCCATGGTCCAGAACCCGACGGGCCTCCTCATCGAAGTGCCTGGCCTCATAGAAGTCGTGGGATGTGCTTTGATTGCGCTCCGTGTATACCCAAATGGGATATTCGTTGGTCACCCCGTCTATCTCAAGACTCAGGAGGCAGCGCTGGTTGCCCTGAACCTGGTCCAGCGGCAGATCAAAGCGGCCCAGATCGGTCAGTTCGCCCACAGGACAGGTGACATCCGCCATGACCCGCTCCAGTTGTATTCCCGCGCCCGACAGGCGCAGATGCAGATCGCCCCGCAATGGGATGCGGCCGTAATTTGCCACGCGGACGCGGCCGGAAAGCTTCTCCTGGCTGGTATATGCGTACCGGTCCATGATGGCAAGCGGCAGTCGATCCGTAAAAAAGGCCCGGAAACGTTCCGGCCTTGCGAATGGGAAGCGCTTGGGCAGGAGGTGGGCATCCATCATGCCGACCAGGGCGGTTCCCTGCCCTGGGAAGTCCTGCAAGCCCAGGAGGGAGAGCCCGGACATGGCCGGAGTCCGCAGGACGGATTCAACCTCCTCCCGATAGCAGATCAACGACAGCTCACCGGTGGCGGCAATCCAGGCGAGCCAGGTGTCCTGGTCCAGTCTCGAATCACGGACGCGATCGCGGATCATCAGATAATTGTCGGGGCGGGTGACCCCGGTGAACTCCTCGATTTCACGGAAGTCGGGAAGAACCTCGTACTGGCCGACTTCAAAGCCGTAGACCGGTACCTTGCGGCTGCGGCGGAAGGCCCTCATGGACTCCTCGAAGGAATGCGCGGTGCCCGGGTGGACCGTGTTGGTTGAACCGCGCATGTTGGCGTAGCAGCAACGCAGGTCATGCTCCTTGTATGCCTCAGCGGTATAGACGTCATTGCACTCATCGCTGCCCAGTTTGCCATAGTGGGGATTGGAAGAGTCGGCATAGAGCCTGGTGCCGTCGATTCGATGGGCATCTTCGATCAGACTGGCCATGCGCTCGTGGCCCGTCCGGTCCGCAGACAGCTCATTGCCCAGGGTGAGCATGACGAATGAGGGATGGTTGGCCAGGAAGAGCAGGGTCTGCTCCAACTCGGTGCGGTAATAGCCGTATCCTGCATCATCTTGGAAGGCGTGATGGCAGTCCCAGTGTGAAAGTTCGGGCTGCATCATCATCCCCAGCCTGTCCGCTGCGATGAAGGCCGCCTCGGGTGGGCAGTGTGAGTGGAAACGGACCGTATTCACCCCGTAGGCACGGTATGCGTCCAATATCCGTATCCACGCGCCCACGTCCATGGGAGGAAAGCCCGTCTGAGGGAACTCGGCGCAATTGGCTTCTCCCCGCAGGAAGAAAGCCCGGCCGTTCAGGACCAGCCGACCGTCACCGTCGGTTCCGAAATCGCGGATGCCATAATTCACACGGCTCCGTGAAAGCACCTGGGGGCCCTTTTCGGCAAGCAGCTCCACAGAAAGGACGTGCAAGCGGCCCTGGTATTCGTCCCAGCGCCCTGCACGGTCTTGCAGAGCCAGGTTCGACCAGGTCAAGGTCCGCCGTCCCGGCTCCAAGTCGATGGTTTCTTCCAGCGGTTCGGTCAAGGCATCCGAAGAGAGCCGCAACCGCCCATGGAACCCATGGAGGGAGTCGATCTGCACACAGACGGCCAGGGTGTCGCCGTGTGGGTAGACCAGCACCCTGTCCAGGAAGGTGTCCTCCTCCACGCGCAGTCGTATGGCTCCCAGGAGGCCGTTCCAGTTGGTCTGGGTGTGATCTGTGGCGGTCGAGGAATCGACGATGGCGTCGTGGGGCATGCCCTGGTAAGAATTGTCGGAGTCCACCTCAAGCAGGTCGTCGCCGGTGAGCAGGTCCGTCAACTCGAAGATGTGAGGCGTATTCAAGGTCTGGGGATGGTAAGACCCGGCCGTCTGCTCATTTACCCGCACAGTCAGCCGCCGGGCACGTTCCACCTCGAAGAAGACACGACGGTCCGGTCGGGGTGGCAATCGGATCGGCCTGGACAGGGTCACAGTTCCCTCGAAGGTGTGTCGTCTGGTCAGCCGCCAGGCGATAGGACCGGACTTCCCGCCCCCGTCACCAACAGACGGGCCGGTGTCCTCATGGCCCAGGTCGTTGGTGTCGAGTGTGCCCGGCAACAGGATGGTCCCTTCCAGATCGGCCGGGGCCTCGACCCTCCACGATCCCGTCAATGCGACCTCTTTCATGCCACCCTCCTCAGGATGATTCCTCGGTTGTCCAAATCGTCGGCGAACAATCCGGCCTGGATGTGACCGGGATCCAGTTCCAACACCCGACGCAGATCCGCCCCTGCCTGTTCCCTCTGACCCATCCCGATGTGGGCCAGGGCGATCAGGTAGAGGCAGTGGACCCGGTTCATGAGCGTGCAGTCGGCATCGAAGGTCAGAAAGTCGGGCAGGGAGACTGCGAAGTAGTCCTTATCCACCTGGTCGTCCAGATGCTGCTCCCCGTAATCCAGCATCCGGTAGAAGCAGGCATTGGCGCGAGCCTGCTCCCCCAGCGCCTGGTGGGCCAGACCCTGGAATAGGACCACCTCGGCGGGCTGGTCATTGTAGTAAATTCGCTCCCCCACCTGATCGGCCCCAAGACAAGCCTTGCGAAATTCCGTCCGTGCGCCCTCTTCGTCGCCTGCACCCTGCCTGACCAAGCCCAGGTAATAATGCAGATCGTTGTCCTTTTGGCCCTCCAGCTTGCCTTCTCCGAGATTCTCCGGATAGACCATGGCCCGTTCCAGCAGGTCCCCGGCTCTGTCCCAATCACCAAGGGCCATGGCATCCTTGGCGAGGAGGGTCAGGGAGATACGGTATTGGCTGGTGATTTTGCCCTCGCCGCCCTCCCAGGGGTGGAAGTGCCGTCGGCCCATCAGCCGGTAGGCCTTTTCGTATCGACCGGTCTGGTTGAGGATGGACAGGTACTCGATGAAGAGGTCGTCTCGTCGTGACACAACCTCCGCATGCCGTTCGAATTCAGCCAGACGACGGGAGAAATCCCAGCCCAGGAGCCGGTGAAGCTGATCGCGTTCCAGGAAGACACGGGCATCATCAGGGTCCAGCCTGTAGGCGATGTCCATCTCCCTCGCTGCGGCCTGCGGGTCATGGCGCTTGTTGCCATAGGCAATGGCCAGGTTCCTGTGGACGGTCGGAAATCCCGGATCCAGGCTGCGAGACCTCTCCCATAGACCGATGGCCCTGTCGTACAGGGATTTGTCGTAATAGAGGCATCCCAGATAATAGGGGGCCTTGGGACCGCCCACCACTTTCATTGCTGTCCGGAGGGGGGCGATGTCGTCCAACCGGTTGGGAAAACAGTAGTCCGAAGGTGCCTCCTCGGCGGCATGGAAGGCCTGGACGGACAGATCGGCCTCACCCAGCAGGTGGAGGTAGTAACCCTGGTAGAAGCGGATCATGGGCTGGTCCTGATCGGCCTGGGCCAGCAGCGCGCAAGCTTCATGGTAGGCGCCGAAGTCGGCGTAGTCACGGGCGGCCTGCAGCAGATTTTGGTAGAACCCGCGTGTCCGGGTTACAAAGTTCGATGGATTCGCACCGGACAGCACCTGCTCATACCCGGAGACAAAGTCGAATGGGTCCAACGAGAGGTTTTCCCGTGCGGCCTGAATGGCCTGGTCCTTACGGCCCACCTTCCGCAGCAGGTAGGCCTTGAGCGAGCGCGCCTTGATGTTGTCCGTGTTGCGGGTCAGTGCCTGCTGGACGAAGTCGAGCGCCTGTTCCATATCCCCACGTCGTGAGGCGATGCAAGCCAGGCGGAAAAAGGCCCTTTCCTTCTGCGCATCATCCCAGGTGGCCTTGAAGAAGGCGTCATAGGCCTGGTCGACCCGACCCTGGTAGGTCAGGGCCAGGCCCAGGTTGTAGTGGGCCTCGGAATCGTAGGGCTGGTTGTTGCGCCAGGTCAGCCGTTCAATCGCCTTGCGGAACCGGCGCTCCGCCCCGGCAAAATCACCACGCCTGAGCAAAAGCAACCCGTAGGCGTTGTTGATGCGGGCATCGCCGGGATCCCTCTTAAGCCCCTCCAAATAGTAGGGGTCGGGGCGATAGGTGGCGTGCCGGTATTGCTCCAGATGCAGACCGGTCAGGAGGAGCTCCTCATTGGTGGCGATACGTTCCGGCCGATCCGCGGCTTGGGCGGGCTCCGGGATCTTCCCTTCGGAAGCCGGTTTGGGCCGGTAGGACACCAGAAGGCGCCCGCCGGCATCCTCCACCCGAGCGGTCAGGTCTGTCGCCTGCCTGCCTCCTGTGTCGAATTCGGCCACAATGGCCGTGTTCGGTCCCACGGTCCCCCTGAACCCGAAGAGTATGGACCCATCCTTTGCGGCCACCTGCACAAGGGCATCCGGGAAGACCCGCGTCGTGTACACGCTGATGCGGCCACGGCCATCCCCCAGCCCCTCAGCCTCAATTCCCTCGCTTTCACCTGCTGCGCCACGAGCGTCCGCCGGCCCCACTTCCAGGTTGACCGCAGCATCCGCACTCGCGTTCTTGACCAGCCCCACCTGCTTGTAAGGCATGAAATACTGGGTGAAGGTCTTGCCCTCATAAGGTTTGAGCCAGGTGAAGTCTGGCTGGTTGTCCGTGAAGACCCCCGTCATCAGCTCCACGTAAGGACCGTCGGCATCGGTCAGATTCCGGTCCCATGCACGCCCGAAGTCCCCCGACCCCCAGGTCCATTGCTTCTTGCCGGGAGCGATGTGGTGATCGGCGACATGCAGGATGCCCGCCTGCCGGGAGAAGTCATACCCGCCGACGAAGTCGTAGTCCGAATGGGCTGCCATGTAGGAAGTGGGGACGGGAATGTTCTTGTAACGGCCGATGTCCACTCCCTGTGAGTAATCGTGCTTGTAATAGACTCCAGTCGCAATCGGATAACGTGAGACATCCCTCTTGCCATGGTCCATGACCGCAGTCACGTCTGGGGGCATTACGGTCTTGGTATGTTCATTGACCGCGACGGCCGGATTTGCCCACCAGAGGAAGGACTGGGGCAGGGGCGTGCCGTTGTAGAGGCGGGCTGAGATTTCTATGAGGCTGACACCGGGATGCAGGGCGATGGCGGCGGTGGCCTGGGTGCCGTATATGAGGTCGGTGTCGTGACAGAGCACCGCTTTGCCCCCATCAGGCAGGTCCCGCAGGCTGAAATCCACGGGCAGGAAGGTGGTCGGCCGGTGATGCTGCGGCCAGTTGAACTCGATGCCCCCGGAGATCCATGGGCCGGTCAAACCCACCAGGGCCGGTTTGATCACACGGTTGCGATAGACGAAGTCGTAGCCGTTGGTCTTGTCCCGGGCATATTGGATGCGCCCTCCCAGCTCAGGAAGAACGGTCACCTCCAGATATTCGTTTTCCAGGATGACAGCCTGATAATCCCTGTCTTCGCAGTCGTCCGACAGCGTCTCCACCACGGGATACGGGTAGACCCGCCCAGAACTGCCCTGGTAGACCCTGTTTTCGATGAACTGCGGATTCCTGTCCGGCTTACCGATGCCATACGTCGGTATGGTCACCGTGTCGGTTCTCACCGTGACACCCATGGTCATCAGCCCCTTAGCGAATCTCTCACCAAACAAACTGCATATAATTGTCTTCAGTCTATGCAGTAAAAATAAGTGAATCTGCAATAAAGTTGTTGAAGACTATCGCAAAATTGCTCGTATTATGTCCCTTGCGAGGATGTTCGGAGGAGGCACCGTGAAACCTGCGGAGCATGGCATCAGGCGTGATGAATCCGACTTCTTCATCTACACACCCAGCCGCACCGCCCTGGAGACCTTCCTCTACCCCCTGCGGGTGGGTCGCTTCCTGTATGAACCGGGCTACGAACTGGCCCGGAGCTCCTTTGATTCATACCTGCTCATGCACATGGACGAGGGTGCCTTCGACGTCATCACGGACTCGGAACGGCGCCGGGCTGGAACAGACGATTTCGTCCTGCTGAACTGCTACGCCTACCACCGCTATCGCGCTCTGGAAAAGAGCCGCGTCCTCTGGATGCATTTCGACGGGCCCACCGCCGGGCCCTATTTCCGGTTCATCCATAGCCGGTTGGGAACCGTCTTCGCCTTGCAGAACGCAGGTTACGCCCTGACCATGATGAAGAGGATACTGACCGCCCTGGGCTCGGGGAGGGCCGTCTCCGAACCGCTGATGGCCCGCTACGTGACGGATGTGCTGACCGAATGCGCCCTTCATGCCGAGGCCGGTCCCCTGCCGGGCCGACGGGAGAACCTTCCCGTGGAAGACATCCTGGCTTACATAGCGGCCCATCTGCATGAGCCGTTGAGCGTGGGCGACCTGGCCGACCGTGCCTTCATGAGCGAATATCATTTCATCCGGGTCTTCAAACGGGAAACCGGCTACACCCCATACGCCTACATCATCAATGCCCGCATGCATGCCGCCCGCTACAAATTGATAACCACAGACATGCCCCTGAAAGAGCTCTGTGCCGAGTGCGGGTTCCCCAGTGTCTCCGCCTTCTGCGCACTTTTCAGACGGAAGTTCGGCTGCTCGCCCGGAACATATCGAAACCAGGGCAACCTGCCTTCCCATGGGGAGAGGATCGGTTGACCGGATCCGGAAGAAAAAAGGCCGTCCGCCACAGGTGGGTGTGGCAGACAGCCTGAAGTTGACGCTGAGTCCTAGCGGCCGGCGCGTTCGTCCAATTCGGCTATTATCCGCCGGCTGATCTCCTCTATTCGTCCGACGCCATCGATCTCCACCAGCAGACCGCGGTCACGGTAGACATCCAGCAGGGGCCGGGTCTCATGGGCATAGATATCCAGACGCTTGGCGATGGCTTCAGGGGTGTCGTCGGCCCGCCCCTCCTCCTGAGCCCGCTTCCTCATGCGGTCCATGAGGACTTGCCGGTCCGCGTCGAGAGCCACCACCGCATCCAACCCCGTGCCCATCCGGGCCAGCATCCGGTCCAATGCCTCAACCTGGGAGGAGGAACGGGGATACCCGTCCAGGATCCATCCCTGCTTGACGTCTTCCATGCCCAGACGGTCTTCCACGATGCTGTTGGTTAGTTCGTCGGGGACCAGTTCACCCTTGTCGGTGTAAGCCCGGGCCCGCTTGCCCAATTCCGTTCCGTTCTTCAGGTTGTAGCGGAAAATGTCCCCTGTCGAAATGGTCGGAATACCGTAATGCTTGGCCAGGAGGGCAGCCTGCGTCCCCTTGCCTACACCTTGCGGTCCCATGATCAACATCCGTCGTGCCATCGTCATCCTTCGGTTGGATTCGCTGCCGGCCCCACCCGGGGCCCTTACCCTCCCATGATACGACCGGCCGAAGAGCTCGCCGCCGAAGCCTTTGCGATGCCTCTTCATATTGTCTTGACGGCCACGCGCCGATGGCACCGCCCGGGCAGATCGTCGATGGTGCCGGCCAGGGCCCACCCACTCCGGTGCTGTTCCCAGCCCGGTCGGGGGATGTTGCACGAACGGCGCCCGAACACGGGGGGTGACCCTCCGCGTCGGACGCCGTTGCGATGTCAGAGTTCAGGAAGACCTGTCAGCCCTCCTTGTGTTCGCCTTCCAGGAGGAAGCCCGTGTACTGGAACTGCTCGGTCTGGGCCTTCGCCTGACGCAGGGTGTCCAGACCCACGCCTGCGATGATCAGGATTGTGGTTCCGCCGAAGGGCAGCTTGCTGTTGATCTTGAGGAGCATGATCAGGATGGTCGGCAGGAGGGCCACGAGGAGGAGGTAGATGGCCCCCACCGTGTTCAGCCTGTTCATCACGTAGTTGAGGTACTGGCTGGTCGCCCGCCCGGCCCTGATGCCGGGGATGAAACCGCCGTACTCCTTCATGTTGTCTGCCGTCTCATCCGGGTTGAAGGTGATGGACGTGTAGAAGAAGCAGAAGAAGACGATCATGACCGAATAGAGGACGATGTACCAGACCGATGTGGTGTTGGCCAGATTGGTGTCGATCCACCTGACCCAGCTTTGGTCGCTCTTGCCGAACTGTGCCACCAGGGTCGGGATGGCCAGGATGGAGGAGGCGAAAATCGGGGGGATGACACCCGACATGTTGATCTTCAGCGGGAGGTAGGTGGATGAGCCGCCGTACATCTTGCGGCCGATCATGCGGCGCGTGTACTGCACGGGGATGCGGCGCTGGGCCAGCTCGACGAAATCGACGAAGATCAGGATGAGGATGAGGACGGCCACGACGATGCCGAACTTGACCCAGTCGCCGTTCTTGCCGTTGGTTCCCCATCCGATGTTCCACAGTTGGGGAAGGAAGCCCGAGCAGATGGACATGAAGATGAGGACGGACATGCCGTTGCCGATGCCCTTGTCCGTGATCAGCTCTGCCATCCACATGATCAGACCGGTGCCGCCGGTCATGATCAGGACCATGACGATGAGGTTCCACACGGAGCTGTTGGGGATGACCTGCTGCTGGCAGGCACCGTTGAAGAGGGCCCCCGAACGCGCCGTGACCAGGATGGTGGTCGACTGGAGGACGGCCAGGCCGATGGTCAGATAACGGGTGTACTCGGTCAGCTTGGCCTCGCCGGACTGGCCCTCCTTGTGCAGGGCCTCGAACCGGGGGATGACCACGCGCAGGAGTTGGATCACGATGGATGCCGTGATGTAGGGCATGATGCCCAATGCGAAGATCGAGAGCTGGAGGAGGGCACCGCCCGAGAAGAGGTTGACCAGACCGATGAAGTCCTCGTTGCCGGCCGATGAGATGCACTTCTGCACCGCCGGGTAGTCGACCCCTGGCGTAGGTATGAATGAACCTATGCGATAGATGATGATGATGCCAAAGACAAAGAAGATCTTCTTCCTTAACTCCTTGGTCCTGAAGGCCTGGATTAACGTCCTCACCTGGGTATCCTCCCTACGGCGTTCTGTAGTGTCCCCGTTGCTCTACTCACAAATGCTTCACCAAGCATAGCCTAAGGCCCTGTCAAACCTTGCTCTGCCCTTCTTCAAAAGCCTGAAGGGCCCCTGCCCGCAACCGCGGGAAGAGGCCCCTCGTCACCCGCAGGAGATCACGTCCCCTGAAGACCTCTCAGTCTTCGGAGACGGAGCCCCCGGCGGCTTCGATCTTGGCCTTGGCCGATGCCGAGGCCTTCATGCCCTTGAGTGCGAAGGCCACGGTCACATCCCCGTCTCCGAGGACCTTGACCGGGTAACCCTTGCGCACGGCGCCGCCCTTGACCAGGTCGTCGACGGTAACGTCGCCGCCCTTGGGGAAGAGCTCATTCAGGGCCGCCAGGTTGACCACCTGGAACTGCTTCTTGAAGGGGCTCCGGAAGCCGCGCAGCTTGGGAAGCCTCATGTACAGCGGCAGCTGGCCGCCTTCGAAGCCGGGGCGCACCTGGTAGCGCGCCTTGGTTCCCTTGGTGCCACGGCCCGAGGTCTTGCCCTTGGACCCCTCGCCGCGACCCACGCGGATCCGGTCGCGCTTGGCGCCGGGAGCCGGACGCAGGTCATGCATGCGCAGGATGTTGGGCTCTTCTTGCTCGCTAGCCATAATCAGTCTGCCTCCTCAACGGTCACCAGATGGCGGACCTTGTCGATCATGCCACGGTAGACGGGAGTGTCGTCACGCACCACGGTCTGCCCGATCTTGCGCAGACCCAGGGACTTGACGTTCTCCTTCTGACGGGCCGTGCAGTGCACCAGGCCCTTGGTCAGCTTGATCTTGATCTGCTTGGACATCACTCACCCGCCTTCTGTGAATCGTCGGACGCCTTGGCCTTGGCATCCTCGCGCTCCTTGCGGGCCTCGGCGATGCCTGCCGCACGGGCACGCAGGAGGGAATCGGGGGCTACGTCCTCGATTGCCAGACCGCGGCGGGCCGCGATCTCCTCCGGCTCCTCGAGCTGCTTCAGGGCCGCCACGGTGGCGCGAACCATGTTCACTGCCGTGGTGGAACCCATGGACTTGCTCAGGATGTCGGTGATGCCCGCACACTCCAGGACGGCGCGCACAGGGCCGCCGGCGATGACGCCGGTGCCGGGTGCGGCGGGCCGCAGGAGGACGGTGCCGGCCGCGTCATGGCCGATCACCGGGTGGGTCACCGTGCCGCGGATGCGGGGGACGGTGAACATGTGCTTCTTGGCATCCAGCTGGCCCTTAGAGATGGCTGCCGGAACCTCACGGGACTTGCCGTAGCCCACACCGACCGTGCCCTTGCCGTCGCCCACGACCACGAGGGCCGCAAAGCTGAAGGTACGTCCACCCTTGTGGACCTTGGAGACACGGTTGATGGTCACGACCCTGTCGAGGAGCTCGTCGCGGTTGTCGTCGCGGTCACGGCGACCACGGCGGCCGTCTCGACGGCCATCGCGGGAACCACCACGGCGTCCGCCACGGCGGTCGTCGTTCCTGCCACCCCGGTCGGACTGATCGTTACGGGTATCTTCAGTCACCTGGGTTGCTTCCTTTGTCGTTTCGTTGTCGCTCACAGTGCCAAACCTCCCTCACGGGCGCCGTCCGCAACTGCTGCGACGCGGCCATGGTACTTGTTGCCGCCGCGGTCGAAGACCACAGCCGAAATACCGGCTTCCTGGGCCTTCTTCGCGATCTGCTCGCCGACCTTGCGGGCCGCCTCGGTCTTCGTCCCCTCGAAGGAGGCGTAATCCGGGGCCATGGTCGACTCGCTCACCAGGGTGATCCCCTTGGTGTCGTCGACGATCTGGGCGATCATGTTGCGGTTGGTCCTGGTGACCACCAGACGCGGACGCTCCGGGGTGCCGGAGACGCGCTTGCGCAGGCGGGCATGACGGCGCAGGCGGGCGACCTTCTTGCCTTTACCGAGAATCGCGACTGTCATATCACTTACCAGCCTTTCCAGCCTTGCGAAGGATGTGCTCATCCGCGTACTTGATGCCCTTGCCCTTGTAAGGCTCCGGCGGGCGCAGCCTGCGGATGTTGGCCGCAGCCTGGCCGACCGCCTGCTTGTCGATGCCGTTGACGACGACCTCGTTCGCATTGGGGGTCTCGAAGGTGATGCCCTCCGGGGGTTCCACGGTGATCGTGTGGGAGTATCCCAGGGAGAACTCCAGGTTCTTGCCCTTGGCCGCCACACGGTAGCCCGTGCCGACGATCTGCAGGTGCTTGCTGTAGCCCTTGTTCACGCCTTCAATCATGGATGCCATGATGGAACGGCTCAGGCCGTGCTTGGCACGGGTGTTTCGCTCGTCGTCGACGGGGGTGAGGACGATCTGGCCGTCCTCCACCTTTCCGGTGATGCCCTCAGGAATCGTGTAGCCGTCGCTGCCCTTGGGGCCGGTCACTGAGAACTCCTGGCCCTTGATGGACACTTCCACGCCATCGGGAACGGCGATGGGGAGCTTACCAATATGCGATGCCATGTTCAGCTCTCCTTTCTCACCACACGTAGGCGACTATTTCGCCGCCGATGCCCCTGTCGAGGCATTCCTTCTGAGTCATCAGGCCCGAGCTGGTCGAGATGATGGCGATGCCGAGACCGCCCAAGGGCATGGGCAGGGAGTCCGACTTGGCGTAGCGGCGCAGGCCGGGCTTCGAGACACGCTTGATGCCCTGGATGCTCTGCTCTCCCTGGGGGCCGTACTTGAGCGTGATCTCGAGATCCTGCCCTACGCGCGCCTCCTTGGCCTTGTAGTCGGAGATGTAACCCTCGCGCTTGAGGATCTGGGCGATGTTCGCCTTGAATTTTGAGTACGGCATATCCACGGTCTCGTGTTTCGCCGCACTCGCGTTGCGCAGACGGGTCAGCATGTCTGCGATGGGATCTGTCATTGTCATGTGGGCTTATGCCCTTCCTCGCCGTGGTTTCCGCCGCCCGGCAGTCTCCTGTCCGGGCCGCGGACCTTCAGCGTCGATGTTTACCAACTGGACTTCGTAACTCCGGGCAGCTCGCCACGGTGGGCCTTCTCGCGAAGGCAGATGCGGCACAGGCCGAACTTGCGATAGACGGAATGGGGACGACCGCAGACCTGGCAGCGCGAATATCCACGCACCTTGAACTTCGGCTTGCGTGCCGCCTTGTTTCTCAGAGCGGTTTTTGCCATATCAGTTCTCCTTGAAGGGGAAGCCCAGCTGCTTGAGCAGCGCCCGGGCCTCCTGATCGTTCTTGGTGGAGGTCACCAGGGTGATGTCCATGCCACGCTGGTGATCGATCGAATCCGGATCGATCTCGTGGAACATGGACTGTTCCGTGAGACCGAAGTTGTAGTTCCCCTGACCGTCGAACTGGTTCCCGCTCAGGCCGCGGAAGTCGCGGATCCTGGGAAGGGCCAGGGTCAGCAGACGATCCAGGAACTCCCACATGCGCACACCGCGCAGGGTCACGTAGGCGCCGATGGCCTGGCCCTCGCGCAGGTGGAACTGGGCCACGGACTTCTTGGCCTTGGTCACCTTGGGCTTCTGGCCGGTGATGGCGGACAGGTCACGCACCGCGCCCTCGATCAGCTTGGAGTCGCGGGCCGCTGCACCGACACCCATGGAGACCACGATCTTCTCGACCCTGGGCACCTGCATGGGGTTGGAGAACTTGAACTCCTTCTCCAGCTCGGGCACGATCTGCTCTTCGTACTGCTGCTTCAAACGGGGGACTGCCGGTGCTTCAACGGTTGTTGTATCGCTCATGACAGCTCCTTGCCTGACTGCTTGGCGAAGCGGACGCGGACGGTCTTGACCTTGCCGTCGCGGGCCTCTTCCTTGATGTGGACACCGATGCGGGTCGGCTTCTTGGTCTCGGGGTCGATCACCATCACGTTGGAGCGGTGGATCGGAGCCTCGGTCGGGACGATGCCCGACTCCTGACCCTGCTGGGTGGCCTTGACGTGCTTCTTGACGATCTGCACGCCTTCCACGATCAGGCGGTCGTTCGGCAGGATCCTGAGGACCTTGCCCTCCTTGCCGCGATCCTTGCCGCGGATGACCTTGACCTGGTCGCCTGTCTTGATCTTGGCTACCATACTCAGATCACCTCCGGTGCGAGGGACACGATCTTCATGAAGCGCTTGTCGCGCAACTCACGACCGACCGGTCCGAAGATACGGGTGCCGCGGGGTTCCCGGCCGTTGCCGAGGATGACGGCGGCGTTCTCGTCGAACTTGATGTAGGAGCCGTCGGGACGACGGTGCTCCTTGACTGTGCGGACGACGACCGCCTTGACGACCTCGCCCTTCTTGACCGACCCGCCGGGGATGGCATCCTTGACGGTGGCGACGATCACATCGCCTATGCCGGCATAGCGTCGCTTCGACCCGCCGAGCACTCGGATGGCAAGGATTTCCTTGGCACCCGTGTTGTCAGCGACGTGAAGCCGCGATTCCTGCTGAATCATTGATTCTCCTTAGCCGCGCTGGTCCTCCACGTGCACCATGCCCTGGGGCAGATCACACGCGGAGCCTGGCCGAACTTGTTACTTGGCGCGCTCGACGATGGAGTCGAGACGCCAGCGCTTGGTCTTGCTCAGAGGCCGGGTCTCCATGATACTCACGAGGTCGCCGATGTGCGCTTCGTTCTTCTCATCATGGGCCTTGACCTTGCGGTTGCTGCGGACGACCTTGCCGTACAGGGGGTGGGTCGAACGCTGCTCCAGTTCGACGGTGATCGTCTTGTCCATGCCGTCGGACACGACGTACCCGCGACGAACCTTGCGGAAGTTACGCTCCTGCTTGTCAGCCATGCTCACTTCTCCTCAGCTTCACTCTTGGCCTGAGCGGCTTCCGGCGCCTGGCTGATGCCCAGCTCTCGCTCGCGCAGGACCGTGTACATCCTGGCGATGTCGTGCTTGACTGCCTTCAGGCGGGAGGTGTTCTCAAGCTGACCGGTGGCGGACTGGAAGCGCAGGTTGAAGAGCTCCTCCTTGGACTTCTTGAGGAAGTCCTCGATCTCCGCGTCGGTCTTCTCGTTCAGATTCTTGATTGAATATTCGGCTGTTCCGACTGACATCAGATGTCACCGCCTTCGCGTGCGATAATCCTGCACTTCATGGGGAGCTTGTCGATCGCCCGGCGGAGTGCCTCATGGGCCACATCCTCGCTCACGCCGCCGATCTCGAACAGGACGCGCCCCGGGTGGATGTTGGCGATCCAGAACTCGGGCGCACCCTTGCCGGAACCCATTCGGGAACCCAGGGCGTGCTTGGTCAGGGGCCGGTCAGGGAAGACGGTGATCCACACACGACCGCCACGCTTGATGTAACGGGTCATGGCGATACGTGCCGCTTCGATCTGACGGTTGGTCAGGTAGGCGGGAGCAAGGGCCTGGATGCCGTAATCGCCGAAAGCGATCTCGTTGCCGCCCTTGGACATGCCCGAACGTCCCGGACGATGCTGCTTGCGGTATTTAGTCCTCTTTGGGATAAGCACAGCTCACTCCTTTGCTTCCGTTGCGATCGGCGCAGCCTCGGTCTGCTCCTCCACCTGCGCCGGAGGGGTGCTCACACCGGCCTCCTGCGGGGCCTGGTCGCGCTGGGCGGGACGACCCTCGGAGGGGCGGGCGCCACGGCGGGGGCGGCGGTCACGGTCGCCACGGCGGCCTGGCCGGTTGCTGCCCTGCTGGGCCTGCTGCTCGTCGAACTCGCGCTCGGTCATGTCACCCTTGTAGATCCAGACCTTCACGCCGATGCGGCCGTAAGTGGTCCTGGCCTCGAAGAAGCCATAATCTATCAGGGCGCGCAGGGTCTGCAGGGGGACACGGCCTTCACGGTAGAACTCGGACCGGCTCATCTCGGCCCCACCCAGGCGGCCGGAGAGCTTGATCCTGATGCCCTTGGCGCCTGCACGCATGGCATCCTGCTGGGCCTTGCGCATGGCACGGCGGAAGGTGACGCGGTTGGTCAGCTGCTCCGCTATGCCCTGGGCCACCAGCTGGGCGTCGATGGCTGCGTTCTTGACCTCGAAGATGTTCAGCTGGACCTGCTTGCCGGTGATCTTCTCCAGCTTTGCGCGCACACGCTCGGCCTCGGCCCCGCGGCGGCCGATGACGATGCCCGGCCGGGCGGTGTGGATGTCGACGCGGACGCGGTCGCGGGTGCGCTCGATCACGATCTTGGACACGCCTGCGCGTTCCAGATCCTTGTTCATCTCCTTGCGGATCTTGTCGTCCTCAAGCACGAAGTCGCGGTAACGCTCCCCCGGCTTGTTGGAGTCGGAGTACCACTTGCTGCGGTGCTCCTCGGTGATGCCGAGTCGGTACCCAAACGGGTTGATCTTCTGCCCCATTATCGGGCTCCTTCCTTGTCGGCCACCACGACGGTGATGTGGCTGGTCCGCTTGTTGATGCGGGCAGCCCGCCCCTGGGCACGAGCGCGGAAACGCTTGAGGGTGACTCCCTCGTCCACGTAGGTCTCACGAACCACGAGGTCGTTCTCGCGGAAAGGCTCATTGGCCTTGTCCGCCTTGACGCGCGCGTTGGCGATGGCGCTCTCCAGGACCTTGCGGACCGGGATGGCCGCGTCCTGGGGGGCGAACTTCAGAATGGTCACGGCCTCGGTCGCCTGCTTGCCTCGGATGAGGTTGACGACGCGGCGAGCCTTGCGTGGCGTCACGCGGACGTGACGTGCAATTGCCTTAGCTTCCATGTGTCTCTACTCTTCCTCGCCTCAGCGGCGTGCTTTCTTGTCGTCCTTCACGTGGCCCTTGAAGGTGCGCGTGGGGGCGAACTCACCGAGCTTGTGACCGACCATGGCTTCGGTGACGAACACGGGCACATGCTTGCGGCCGTCATGGACGGCGAAGGTGTGACCTATGAAGTCAGGGGTGATCATCGAACGGCGCGACCAGGTCTTGATGACGTTCTTCGTGCCCTTCTCGTTCTGCTCGTCGACTTTCTTCTGCAAGTGGGCGTCGACGAATGGGCCCTTCTTGATGCTACGAGTCATCTTTTCGGCACTCCCTTACTTGCGGTTCTTACCATTTGGACGGCGACGCACGATCATCTTGTTCGAAGCCTTCTTCGGACGGCGGGTGCGGACCTCTCCCTTGCCCCACGGCGACACGGGCGGCTTGCCGCCACGAGTACGGCCGCCATGCGGGTGGTCGACCGGGTTCATGGACTCACCACGGGTGATGGGCCTTCGACCCAGCCAGCGGGCACGTCCTGCCTTGCCCAGCTCGATGTTGGCGTGGTCGGAGTTGCCGACCTCACCCACGGTCGCGCGGCAACGGGCATCGACGTTCCTGATTTCGCCTGAGGGCATGCGCAGCTGGGCGTAAGCCCCGTCCTTGGCGACAAGCTGGACGGCCGCACCTGCGGAGCGGGCGATCTTGGCCCCGCCCAACGGGCGGAGCTCGATGGCGTGGACGATGGTGCCGGTCGGGATGTTGCGCAGGGGCAGGTTGTTGCCGGGCTTGATGTCGGCCTGGGCGCCCGTCTCGATCACATCGCCCTGCTTGATTCCCTGGGGGGCGATGATATAGCGCTTCTCGCCGTCCGCGAAGTGCAGGAGGGCGATCCGGGCCGAACGGTTGGGATCGTATTCGATCTCTGCGACCTTGGCGGGCACGCCGTCCTTGTCCCACCGACGGAAGTCGATGAGGCGGTACTGGCGCTTGTGGCCACCGCCGCGGTGGCGGCTGGTCACACGGCCGTATGAATTGCGGCCGCCTGTCTTGCTGAGCTTGCGGACCAGCGACTTCTCGGGCTTGGAACGCGTGATTTCGGAGAAGTCCGAAACCGAGGCGTTGCGGCGGCCCGCAGACGTCGGCTTGTATGTACGGATAGCCATAATGTAGTTCTTCCTTAACTTTTCTCGGCTAGCCTTCAGTGATTGGTACCGAAGACATCGATCGACTGGCCCTCAGCCACCGTGACGATGGCGCGCTTTTCGCTGCTGCGCTGGCCGTAGCCCGAGCGCGTGCGCGTCCGCTTGCCCTGGCGGTTCAGGGTGTTGACCGATGTGACCCTCACCTTGAATATCTTCTCGATGGCCTGCTTGATGGCCACCTTGTTGGCACCCGGGTCCACCACGAAGGTGTACTGGCCGCGGTCGGCGTTGGCGTAGCTCTTCTCGGAGACCACGGGCCTCAGAATGATGTCGTGCACGGGCTTGTTGATAGCTGCCATGTGAATCAGGCCTCCTTCGCGGTCTCGGATTCGGAGCCGGTCTTGGCGGCCAGGAAGGCGTCGAAGCCGTCCTTGCTGAAGACGACATCCTCGGCCGTGACCACGTCGTAAGTGTTGAGCTGATCCGCGAAGAGGACATGCACGGTGGGCAGGTTCCTCACGGACAGCCACTCGTTCACGTTCTCACGGGAGAGCACGACCGTGGTGAAGCGGTTCTCGACCACGGGCATGAGGGCTGCTCCGGCCGACTTGGTCGAAGGCTTGTCGCCGATGCCGAAGTCGATCACGTGGATGCGTCCGGCGTTGGCCCTGTCGGACAGGACGTAGCGCAGTGCAGCGGCCTTCATCTTCTTGGGGGTCCGCTGGGAGTAGTCACGCGGGACCGGCCCGTGGACGACTGCGCCACCGGTCCACTGCGGGGCGCGGATGGAGCCCTGACGTGCACGGCCGGTGCCCTTCTGCTTCCAAGGCTTGCGCCCGCCGCCGGAAATCGTGGAGCGGGTCTTGACCGCATGCGTTCCCTGACGGGCCGCGGCCAGCTGGGCCACGACCACCTGGTGGATCATGGGGACGTGGGCCCTCACGCTCTCCTCGTCAATGCCGAAGATGTCCTCGGGGGCTTCGACCGAACCGGCCGCGGCGCCCTTGGCATCCGTGATGTTCAGAGTCATGTTGGCCATGGTTTCAGGCTCCCTTCACTGCGGAACGGACCAGGACGATGGCGCCTTTGGGCCCGGGCAGGGCCCCCTTGATGGCGATGATGCCCTTGTCCGCGTCAGCGGACACGATGGTCAGGTTCTCCACCGTG
The DNA here is from genome assembly GCF_037963085.1 of Bifidobacterium favimelis. Lineage (NCBI taxonomy): Bacteria > Bacillati > Actinomycetota > Actinomycetes > Bifidobacteriales > Bifidobacteriaceae > Bifidobacterium > Bifidobacterium favimelis. Next base: position 449,404 of record NZ_JBANDZ010000001.1, on the reverse strand, counting down.
GAGGTGTCGTGGCCCATGCGGCCGGCCATCCGCTTACCCTTGAGGATGCGGCTGGGGGTCGCGCATGCGCCCACTGAACCGGGGCGGCGCTCGTTCTTGTGAGAACCGTGCGTACGACGGTAGGACTTGAAGCCCCACCGCTTGATGGTGCCGGCGAAGCCCTTGCCCTTGGTGGTGCCGGTGACGTCGACCGCGCTGCCCTCGGGCAGGAGGTCGATGCCCAGCTCCTGGCCGGGCTGGTAGTCGGTCGCATCAGAGGTGCGGACCTCGACCAGGTGGCGACGGGGGGTCACACCGGCCTTGGCGAAGTGGCCGGCCAGAGGCTTGGTCACCTTGGTGGGGTCGATCTGGCCGTAGCCGATCTGGATGGCCTTGTAGCCGTCGCTCTCTTCGGACTTGACTGCGGTCACCACGTTGGTGGACACGTCCACCAGGGTGACCGGGACGAAGAAGCCGCTCTCGTCCCAGACCTGGGACATTCCCAGCTTGCGACCCAGGAGAGCCTTGCGGGTCCTCTCTTGTTCAGCCATACGGTTTCCTCCTCCCTTACAGCTTGATTTCGATGTTGACGTCCGCCGGCAGATCGATGTGCATCAGGGAGTCCACGGCCTTGGGCGTGGGATCCACGATGTCGATGAGGCGCTTGTGGGTGCGCATCTCGAAGTGCTCGCGGGAGTCCTTGTACTTGTGAGGAGAACGGATGACGACATACACGTTCTTCTCAGTCGGCAGCGGAACGGGGCCAACCACTGTTGCGCCCGCGTTCGTCACCGTCTCGACGATTTTCTTCGCCGATTGGTCGATGACCTCATGGTCATAGGACTTTAGCCTGATACGGATTTTCTGTCCCGCCATTGCCGTCCGCCCTTTCTAGCGATGAGTTAACTGGTTACCAGCCTGCCGCAGGGCATTGGACGGCGCAATCCGCGGAGGTCATCCGCGGATCGGAACCGCATCAATGCACAGCCATCCGGGACCCCAGTGGGGTGGGTCCCGTGCTGCGCCCGCTATTTTGAATTACAAAGTGCGAGCCCAAAACAGGCAACTTTCTTATTAAACCACGAACCGCCCCCTGGATTAATCCGGGCGTGTCGCAGTCGGTCAGCCCCACTGAGCCGGCCTCAGACCCTCTGCGAGGCCTCCTCGGTGGCCTTCTCCCCCTCGCGCTCTACGCGCAGGGCGTGACCCCTCTCCTGAGGGACCCCGTAGTAGGCCGCGATGGCTATGTCCTTCATATCCTCTATCTGAGGAATCCGGGGGTTGGCCGGGGTGCACTGGTCCTCGTAGGCCCTCATGCCGATTTCGTCCAGGATGCTCCAGAAGTAGTCCTCGTCCACCCCGGCAGCCTGGAAGGAGGGATCCATGCCCAGCTTCCGGTCACGGTAGTCCTCCACGGCACCGGCCAGGAGCTCCACCCCCTCTTCCGGGGTGGAGGCCTCGATGCCCAGTACATGGGCCAGCTCCTGGTAGCGCTCGGCCGCCACGTACTCGCTGTACTTGGGCCAGGAGGTGGGCTCCTGGGGAATCTGGCCGTTGTAGCGGATCACATAGGGCAGGAGGATGGAGTTGGTCCGCCCATGGGCGATGTGGCAGAGGGCTCCGATGGTATGGGCCATCCCATGGCACATGCCCAGGAAGGCCGACCCGAAGGCCATGCCCGCCATGGTGGCGGCGTTGTGCATCTTCTCCTGGGCACGGGTCCTGGACCGGCCGGCCGGTCCGTTGACCGAAATCTCGAGGTTGTCCCAGATGAGCTTGGCGGCCCTCAGGGCCATGGCATCCGTGAAGTCGTTGGCGTACACGGAGACGAAGGCCTCCATTGAGTGGGTCAGGGCGTCGAAGCCGGAGTCGCAGGCCAGCCGCTGGGGCTGGGTCCGGGCCAGGACGGGGTCGACGATGGCCACGCTGGGGGTCAGGGCGTAGTCCGTGATCGGGTACTTGTAGCCGGTCTGATGGTCGGTGATGACCGCGAAGGGGGTCACTTCGGACCCGGTCCCCGACGAGGTCGGGATGCAGACCAGCTTGGCCTTGGTGCCCAGCGGGGGGATCTTGAAGGCTCGCTTGCGGATGTCGAAGAACTTCTCCCTCACATCGGAAAAGGAGATCTCCGGGTGCTCATAGAGGAGCCACATGATCTTGGCGGCATCCATGGGGCTGCCCCCGCCCACGGCGATGATGGTGTCGGGACCGAACTCGTCCCGCATCATCCTGGCCCCCCTCTCCACGGTCTCCACGCTGGGCTCGGGCTCCACGTAATCGATGATGCGGAAGGTGACGGGCTCGGGGCGGGAACGCAGCTGGTCGATGATCTTGTCCACCACACCAAGTTGTTCCATCACCTTGTCGCAGACGATGACGGCCCTGCGGATGCCGAACATGTCGCGCAGATAGCGCACTGCATTGGGCTCGAAGTAGGTCTTGGGGGGCACCTTGAACCATTGCATGTTGTTGTTCCTCCGGGCTATGCGCTTGACGTTGATCAGGTTCACGGCCTGAACGTTGCCGGAGACCGAATTGCCCCCGTAGGAGCCGCAACCGAGGGTGAGGGAGGGGGCGATGGAATTGTAGATGTCGCCGATACCTCCCAGGGAGCTGGGCTGATTCCAGATGATCCGGCAGGCATGCATGCGCAGGCCGTACTCCCGCACCAGGTCTTGGTCGTCCGTATGGATGGCGGCGGTGTGCCCGGCCCCGTGCTTGAGCATGAGCTCGCACATGTGGAAGCCCTCCTCCTTCCCTTCCGCCTTGAGGACCGCCTGGACCGGGGCCAGCTTCTCCATGGTGAGGGGCTCCATCTCACCGACCTCACGACACTCTGCGGCCAGGATGGTCGCATCCTCGGGGATTTCGAATCCGGCTTCATGGGCTATGAACTGTGGGGACTTCCCGGGGACCACCGAGTTGAGCTTGGGTGCCGGAGCCTCAGGCCCCGCGTAGGCCGTGACCCCGAACATGTAGCGCTCCAGCTTGGCCTTCTCGTCGGCGTTCACGAAGTAGGCCTTGCGCCGCTTCATCTCGGCGACGACCCTGTCGTAGACGTCCTTGTGGGCGATGATGGCCTGTTCGGTGGCGCAGATCATGCCGTAGTCGAAGTGCTTGGAGAGGATCAGGTCGTTGACGGCCCTCTTTACATTGACCTGCTTGTCCACGTAGGCCGGGGCGTTGCCGGCCCCCACGCCCAGGGCCGGCTTGCCGGAGGAATAGGCGGCCTTGACCATGCCGGGGCCGCCCGTGGCCAGGATGGTGGCCACGCCGGGGTGCTTCATCAACTGGCCCGTGGCCTCGATTGACGGATGCTCGATCCACTGGATGCAGTCGCGTGGGGCACCGGCCTCGATAGCGGCGTCACGCACGATCTTTGCGGCGGCCACCGAGCACTCCTGGGCGAAGGGGTGGAAGCCGAAGACGATTGGGCACCTGGTCTTCAAGGCGATCAGGGACTTGAAGATGGCCGTGGAGGTGGGGTTGGTCACCGGGGTGACGCCGGCCACGACGCCCACCGGCTCGGCCACCTCGACGATCCCGTCCACGTCGTCCTCACGGATCACGCCGACGGTGCGTTGCTTGGCCAGGTGGTTGGTCACATGCTCGCAGGCGAAGATGTTCTTGGTCGCCTTGTCCTCGACCAGGCCGCGCCCGGTCTCCTCGACGGCCATCTTGGCCAGGACCAGGTGCTTGTTGAGGGCTGCGATGGAGGCCTTGGCCACGATGCGGTCGACCTGCTCCTGGTCGAGTTCCTCGAATCTGGCCAGGGCCACCTGGGCCTTGGCCACCAGACGATCCACCTCCTCGGCGGCCTGGGATGGGGCCTTCTGGGCCTGCGAACCCTCTGCGGCATCGGCCTTCCGGCCGGCCTTGGCGGCAGTCCCCCCTCCTGCAGGGGCCTGCCCCCTGTCCGGGCCCTCCCCCTTCTCCTGGGCCGGTGTCTCGTCCTGTGCGACGGTCTTGTCAGCTGTCTTCTTGATCTTCAACTTGCTCCCCGCTTCATTCCTGTGGGATTACATACGCGATTGCCCTGCCAGGGGATGGGATCCCTCTGCCGCGCGACCGGCGCTGCCGGCCCGGACCGGACCGGCGCGATGGCCGGGCACATCTGGCGGGCGGTCACCCTGCGGACTGCCGGGAAAGTGACCAACATCACAATGTACTGGTAGGGAGGTACCTGAACGCCACGCCGACGGTGGAAGTGCAGTCAACCGGCGTGTCATGTGCACAAGCGTGCCTTCCACGTGCGTTTGGAACCCAGACATGTCACATTCGGCGTGCACTTGAGAAGTCAGTCACACTGGGGCGCAGGAGGGGGCCAGAGATGGGTGGGCAAGGACGGCCTCAACGACAAGGTCCCCGTCCTCCTTCCGGAGGGCGGGGACCTTGAATGAAATAAGGGGTCAGCGCTTCGAGAACTGCGGGGCGCGACGGGCCTTGTGCAGACCGGCCTTCTTGCGCTCCACGACACGGGCGTCGCGGGTCAGGAAGCCTGCCTTCTTCAGCGCCGGACGGTTGGCGTCCCGGTCGATGGCGTTCAGGGCCCGGGCCACGCCAAGGCGGATGGCGCCGGCCTGGCCGGTCACACCGCCGCCCTCGACGCGGACGACGACGTCGAACTTGTTCTCCAGCTTGAGCAGGACGATGGGCGAGTTGACCTCGCGCTGGTGCAGCCTGCTGGGGAAGTACTCGCTCAGGTCGTGACCGTTGATGCTCCACTTGCCGCTGCCCGGAATCAGACGGACGCGGGCCACGGCCTCCTTGCGGCGGCCGGTGCCGTAGCCGGGCTCGATTGCCGAGGTCCCGGTGCCGGCGCCGGAGTTGGTCTCCGACGTGTAGGAAGCCGCAGTCTCTTCGGCTTCGAGGACTGCGGAGCTGTTGTTGTTTTCAGCCATGATGTTCTATCTCCTTCGGTCCTACTTGGCCTGCTGCGAAATCCGTCCGACCTCGAAGGGGACGGGCTTCTGTGGGGTGTGGGGGTGCTCCTCGCCGGCGAATACGCGCAGGCGGGTCAGCTGGGTCCTGGACAGGCGGTTCTTGGGGAGCATGCCCTTGACGGCCGTGTAGATGATGCGCTCGGGATTGTTCTTGAGCAGCTCGCCATAGGAATCACGACGCAGGCCGCCGGGACGGCCGGAGTGGGTGTAGAGCACCTTGTCGGTCTTGTCGCCGGTCAGGGCGATCTTGGCCGCGTTGATGACTACCACATAGTTGCCGGAGTCGGCGTGGGGTGCGAAAGTCGGCTTGTTCTTGCCGCGCAGGAGGTCTGCGACCTGAGAGGCGAGACGGCCCAGCACCATGTCGCTGGCATCGACGATGTACCAGTCATGTGTCAGATCGGCTGGTTTCGGGGCGAAAGTTTTCACGATTCAACCTTTTCCTTGCATTGTGTTTCAGACTTCCCGGCGCCTGTCTGCAACGGGCGGCGAAGAGCCTTATTTTCCGTGGGCTCCCTGAAAGTCCTAGACGGCGAGTGGGAAAAGCGCTTTGAGGACCCCTTAGGGAAACACAACAATCCATGATTATAACGCCTCTGGGCGTTTCGTCAAAACTCCCGGGGAAACCGGAGGCGACACAGGCCGCGGAACCAACGGTTCCGGCCGCGCGCAGGGGGGTCGGCGCGGCCGGCGGGGTGCCAGGGGAAGGACCTCACCTGCCGGATGCGGCACGGGCCACCTCGCCGCTGGGATCCGTCCGAAGCCGGTCGAGGATGGCAGGGTCCGTGTTGGGGTTCAGAGCCACGGCACGTCTGACCATGGAGGCCAGCACGGCTGGAGCGTCCGGTTCCCGATCCACTCCCAACTCGGACAGGAAGGCCAGGGTGACCCTGTCGGTCCGTGGGTCTTCGGCCCCCTCCAGACGCATCTTCCAGGAGGTCATCGGGTTGACCAGGGCGGCCGCCCTGACCGAGGGGTCGGGGTCCTTGGTCAACAGGCCGACCAGCCAGTTCTTGTCGGCGGTATTGGCGGCCACGGCCCTGCGGACGGCCGGTTCCACATCCTGTGAGAGTTTGACCAGGATGTTCGGGAAGGGCATGGTCCCGGCAAGGAAGACCCTGTCGTCGACGGGGGTGTGGGCGTTCCCGGCCACAGCCTCCAGGAGGGCCGTGAACCTGGAGAAGGCGGCCTGGTCGGACCTGTCCGGCAGGGGGTGCCTGGCGAACTCATGCAACTCCTCCTCGTCGGTCGAATGACGCAGGCGCTCGTAAGAGACCGTCAGGGCCTCATGCCCTTCCTCTCCCCCGGGCGCGGAATGGGCCGTATCCTCCCGATCGGGCCCGGAATGGGCCCCATCCCGGGCGCCTCCGTTCCCATCCGCCTGGATCTTCCCGTCAGCCACCTGCTCCTGTCTCATGTAGGCCAGCATAAATCGAGACTCTGATTTCCGCTCCATCCTGTGCAGTGGACCCTCTGCGGCCTGTACCTGGTCGGTGCACCTTTGTATACGGCCTTTTGATACGGTCGAACCCGGAATGTCCGCGCAGGGCATCCCGGACGGAAGGAGGAGCCGTGCGCACGATCGTAGAGGGGCCTGACCGCCCGGCGGAGTCCTCCTTCACCGAGAAGAAGTCGGAGTTCATCGCCCAGGCCTGCCACATCGAGGGGGCGGACCAGGCGGCCGCCTTCGTCGAGGGGGTCCGACTGACACACCCCAAAGCCAGACACGTGTGCCACTGCGCCGTCTGGGGTCTGCCGGGCAGGCTCAACGAGAGGATGGCCGACGACGGCGAGCCCTCCGGGACGGCGGGCAAGCCCATCCTGGAGGTTCTCAGGCGGCGTGGTCTTACGGACTGCGTGGTGACGGTCACTCGATACTTCGGCGGGATACTCCTTGGGTCGGGAGGGCTGATCCGGGCATACTCGACCGCAGCCTCACAGGCCCTGGACAGGGCGCACACGGCCGACCTGGTCGACTGCCGCAGGTTCAGGATCGAACTGCCATATGCCGACCATCAACCCTTCAGACGTCTCCTCGCCTCCTGCCAGGGAAGGCTCACCGATGAGACCTTCACCGACCATGTGACCCTGATCTACGACCTCCCTCTCAGTAATCTCGACGCCTTCGAATCCAGACTCTCCGACCTCGTGCAGGGAAGGGCGGCGAAGACGGATATGGGGCCCTCATCCATCCTGTCCGCCTGAACGACCCTGGTCCCTCCCCTCCCTCGGCCTGCATCAAAACGGTTCCCCCCGTCAGCCATCATCGGTCTGTCAATAATCCGCTTTTACTGATTGAACAGCGATAATCAGTTCGGGGAACACATATTTTCTTCCGAAAACAGAATGTGCCGGATGGCATCTGGCATGAAACGGGGAGGACCGGAGCCCCATCCGCAGACCGCCCCCGATGGACGACTCCGCCGCGGTCGGTGAACGGCAAGGACAAGAATGAACAGGGTGTTATGCATCGTCGGCACCAGACCGGAAGCCATCAAGATGGCCCCCCGGGTCAAGGACCTGGATAGGGGGAGAATACCGGCGGACACTGCTGTCTACCGGACAGCACGGCCAACTGACGAACGATGCCCCGAGAAACTTCTCCCTGAGACCAGATCGCTCGATGCACATCATGAGGCCCGTCCAGAGTCTGAACCCTGTCATGGCGGCCGCCATGACGGGCATGGACGAGGTCCTGGTCAGCGAAAGACCGGACTGGGTGGCCCCGGGGAGACGCCACGACCACCCTGGCAGGAGCCCTGTCCGCCTTCGACAGGGGAATCCGGCGGTCCACATGGAGGCGGGCCTGAAGACGGGCGACCAGTAACCCTGCGTACTGGCTCAAGGAGCACCGCACCTGCGCTACATGCCCGAGCGGGGCATCCCCACGCTGATGGCAGACTTCATGGCCTTCCAGTCGGTCAACCTGGTACTGGGGCCGGCCGTCGCACCGGTGTCCCTGGTCGGACTTGCCCTGGGACGCACCTCCTGGTCAAAGACCGCCCACACCGGCGGGTGAACGGGAAGGGCAATGGGCCAGGTCACCGCGACACAGGGAGGGCGGCATAAGAAAACGGTGGCTGCGGACGATTCCGCGACCACCGTCATATCCGGCGGAGACGAGGAGATTCGAACTCCTGGACCGCTTGCGCAGTCAACACCTTAGCAGGGTGCCCCTTTCGGCCACTCAGGCACGTCTCCGGCATCATCCAGGTAACAGAGGGTCCAAAGGACCCCATGAATGACAAGAACCGAGTTTAGCATCAGCCCCTGTACGAATCGCCGTTTCAGCATGTCACCCACGGGAGGCAGCGGGGGGCGAAGTGGATGGCGCCGGCCATCGGACCCCGGTCCACCTCGGGCAGGGCTCCGATTCCACGACCGGGCCCGGGAGCCGGAGGGCTCGGGCTTTCACGTTCTCAGCTCAAAGCAGCCGGCCGCCGGGACGTCACCGATTACTATGGCGACATGAGCACTGCACCGAGACTTGCAGCCGCGAAGCGCGACTGGGGACATGACGAAACGGGATGCACGGTGCTCCATATCGACATGGATGCCTTCTATGCCTCCTGCGAGATCGCCCGCCACCCAGAACTCAAGGGACGTCCGGTGATCATCGGCACAGGCGAGCGCGCGGTGGTCAGCGCGGCCAGCTATGAGGCCCGACCGTACGGGGTCAACTCGGCCATGCCCGTGGCCCGGGCCCGTCGCCTCTGCCCGCAGGGGGTCTTTCTCCCCGTGGATATGGCCTACTACCGGGAGGTGTCGCGCCAGATCTTCCACCAGGTGTTCTCACGGGTGACCGACCAGATCGAACAGGTGTCGGTGGACGAATGCTTCATGGACGTCTCCGGGGCCCTGATGAGGTGGGGCATGCCAACATCCATAGCCTCCTGGATCCGCCGTGAGGTGGCGACCAGATTCGCCCTGACCTGCTCCGTGGGCATAGCCTCCGACAAACTGGTGGCCAAGATGGCCTCCACCAATGCAAAACCCAACGGGATGCTGCTCATACCAAGGAGCAGCCAGGCCGACTTCGTGCAACTCATGCCCCTGCGGGGGATCCCGGGCATCGGCCCGGCGCTGGAGAAGCGGCTGAACGCCTGGGCCATACGCAACGTGCGGGAACTGGCCGAGCTCAGCGAACACGACCTGGTCAGGGCCACCGGATCGGCGATCACGGCCCACATGCTCTACCTGGCGGCCAGGGGGATGGACGAGAGCAAGGTCAGGCCCAGGCCGCCGGAGAAGTCCATCGGGGCGGAGCGGACCTTCCTCAAGGACACCACCGAGATGCGGGTGGTCTCCAACCTTCTGAGGACCTGCAGCGACGAGGTGGCGACGGCCCTGCGCGCCCACGACCTGATGGCCCGGACAGTCACGGTCAAGCTGCGTTTCAGCGATTTGAGGTACATGACCAAGGCGCACACCCTGGAGACCCCCATCAACTCGGCCAGCAGCATATACCCCCAGGCGGCACGCCTTTTGAGGTCCATGTTGGGCCTGCCGGAAGACACCCCCGTGGATTCCATCCTGCCCACCCAGATCAGGCTGGCCGGGGTGAGCGTCTCGGGGCTGAGCAAGGCGGAAGACACCCCGATACAGCCCTCCCTGGAGGACATTCTCAAGGAATCCTCCACGCAGGGCCCGCAGGGCGGCAAGGGGATGGAGGATGCGGAACGGACCCTGGACTCGATCCGGGACCGTTATGGCAAGGGATCGGTGACCCTGGGCATGTGAGGGGGGCCGGCCCCGGTCCGGGCCCGGCCCCCCTCAGGACCTGTTCACTTCTGCGCTGGCAGGGCACTCACCTGCTCGGGGTCGTGGCCGTAGGCCCCGACGGCGGCTGCTCCGCCCGCATCACCCACCTCGGCGAAGAAGTCGGTTGCGGCATCCTTGTACCAGGTCCACTCCTCCGGAAGATCGTCCTCGTAGAAGATGGCCTCCACCGGGCAAACCGGCTCGCAGGCACCGCAGTCCACGCACTCGTTGGGGTTGATGTAGAGGGAACGCTTGCCCTCATAGATGCAGTCCACCGGACATTCGTCCACGCAGGCCTTGTCCTTGACATCCACGCAGGGCTGGGCGATGACATACGTCATGGGTGAAACCTCCTGTCGACTGAAGACAGTCTATGCCCCGAGGGCGACGCTCATTCGTCTCCAAGAGCCTGTCTGGTGGCGCTGGAAACCTCCTCCGTCAACTCGTGACGACCCAGGCGGGAGTGTCCATAGGAGTATCCGAAATAGATGGCGAACCCGACAGCCAGCCAGATGGCGAACCGGATCCAGGTGAGGACCGTCAGGTTGAGCATGAGCCAGAGGCAGGCCAGGGCGATCAGGACGGGGACCCAGGGGTTGCCGGGGATCTTGAAGGGGCGGGGGAGGTCGGGCCGACGGCGCCGCATGACGGGGACGGATATGGCGACCAGGAAGAAGGCCGACAGGGTGCCGATGTTGACCAGGTCGGACAGGACATCGATGTCGAAGGAGCAGGCCACCAGGGCCACGATGATCCCGGCGATCACCTGGATGCGGGCCGGCGTGCCATGTCTGCCGGTCTTGGACAGGGAGCGGGGCAGGAGGCCGTCCCGGCTCATGGAGAAGATGGTCCGGGTCAGCCCCAGGAGGAGGACCATGACCACGGTGGTCAGGCCTATGACGATGCCGAAGGAGATGATCTTGGCCGCCCAGGAGGCCCCGACCATCTCGAAGCCGGTGGCCAGGGAGGGGTTCTTGGCCTTGGCCAGGTCCTTGTAGGAGACCATGCCGGTGGTGACTATGGCGACCAGGACATAGAGGACGACCACGATGGCCATGCCCAGTCCGATGCCGCGGGGGATGGTCTTGTGGGGCTCCTTGGCCTCCTCCGAGGTGGTGGCGACAACGTCGAAGCCCACGAAGGCGAAGAAGACAAGGGCGGCCCCGGACAGGATGCCCGGCACCCCGTAGATGGTGGGCTCCATCCCCGAAATCCACTGCCAGAGGGGCTGGCCCATCACGCCGGAGACGGTGGCCCCGGGCACGTCGGCCGCCGGCTCGCTGGGCGGGATGAAGGGGTGGTAGTTGTCCGTCTTGATGTAGAAGAAGCCGACCACGATGACGAAGAGGACGATGCCGATCTTGAGGACGGTCAGAGCCCCGTCGAAGCGGGCCGAGATCTTGGTGCCCAGGACCAGGAGGGCGGTGAAGAGGCTGACGACCACCAGGGGGGCCAGATCCACCTTGAAACCGCCAAACCGTATGGAGGTGGTGAACCCCGTCCCACCCATCAGGTGGACGAAGTCGTTCAGGTAGACCCCCCAGTACTTGGAGATGACCGATGCCGCCATGAGCATCTCGAGGATCATGTCCCAGCCGATGATCCAGGCCACCACCTCACCCAGGGAGGTGTAGGTGAAGGTGTAGGCCGAGCCCGAGACGGGGATGGCGGAGGCGAACTCCGCATAACACATGACGGCAGCCGCGCAGATGAGACCGGCCAGCATGAAGCTGATGATGACGGCGGGTCCCGCATGGAAGGCGGCGGCCTGGGCTCCGACCGAGAAGATGCCGGCCCCGACGGCCACGGCCACACCCATGATCGCCAGGTCCCACGTGGTCAGGGTCCGTTTGAGCGAACGGCCCTCCTCACCGGTCTCGGCCAGGGTCTCCTCGACCGATTTCTTCCTGAATAGCTCCATGCTGTTTCCCGCCTCGTGTGATTATTCTTACAAATCGAACACTATAAGGCATGGGGCGGTCCATGAAGCCGGCAGAGGGGGTCAGGAGAGGTCGATGCCGGGGGTGACGGGCTCCGGGACCAGGTGGATGCCGAAGGTGGACTCCACACCCGACTGTATGGTCCTGGCCAGGGCCGCCAGGTCGCTGGCGGTGGCCCCTCCCCTGTTGGTCAGGGCCAGGGTGTGGACGGTCGACAGGGAGGCAGGTGCCCCGGCGGCCAACCGGTAGCCCTTGTGGAAGCCTGCATGGTCGATCAGCCAGGCGGCGGAGACCTTGACTCTTCCCTCCCCTGCCTGGGGGTCACTGGGATCGCGTGGAGCCGGGAATCTGGGGGCTTCGTCCGGCAGGGCTGCCGCCGTCTGCCTGTCCACCAGGGGGTTGGTGAAGAAGCTGCCGCAGCTGTGCCGGTTGAGCAGGAGGTCCTCCCGGGCCGTGTGATCTGCCGGGTCGGCCGGCTCGACTTGATCCTCGGGCGGGGTGGCCATGAGGTCAGACGCATCGTCCAGGGCCTCGGAAAGTTCGCTGGCCCTCCGGCAACCGGCCATCCAGGGGTTTGCGTAGCGGCGTGGGTCTTCCAGCATGCACTTGGCGGCGCGGATGGACAGGACCGCCCTGCGTATGGCATCTATGTCCATGACCGCTCCCGGTTGCGCGCCCAGGGCCCCTGCCAGCTGGTCGGACACGACCGGGGCGGACCTGCGGTGGACCAGGGCCAGGGTGACAGAGAGGACCACGTAGCGGGGGGTGGGGAAGAAGGTCCCGTCAGGGACGGCCGGAGACCTGTACATGGTCCTCTTCAGCAGGGAGGTGCGGTATCCGAAGTCCAGCCGGTCGGCCCGGAGGTAGTCTGTCACCTTGAGCTGGCGGTCCCAGACCTCGATGGTGTCCACCACCTGCCCCACCTCACACCCGTAAGCGCCGATGTTCTGGACCACACTGGCCCCCACGGTCCCGGGGATGCCGGAGAGGGCCTCGATCCCGCTCAATCCGATCCGGACGCAGAAGGAGACCAGGTCGTCCCAGTTGGTCCCGGCCGTGGCGTTGACGTGGACGCGGTCGGCCCCGCTGCTGACCGGGGTGGCCTCGTCGGGCAGGGATATATCCTGACGGGTGTCGCGGACTACGATTCCGGAAAAGTCCACATCGGTGGGCATGAGGTTGGCCCCTCCCCCGATCACGGCCAGGGGGAGCCTCTTGGAGTCCGCCTCCTCCACCGCCTCGATCAGTCCCACCCGGCTGGTGGGCCGGATGAAGGCCTCGATCCGCCCCCCTACACCCATGGTGGTCAGGTCGGCGAAGGTCAGGGCTTTCGAATCATGTGAAAGGGCAACAGACATGACAATCACTGTATCATCGTCCCCTCTCCGCCCCTCCGCACAGGCCCCGATAAGGACCCATAAACAAAACCTATGGGTCCAGCGTTGCCAAACGAACCGCAGGCAGGTTGGATGGAGGGTGGCGGGGTCCACGAGGGACAAGCACAGGAGGAGAGGGACATGGGTGAGGGTTTCGGGACCAGGGCGGTTCACGACGGCTATGACTGTAGGGAGAACGGATATGCGGCCTCGGTCCCCATCTATCAGACCTCGGCCTTCGACATGGTGGACGCGGACCGGGGCGATGGCCTGGCCGCCGGCACCCTGGATGGTTTTTCATACTCACGTCTGGCGAACCCGACGGTCAAGGTCCTGGAGGACAGGCTGGCCAGCCTGGAACACGGGCGGGGGGCCGTGGCCGTGGCCTCGGGGATGGCGGCGGTCTCCTTCGCCCTCATGTGCGCCGCCGAAAAGGGCGGCCGGCTGATTTCCTCCAGCAGCCTGTACGGCACCTCGGTGGATGCCATGGAGACCTTCTTCCCCAACTTCGGCATCCATACCGATTTTGTGGATGATATCAACGATTTGGATGCGGTGGAGGCACTGATCGACGACCGGACCCGGGCCATCTTCGCCGAGTCCGTAGCCAACCCCTCGACCGCAGTCACCGACATACCGGGACTGGCCCGCCTGGCCCACCGACACGGGGTGGCCCTGATCATCGACAACACGGTCCCGACCCCCTACCTGCTGAACCCCATCGACTTCGGGGCCGACATCGTGGTCCACTCCACCACCAAGGGGATAAACGGACATGGAAACGCGATGGGGGGAGTGATCGTCGACGGCGGCCGCTTCGACTGGGGCAACGGCCGCTACCCGCAGATGACCCAACCCGAACTGGTGATCAGCGACGAACGCCACGGATCGATGGTCAGCTTCCTGGATGCCTTCGGCGACCTGGCCTTCCTCCACCGGGTGCACACCAAGTACCTGCACACCTTCGGGGCCGTCATGAGCCCCTTCAACGCCTACCTCCAACTGAACGGATTGGAGACGCTGGCGCAGAGGGTCCCCGTCCAGGTGGCCACGGCCCGCCGTCTGGCCGACCACCTGTCCACCCTCCCCCAGGTGACCCAGGTGAACTACTCGGGCCTCCTGGCCGGCCAGGTGCCGGCAGGGCGGGGAACAGGGAACGAACAGGGTGGAGAAGGAGGCGGGGTCCCTGCCCCCGATGACCGGCAGGCCCACCTGGTCAACACCCTCCTGCCCAAGGGGGTCGGCCCCATCCTTTCCTTCAGGGTCGAGGGGGGATACGAGCGCGTGAAGAGGATCGTCGACGGGGTCCGTCTGATCTCCTACATGCCCAACATCGGGGACTGCAGGACCCTGATCGTGGACCCGGCCAGGATAACCCACCGCGAGGTCCCCGCCGTCTACAGGCGGGCCGCAGGCGTGGACGACGACCTTTTGAGGATTTCCGCAGGCCTCGAGGAGGCGGACGACCTGATCGCAGACCTGGACCAGGCCATCGCGGCCGCTTACGCCTGACGGCCCCCGACCCTAACACGGGCCCGTCCCGCCTGACGGCAGGGTTGCGCGATCACAGCGGATCCTGCCCGCCATGCGGATATATAAAAAGGGGCCCGTCCTCACGGGTCCCTCACGAACTGCGAACTACCTGATCACCTGGTCTCGCGGTGCAGGGTGTGCCGGCCGCAACGGGGGCAGAACTTCTTGAGCTCAAGACGGTCAGGAGTGTTGCGACGATTCTTCGTCGTGATGTAGTTGCGCTCCTTGCACTCGGTGCACGCCAGCGTAATGCCAGGACGGATATCTGCGGCTTTTGCCATGGTTCACCTCTGTAGTCATTGCTCGCCGGCTTATGCCGGCGATCGTAGCGAGGAAGAGACTCGAACTCTTGACCTTACGATTATGAGTCGTACGCTCTAGCCAGCTGAGCTACCCCGCCATAGAGCCTCGGGTGAGAATCGGACTCACGACCTCTTCCTTACCAAGGAAGTGCTCTGCCACTGAGCTACCGAGGCGTGGCGGATAGAGGATTCGAACCTCTGAAGCATTACGCGGCTGATTTACAGTCAGCTCCCTTTGACCGCTTGGGAAATCCGCCATGCCGCATACGAGCCGGAGCTCCATACGGCAACTTGCCTATAATGACATGTTTTCTTCTTTTCCGCAAGTCGGCAAGTCACCGTGTCGCAGCGGGCGGAAGGCCCGGTTCCGACCCGGCCCCTCCGCCTTGCCGACGTCCGGGACCGGTCAGAAATCCCAGTCGTCGTCGTCCGTCTCCACGGCCTTCCCCATGACGTAGGAGGAGCCCGAACCGGAGAAGAAGTCATGGTTCTCGTCGGCGTTGGGGCTCAGGGAGGCGATGATGGCCGGGTTCACGTCGGTGGTGTCCGAGGGGAAGAGTGCGGGATAGCCCAGGTTCATCAGGGCCTTGTTCCCGTTGTACCGCAGGAACTTCTCCACGTCCTCGACCAGACCCACGCCCGAGTAGAGGCTTTCGGTGTACTCCACCTCATTGTCGTAGAGGTCGCCCAGGAGCTCATAGGTGTAGTCGCTCATCAACTGCCGCTCCGAGTCGGAGACCTTGGCCAGCCCCTTCTGGTACTTGTAGCCGATGTAGTAGCCGTGGACGGCCTCGTCACGGATGATCAGTCGGATCAGGTCGGCCGTGTTGGTCAGCTTGGCATGGCTGGAGAAGTACATGGGCAGGTAGAAGCCCGAGTAGAAGAGGAAGGACTCCAGGAGGGTCGAGGCCACCTTCCGCTTCAGGGGGTTGTCGCCCTCGTAGTAGTCCAGGACGATCCGGGCCTTGCGCTGGAGGAACTCGTTCTGCTCGCTCCACTCGAAGGCGGCGTCGATCTGGGGGGTCGAGGCCAGGGTGGAGAAGATCGAGGAGTAGGACTTGGCATGGACCGACTCCATGAAGGCGATGTTGGTGTATACCGCCTCCTCGTGGGGGGTCAGGGCATCCGGGATCAGGCTGACCGCCCCCACGGTCCCCTGGATGGTGTCCAGGAGGGTCAGGCCGGTGAAGACCCGCATGGTCAGCGTGTGCTCCTCCTCGCTCATGGCCTGCCATGAAGGCAGGTCATTGCTGACGGGGACCTTCTCCGGCAGCCAGAAGTTGCCGGTCAGACGATCCCAGACCTCCAGGTCCTTATCGTCCTCCAGGCGGTTCCAGTTGATGGCGGAGACCCGGTCGATCAGCTTGAGCGGCTGACGGGGAATGGAAATGGGTGGGACCATGATGATGCTCCTTATAGGTGCGGGACGGGGACCTGCCCCGTCCGGGATGGCTCTTGCAGGGGTGGGGGGTTGGGGTGGAAGGGGAACCGGTCGATGCCATGCCCCGGACGGGGCTGGGCCGGTTCGTGAGGACGGGGCCAGCCGGCTTGAGGCCGAGAAACCCTTGGGTTGGCGGCCGGCCCCCGTCCGCGGGGCACTGGGACCGGCCGCCCTCGTGGTCCGCCGCCGTGGTACGGCAGTCAGGACAGGGAGGGATCAGAGCATGCAGCTGACGCAGCCCTCGACCTCCGTCCCCTCCAGGGCCTGCTGACGGATGCGGATGTAGTAGAGGGTCTTGATCCCCTTCCGCCAGGCATATATCTGGGCCTTGTTCAGGTCGCGGGTCGTGGCCGTGTCGGGGAAGAAGAGGGTCAAGGAGAGACCTTGGTCCACATGCTGGGTGGCCTCGGCGTAGGTGTCCACGATCTTCTGCCAGCCGATCTCGTAGGCATCCTCGAAGTAGTCCAGGTTGTCGTTGGTCATGTAAGGGGCCGGATAGTAGACCCTTCCGATCTTGCCCTCCTTGCGGATTTCGATCTTGGAGGCGATCGGGTGGATGGAACTGGTGGAGTGGTTGATGTATGAGATGGACCCCGTGGGGGGAACGGCCTGGAGGTTCTGGTTGTAGATGCCGTCCTTGAGGATGGCCGCCTGGAGTTCCTTCCAGTCGTCGACGGTGGGGATGTGCACCCGGTACCGGTCGAAGAGCTCCCTGACCCTTTGGGTCCTTGGCTCCAGGGAGCGGCGACCGTCGGTGTACTTGTCGAAGTAGTTGCCTCGGCCGGCCGGTTTGGCATAGTCGGAACGGCCGAAGGAGGCGAAGGCCCGCCCCCGTTCGACGGCCAGGGCATGTGAGGCCTTGTAGGCGTGGTAGGCCACCGTCATGAAGTACATATCGGTGAAGTCCAGCCCCTCCTCCGACCCGTAGTGGATGTGCTCGCGGGCCAGGAAGCCGTGGAGGTTCATCTGCCCCAGGCCTATGGCATGGCCCTCGTCGTTCCCCCGCTTGATGGAGGGGACGGCCTCGATGTCGGTCTGGTCGGAGACCGCGGTCAGGGCCCTCACCGAGGTCTCGACCGTGTCGGCCAGGCCTCCGTCCATCGCCTTGGCGATGTTGAGGGAGCCGAGGTTGCAGGATATGTCGCGGCCTACGTGGTCGTAATCCAGGTCTTCCTTGTAGGTGCTGGGCTCCTGCACCTGAAGGATTTCGGAGCAGAGGTTCGACATGGTGATCCTGCCGTCGATGGGGTTGGCCTTGTTGACGGTGTCCTCGAAGAGGATGTAGGGGTAGCCGGATTCGAACTGGATCTCCGCCAGGGTCATGAAGAAGTCACGGGCGTCGATGTACTTCTTGTGTATCCGCTTGTCCTTGACCATCTCGTCGTAGTGCTCGGTGATGGAGATGTCCGCGAAGGGCTTGCCGTAGACCCGTTCCACATCATATGGGGAGAAGAGGGCCATCGGTGCCTTCTGCTTGGCCAGGTCGAAGGTGATGTCGGGGATGACGACACCCAGGGCCAGGGACTTGATGCGGATCTTCTCGTCGGCGTTCTCCCGCTTGGTGTCGAGGAAGCGCATGATGTCGGGGTGGTGGGCGGACAGGTAGACCGCGCCGGCACCCTGGCGGGCACCCAGCTGGTTGGCGTAGGAGAAGGAGTCCTCCAGGAGCTTCATGACGGGGACCACACCGCTGGACTGGTTCTCGATGTGCTTGATGGGGGCTCCCATCTCACGCAGGTTGCTCAGGAGGAGGGCCACGCCGCCGCCGCGCTTGGAGAGCTGGAGGGCGGCGTTGATCCCACGGGATATGGACTCCATGTTGTCCTCGATGCGGACCAGGAAGCAGGAGACCGGCTCCCCCCGTTGGGCCTTGCCCAGGTTGAGGAAGGTGGGGGTGGCGGGCTGGAAACGGCCGGAGATGATCTCGTCCGTGTACTTGACGGCCGCGTCCTCGTCGCCTGCGGCCAGCTCCAGGGCCACGGCCACGCAACGCTGGGGGAAGTCCTCCAGGTACCCCTTGCCGTCGAAGGTCTTCAGGGCGTAGGAGGTGTAGAACTTGAAGGCGCCCAGGAAGGTGTCGAACTCGAACCCGCTCCTGGCTGCGTGATCGTATATCCTGTCCAGGAAGTCCGGGCTGTACTGGTCGAAGACCTTCCTGTCGTAGTAATCGTGGTCCAGCAGGTAGGCGATCCGTTCCCCGGTGGTGGGGAAGGTCATCGTGTTGGCCTTGACGTGCTGCTCCATGTACTGGCGCTCGGCCTCCTTGTCCTTGTCGAACTGGATCCGGCCCTCCGCGTCGTAGAGGTTGAGCATGGCGTTGAGGGCATGGTAGTCATGTGCCGGGTCGTAGGCCTGGCCCCCCTCCGATTCGGTCCTGTCGAGGCTGAGCGATGTGTCGTCGTAAGCGCCCATCTGGTGTCCTTTCATGATTCCTGGATGATGTTTCGGTGATTTTGCCCTTGCATGCACGGCGCCGTGCGGATCCGTCCGGGAAGGGCTCCGGGTTCACCGACCGGAGCCGGACCCGGGTTCGGGGTGGTTGCGGAAGAAGTCCAGGACCCCCTGCCTGACCTTCTCTTCATCCTCCTTGGTCCCCATGAGTTCGAAGTAGTAGAGGAAGGGGACCCCGCACTTGCGCGAGATGATGTCTCCCGCCATGCAGAAGGCCTCGCCGAAGTTGGTGTTCCCCGACGCGATGACCCCCCTGATCCCGGCCCGGTTGGCCGGGTCGTTGAGGAACTTCTTGATCTGCGGCATGACGGCCTTCTTGGCCGACCCGCCACCGTACGTGGGGACGATGAGGATGTACGGCTGCCGCACGTTGAGCGGGGGGTCCTTGGGCCGCAGGGGTATGCGGAAGACGTCGATCCCCTCCTCCTGAAGGCGGCAGTTGGCCATGAACCTGGCCGTGTTGCGGGAGGCGGAGGAGAAGTAGACCACCGCCCCGACCCGCTCGCCCTGGGCTGCGAACTCGGGCCGGCTGGCCCCCTCCCCCTGGCCCTCGGCCAGGCCCTCTTGGACCGGTCGGTCCTCCTGGTTCTGAACCATCTCTTCCTCCTTGCAAGGCCGCCATCCGGCGACCTGCCGGTAAAGCCTGAACCACTATATATGGCATTCAAGGAAAAAACAGTGACCATATGTAGTGTTTTATGTGCTCAATCTCACAGGGAATCCCGGACCCGGGGGCCGGCGGCCCACCCGGCCTCAGAAGTCCCAGTCGTCGTCGTCCGTGGTCTCGGAATGCCCCATCACATAGGAGGATCCCGATCCGGAGAAGAAGTCGTGGTTTTCGTTGGCGGCCGGGGAAAGGGCCGCGAGGATCTCCGAGCTGACATCCGTCTCCCCTGCGGAGAAACGGGCCGGATATCCCAGGTTCATCAGGGCCTTGTTGGCATTGTAACGGACGAAGGCGAAGACATCGTCCACGAAGGGGAAGCCCTCATATATCTGGCCGGAGTAGACCATCTCCAGCTGATAGAGCCGGTCGAGGAGGTCGCCGGTGAACTTCTCCAACATGGCCCTGTCGCTTTCCGTCCTGTCCTCCAGCCCCTTCTGGTACTTATAGCCGGAGTAATAGCCATGGATGGCCTTGTCGCGCAGGATCAGGCGGATCATGTCGGCCGTGTTCATGAGCTTGGCCCTGCTGGAGAAGTAGAGGGGGAGGTAGAAGCCCGCATAAAGCATGAGAGAGGAAAGCATGGTGGAGGCCACCTTGCGTTTGAGGGGGTCCTCGCTTACATACTCGTGCAGGACGGTGTGGACCCTCTCCTGAAGGACGTCGTTGGCCACGGCCCACCGATAGGCCTTGTCGATCTCCTCACTGGAGCACAGGGTCGAGAAGACCGATGAGTAGGAGCGGGCATGGACCGACTGCATGAAGGCTATGTTCGTGTAGATGGCCTGCTCCTGCTCGGTGCGGGCATGGTCGATCTGGACCAGTTCGCCGATCGTGGCCTGGGTGGTGTCCAGCATGGTAAGGCCGGTGAAGACCCGGACGGTGGTCTGGCGCTCATGGTCGCTCAATGTGTTCCAAGAGGGGATGTCATTGGAAAGGGGGACCTTCTCGGGCAGCCAGAAGTTGGACACAAGTCGGTTCCAGACCTCAAGGTCCTTCTCGTCGACGATCCTGTTCCAGTTGACCGGCCTGATCCTTCCACCGGGGTCGACGCGGTACTGGGGAGGGGTGATGGAGGCCTCCATCATCGCGTCGTCGGCATACACCGGACCCCGGCTGCTCCCGTCCTGCTCAATGTCACTCATATGCTCAATCTCCTTGTTCTGGCGCCTGCGTGAAACCGCCGGCCCCTGCTGCATCGCCTTGATAACCGGACCGGCAACCCTCTCGGGTCAGAATCGCACGCACGGCGGCCCTGTCCTCCCGGGTTCCCAGGAGCTCGAACCTGTACAGCTCGGGGACCCCGCATTTCTCCGCGATGATCGGGCCCGCCTTGCAGAAGGCCTGGCCGAAATTCCTGTTGCCCGAGCTGATGACCCCCCTGATCCAGCTGCGGTTGTCCGGTATGTTCAGGAAGTGAATCACCTGTTTGGGCACCGCCCCCTTGGGGGACCCGCCCCCGTAGGTGGGCACGATCAGGACGTAGGGGCCGTCCATGACCGGCATGGGCTCCCTGCGCTCATACAGGGGGAGACGGATGGCATCGAACCCCAGGGAGTCCACGAAACGTTTGGTGTTCTGCGAGACGCTGGAAAAATAGACCACCCTGCAGGCGGCCGCCCCATTCGGGGTCCCGCAGCCTTCCCCGACCGGCAGGCATCTGGCCGAGGTCCGCCCCTGCCCGGGACCCGGGGTCGTCGACGCTGACTCTTGGTTGGCGGACATCCCTACCTCAATTCCCGAACTACTAAATATTGTGATTCATAATTGACAGACCACAATATATAGTAATCGGGAACGGGGCACAAGGGTTTTGGAAAGGGCACGCCGACAGTGTGAGAATGCAGACAGAGAAAAGGGGGAACCCCGCTTCACCGCACCCTGGAGGGAATGGGGCTACCGGGCCAGTTCCCGGCAGATTTCGATCACCCGGTCGTTGGCCTCACCCTCGCCGATGGTGACCCTGATCCCCTCACCGGGGAAGGCCCTGACCGACAGGCCGGAGGCGGCGAAGCGGTCGGCCGCCGCCCGGGTCCCCTCCCCGAGGGGGAGCCAGAAGAAGTTGGCTCTGGATTCGGGCAATCGCCACCCCTGCCCCCTGAGGGCATCGAGGACCCTGGCCCTCTCCCCCAGAATGGCCTTCACCCTGCCGTCCAGCTCCTCCTGGGCATCCAGGCTGGCCAAGGCGGCGACCTGGGCCACATCCGTCACCCCGAAGGGGAGGGCCACCTTGCCCAGGCCCTCGACCACTTCGGGCGCCGCGACGGCGTAACCGATGCGCAGGCCAGCCAGACCGTAAGCCTTGGAGAAGGTCCGGGCCACGACCACATTGGGGTGGTCGGGGAAGAAGTCCATGCCCTCGGCCCTGTCAGGACTGTCGTTGAACTGCACATAGGCCTCGTCGAAAAGGATGAGGACATCGGCAGGCAGGGCCCGGACCAGGCGGTCCGCCTCCCCCCGGGAGACCGGGGTGGCCGTCGGGTTGTTGGGATTGTTGACGATGACCAGGCGGGTACGGTCATTGACGGCTGCGGTCATGGCATCGATGTCATGCCGGCCCTCGCCGGTCAGGGGCACCTGCACGCTGGCAGCGCCGGCACAGGCGACGATGATCGGATAGGCCTCGAAACTCCTCCAGGGATAGACCACCTCGTCCCCCGGACCTGCAACCAGGTCGACCAGCTGG
This sequence comes from Bifidobacterium favimelis, assembly GCF_037963085.1. Taxonomy (NCBI): domain Bacteria; kingdom Bacillati; phylum Actinomycetota; class Actinomycetes; order Bifidobacteriales; family Bifidobacteriaceae; genus Bifidobacterium; species Bifidobacterium favimelis. The sequence continues at coordinate 427,328 of NZ_JBANDZ010000001.1, read as the reverse complement.
GTTATCACCTCGGTCGACCCGCAGCCCAACTGTATGTTGTCCGGCTCCACCCCGTGAAGGGCGGCCAGACGCTCCACCACCCGCGTCCCCCTCATGTCCGGGTAACGGTTCATCCGGGTCAGGGCCTGATCGGCCACACGGGAACGGACGCTTTCAAGAGGTGGATAAGGATTCTCATTGCTGGATATCTTGTAGGAGGGAACCCGGGCGCCGGCCGGGGCGGGCTTGCCCTGCTTGTAGGAGGGGAGGGAGTCGATGCCCTCGCGGTGTCTGTATGCCATGGCACCCATAGTAAGCCAGGGATGGGGGCGGCGGGGCTGATATTCCGCCGGATGGGCCCCGACATACGAAAATCCCTGTCGGTCTTCCCGAGGAAGACCGACAGGGACCCGGTCAGGCAGCCCGGACCAGGCCCGGGCAGACCGTCCGCCTGGTCGCAGGCGGCGACCCCTTACTTAAGGATGGCCAGCACGTCGCGTGCGGAGACGATCAGGTAATCCTCGCCCTCGTAGTTGATCTCGGTGCCGCCGTACTTGGAGTACAGAACCTTGTCGCCCACGGTGATATCCATGGGGATGCGCTCGCCCTTGTCATCGCGACGGCCCGGCCCCACGGCCAGGACCTCGCCCTGCTGCGGCTTCTCCTTGGCGGTGTCCGGAATGACAAGGCCCGATGCGGTCTTGGTCTCCGCCGGAGCCTGCTTGATGACGATCTTATCTTCCAACGGTGTGAGTGAAATCGACACTGTGGACCTCCCTACATCTGTGAGAACAGCCAATGAACCCACGCCGGAACGTCGATGAGAGGCTGACGAACACTCACCACGCATTCCTTCGCGCTATCACATATGGTAGCGCGGAATTAGCACTCTGCCAACTTGAGTGCTAACGCCTTGAGTGAACTGCCTCATTGCCCGAGGGCTCTACAGGTATCTGATTGCGAGGCCGGCGGGGACTGGCGACAGGTCCGGTTGGGGTCAGTGACGGCCCGTCGCACCACGACGGGCCAGGATGGCCTCGACCCCTATCGACAGGGAGTCGTCGCTGCCTTCGGGGGCCTCGACCTCGGCCTCGACCTCCCTGCGGTGGAAGTCCGCCGGTCGGTCCTTCCCGTCCGGGCTCCCGGCCCGCTCGGAGTCCCCCTGCCCGTCTGTGTCCGCAGGGCCCTCTTCCCCTCGCCCGTCATCGACGGGCCTGGCCTGGGCCACCTGACGGGTGGACTTGATCTCACGGCTCTGCGGCCCCTCCGCCTGGGAGGACGACCTGTCGGAGGCCGGGCCCAAGGAGAAGGAGATGAGGTCCTGGGAGGCCGCCATCTCGAAGGCGTCCAGGGCGGGAGACGGGCTGATCCGGGCAAGTTCGTAGGTCTCATCATCGACGGGGTCGGCCCCGGAAGCCTCCTCCTTCCCGATTGGGGAAGTCTGCGCCGGTTGTGATTGCGACGAAGTCGACTGTGAGGCAGACAGGTCGGCAGCCAGGCCTGCCGGGTCGGCCGCCGCCCGCGTGCGCTCGGCCGCTCCCTGCGACCTTCCGTCCCTGTCGGAACCCGCTTCATCCTTCCGGACGGCCTTGGCCTGGCGGGCCTGGCGGGCTTTGAGGGCGGCCATCTGCTCGGTCTTGGACCGGGTGAGGGCCTTGCGGATCTCCCCCTCGTCCATCACCCCCGTGGCCGACTCATCCGATGTCTGCTCCCTGTGGACGTCACGAGGCGAAGGGGCGGCTGCCGGGCCGGGCCGACCCTGCCCGGCCTTGCCGGACACGGGGTGGGCCTGGTGGACGTGGCTTGGCCCGCCCGGTTCCCTGGCCGACCTCCGACGGGCCAGACGATCCTCCCAGGCCCTCGCCTGGGCCGAGGCGTGCACCCCGAATCCCAGGACCACCACGGCCAGGGCCAGGGGGATGAGGCAATAAAGGAGACTGTAACGGAAGACGAAGGAGAGCCCGGCTACAAGGGCAGTCACCAATAGGAGGGAGAGGACCAAGAGACTACGCCGACGGGCGGCCTGCCGACGGAGCTGCCGGATCCGCCTGACCCGCTCCGCTTCGCGTCGTGAGGCACTGTCCTGCTGCTTGTGCTGCATGACCAACCCTTTCACCAGTGGTGACCCGGCATCGCCGAACCTTCGCCCATCTTCCCTTCCCACCAGGTGGAGGGAGGTGGACAGGCGGTCCTGTCGGTGCTCGGAGGCACGTCTCATGCCCTTCAGCGTCTTCACCGGCATCCAGGCCACGATCAGAATCGCCGCGATCACCACCACGAGGATGCTGCCCAGCGACTCATAATCCATACTGCCTACGATAGATGAGGCCATGCCCGAAAGGGAAGGCCACACGGGTGTGTCTCAGATGATTGACAGACCATGGACCGTCCAATCTCTTATATCCGTTTGACCTCCCCCTGCCGCAACCTGGGCTCATGCCGGGAAGCGGCCGTCCACGCCTGGGGGCAGCCGTCCACGCCGGGGGTCCCGTCACAGGCGGGGGTAAACCGCAGCCGGATCGAACTCCTCGGCCAGAAGTGAGAAGGTCAGGTGGTCCCTCCAGTCCCCGTTGACATACATATAGCGCCGGCGGAGGCCTTCGGCCTTCATCCCCACTTTTTCGGCCACTCTCAGGGAGCGTTGGTTGTCCGGGATGATGGCGACCTCGATCCGGTGGAGCCTGGGTCCGTTCGGATCCTTCAGGGCCCACTCCGACAGGAGGGTGAGGGCCAGGGGGGCGAAGTCGTGGCCTATGTGATCCCTGTCGACCCAGTATCCGACCGTGGCCGTCCTCATGGACCCGTAACAGATGGCACCCAGGGAGATCTGCCCCACGATGGCGGACTGGAACTCCATCAGGAAGACGGCTGAAGCCCCATCCTGACGGTCACGTTCCTGGCTTGCCATCCATTGGGAGTAAGTCATGCCCGGCCCCTGCATGGGGTCACCGGAATCCCAGGGGGAGAGCCACTGCCTGTTCCGCCAGCGGACCTCGTTCCACTCCTCCTGGTCATCCTCCCGGATGGGCCTGATGGCGAAATCACCGTGCCCTGCCGGCGGTGAAAGCCGGGCCGGAAGCCTGAGGGCATGCGGGTGGCTGCGTGAGGGAAGCTGGCCCAGGCAGGCCTCTCTCAGGGTGTGCAATACGGACATACCCTCATGTTCTCACCAAAAGACCGTCTTCGTTCTCCATTGGCTCACTGATTGTTGGGAAGAGGCAGGGACGGGCCGGAAAGAGCATGCGAACAGGCCGGCCCTCAGGCATGGAGGGCGATTCTGGTAGAACTGCCCTAGGGTAACAGGGGTCTGGAATCCAAGAGGGACAGGTGTGTGTCATGGGCCTTGCAGGCGGGGAAGAAGAGTCCTTGAGCGACAAGACGGGCAGGAAGGGTGAGCTACGCTCGGCCGCCTTGAAGAGGCGGTCGATGATGGATCCCGCCCGGTGCGCCCGGGCCGGACGGGACCTTGCCGACCGCCTTCGGTGTCTGATGGCCCCTGAAGACCGGGGCAGCGCCCGGGGCGGTGAGGGGCCGACCGTGGCCCTCTTCTGTTCCCTTCCTGGTGAGATATCCATGCAGGCCTGTCTGACCTCCGTCTTCTCCCGGGGAGGGAGGGTCATGGTCCCGAAAATGGGATCGGGCGGGCAGGTCGGTTGGGGATTGATGAAATCCCCGGAGGACCTCAACGACATGCACAGCCCTGGCGGATGGAGGCCGAAGGAGCCGGCCGGCCCTACCCTTGGGGCGCAGAGCCTGGAATCCGCAGGGCTGATCCTGGTCCCGGCCCTGGCCATCGACCCCTGCGGGTACCGACTGGGCAGGGGCGGCGGCTGGTATGACCGGGCCCTCCTGCACCGCGGGCCGAACAGCCTTGCCGTCGGAATCTGCTGGGAGGAGGAGGCGGTCAGCTGCAACCTGCCCAGGGAGGCCCACGACCTGCCCGTCGACGCGATTGCCACCCCCTCCTCCTTCACGCTCACAGCCGCAGGAAGGGCGCGAAGGACCGACGTGGGGTCATAATAGGGTCGGCAGGGGGTACGTCCGGCAAGGCGCGGTCCTCAGTGCCGCTAGGATATGAGAATGTTGACCTAACCCAAGTCGACCAGTCGGACACGCGGAGGGAAGAGGAGAACGGTGCCAACCTACCACTATCGTTGCAAGAACTGCGGATACGATTTCACACAGGAGCAGTCGTTTGACGACGCCCCCATCACGGTGTGCCCACGGTGCGGGCAGGAAGAGGTCCGCAAGGTATATTCGGCCGTACCCATCGAATTCAAGGGGCATGGTTTTTACCGCACCGATGGTGCCGGTTCGTCTTCATCCTCGTCTTCATCCGGCTCGGGCAAGTGAACGGACCACAGCCCCTGGACCGCCCGGTCACCGGATTCCACAGCTGAGTTCCCGACCATAAGGTCCTGCTCATAAGGTCCTGCACATAAGTCCCGCCCATCAAACCCGGGGCGGATATCCGAAGCCCCTTCACCGATTCGTCGTCCTTCGTCGATCGGGACCGACAGACGACTCAAGTCATGCGCCCGGAGGACTGGTGTCCCCGGGCACATCCATAGCCGCACCTTCCCCCTCCGCTGCCGGCCCATTCTGCACAGCCAGCGAGCCGTTCCCATGTTTGACCACATCACCCGGTCGCGGGGACCGAAGAACCGGTTTGAGGCCACCATGATGGCATGACAGGTTTCCATATGATGAAGGGCCGCGCCCCGCGGCCACATGGCGCGGGGAAGAAGGGTCTGTCCCGCCGCCGTAACGCCCATTCCCTGCGGAGGATCCTGGCAGGGGTCTTCCTGGCCCTGGCGATCTTCCTCCTCCTCCAACCCCTTGGACAGATGGGGGGCAGGCTGGACGTGGTCGTTGCGTCACGGGGCATTCGCCGCGGACAATACATCACGGCCGACATGGTCCATGTCCGTTCCCTGCCCTCCTCCGTTGAATTCAAGGGTCTGGCTTCCGACAAGTCCCAGGTGGCGGGACGCATCGCCCGCGTACCCATCAGTCAGGGTGACCCCCTGGTCCTGTCCATGCTCACCCGGATGCCGGCCCTGCCCGAGGGGACCACGCAGGTGGGCCTCATCCTGGCCAGCGACCCGCAGGCCCTGGAACCGGGAGACAGGGTGGAGCTGGTGGCCCCGGTGGATTGCGGCACTGCCAGCCAAGCCCGTCAGAACAGCAGCCGTGATCCACCCGAACAGCCGGGTGGGCGGTGCACCATCGCCGAACGAGCGCTGACCCTCACCCTGCCCGAAAACGGGACCAGGCAGCAAACGGACATCGGCCGGAAGTCATCCGGCAGGGAGGGTGCGCCCGATCAGGACCAGGTCACCGGTTTCGCCCTCTCCCCTGACGAGGCCCTTCGGGCCCTATCCGTAGGCTCCTCCCAACCTGTGATTGCAGTCAAGGTCGAGGCGGCTACGGGGCCGGCGCCCGACTGACTCCCACCCTCACCTCCCCCTCCCCCGACACCCCCTGGCCGGAAAGCGCCGGCAGGGCGGGAACGTGCCCGATAATGGAGGAAAAGGCCACAGCCTTTACAAGGGTCACGCCTTCGACGGGGATCGCAAAGAAAAGAGGGCCGACATGGCTTCAGTCAATTCAGTCAAGGACAAGGCAGCCAGCGAGGCGCTGCAGACCGCGCACAGGATTTCACAGGCGAGCGACAGGGGGCCCTTCGGCGGGTTCAAGAAGTTCATCGCCAGGGGGTCCATGGTCGACATGGCAGTCGGCGTGGTCATGGGCGCGGCGGTGAGCGACGTGGTCAACTCACTGGTCAAGAACCTGATCAGCCCCCTGGTGGCCATGCTTTTCGGCAAGCCAGACCTGTCCAACCTGATGACGATCACCTACAGGAACGCAACCATCTCATTCGGCGCCATCCTCACCGCCCTGATCAACTTCATCCTGGTGGCGGCGGCCATATACTTCTGCGTCATCCTGCCCATCAACAAGTTGCGCGACCTGGGCAAGACCATGTCCGGTGCCAAGGACCAACCCCCAGCCGGCCCCTCCACCGAGGAGCAGACCCTGCAGGTGCTCAAGTCCATTGCCGACGACATCCACCAAGCCAGCAGCGCCGAACCCACAGCGGAGCACGCCAGCCTCCCCCAATCCGAAAACCGCTGACCGGGAACGGCAGACGACCGTATGCAGGGGTCCGTCGGCATGGCTGAGGGGGACCGGCCCCTCCTGGCGGCAGTCGCATAAGAAACGGACCCCTTACCGGGAAAGGACCGGCTGGGTATGCGGAAGGGCCGTCGTATGAGGGAGGGGACAGAACGGTCTCACCGGTCGCGCTCAGCCGGGAAAAGGCCCCAATGGGGCGGCAACTCCCCCAGTATGCGGCGGTCGTCTTCACTGAGACGGTCCTCCCGGGTGGTCCTGTCTTCAGGATCTTCCAGGACCCCATCAACATCGAACCGTTCCCTGCCGTGCCGGACAACCCGCCGGTGACGGCGGGGACGAGTAGGACGAGGGGGACGGTCCGACCTGTCCTCGCTCTGGCCCGGTTCCACTGCCGTCATCGCGTCTGCCCGTACATGTCGGCCAGGCGGGCGACTATCCGATCGGTCTCCTTGTCCGGGTTGACGAAGGCGGAGACGCTCCAGACGGTCATGACCGACCAGCCCAGGTTCCGCAGGTCCTCCGCTATGAAGCGGTGGCGCAGGCGGGTGGACTGGGTGTGCATGAAGCGGGAGTCGTCGGTCAGGATGGCCAGGGCATAGGGCTTGCCATGCAGTCCGACGACCATGGGGATCCGGTCGCCTTCGGCGTACCCGTAATCCACTGCCGCATCCAGGCCACGCGCACGCAGGCGGTTGGCGAGGTCGTCGAAGAGGACGTTGGCATGGCTGCCGGGGCCGGGCGTGACCACCTCGGCCCCAACGTGCTCGGCCCACACCAGCATCTCCTTGAGGAGGCGGGGACCGGGCTGGTGGAGGCGGGAGTCCTCCAGGTCGGCCGAGCCGAAGGTCGAGATGATGTCCAGGTTCCGCTCCGGCAGGGCCAGGGCATCAAGGAGCATGCCACGGCCGCCTTCGCCCTCCAGCTCTCCGAACTGTTGGAGGAGCCGGCCATGGGCCGTCTTGGCGAAGCCTAGGGTGAGGATGGCATCAGTGGCCCGGGCCCCGCAGACCTCGTCGATGCCGATGATCCGCACATGGCGCAGGAAGGCTCCGAAGTTGCGGTCCTTGGAGGCGCACGACTTCAGTTCCGCTCCCAAACGGGCCCGGTGGATCGGGGAAAGGGTGATCACCGTCAGCATGTAGGAGGCCGGAACGATCGTGAAAGAGGCCGCCCGCTTGCGGATGACGGTGACAACGGCCTCGATCTCCTGCTGGCTGGATTCCACCAGGCCGGTCGAGAGGACGGGCACACCTGTCCCATCCACCCTGGTGTAGGTGACGCTGCCGGCCGCCTTCTCGTTGATCACCCGGGTGGGCACCGACCCGTATCCGTTCTCGGAGAGGAAACCGGCCAGTCGGTTGGACCTGCGCAGGGGCCTGGCAGGGGCCTTCACCTGGACCAGGAGGTCGGAGAGCCTGATCAGACCATCGGAGGTCATGGTCCTGCGATGGCCGATCACCACAGCCCGGCGGGCCCTGGCCGCAATGGTGAGAATCTGTATGGAGGGCATGTGGGCTCCGGCATCGATGATGGCGGTGTCCGCCAGGAGGCCTGGCTCTGTCCGGGAGGCCAGGGTGGCCGGAGTGGCCATCAGGATCGGAATGGCTGCCGCCATGATTCCGGGATGGGCCTGACGAATCTCGTTCAGGGAGGTCATCGTGTGGCTGGCCAGGGAGGTATGCAGCTGGTTGGCCTCCTGCGTGTGGGCGAAAAGGTGGTCCGACAGTCGCTTCTCCACTTCCTGCCCGACCATGGGGCCGACGGTCTCCACATGTTGGGAATCCACCTGGCAGAAGCGGTCGGAGGCACTGGAGAGGGCCGAACCGTCCTGGTTGGAGATGATTCGCGAGGAGTGCATGATGTCGTCGAAGACGGTGGTCCACCAGGCCAGGCTCAACTCACCTCTCACCCCGTTTTCGACCACATGCCTGTTGCCGAGGTCCTGGATGAACTCCTGGAGGCCGACCCCCTTGAACTCACGCTCGAGACGGCAGCGGGCAGGGAGGCTCTCCAGGGCCGTGCGGTCGTCGAAGAGGGTCTTGAGCCGCTTCTCGACCTCATTGAAATCCATGACCTCGAGGTCGCCCCCGCTGGGGGTCGTTGCCAGGACCGTGTCCAGGGAGGTCATGTCACGCATGAGGGCCTCCTGGGTGTCGATGATGTCATCCAGCTTGTTGGGCAGGACGGGCCAACCGCCATGGGGGACGAAGGCCCTCCACTGCTCGGCCTGCTTGGAGACGACGATCAGGGCATCGTGCAGGTCCGGCACCTGGGCCCCCACCCTGATCAGGCTCTTGGCCTCCTTGACCAGGCGGCGGCGCTCCCAGAACCCCAGGGATGTCCCCTCCGCCTTGCGTACGGCCTTGGGCTTGGTGGCCTCGATCATGGAGGGGATGTCGCGCTCGAAGATGGTGGGTTGGAAGACGTCGAGGACCCGTCTCAGGTTCTTCAAAACGACCACCTGCCGGCCCCAGTCCCTGGCCGTGGCCGGGACGGGGAAGCCGCAGGTCTCGACCGTGGACTTGACCTGCTCCCGGGTGGCCGGCAGGAGGCGTTCAAGGAGGCGGACCACGCGGCTGTATGCATCGCTGGCCTCGCTGTCGCTGAAGAGGCTGGCGCCATACCAGGGGGTGTCGCCCGGGCTGATGCTGAATTCACCCAGACGGGCCGCCTGCTCAAGCTTGTCTCCCCAACCCTCCATCCCCTCCTGGAGGGCGTGGGCCGTCGCCGCACTCAGCCTGACCCTGGTGGCGGGATGGGTCGGGAGGTTGGCTATCTGAGCCAGGTTCTGAATGGTCTGATAGGCGGACACACCCCACTGGCCATCGACCCCGTGCAGGTCACCCAGGTACCTGGTCAGCCGGGAACGGACCCCGACCAGCTCGTCGGCCACCTGGTTGAACCGGTCGCGGGCGTTGCCGGGCTTGGAGGAAACGGCGTGTATCAACCTGTCGTCGATTTCCTGGTCGTACCCTCCCTTGGTCAGGTCGAGCGACATCCCGTCCATCCCGCAGGCCTTGAGCCTGTGACGGAAGCGGCGTTCCTGCTCCACCACACCGGGAACGTAGAGGACCGTCCGGCCGGCCGCCACGCAGCGTGAGACGACGGCCAGGGCATCGCCCACGCTGTCGCACCCCTCCTGCTCGTCTATGAGGACCGAATGACCGGCAGCGGCCAATTGGGCCGCATACCGGACCTCATTGCTGACATCTCCCACTTCGAACTCGCTGTGGGGGTCAGCGTCGAATGGGCTGTATTCGGGCACCTGCCCACCCGCCAGCCGGACGGCGGCCTGGTCGTCACCGGCCATGGCGTCCAGCAAGTCGTTGCCTGTCGACCCCCGTTCCAACCTGTCCAGGATGGTCTGGCTCTCCGCCAATATCTGGGCGGAGGGTTCGACGAAGCACCCGACCACGATCTTGCGTTCGATGGTGAAGTCCCCTATGTGGGGGGTGATGATGTCACTGATGTCCTTGAAGAGGGTGGAGGTCTCGGGGGTCCCTCCGCCGTAATGGGAGGCGTTGAAGAGCTGTTCGGGGTCGAGCATGATCCCCCGCTCACGCATGACCGCGATGAAGGCCGAGTTGAGTTCCACCTTGCCGGTGAAGCGGATGGATGAGCGGAAGGCACCCCCCTCCCCCTCGTCGATCTGGATCGGGTAGAGGAGGACCGGCATGGAATTGCCGTGCCAGCTGGCCACCCCGACCACAAGGGAGAGCTGGGCACAGCCGCTGGTCCGCTGCTTGGCCGCCTGGTCGTCGAGGACCCTCTCCAGCCTGCGGTGGGCGGCCCTGAGCATCCCGTTGTCCCTGAAGAGGGCATCCAGGTGCACCTGCCCGCTGGCGAAAAGCTGGGCGATGCCCGAGGGGTGGGCGTGCGTCAGGTCCATCCGGGCGGCCAGCTGCGACATGTTCTCCAGGGGGGTCACCCCCGCCTGGGTCTGGTATTCCTGCCGCCAGGCCCTTATCCGGTCCAGGGGGGGCACGGAGACCTGGGACTGGGAATGGGTTCCCTGGGCCCCATCGACCGTGGAGGGGGCTTCCTGGACGGTCCTGCCGTCCGCCTGTTCCTGATCCGTGGTCATCACCTTCCCCTGGTCCTGACGGCTTGCATCATCCGCGGTCTCGTTCATTCCATACACTCACTTCCGCATGGCTTCAAGATATTCCTGATACCCCTGGTTCTTGTCAAGCGCTGCATCGATATCCTGGTCCCCCTGGGCCGCCAGCCAGGCATAGAGGTCATCATAGAGGGAGGGGTTCATCGCCAGGAAGGGCAGGAGGGGACGGTGACGGGCCATCTCGAACTGCAGGGAGAAGTCGGAGGTCTTCTTGGCATCGTCAGAACTGAGACCTTCCACTTCGATGGCATCGGAATGGGCCTCGAACTCCCCCCTGGAGACGCGGTCGAAGACGGAGCCGGGTTCAAAGGCCGGCTTATAGGCCGCCTGCCGACCCTGCTCCTGAGAGGCCTGGCGGCCCTGCCTGGCCAGTTCCTCACGGTCCTTGAGCTGCTTGTCCAGTTCGACGGCCCCCAGGGACCTGAAGGCAGGGGCGGAGGAAGCGGCGGCCGGGGCGGCTGACAGGCCTGGGAGGGGGGAGGAAGCGGCCGGTTCATGGGAGGCGGTCGTCGCAGAGGAGGCGACCGGTGCAGACGAGACGCCCGGTGCAGACGAGACGCCCGGCACAGACGAGACGACCGGTGCAGACGAGACGCCCGGCACAGAGGAAACGCCCGGTGCTTGGGAAGCAGTCGGTGCCGGGGAAACGGCTTGCAAGGGGGAAGCAGTCGGTTCCTCCCCACCCAGGGCATCGGCGAAAAGATCCCGGACCTGGACGGGGTTGGCCTGGGCTTGCGGCTGTCCGTCAGGGGTCCCCCCCGGACCGGTCACCCCGCCTGCGGGACCCTGTCCGGACACCGGACCCTGTCCCGGGTATGAGGTCTCCCCCTGCCCCGGGGAAGCCAACGGGTTCACGAAGGTGACAGGACCAGGCTGACCCTGTTCCTGCGGTACGGCCGTCGGCCCTTGTGCCGAAATGGGGGCCGGCGAAGGGGAGGACCCTTGGTAGGCGGGCGAATCCTGGCCCATCGCAGGAATCGGGGAAACCGCCCGTCCCTGTGAGCCATCCCGGCCCTGAAGCCCCTCCCTCCCCTGGACGGGAGCTGTGCCCTGAACTGAAGCCGGACCTTGAGCTGCGGATGGACCTTGTGTTGCGGACGAATCCTGTGTTGCGGCCTGACCCTGGGCGACGGCCGGACCCTGTGGAATCACCGAAGACTGCGCGACCGGCACGTCGGCGAATGGGGAGGTGCCGGCAGAGGAGGGTTGTGAAGCGGCCGGGACTTGTTGAAGGCCGGGGCCGGGAGTCACGGCACCGCCCATGGTCGGGGCCGAGGCGGGGGCATCGGCGGAACCGGCTGTCTGAGGATTGCCGATCTGGTTCCGCACCCCCTCGGCGCGGAAAATGCCGGTGGGTTCCCCGGCCCTCATGTCTAGGATGTCGTCCACCGACATCCCCGAGGCATCTGGCTCCACGGGTGCGGCTGCCCCATCCGCATAGGAGAAGAGATCGGGCACCTGCCGTGCGGGCTGGTCCCCGGACCCTTCCGGAGCCTCGACCTCGATCTTGATGAAGTCCACCGGAACGTCGCCGAATTGGAAGCGGACGGACGAACGGGGCAGGAGGAAGTCGCTCTGGGCGGGAAGGCGAATGAGGCCTTCTCCCTCCTGGACCACGTAGGTGCCGTTTGTGGATCCCACGTCGCGCAGGGTCGCGCTCCCATCCTGGGCGAAGGTGAATATGGCGTGCCGTTTGGACATCGATTTGGTCTTGTCCGGGACATCCAGACGACGCAGGCCGTCGTCGGCCAGAGGCCTGAGGGGGCGGCGCCCTATTTCTATGCGCTCGCCCCGGTCCAGGCGGACCTCCTCCACCCCGTTGACCTTGATCATCCACTGCTGTGTCGGCCGTTGCTCGTCACTCACCGTTCGACCTCCCGAAGTCACAGACATTCCTGCCCTACCCACGCCATTGTGTCATGAATCCCCGAGATAAATGTGGTGTAAGGGTCAATTGGTCTATAAAATATCACCTCGCCGACACACGGACAGGCTTCCGGCGGGTCCCTGGTCAGTAAGACGTCTCATCGTGATCATCCGCCGGGTGGGAGGTCATGTAGACGGTGAAACTGTCGTCGGCGGGGACAGCGCAGGTGTTGATCGCCCCATGCGACCTGTGGCAGGTCACCGTCCCATAAGCAGGAACCTCCACCTGCTGCCAGCGAGCGCCCATCCCGTTCCAGGTCAGGGCCGCACGCGTGGGCTTGCCGGTCGGGTTGTAGAGGATGACGCTTGACTCCCCCTCACCCCGCGTGAAGGCTACGGATCCCAGGCCTCCCCTCCTGCCATCGGCGGTATATGAGGTCGAGGCCACCCGTCTGGACCCTACCGGCACATCCTGGCCGAAGTTGCGCAACATGAAATACTCCAGGTTCCGCCTGACCCCGCCGGACCCGGAATCGATGGTGATCACCCCCCGCCGGCCGCTCGTCCCTGCCCAGCTGGGCAGGCCACGTTCATCAAGGGCCAGGTTCCACAGGGTGATGGCGCCAAGACCCTGCCTGACCAGGCCGGTACCTATCTCGCCGAACATGACGTGGCTGGCCTCATCCACGCTCTCATCCAGCATGCAGCGTCGCTCGGTCATGACCGACCGCCAGGCCGGGAACTGCCGGGTGGCGTTGAAGATCCACCCGGGACGACCCGAATATGTATGCAGGGCCGCCCCGGCGAAGCAGGTCGACTCGGCCTGGGTCATGTAGTCGCTGACGGGCCTGCTGAAGAAGCGCAGGCTGTCGTCCCCGAAGAAGATCTCAACATCGGGGCAGCTCCGGTCCAGGGCGGGTCTGAGATAGTCCACACCCCACCTGGTCAGCTCCTCCGGGGTCCAGATGGTCATGGGCCAGCCGGCGGCGTTTGAAGGCTCGTTCTGCATGGTCACGGCGGCGATGGGGATGCCCAGTTCCCTGTAGGCCTGGATGAAACGGACGAAGTACTGGGCGTAGACGAAGTCCACGGTGTCCTGGTAACGGTAGCCGTTGCCCACATACTCCCCGAGACGGAGGCGGCCCGCACCGGTTAGACGGCCGCTGGTCTTCATCCAGGCGGGGGCGCTCCAGGGGGAGGCCAGGATCTTGACCCCCGGATTGATCGACAGGATCTCCTGGAGGACGGGCACCACATACTTGAGGTCCCTGGTGGCGTCCGGCTCCCCGGGTCGGCCCTCCCCAACCGAGAAGAACTGGAGTCCCCCGTCGGCCGCAACCCCTTCCGGCAGATCGTCATAGGAATAATAGGCCTGGCTGGAGAAGTCGCAGGACCCCATGGAGATGCGCAGGGTGGACAGGCCCCCCTGGGCGGGGTCGAAGAGCTCCTGCAGGATCCGGTGCCTGGAGGCGGGGTCCATGGCGGTCATGAAAAGGTAGGCGCTGGAGTCGGTCAGGGCCGCCCCCGCCCCCTCCCAGAGCTGGTACTGCCGGGTGGGGTCGACCACCACGGGCAGGGCAGGGCCCGGGTCCGCCGTCACCGGCGGGACATCAAGCCGGTGCCGTCTCATGCTCAGGTCCGCCGACGTGACGGTCCAGAATTCTTCCATCTTCCCTCACTCCTTCATTCATGGAATCCCGACCTCTGGGCCCAGCCTCATGCTGTCAACCGGGAGGGGCCGCCATACGGATGCGGGCCCACCGGGCGGCCGACGACGGAGGTTTCATCCGTACGCGGTTCGATGGTTCCCGGCAGATCCTCACCGGCCGGAAGCCCTCACCGTCCCGGAGCCCTGTCGTCGGTCAGACGGCGGCCGATGGGTTTCAATTCGAAATCACCGTCGGCCGGAACCTGGGAACGGTTGATCTCCCTGTGGCTGCAATGCATGGTCACCGTCCCCCAGGCCGGCACGACCGCCTCCTGCCACCTGGGCCCCCACCCGTTCACGGTCACGGCCGCCTTCAGGGGGTGGCCGGTGGGGTTGTAGATATGGGCGGAGATGGCTCCATCGGGGGCCAGGAAGGCCACGGACCCCAAGGACCCGCTCCATCCGTCCGGTGTGTGGTTGCCGGAGCCGATGACCAGGGAGCCAGGTTCCACGTCCTGCCCGAAGGCCCTCAGCATGAAGTACTCCAGGTTGCGCCTGACCCGGCCGCTCTCGTGGTCGATGGTGACCACGCCCCGCCGTCCGTCGGCTCCGATCTGATTGGGCAGGCCACGCTCGTCCAGGGCCAGGTTCCACAGGGTGATGAACCCGACGCCCTGGCGGACCAGCCAGTTGCCTATCACCCCGGACATGATGTGGGAGGCGTCCTCTGGCTCCTCGTCCAAGAGACAACGGCGTTCGGTCATCCCATATGCCCACTCAGGGTGCGCCCGGACGACCGGTGCGATCCGTCGGTAGGAGTCATCGTAGGTGTGGATGGCCACTCCGTCGATGGATGCGGCCCGACCGCCGTCCACGGCCGGCCCGATCGGGTCCGGAATGCAGCGGGCGGAGTCGTCGTTGATGAATATCCTGACCTGGGGATGCCGCCTGTCCAGGACGGGACGGAGGAAGCGATGAGCGAAGTCGGCCTGTTGGTCCAGGGTCCACATCATGGCTGGCCAAGGGGCGGCGTTGGAGGGCTCGTTCTGCACGGTCACCCCCCAGATCGGGATTCCCAAGTCTGCCATCTCGTCTATATAGCGCTCGAAGTAACGGGCGTAGGCCCCCTCGAAGGAGTCCTCGATGGGGTCGTACCCGTTGCCGGTCCACTCGCCGAACCGCAGGTGCCCGCCCTGGCACAGCCTGCCTGTGTTCTTCATCCAGGCTGGGGCCGTCCAGGGAGAGGCCAGGACCTTGACCCCGGGATTGATCGACAGGATCTCCTGGACCACGGGGACGATGTACTTCAGATCCCTGGTCGCATCGGGGGCTCCAGGCTCCCCCTCCCCCAGGGAGAAGTGCTCCAAACCCCTGTCATGCCCCCCGTAGGGGATGTCATCGTAGGTGTAGTAAGGCTGGGAGGAGGGTTCACAGGAGCCCAAGGGTATGCGGATCATGGAGAACCCGGCCCGGGAGGGGTTGAACATGTCATCCAGCAGGTCGTGGCGCTGGTCCTGGTCCTGCACCCCCCAGATCAGGCTGGCCGCGGCATCGGTGACCGCCGCCCCGGCACCCAGCCAGGCCTGGCGGCGGTCTGTGGGGTCGATGACCAGGGGGACCGCCCCCTGCGACGGGCGGTCGACGGGCTCGGGAGGGTCCAGGGGGTCCCTCCTACAGCTCAGGTCACCCGAGGTGACGGTCCAATACTGGTTCTCGAACAAGTGCACCATGTCGCTCCTCCCGGGGCCTTTTCCGGTCCTGCTCCATCGCATCGGCTGAAGGCGCGGGGCCGGCGGTCACCGGCGCATCCGTACACCAACCGGGTGCATACAGGTCCTAGGATACAAGGCCCGACCCCTTACGGCACAATCCAGGACCGGCCGAGAACGGGAGGGCGCCGTCGCCGCCGGTACGGCCGTCCCTGTCGGGACGGTCGCTGACCCTTACGGGCAAGAAGAAACCCCGCACCGCAAACCGCGGCACGGGGTTGCTGTGACCGGCTCCGAAGAGCCCGGGATCACTTGAGCTCGACGGTGGCGCCGGCCTCTTCCAGCTGGGACTTCGCCTTGTCGGCGTCCTCCTTCTTGGCGCCTTCCAGGACGGCCTTGGGGGCACCGTCAACCAGGGCCTTGGCCTCGGCCAGGCCCAGGTTGGTGATGGCCTTGACGGCCTTGATGACCTGGATCTTCTTGTCGCCGACGGCGGACAGGACGACGTCGAACTCGGTCTTCTCCTCCTCGGCGGGGGCGGCGGCCGGAGCGGCGGCCACGGCTGCCACGGGGGCGGCAGCCTCGACGTCGAACTCGTCCTCGAACTTCTTGACGAAGTCGGACAGCTCGACCAGGGTCATTTCCTTGAACGCATCGATGAGCTCGTCAGCAGAGAGCTTGGCCATTATGGCTTCCTTTCATCTGTGGCGGCCGGTTCCTTGGTATGCCGGACGCCGAACAACTGTATTGTTTTGCAGCGTGCAGTCGGACGAATCCGCGCCTCACGCAGCCTTTTCCTGCTTCTCGCGCAGGGCGTCGATCGTACGCACGGCCTTGGTGGGCAGGGCGACGAAGGCATAGGCGGCCTTGGACATGGTGCCCTTGAGCGCGCCCGCCATGCGGGAGAGCAGAACATCGCGGGACTCGAGGTCCGCGATCTTCTGGATGGTCTCATCATCCACGGCGGCACCATCGATATAGCCGCCCTTGAGAATCAGAGGCTTGTTGATCTTGGCGAAATCACGCAGGGTCTTGGCGGCTTCGACGTAATCACCCTTCACGAAGGTGATGGCGCAGGGGCCGGCGAGCATCTCGTCGAGGCCGTCAACGCCGGCCTCCTTTGCCGCGATGCGGGCAAGCGTGTTCTTCGCCACGACGTAGGAGGTATCGCGGCCTAGTTTGTTGCGCAGGTCTGAGATCTGCGGAACACTGAGCCCGCGGTACTCGGTGAGGATGATGGCATCGGCGTCACGGAATCTGTCCGTGAGCCTGGCTACAGCCTCTTCCTTTTCGGGCCTTTTCATGGCGTTCCTTCCTAAGTCGACCGCCGGACCCATCCGATGCCGGGCTGCAGGCATGAAAAAAGCCCTGCACACAGGCAGAGCCACAGAAGCGGAAACCGGGGTTTCCCTTGCCTACCTGCGCTGGCCCGGCATAGCCGAACTTCGGAGACCAAGAGGTCTCAACCAACGGTCTTTGGTGTACGGGTGAACACTATACATGATGATGACGACTTGGGCAAGCGGCCCTCGGCAGGGCGGCCCCCATGGACCTGACCCGGTGGCGGCCGGGACCCAGGTCCTCCACCACCAGGCTGCCCGGCGGACAGCGCACCCCGCCCAGGCGGAAGAAGCCCGCCTCGGACCTGATAAGCCGGGCCCCTCCATCCACCCGGACCTCCCAGGGGGTGGCCGGGGCCAGGCCTGCCAGCGGCGGCAGGACCAGCGTGGCCCTGGTCCTGGCGGGGACGGCCAGGTCGACCTCGATGCCGGGCAGGACCGGCGTACGGCCGCCTACCGGGTCCGGCAGGTCGCGTCCGCCCAGCACCTGGTAGGTGGCCTCGATCCTGCCCGCCCGCACGGGCATGACCGACCGGGCGGACCGGATGGATCCGGGCTGGGGTATGCAGGCGAAGGCGGAGAATCCCGGCCGGAGCGGGACCAGCCCCATCAGGCCACCGGGAAGGAGGCTGGCCGGGCTGGCGCCCCAGGGGTGGGAGTAGGTGGTGTTGGGTTTGACCGCCGGGTCCCATGCCTCCATGGTCCCCCCTCCGGCCTGGTCCACCATGTGGGCCCAGGTGCGGATGCCCTCCCGACGGACCATGAGGGCATCGGCATCCGCCCCCATCCCGGCCCGGTAGAGGCCTCCCAGGTAGACCGCCGCCGCATAGACGCTGCAGGCCATCCCCCTGCCGCGCAGGTAGGATCCGACCGCCTCCAGATGGTCCTCTGGCAGGTCTGCGAAGGCCAGGGCGAAGGCCGAGGCGTGCAGGGAATGGTGACTGATTGGACCGCCCTGGGCAACCGCATCCAGCCCGTCGCACAGGCTGCCTGTTGCGGGGTCGAAGAGGAGGCCGTCGATGGACCGTCTGATCGCCCTGGCCCGGCTGGCCCACAGGCTGGACTGGTCCCGCCTGCCGACGGCGGAAGCCAGGTCGGCCATGTCCGCGTATGCCTGACTGGCCAGGGCATTGACAACGGTGTTGACCCGGCCGAAGACGAAGCCGTCCCTCTCGCATGGGGGCCAGTCCACCAGGTCCCCGTCCTTCCTGCTGGCGAGGCCGGGGTCCTTGACGACGAGACCGGTTGTCGGGTCCACGTACTTTTCGGGCAGGAGGCCGACCAGGGCCGGGTAGAGGGAGCGGACCAGGCCGGGCGATCCCGTCTGCATCCAGGAGTCATGGACCATCAGGATGGTGTAGAGGGGCCACTCGGTGGGCCAGGTCCGATGGGCCGCCAGGTAGCGGGCCGTGTATGCCCCAAGGGAGGGGGCATCGTCAAGGGCCAGGTGGGCCTCCTGCTGTATCCACGCATCCGCCTCATAGGGGGCCCGCTCCCTGGTCCAGGAATCCACGTAGATGTTGGCATCCAGGCCCTGTGCGGTCTGCCGGCAAAGTTCCCAGACCCGGTCCAGGACGGGTTCGGAGGAGGAGAAGGCGGCGGCCGGGTCGTTGACCGCCGGCCGGAGGGTGACGCCCCGAACGGCGGCAGCCAGGTCCCTCAAGGCCACCGCCCGCCCATCCGCAGCCGGCCGGCGGCCGCCCTCAGGATGCCGCCCGGGACCGATCGGGGTTCCGAACCCCTGTGAGGGGATCAGCTCCACATAACGGAAGACCCTCATCCCCCAGGTCTGCAGGCGGTTGCGGCCTGCGGCCAGCTGCCAGCGGTCCCGGTAGACGTTGCCGGCCGCCAGGTGGTAACGGACCCCTCCGTCCCCGTCCAGGACCTCCCCATAACGAATCTCCAGGTCGGCCGGGGCGGCCAGGGTCAGGTCCAGGCTGATTCCGCCGAGAAGGGCCCGGCCGAAGTCGAGGATGACATGGTCCCGGCCCCTCGTCATGATCCGGCAGGGCGTGACGGCTGCCGGTCTCAGCGGGTCGACCGGGCTGGCGTGAAGGTCTTCAAAGGGGGTCCTGAGCGAGGCCGCAGGCCAGGAGGAATCATCGAAGGAGGCCGATGACAGTCCGGCCGGGAAGGCGGCCGCCTGTATGTCCTCGACCGGGGCCTGGTAGTAGGCCGTCCCTATGGAGCCCGCCTGCGGGAAGGCGGCCGACCCGTCCAGGGCCTTCCACAGGCTCCCGCTGCCGAAGTGGAGGAGACCGCCTCCCCTCAGACAGACCGTCAGGGCTGCGGCGAACCTCTTGTCCCGCCCTGTATGGGCCAGGACCCCCAGGGCGTTGACCGACCCGGGTTCCAGGAGTCCGGTCACATCATAGGCGTCGTACCGGGCCTCGTCGCCAAGGGGGAAGACCGGACCGCACCCCAGATGGCTCCCGTTGAGCCAGAGGCTGTATACATACTGCCGGGAGGGGGCCGTTGAGGAGGCGGTGACGCTCAGGGTGGCCCAGAGGATCGGCCGGTCCGGCAGATGAAAGGCGCCCCGCATGAATGCCCAGTCGGGCGGTTCCGCCCCCCCTCCGACACCGGCCGGGGACCAGATTGCATCCGCCTTCCACTTCCTGCCGGCACCGGTGCCAAAGGTGGCCAGACCCGCAGGCGGCAGGGGCCTGCCCTCCCCGTCAAGGAGGTCGACCCGGGCCCAGTACCGCCTGTCCGGATCCATCGTGACCCCCTCCAGCGGCAGACCTTCCAGGTCGTCAGCCCTCCTGGGGCCACTTGACCAGGTGAAGGCCCGGTCACCCCCACCCCCTCCAGGCGGATTGCCAAGTCCTCCGGCATGCCGAGGGACGGAGGGGAGGGGACGGTCGCTCACGGTCACCCTGTAGGCGGCAGGAGGAGCGCCGCCGGAGGAAGACCCATCAGCTCCCGTGAGCAGGGTCGTCCCCCCACGGTCTTCGGCGCCGACCAGGCGCCAGCGGAGGACAGGGGTTGCGAAGGGTTCGAGGCCCACCGGGTCCACACGGTCTTCTATCAGGATCTGCACACCGGCATGCATGGGGGACCGGTGGGAAACCCCAACCCTTGGAACAGCAGCCATCGCCGTCACTTCCTCCCGCCCGGGCACCCTGGCCCCGCGGCCTCCTTCGGCCCTGTCCCGCCAGGGCCGGCTGCACTCAGACCCCGGCCGCTATGGCCAGGACCAGGCGGGCAGCCGTATCGGCGTACTCGGAGATGTCGAACGCCTTGAAGACCTCGTAGTCCGTGTCGGCGTTGTCGCTCAGGGCCCGTATGACCAGGGCCGGCACCTGGTTGCGCGCTGCCACATGGCAGACCGCCGCCCCCTCCATCTCCACCGCGTCGGCCCCGGTCTCCTCCTTGACCCGGGCAACGGCCTGGGGGCTGTCGACGAAGTAGTTGCCGGTCGCAATGGTCCCGGTCTTGTGGGTGATGCCCATGTCGGTCAGGGCCTGTTCGGCCAGGCGGAGCAGGTGGGGGTCCGAGTGGAAGTCCTCGGTGCGGGGGGCCGACTGGGCGATCAGCCTCATGTCCGAATCCAGATAGCGCAAGGTCCCGCCCAGGACCACGTCGTTGATATGGAGGTCCTTGTTGAGATTGCCGGCGATTCCCGAGAAGATGACGGCCTCGGGACCATATGCGTCAATCAGGTACTGGGTGGCCGAGGCGATGTTGACGGTCCCCATGCCCCCCACGGTGGCGACGACTTCGATCGAACCCCCGTCCTTCTTGGGGAGCCTGCCGTGGACCACGTCCAGACCGGCCCGGGCCCCGGCCGAGTCGTGCCTGGCCTCTTCCAGCCCCCCGGCGATGAGGGCCACCTCCTCGTCCATGGCCCCGAGGACGGCTACCAGCCCCCCGTTTTTGTCCGCCACCTTGGCACCTGTCAGCATGGTCTGCTCGCCCATTGCATCCTCCTGCACATTCCGTCTGCGGCGACGGTCACGACCGGGTGGCCGCCGACCGTCATTCACCGCCCCCAGCCTACCAGCGGGACCTGGCCGTCACAGACCTGCCGGGGCGGGAAACCCTGTCAGGAGGCGCTCCCCCTCCCCTGTGTCACGGCATCGGCCAGCTCCCTGAGGAGGACCTCGGTGTCAGGCCAGGAGATGCAGCGGTCCGTCACGGACTTCCCATAGACCAGCTGGTCAAGGGGGGCGGCCGGCTGGTTGCCGCCCTCGATGAAGCTCTCCATCATCAGACCGGTGATTCCCTTCTCACCTCCGGCGATGCGGCCCGCCAACTCATGGACCACCTCCATCTGCCTGTGCTCGTCCTTGCCGGAGTTGCCATGGGAGGCATCGATGACCAGGCCGTGGGAGGCGGCCGAGTCGGAAGGGAGCTTGGACCGGATCATCTTCAGGTCGGCCGCCACCGATTCCGCGTCGTAGTTGGGCCCGCTGGAAGACCCCCTGAGGACCACATGGCAGTCCGGATTGCCCAGGGTCTCCACTGCGGCGGCCCTGCCCTCGTGGTCGATGCCGAAGAAGGTGTGGCGCTGGGCTGCGGTGAAACAGCTGTCGGCCGCCACGTCCACGCTGCCGTCCGTCGCGTTCTTGAAACCGATGGGCATGGACATGCCGCTGGCCAGCTGTCGGTGGACCTGGCTCTCCGTGTTCCGGGCCCCGATGGCCCCCCAGCTGATTGCATCCGACGTGTACTGGGGGGAGGTGGGCTCCAGGAACTCGGTGGCTGCGGGCACCCCGGCCGCCAGGACGTCGAGGAGGGTGCGGCGGGCCAGGATGAGCCCCTTGCGGATGTCATGGCTGCCGTCCAGGTCGGGGTCGTTGATCAGACCCTTCCAGCCCACGGTGGTCCGGGGTTTCTCGAAGTAGACCCTCATGACGATGATCAACCGGTCCTCCAGGTCGGCCTTGACCCTTGCCAGGCGGTGGGCGTAATCGACGGCGGCCTTGGGGTCGTGGACCGAGCAGGGCCCCACGATGACCAGGAGACGGTCGTCCCGCCCGTACAGGCAGTCCCTCACCTCCCTCCTGGAGGTGATGACCAGGTCCCTGGCCTGGCCGTCCAAGGGGTAGTCGGTCAGGATCTGGGCGGGGGTGGGCAGGGGGTTGAGCTCGAAGATCCTCCTGTTGACGATCCTCCCTATGCCGACTTCATCCTCCCAGCGGGGGACATCCGAGGCGGTGGAGGGGTCCCTCCCCTCTGCCAGGGCCTTGTGGAGGAGTTCCACATCGTAGGCCTCACGCCCCTCATGGCGGCGGCCGGACCACTCCTCCTCATGCCTGCCGCTCCCACCTTCACTGTGATGCTTGGTCATGATTCTCCACCCTTCCTGAAGACCAGACACCGGCCTGTCGCCTCCGCTGCATCGGACTCTCCGCCTGCAGGAACCCAGGCCTGCAAGCGCAAACGGCCGGACAGGACATGTCCCCATGTCCGGCCCGGCCGTCGGCAGCGATACATGTCAGGCCAAAGCCCCCATGGGATCCCAGGCCGGCAGCATGATGGCCGGCTGGTCGACCGCCTGGCGGTACTCCTCCGGCAGCATGGACTTGGGCACGGCCACCTCGTAGACGTATTCGGTGAACCAGTCGTCGCTCATCGTGAAGTAGCCCTCGTTGGCGATGTCGGTGCCCCAGGAGTTCTCGACCCTCCAGCGGTCCGTCGTCACACCGTCATCGGCCACGTCCACCCCGAGGAAGGCCATGGCGTGGTTCTGGGCCGAATCGCCGAAACGGACCCTCTGCTCCTTGTCCATGTCGAAGTCGACACCATAGACGCGGCCATACTCGAAGAGGTCGGTGGCCCACTGACCGGTCTTCCGATCCATCATGGGGTGGCAGTCGGCCCCGAACCAGACGGGGATGCCCTCCTCGCTCATCAGCTTGCGTGCGCAGTCCTTCATGAACTGGATGGGGACGTTCAGGTATTCGGTGGGGTCGCCGCCGGCCACGTTGCCCAGGTGCTCGATGCCGATCTTCCTGCCCTTGGGGTGCTCACGGCGGGGATCGTCTACCAGGCAGACATAGTCCTCCAGGCCTGCGTCCACATACTTCTTCCAGAATTCCTGCGGGGTGATCTCCCCATCCCTGTGGAAGACGCCGTCCTTGTCCGTCCACTCCCAGTCGAAGCTGGTCGGCGGGGTGCCCAGATGGATGGTCAGCATCCTGTGGCCGGCCTCCGTGGTCTCCCTGACGATGTCGTCGATCCTGTCCGGTTCCGCGACCATGTGGGCCACGGCCTGATGGAGGAGGGAACGCAGCTGGCTGTCCATCTCGCCCGTGTTCTGCGAGGAGGCGGTCTCAGGGAAGTACTGCTTGGGGACGGCCCCGTACTTCTTGTATATGTTCATGGCCATGATCCACTGGCCGCCGTCACCCATCACATCGCCCATGAGGAAGCGCATGAGTTCGGAATCGACCGGCTCGCCCGCGCGCACGAGGGCTGAGACGTCCTGGAGGAAGTAGTTGACCCTCTCCAGTTTGTCGTAGTACATGGCATAGTTCTGTGAGAGCTCGAAATCACCCATGGGGTTGGCAGGGCTGGAGGCATCGATGTTCAGCGCCTTGCGGGCCACGAACCGGGCCACATTCAGGGAGCTGAAGAGCCAGCAGCGGCCGGAACGGGCCTGTGAGGTGGCCTTCCCATTGTCCAGGCTGACCGAGAAACGGTGCTGGAGGAGACGGGCCCGGTCGTAGTTGTGGGCGACGGCCTCGATGCCGGACTGGGTGACCGCATTCATGGCGATGCGGTTGGCTTCGCGGCTTTCAAAGCCG
Source organism: Bifidobacterium favimelis (assembly GCF_037963085.1). Taxonomy (NCBI): domain Bacteria; kingdom Bacillati; phylum Actinomycetota; class Actinomycetes; order Bifidobacteriales; family Bifidobacteriaceae; genus Bifidobacterium; species Bifidobacterium favimelis. The sequence continues at coordinate 403,773 of NZ_JBANDZ010000001.1, read as the reverse complement.
GACCTCAATCCCTCCAGGGTGGACTCATCGAGTGGTTTCAATGATGGTGCCATATGAGCTCTGTTTCCTTTCATGTCTTTCATGCCCCGCCAGATGTGAAGGCGGGGCCCGGTTTCCTGTCTGATCGTGCGGTCTCGCTGCCAAGGCCACGAGTACGACCCAGCATAGTGAGGGCCGGTGTCAAGACGGCGCCACGTCCACGATGCGGAAGACAGGGCCGACCCCGCAGGTGTGAACGGGGCCGCCAGCCTTGGGCGACCCCGTTCAACACCACCTGTCGGAAGTGGTCGGCCTCAGTGGGAAGCCGCCGCCTGCTCCGGGCCGTCGGCCCCCTTGATGGGCTGTATGACCCTGGTCTCCTCGGGGTTGCCGGAGGCGGCGGACCGGTCGGCCTGGCCATCAGAGGCGCTCGCGGCCAGACGGCCCTGCTTGATGGCCGGCTGGGCCCCCCGGCCCTCCCTGTTCGGATGATGCTCGGGAGGTATGGAGGCGGGCATGTCATCTCCGGCGCTGACCGTGGCGGCCGGGTCCGGCCTGTCCGGGTTCCCGTGCACGGCACCGGCTGAGGTGTCGGTGCCGTGGCCGTGCGCCCCGGAATCCTGTGTGTCGGCCAGGTCGCCCTTACCGGCCTCGCCCTGTCCGTCGGAATCTTCATCTTCAGACGGCTGCGATCCCACGGCCTCGGCCGTATCGACCGGGCTGCCGGACCCGGCCTGACCGTCCCTGGCCTCAGGATCCGGTGAGTCCGCGGCGGTCCTGTCTGCCTGGGCGTCCGGGGCGGCCCCTTCCGGCTTGGACGGACCTGAGGGGAGTCCGGCCGGGCGGTCGGGAGCCTGGGCCTGGGCCTGGGCCGCCTGTCCTGGGACGGCATTGATGACAGGCACGTCGGGGGCCTGGGCATCATCCCCTTGGCTCAGATCCTCCTGGTCCTGGGAGGAGGTCTCATCGGGATAACCGTCGAAGCCCCCGAAGGACTTGGCGAAGATGGAACGCAACTCGTCCACACGGGCGGTGATGGTGGCCTCTCGCTTCTGAAGCCTGGCTATGTGGTCACGCAGGCCGTCCAACTCGGCCTGGGAGGCCTTCCGGCGCTCCTCGATCTCCGCGGTGGCCTGCTTCTTGCCCTCTTCAAGAATCTCGGCGGCCTTGCGCTCCGACTCCTCACGCTTGAAGGCGGCGAAGTCGTCGGCGTCCTTCCGGGCGGCCTTGGCCTGGGCCATCAGCTCTTCCGTCTCCTGCTGGGTCTTCTGTCGGCGGTCCTCCAGGCTCTTCAGGAGGTCGTTGACCTTGGTGGTGGCCTCCTCCTGCTGGGCCGAGATGTCAGCCCTGGTCTTCTCGGCCTCGGCGTTGACCTTGGCCAGGATGTCAGCGCTCTGCACGTTGGCCTCATCCACGATCTTCTGGGCCTTGGTGTTGGCCTGATCGGTAATCTCACCGGCCTGACGGCGGGCGTCGTTCAATGTCTTGGAGACCTGTTCGCGCACATCAGCCAGCTTCTTGTTGGCCTCGGCCAGGGCCTGCTGTATCTGGTCGTTCGCCTCGCGCTTGAGCTTGTTGACCTCCTCGTCGGCCTTCTGCCTCTTCTCGGCTATCTCCTTGACGGCGGCGGCCTTGGTCTCGGACAGTTCGCGCTCCTGGGTGGCCTTCTGCGCGGCCAGCCTCTTCTCGTGCTCCTCGCGGGAGTTCTGCAGTTCGAGGTCCAGGGCCTGGCGTTGCTCAGCCGTCGCCTTGGCGGCGGAGACCTTGAGCTGGTCGGTCTGCTGCTTGGCCGTGGTCGTGACCGTCCTGGCCTCGTCGTTGGCCGCATCGACTATGGATTTGGCTTTTCCGTTGGCCTCGTCCACAATCCTCTTGGCATCGATCTTGGCCTCGTTGACCACGGTCCCCGCCTTTTCCTGGGCTGAGGCCCGGGTGACGGCGGCATCCTGCTTGGCCCTGTTGAGCAGTTCCGTGCTGGTCTGCTCGGCCGAGGCAAGGAGCTGCTGGGCATTGGCACCCAGGGAAGCGAAGGAGTTCTTGCTGCGCTCCGTCTTGCGTGACTTCTCCTCCTGGAGCTCCGCCTCCAGTTTCAGGATCCGATTGTCGTCGCTCCTGATCTGCTCCCGCAGCCTGGCAAGGTTCTCTCGGACCCCGGCCAGGGTCGCATCCACCTTTTCCTTGTCATAACCACGCAAGACGACTGGAAACTGATCGTCGACCATATGCACTCACTCCTCTGCGCCACCATGTTCACCCCCGCAGGGCAGGGGGTCAAACCCGGGATATTCCTGTATCTACAGTAACGCACAAGGGGGCGGAAACAGGCTCTGCGGCGCGCTTGGACACACTCGCCCCACATACCCCGCCCACCTGCATGAAGGCCGTCCCGTCAGGGCCTGTCGGCCTGCCGGGGGTTCCGCCGGACAGGCACCCTGCGCAGGTGCGGCCGGCGACGGTCCGTCATTGTCCTCCTGAGCGGCCTTGTCCGGGCGGGTGCCGACCTTTGGTCAGGCCAGGAGGATGGGGCTGGAGGAGGGCTGGAGGTAATAGCGGGCGGTCTCGCGGACGACCTCCTGGCCGGCGCGGACCTGCTGGGCCAGGGGGAGGCCGCAGCCGGCCTGGGCCGATTCGTTGACTAGGGGGAGGCTGACGAAACCGGCCAGGACCGTTGGGTGTGAGGAGGCCCAATCCAGGAGGCTGTAGAAGAGGGCGTTGCATACGTAGGTCCCGGCATCCGAACTCAGCGTGGCCGGAATCCCGGAGTGGGCGAAGTCGTGGAGGATGGCCCTGAGCGGGAGCCTGGTCCAGTAGGCCGCAGGGCCGCCCGGATTGACGGGTTCACGCACCAGGTCCCCCTCATCCCGGTCGTCGGAGACCTCCTTGAGGTTGACGGCGCAGCGCTCCATGGCGATTCCCCTGGCCTTGTGCTTGAGGCCGGTGGCGATGACGATATCCGGCTTCACATCTTCGATGACCCCGTGCAGGATGGGCCAGGCCCGGGCGAAGCTGACCGGGAGGGAGACGGCCTTGATTTCCAGGTCCACCCCGTCGAGGACCTCCTGGGCATCGGCCCGCCCCCGGTCGGGCCTGCCCGCTCCCCCCTCGGCCAGGGCCCGGGGCACCTCGTAGGAGGGGTTGACATCCACCCCCTCATAGTGGTCGTATCCGGTGACGATGACCTTCAGTTCTTGCATAAACCCATGTTACACAAGGTCGGCCTCAACCGGCCGCCTCCTCATACCGGGCTATCCACTCCGCCATCGGGATGTCGGAAGTTGTGGTGATCTTCAGGTTGGTCTCACTGCCGGCGACGATGGCCACGGGTTCCTCGGGCAGGTAGTCCACGACCACACGGGTGTCGTCGGTCGGGTGGAACCCGGGGTCGGTGGCCGCCTTGGCATAGGCCCGGCGAATCGTGCCGAAACGGAAGGCCTGGGGCGTCTGGGCCCGGAACATGTTGGCCCGGTCCGGCACGTCACGGACCACCTTGCGGTCTCCCAGGTCACGGGCGAAGAGGATGGTGTCGGTGGACGGGACCGCCACGGTGACTGCGTTGAACTGGCCCAGGGCATCGATGCAGCCGTCGATGGAGGACTGGGCGACGAAGGGGCGGACCGCGTCGTGGATCAGGACCTTGGCATCCGAGGGGAGACCGGAGTCGGAGAGGGCCTGGAGGGCGGCACCCGTGCTGTCGACACGCTCCACCCCTCCCTGGATCGTCATCCGGACCTTGGAATAGCCGGAACCCATGATGATCTTCTCGACGGTACGCCTGACCCGGGGGTTGACCACGACCACGATGTCCGTCACCCTGGGATTGGACTCGAAAGCCTCGATGGACCAGGCCACGATGGGACGTCCGCCCACGGCCACCAACTGCTTGGGGTTGTCCACGTCAAAACGGACCCCCAGTCCGGCGGCCAGGATGACGGCCACGACGGGCACCCCGTCCTCCCGGTCACCGCAGCCCCCGATCCCCGCGACCGAAGCGGGGTTGTTCAACTCACTCATACCAAACACCGTAGCGGTCGGCGGCCGGAAGACGGCCCCCGGCCCGCCTTCTGCACTGAATATCTGCACCGGGCACACCGCCATCGGCCCGCCCGGGTCATCACATACAGCGGACGAAGGCGGGCGTGGAGGCCGACATCAGGGCTGCCAGGCGGGGACCGGGCGCTCAGTCCTCCCTGTAAATCAGGGCAAGCATCCTGCCCTCGTGGGACTTGCCTGCCCGTGCCGCCCGCCGGTGGGAGTACCAAAGGGGGTTCTCCAGGGTGCACATGGCGTGCTTCACCTGGGCCAGGCGCTCCCCCAGGTCGGCAGGCCCCTCCCCGTCGTTGAGGCAGAGGTCGGCCAGTTCCCCGTCATCCTTCAGATAGGAGGTGGCTGCACAGATCCTTCGGCTGGAATCGACCGTCTGGCTGACGCCGGCCTGCTCCAGGGCCATGAGGGCGGCCAGTGCGATGGATATGGCCCTCCCTCCGAACCGGCAGGGTTGGCCGGTGGCGGGGAAACGGCCTTCGAAGGCCTGGGCCACGTCGTCGCCCACCTGGTAGCAGTCCCCACAGATGCAGGGACCGAGCGTGGCCACGGTATCGGCGGGTCGGGCCCCCTTGGAAACCATGAGTTCGACGGTGGAGGCGATCACGCCCCCTTCCAGTCCTCTGCGCCCGCAGTGGGCGGCACCTATGACCCCGTGGACGGGGTCGGCCAGGAGGACCGGAAGGCAGTCGGCGGCGAAGATGCCCAGGGCACGGCCGGACCCGGTGGAGACCATGGCATCAGCCTGCTCCTGCGAGGGTGAGACCTCCTGGTCGACGTCCAGGGCCCTGGCGGAGTGGACCTGATCGACCAGGCGGATGGGCAGACCCAATTCGGCTGACAGGGCCGCCCTGTTGGCGGCGACGGCCTGGGGGTCGTCACCCCCCTTGCCTCCCAGGTTCAGTCCGGCATAGTCCCCCTGCGAGACCCCGCCCAACCTGGTGGTGTAGACCACCTTGACCCCCGGGGCCAGGTCTATGGGGATGGTGACGGGGACCGGAACCCCCTCGGGGCCCCGGGGGGCCACCGGGCTCTGGTCCACCAGCCGGTACTCCTGAGACCACTCGACGTACGAGTCCCCTGAAGTCATCGACCCAACCTTTCCATGTCTTCCCGGTCAATCTGCAGGTCACCGGCCTGCAGGGAGTCCAGGATGGTCCCGGGCCTGTGGGCTCCGGGAATGACGAAGACGTGCTCATCCTGGGCCAGCTCCCAGGCAAGGACAACCTGCTGGTAACTGACGCCGAGCCTGCCGGCCACCTGGCGGAAGGGGTCATACCTGGCCTCGTCCTTAGCCTTGCGGAATCCACCCAGGGGGCTCCAGCAGACGAAGGCCAGACCCAGATCGGCCACATGCCTCAACTCCTCGAAACTGCTTGTGAAGGTGGGAGAGAACTGGTTCTGCACGGCCACCAGATCGTCGCCCAGGATGGAACGGGCCATGTCGATCTGAGCGATGTCCGCGTTGGAGATTCCGGCCGTGCGGGCCACTCCCTCCTCCACCAGTGACCTGATGGCCTCCAGGGACTCCTGGTAGGGGACCTTGGGGTCGGGCCTGTGGAAGTAGAGGAGGTCGATCGTGTCGACGCCCAGGGCCTGGGCGGACTCCTTGGCATGTCGGATCAGGCTTTCCGGCCTGCCGTCAACGGCCCAGGTGGGCCTGCCGTCGGTGAAGTCACGGTAATGGCCCACCTTGGTAGCCACCAGAACCTCACTGCGGGGCCCCTTCCAGGAGTCAAGGGCGGTCCTGACCAGGCGCTCGTTGGTCTGCTCCGGGCCGCCGGACTCGTAGTAGGACCAGGCTGTGTCCAGCTGGCGGCAGCCGGCATCCAGGGCCTGGTGGATGGTCTCGATTCCCGTGGCCTCGTCCGGCTTCCCCTCGATCGACAGACCCATGCACCCCAAGCCCACGGCAGAAGTCTCAAAGGGGCCCATCTTCCTCATCAATACAGTCATTTCACATCCTCTTGTCCTTGCCCTTCCGGCTGGTTCCCGCGACGGGGACGGGCCGGAATCGATACGAAAATCCTAGACAGCGGCGACGATAAAGGTCTGCGCGGGTGACGCGCCCAAAGATACATAAGAGACAGGGGCCGGTCACCGGTCCCGGGCGGGAGGCCGGCTCAGCGCCCGCCGAAGGAGCCCCCTCCGGAACCGCCGGAGGAACCGCTGAAACCTCCCCCGCTGAAGGACCCGCCAGATGAGCCGGAAGTGTAGGTCGCGGAAATCGTGTGTTGGATGTCTGCGAAACTGGCCGTCAGCTGGCTGCCCAGATCGTCGAAGCCGTAAGCGAAGGAGGTGGGCATGGAGGATGTCGGCGAGAGACCCGCCTGGTCACCGAACCCGTTCCTGCTCCAACCCCCCGGCGAAGAAGACGAGTGGTATGCCTGGTAGATCAGACTGCCGTTCGCGTTGGAATCCAGCCAGTCGCGGTCGGTGATCTGCGGGTATGCCTGGGCGAGCTGCTGCATCACCTTGTCGCTGATGCCGAAAGCGGCCGCGTACACCAGGTAACGCCCCCAAAGGACCAGGTCCTGGGTCCCTCGATCGGCAAATTCGCTGAAGTCCAGCATGTAGCGCTTGAGACCCTCCACCTGACCGGCCCATTGTTGGCCCTGAGGGGTCAGCACAAGGGTGCGTCCGTATCTGATGGAAAAGACGGCGCTCATGATGGGGATGATGGTCATGTACAAGCCGTACAGGTTCTTTCCCACCACAGCCAGCATGATCACAAAGAAGATGCAGAGGAGGAGGGTGATTCCTGCAAGCAGGTTCCTGCCGACGCGGTTCCTGGTGGCATGGAGCGGTTGTACCTCCGCGTCGACCGAGTTGTTGAAATGGACCATGAGATTCTCGGAATTGGAGGGGTCCTCCTGAAGGACCTTGCTCATCTGCTTCAGGTCGAAGACGTTGACCCCGTCACCTAATTGGGCGGCCGCAGCCTCCAAAATGCACAGGGCGGCATCCTCTGAAGGCGAGAGGTTGAGGGAGGGGCGGGCCTGACTGCAGACCGGGTTGATGGCGACGGTGGACGTCTTGTCATCCTGCTTCTTGCCTATCATGGAGCCCAGCTTGGCGACCAGTCCGCCTGTTTGGGCCACGACCCCGTCCCCCTGATAATCACTGACGGGACCGGGATATATCGATATGGCCCCCTTGGAGGCGAGAGAGAGCATGGTGGCGGCCATCTGCCCGGAACGTCCGCTGCTGGCATCGCTGATCACATCGTTGATCGCTCCGGCCGCCGCAGGCGAGAGGTCCGGTGGATCACGCCGGTAGATGGTCCCGCCCTGGTATTGGGAGGCCTTGTATGAGGAGAAGGCCAGACGGATGAGCACAAGTGAGATGATGATCCCTATCAGAATGACCGTTGTGGCGTAGACCAGCCGGGACCGGCTGTGCTCCTGTGCCTCCTTGCGGGCGGTGGCCTCCTGGTAGTCCTCCGAGGTGGCGATGGCATTGCCCGCCGGATTGGGATCCCGTCTGACCACATCGTGGGTCATGTCCACATCGAAGGTGGAAACCACGTCAAGATGCTGGTAAGGCACGACCTCGAAAGCCGTGAAGTGCAGGGTTCCGTCCTTGTCACGCGAGGTCTGGGAGGTGCCTGAAAAGTGGAGCCAGGCCTTGGAGTTGGACTCGGTTACCCCCTGTGGCAGGTGGACGGTTCCGTTCACTCGTCCGATCGAGGTCTCATTGCTTCGGCCGAAGGGCTCCCACTGGAAGGAGGCGACGTCCGCGTGGGCGGTGACCACCCCATGGAAGGTCATGGAGACCTCGAATACCCTGTGTTCATCGGCTTTGACTTCGGGGATGTTCCAACCCAGCTCCACCTGGCAGTTCGAGTCGAATTTCTCGCAACCGGACTTGCCCTGCTCGTAATGGTATGGCAGGAGGTCGATGCCGTTCACACGGGCCAGATACCATTTATTGGCCCACTGCCCGTCCCAGTTGGGGGTGTCGCTGACATCCGAAGGCGTGATCGGGCCGGTTTCTCCGTACTCCCTGCCGGCGGTCACGTCCTTCACGGAGATGTCGCTGATGCCTGTCAGTTTGTCCTCGTTGAGCGTGTACCGCTGGAAGAGCTGCCGCCAGGGCTTCTCGTCCCCATCCTGGTTCTCGCGCGCAAGGAGCCTGACGTCGATGCGCTGTTTGATTCTCATGTCCCCGTTGGCCTGGACGGTGACGTCATAGTCGAGGGTGTTGTACGAGAGGTCGGGCTTCTCCCCCCGAGACATTACCAGGGCGCCCACGGCCACCACGGCGGTGAAGAGGATGGCGACAAGCAGGCTTTTGAGGAAACGCTTGGAATTCCAACTCCCCTTGCCGCCGGCCCCGTCCTGACCGGCATCGTTGAGGTCTTTCCCGCCCG
>NZ_JBANDZ010000001.1:284383-395339 GCF_037963085.1 Bifidobacterium favimelis | reverse complement strand
GTACTCCCCGTCCATACACCCTCCTCATGCCGGGGTGGTGCAGGGCCACGACCCGGCCCTGCACCACCCGGCGAATCCGACACGACATGACTGGCCGCCTGCCAGTGGACCTCCCCGATCAGCCGCCGAAGTTGACCTGGGGGGCCTGACGGCTGGCCTCGTCCGCCTGGAAGAATTGAACCTGTTGGAAATTGAAGAGGCCGGCGATGATGTTGCTGGGCACGGACTCGATCTTGATGTTGAACTTCTGCGCCACGTCGTTGTAGAACTGGCGGGCGTAGGCGATCTTCTGCTCGAGTTCCTTCAACTGTGCCTGAAGGTCGAGGAAGTTCTGGTTGGCCTTGAGCTCTGGGTAGGCCTCAGCAGTTGCCATCAGGTTGACCAGGGACTGTCCCAGCTTGTTCTCGGCCTGGATCCGCTGAACCATGGCCTGCCGATCGCCCGGATCGGCGTTGGAGGCGGCAGCCGCCTGGGTGGCACCGGCCCTGGCACGGGCCACCTCCTCGAAGACCGATGACTCATGGCTTGCGTACCCCTTGACGGTCTGGACCAGATTGGGGACCAGGTCGGACCTCTGCTTGAGCTGGACGTCGATCTGGGACCACCCGTTGGCCACCCTGTTGCGCAGGGAGACCAAGGTGTTGTAAGTGGCAATGCCCCACAGGATCAGAAGGACGATTACGACGAGGACGATGATGAGTGCGACCACCCAAGGATTCATATGTTCCATGAACTTAATTGTCTCATGAAAATAGTGCAACCAACAACCTACCGGTCATTTTTTATGCACACATCCATATACCGTGGACAATTCACATTATTTTTCCCAGATGCCCGACATGCATGCAGGTGGATGCGCAGAAGAGTGCGGCCAGGCCTTGAGGCCGGAAGGCGCCGAGCGGATGGCCGAATCCCTCGTGCACAAGCTCCCCCAGGCCGGGACGGCTGGCTTCCGTCGCCTCCACGTGGATCCTTTCCGGAAAAGGCGAAGGCCCTGCACGCAGGAGCGTGCAGGGCCCGGAAAGCAGGTATCAGCAGGGAGCCCACTTGGGAATCTTCACAGATGAAGTCCGCATTGTGGAAACCTGCCGACCGGCGTCAGTCCTCGCTGTCGAAGGGGTCGAAGTCCCGGCGGACACGACGGCGGGGGCGCTCGGAGCGTTCCTCACGGTCGGCGCGGTACTCGTCGTAATGTTCATCGGCGGCATAGCGCGGGTTCTCCCGACGGCCCCGGTAGCCTCCCCGACCACCGGAACGGCGCTCGGAACGGCCGGACCTGTCGGCGTGCTCGGTCCTGTCGGAACGGCGGCGCTCGGAACGGACCGGACGGTCGTCATCCTCCCGGCGGGTGGAGCGGACCGGACGGTCCTCATCCTCTATGCGGGGACGGCGGGCGGAATGCTGGAGCCGACGGCCGCCACGAGGATCCTCCTCGAACCGATCGTCCTCCTCCAGGTCCTCGCTCACCCGGCTGTCACGCTCACGGCGGTGGCGGGGGCGCTCATCGCGCTCCTCGGCCCCATCGTCCTCGTAACGTCCGCCCCTGGATGCCCTGCGCGGACGATAGTCGTCGTCCTCGCGGACGGGGCCGTCGCCGCTGTCGTCATGCCTGCGGCTGGGCCTGTCCGTGCGCTCGGAACGCTCACGGCGCTCCCCACGTTCGTGCCTGTCGCCACGGTCACGACGCTCGGAACGCTCGTGCCGGTCACCATGGTCACGGCCGCCGCGGCCGCCGGCCGCCTCCTGATCCTCGAACCCGGGCACCGCCAGGGAGATCTTGCCCCTGTCGTCCACGCCCTGGACGACCACCTCGACGGTGTCGCCCTCCTGGAGGACGTCCTCGACGGCGTCGATACGCTCGCCATCGGCCAGGTTGCGGATCTGGGAGATGTGCAGGAGGCCGTCCGTGCCGGGGGTCAGGTTGATGAAGGCGCCGAAGCTGGTCGTCTTCACCACCTTGCCCGTATAGGTCTCACCGGCCTCGGGGATGTGCGGGTTGGCGATCTGGTCGATGATCTCCTTGGCCTTGTTGGCGGCCTCGCCCCCCTCGGAGGCGATGTAGACGGTGCCGTCGTCCTCGATGGAGACATCGGCCCCGGTCTCCTCCTGGATCTGGTTGATCATCTTGCCCTTGGGCCCGATGACCTCGCCGATCTTGTCCACGGGGACCTTGGTGGTGATGATGCGCGGTGCATAGGGGCTCATCTCGGCCGGGCCGTCGATGCACTCGTCGATGACCTCCAGGATGGTGTTCCTGGCCTCCTTGGCCTGCTGCAGCGCGGCGGACAGGATGCTGGCGGGGATGCCGTCCAGCTTGGTGTCCAATTGGAGGGAGGTGATGAACTCGGAGGTTCCCGCCACCTTGAAGTCCATGTCACCGAAGGCATCCTCGGCGCCAAGGATGTCGGTCAGGGTCTTGTAGGTGGGCCTGCCGTCCACCTCGCCGGTGACCAGGCCCATGGCGATGCCCGCGACCGGGGCCTTCAGGGGCACGCCGGCGGCCAGGAGGGAGAGGGTGGAGGCACAGACCGAACCCATCGAGGTGGACCCGTTGGAACCGATGGCCTCGGAGACCTGACGGATGGCGTAGGGGAACTCCTCACGGCTGGGCAGGACCGGAACCAGGGCACGCTCCGCCAGGTTCCCATGGCCTACCTCACGGCGCTTGGGGGAGCCCACGCGGCCGGTCTCACCGGTCGAATACGGGGGCATCTCGTAATTGTGCATGTAACGCTTGGTCGACGGACCGGACAGGGCGTCGATGGTCTGCTCCATCTTCAGCATGTTCAGCGTGGTCACGCCCAGAACCTGGGTCTCGCCACGCTGGAAGAGGGCGGAACCATGCACGCGGGGGACCACGTCGACCTCGGCGGACAGGGTGCGGATGTCGCGCAGGCCGCGTCCGTCGATGCGGTAATCCTGGGTCAGGATCCGGCGGCGGACGATCCGGCGCTGGAGCTCCTTGAAGGCATTGCCCAGTTCCTTGTCCTTCTCGGCATCATCCATGTCCGTGAATTCATAGGTCAGGGCCTCGCGGACCTTCTCCTTGATTTCGTGGATGCGCTCCTGACGGGGCAGCTTTTCGGCGATGGAGAGGGCCTCGTCCAGGTCGGCATGGGCCACCTGGTCGATGCGGTCATAAAGGGCGTCCGTGTATTCGGGGAAGAGCTGGAACTCCTTGGTCGGCTTGGCGGCCTTGGCCTTGAGCTCCTCCTGGGCCTCGCACAGGACCTTGATGAAGGGCTTGGCGGCCTCCAGACCCTGGGCCACCACCTCTTCATCAGGCTTGATCTGGCCCTCGTCGTAGATGAGGTTCCAGGCATTGGCGCCGGCACCTGCCTCGATCATGGCGATGGCGACATCCCCGTCAGCGACCACACGGCCGGCCACGACCAGCTCGAAGACGGCGCGCTCCCGCTCGCTCCAGCGCGGGAAGGCGACCCACTGGCCATCGATCAGGGCCAGGCGCAGACCCGAGACCGGCCCCTCGAAGGGCAGTCCGGAGATCAGGGTGGAGGCGGAGGCGGCGTTCAGGGCCAGCACATCGTAAGCATCGTCCGGGTTCACAGCCAGGATGGTTTCGACGACCTGGACCTCGTTGCGCAGGGTGTGGGGGAAGAGGGGACGCAGGGGGCGGTCGATCAGACGGCAGGCCAGGATGGCCTCGTTCGAGGGGCGGCCTTCACGGCGGAAGAAGGAACCCGGGATCTTGCCCGCGGCGTACATCTTCTCTTCGACGTCGACAGTCAGCGGGAAGAAGTCGTAATTCTCCTTGGGGCTGGATCCGGCGGTGGTGGTCGAAAGGACCATCGAATCATCATCAAGATAGGCGGCTACTGCCCCATCCGCCTGCTGGGCGAGACGACCCGTCTCGAAGCGCACCGTGCGCCTGCCGTATGAACCATTGTCAATGGTGGCTTCTACAGCCTGTATTTCGGGACCCTCCATAGGGTTCCTCCTTTGTTGACTTCTTAATTTCCTATTCACTTCATCATTCTCATGCATGCCGTTCGCGGTTTACCTGACCGCGTGCTGGGAGAGGCCCAAGCTTTCGGACCCGGTCCCCTGACCGGTTTCCCCATTCCGGACCCCTCCGACCGTTCTTTACCTATCCGATCATCATCTGACTTCAATCCCGGCATGCAAAAGCGCCCGAGCGCAAAGGCCCGGGCGGAAGCATTCTTTCAGTGGCGTAGTCCAAGACGCTCGACCAGGGAGCGGTAACGGTTGATGTCCACCTTCTTGAGGTAGTCCAGCAGCCGGCGACGGTGACCGACCATCAGCAGCAGGCCGCGACGTGAGTGGTGGTCGTGCTGGTGGACCTTCAGGTGCTCGGTCAGGTCGGAAATCCTCTTGCTCAGCAGGGCAACCTGAACCTCGGGGGAACCCGTATCGCCCTCATGGGTCGCATATTCCTTGACGATGGCCTGCTTCTGCTCACTCGTGAGTGCCACGGCTCCTCCGATTTCTCTTCGTTTCGCGGTGCACCAGCCCAATGCTGAAGCGCTCTCAATCCGCGGGCGAAATACGCCAAACATCAAGTATACACCGCCCGTGGACGCAGATGGAAGCATGCGATATGGAAGACGCCGGAGGCACAGGCCGGATCCGCACGGCGGTGGGGCCCCGGTTGCCCCCGTCCACCCCAGATGGGGAAGAGGCCTTCAGACCGCGTTGATCAGGCCGCCGAAGAGGACGATGGCGATGGCGGCCAGCTCGATCAGGAAGAACATGGTCAGGGCTGACCAGCTGTGGGTCAGGGAGTTCCAACGGGAGTCCTTCTTGACGCAGACCAGGATGGCCACGAAGAGGACCGCGAAGACCGCCACGCCCAGACCGGCCGCTATGATGCCCAGGTTGGCGGCGTTGGCCAGTATGGCCTGATGATGGTAGACGACGAAGGTGCCGTACCAGAAGTTGAACTTGAGCAGGCAGAGACCGGCTATCATCTGCTCGGCGGCCAGCCCGACCACGAAGACCACCCTCCAGAACCACGAGCGGGACTCGATGACGGACATGCCGATCCCGACGAAGGCCAGGAGGGTGACCGACCAGGCGATCACCGCGATGCCGCGCGGGTCCAGGGGGCTGACGTAACGCAGGACCTCCTGGGTGTGGTTGATGGCCAGCGAGCGCCCGTACCCGTACGGTATGACGATGGCGGCCAGGACCGCAATCAGGAAGACCACCCACCGGACCGGCCTCGCTCGTCTGCGCTCTATGTCCGCCAAGGAGTAACGGGAATCCGCGATCGTCGCTTCGGGGTGGGCGGAAACCTGTTTGTCGGTTTCCCTCGAGGCCGACGGCTCTTCCGGTCTTCCGGTCCTGAAATCGGAAGCCATGTCAGTGCTTTTCGAAGCACCTATCTCGTCAGATGAATCACTGGCTACATCTGTTGAAAACGAGGAGGGAACCTCCTTGCCATAACCCGACATAGTTCTTCATCACCCGACCTTTTCCCGCTTGACGTACCCAGCCAAGTTTATATCCACTGAAGGATTGAGGAAGCGAGCACAACGTCATCGGCGGGCATTCATCCATGCCGTGCAGTGAATTTCCGAGCCCTTCGATACTTGCTGGCCTTGCTCCAGCCCCTGTATCTGCTGCCCCCACGCTCGCTCCCGGCCCCATGCACGTGGCCGGATGGAGGGCGTTTCATGAGCTCCAGGCCCTCGCAATCCACAGGGTCCCAGTCGGCCCGATGAACCTTGAAGGCAAGGTACTGCTCATTGCGGGCCGAGTAGACCATGATGGCCCTGCCGTTTTTGATTTGCCCCTTGACACGCTCCCACAGACGATCGCGGACCCGGGCGCTGATATGGCCCACGAAGACGCCTGCGGAAATCTCCAAGAGCCACCTGGTCAAATCCCCTCTGAGCCCTGCCGGACAAGCCGTCAGCACTATAACTACCATTGGTCATCCCAGCCTTGATCGTCCAAGTCGTCTTCATTGACATCCGGGCCTGCATATGCATCCGCCCCGTTGGGGAAATCATGGCGAGAACCATGGCCCATGACACCATCAGGACCTGCATCGGCTCCCGCATATGAACGGCCGGCGGGGACCTCACCGACTTTTTCGTCCCACAGTCCGACATGGTCCATGTCACCGTCACCCCCAGCTGTATCCGTGACTGTGGCCGCCCCCAAAAGGCTTGGGATGTCCCTGGACATGCGCTTCATAAGTGAAAGGTCGTAGACGGCATCACGCATGGCACGACGGGTGGCCGAGCCGATGTCATCGGGCTCCTGCGCCGCCGTCCGGAAGGCGACGGGAATGGAGATCTCCGCCTTGTAGAGGTCGGCGACGTCGTAGACGAAAGACCTCTCGTGACCCACATGCACAAAACCGAGACCCGGGGAGCATCCCAAGGCCACGATCACCGAGTGGGCAATCGCATACAGACAGGTGTGGGCCGCAGACAGGGCCTTGTTTATTTCCGACCCGGCGTCGAAATCCTCATGGTCGTATGTCCTTTTATCCCAGGGGACCCCGGTCAACGTTGACCAGTGCCTGTAAACCTGCCTGATTCTCGCTCCCTCACGCCCTCTTAGCTGTTGCATGGTGCAAGCGCTGACATCCTCGTGCAGGAACCTCATCTGGTACATGGCCCTCGCCACCCCAAGACGTTTCCGGGTGTTCGAAACAAGGGCAGCCTGTCGCTGCAGAAGGGCAGAAGAATGGGTCAATGGGCGGCCGAATGCGTACATCCTTACGCCACGTTCCCCCACCCAGACCACGGTGGCTCCGTTCTCGCCCGCCACCACCATGGCCTGATGGGTTATGTTGGTGCCAGGACCCAACATGAGAACTCCCAGATTCGCGGCTGGGAGGTGGATGGTCCCGGAATCGTCCATCACTGTGATGGCGTTGTCTTCCCGGTTGATTATGCAGTGCTCGAAGTAGACGAAGGAAAGCCTGTCCTCCACCCTGACCAACTCGCCCAGTTCAGGAGGAGGGCTGCCGGATATCCCGGCCCGTCCGGGCTTGCGCGCCGCGTCAGACCCATCCGGGGCCTGCGAGGAGACGGTTTGAGGATTGACCTGGTCGTCGACCCCTCTCCCCCTCTCCGCGGCGCTCCCGGTTTCAGGAAAAGGACCGTCTCCGAATTCAGATCCGGGCTTCGGCATCCCGTCAACCATACTGAACCATGGCCTTCAGCGAATCGGGGCTATTGTAAGCAGACCGCAGCCAAAGCTCTTGGCCCTGCCGATGCCCTGCCTCAGACTCCTCTGGAAGGCTTCCGCATCGACCACACGCAGTAGACCATCGAACTGTGCGGTCACCAGGGTCACGGGAGCCGAACCATGGTCGAAACGTTCGGTCCGGCGCTGTGAAACGGTGCAGGACAACTGGCTTCCTTCATCGCCCTGCCCGATGATTTCGAAACCGCTCATCGAACTCTTCCTGACCATCCACTCCAGTTGTTGGCCGACTGTTACATGGCCCTCCAACTTGCCTATGACCTCTGGCCTGGGCCTACGCCCCTTATCCTCAGATACCTGCCTGACCGGATTGGCCCTGAGCCTGAAAGCCCACTCCTGCCCCTTGACCAGGTGCGTCAATAAGGGCTCATAGTCTTTGACCTCCCAGCTGGGCCTGGTGGGCCACCCAGCCTGCTCGGCGATGTGGGTGAAGTCAGGCTTCTCGGGACTGACCACATAGAGCCAGGTGGACTTGCCGTCGGCTGAAAAGTCAAGCCGCCATAAGATACGGCCATCCTCGCCCCGCCTCACGGCGGCAGGGGGGAAGGACTTCTCCACGGCGGCGTGGGTCTTGTACGGCGAGGCAATCAACCTCCGAGTCTCATACCGTGCCATGTTCAACGGCACACGGGATATATACATGCTTCGCTCCTAAAAGAAAGACATCGGATCGTGGTCAAAGTCCGGGCGGTCTCTGCCCGGTCTGGAACCACCATCAGGGGCTGCCCCATCCGGATTAGGTATTCTGTACCTGTTCACCGCCCTGAATGCATACTTGCGGCTGGCTCCGAAACTCAGAGGAATATCAGCCTGGGAGGAGATGACGCCTTCCGGGACCCCCTGCTCCGCATCAGAACCGAGCCCCGCATCGCACACGACCTCCAACTGACACCCTGGATGTCTGCGCTTGTACCACGGGGCGGCGATCCATCCGTGCTTCTCGAGAACCTCAATCACGGAATCGCCTGGTTGCAGTCCCAGTGAGACCGGATACTCAGGGGGGCAGGACCGCCTGCCCAAGAAGAGGGGCCAGCGAGGATGTCTGAGTGCGTCATCCAGACCTGTAAGCAGTGCATCGTCGGCACCCAGACCGACCAGATATTTCGCGTCAGACATATAGTAGCGGTTCGTTGTAGGCATGGGCTTACCTTTACTCGGATGCTCAGTCTGGAAGTCGTTGACAAGGGTGCCTGGCTGGTCGATCCGGACGCCGAAACTCAAATCGAGGAGGTCTTCGATGCCATCCCCTCGCAGGCGGCCTTGAGCTGAAGCGAGGAGACCTATGACGGCACTCTTGGTGGGTTCCTTCTGGGTGCTCCGGCGCACATAACGGGACGAACTCCCCCATGACTGCAGGGGGCCCGCCAGTTTCAAGAGGAGTACGCTCATGCTCCCTCCTGACCGCCCAATTCACTTTTTGCTTCCTGCTCCACAAGCGTCTTGAGCTCACGCAGGTCAACCGGCCGCGCCACGCCGTCTATATCATCCTCCGACAGATTCGTGGAGACGACGAAAGCCGCCTGGGGTTCTTGGTCATAGGCATCCTGAATCTTCTTGAGCTCCTCCACCAGCCTCCTGCTGGCCACGTCGGATATGGACCGACCATCCTGGGCCTCTACAGGCTGTTCGAAGGCTGCAACCGCGTTGATCGGCTGCTCCTTTCTGAAAGCAACGATGCAAGTTTCAGGCAGGGTCCTGTTCGCATAGGAATTCTGCTTGCCGGTGGGCATGGACCGGATAAAGGATTCGACGAAGAGGGACGCTGCCTTGGCGGCGGCCTGTGTGTCGCCCAACTGCTCTTTCAAAGAGTCAAGGTTGACGTTGGCGTAGCGGTAGAGCGTTGATGAGTTGAAACCGGCCGAATCGATCATGGCTGCGCCCGCATTGTCGCCTTCAGCACAATCGTCAAGAGCAGTAAAATAATCATATTCAGGTTTGATTGCATCGACCGAGATGGAGTGGGCCACCTGGGCACTGGCATCCGTGTTCAAATCAGGGGCGTTAGCGAGCATACGGCCGAAAAGAGCGATATCCAGGGCCTGTACGCCATGGAAGACTGCTGCCACTTCCGTCTTCATGGCAGCATCAACCTTCTTGAGAGCATGGCCCCGGTCCATCCACTCCAGTGCTATATGGGCGAGTTTATCGATTTCGCCTTTTGTGATGAAAATCAGGTATTGGGTCTCCTGCTTGCCTTGGGCGGCACCTGCGCGGGAGGAGGGAGAGATCTTTACGCCTGTCGCCGTGAGAACGCCGATTGCATACTTCTCGGCTTCGTCAGCTGATTCAGGCCTTTCGTCCACCATTGCCTCGGTGATGAGCTGGACGGCCATCTTGGTCCTGATGCCCAGCTCCCCCTCCGACATCAGTTTTTTGAATTCATCCCGCATGGCACGTTTCCATGCCTGGCTGGAAACGCGGGAACGCAGAACTCCACCGTACTGGGCCGTTTTAGGGTTGCCCGTCTCATCTCGGTTGATATTGCTTGGTGGGACATTCTGCACTGCATACACATCGATGAACATTGTCATTCCTCCTTCTAAGAATGGCTCTCTGAATTCTTGGTCACAAGGTGGATCCGCTCTTGTTGACCTGCTGAGTCCTCAACGGCTATTGGCCGCCCCTGCGCGATTTACTGCTTTCCACCATCAGATTCATCGATGGAAGTCCCGAAATATTGCCGAGACCACCGGCTGAAAACAGAGGAACGGACCGACGGAAACTGAAGGTCGAAAAGGTCCTGGGAGAATTGGTTGTAGTCCAGCTCCACATCATGTGATCGCATTAGCTTGATCAGAGACCACAGGTTATGCTCAATCCCGGTGAAACTGGGCATGTCTTCGATGCGCTGGAGCATCTTCAAACAATAATGGTTGACCTTCTTATCTAAAATACTATCTACAACATGACAGTCATAGCCGAAACTATGAGTGCATGCCCCGTACGCGGCACCTCTCTCCTTGGTGATTTCACGGCCGAACTGGTCCTCTGACATATCTGCACCAGACTGATTCCCCACTTCAGCGAACCATGCCATGCCAGTCGATTTCGACTGCTGATGAATAGCATACATTTGCAATGCTATGCTAACCGCTTTCACTGCGGCGGTTGTCACTTGATTATCTTCATCCACCAGCACTCCCAACTCAGCAGTCGGCCAGCCTTCAAATAGGTCATACCCGACGTTGAGCCAACCAAGACGCTGATCAAGAAAGCCATGACGCAGTATAGCCAAATGAGCCTTTGCCTGCGAACCCGCGGGGGTGTTCGCAGTATAATCATCTTGCAGTTTTTCAATCTTCTTTTCTACAAACCGGCCAACTGCCTTCCTTTTAGTAGCAAAAGATGGCATTGCTTTGGTAGCTATTGTTTCCGTGGGCCGGACCATTATTGAACCTCCTGTCCCGAAGGACAAAACTTGCTCATAACTTCAAATCCGTTTTCAAATCAGAATGTAAATCATTCAGAAGCAGCTGGGGCTGTTTCGTGCCCTGTCTCTTGACCACAAAAGAGGGAGCATTCGACTGTTCCACAATGCCCCGAGCCAGATTCCATAGAATGCTGAATATCGCCAATATCCAGTCTTCCCGATATTCCTCGACAGGAGTATCAGAAGTAATATCAGCAATCTTTTGCCTGAAGAAATCATCCAAAACCGAGTATGCTTCTTCCTTGGTACGGTTCGAAATTGTGTTTGCCTTCCCCTTCTTGCTAGACATTCCTGAGCATTCCTCGACCTTTTTGGCAAAATCAGCCAGGCTTCCAACCGCTTTCTCGGTTCCTTTTACCACCTTAACTACTGCGACTACTGCAGAGGCATCGTGATGCAAAAGCTGAAGGTTCGCATCAATAGAGTCGTCGATTGCGTCTTCATAACAACCGTTCATTTTCCCATAAGTCATCCCTTGTACGTGGATACGGGCGACCTGCAACATATCACCGATTTGGGAACCGCTCAGCTGGTCCGCCTTCTGCAACTTCTCCACCCATTTAATTACCCCGGGTCTCAAGTCGTCGACATCGTTATCGTCACCTGTGCTGATGATTGACTGTAGCTGACGCCAGATGGCCCTACCAGAGGTGAATGTGGCCGGTAAATAAGGAGGTGTTGCCCGCCGCCGGCTTCCTTTTCGCCACGCGGTCATAGGTTCCATGCCATCCATGTTTTCGGCCGTGATGCAGTCTCCATAGCATTTGATTATTCCCACCACACGAGTCTTCGACCTATCGGGAATCAAACGTACACGCCTGGACTGGAGGGTGAGCATGTCAACCACGCCAGTTGGTCGGTAGTCAAGATTCATATCCGGACCAGGGGCCTTCCTCTCCCAGGGAGCCAGGTCCTTGGAATTCCCGAACCAGCGATCGCTTTCCTCCTTGGCTTGGGGATTGACCAGTGCCCAATTCAGCATGAGCGTATGGAAAAGAGACGGCCCTTCGAGATAAATGCCGCCTAATGCCCCAAGCCATCCTGTGCCCACCCTGGAATGAGGAGCAGCAACTTTATTTTTATGACTATGGGTCTCACCTACTACCGCTGGCTTGTTACCCGCAATGTCGTAAGCCTGGAAAAAGAGAAGCCAGCGAGCAGCTTCAGCCGAAGAGACCGAGTCCAGTTCATTCTTCGCGCGCATAGAAAAGAGAAATTTCTCGGGCTTGGGCACATCAGCAATCAGCTCTCCAATGCCCTCGTACTCCCCTTTCCCTGCGTAATACTCCAGACCTGGTGTCTGGTAGAAGGGGTTTTCACTGTCGAACAGGTAAAAACGGTCATGGAACTCATCGAGATATTCCTTCAGGATTCCCTGATCGAACCGCCCGGAGTCCCAGATGAATTTCCAATAACTCATGAGGACACTGTTGTCACCCTTCTCCGCCAGCCCGTGGTGATCCTTTCCGTAAGCCCTGTAGAGCACGGCCAGGGCCGTACGCAGTATGGGCAGGGTCTGCTGGGGCATATCTCCGGAAATCTCACGTATGAGATGCGCATCAAGAAGAAGGGTCTTTAACGACACCTCGCAGACATGGCCATCAGTGTAGGTGACGTTCACCCAGGGCCTGTCCAGAAGGTTGTAGTCGTCCTCCTTCGTCGCTTCTCCGCCAGTGTTGATCATCGATATCCTTCCCCCTGGAAAACATCGCTGTTTACAAGGTTCCAACGTTTACCATAGCATTTGATCAGGAGACACACATCCGTCTGTCGATGTCTTTCTCCCCTGTCTCCCCGCTTATTTCCCACCATGTTCCCCATCCTCAGTCATCCTGTCTGCGGTCGCCTCCAGACCCCGTCTACGTGAGTAGGTGAGATGGAAGCCGTGAATGTCCGCAACGAAGACCTTCTCCCATTCCGCCCCTTCATCGGCGGCCGAGGGCGGAGAAGCACCGGCCTTCCCCGGCATTCCAGCCTGTCCACCGCAATTCCCATTACCGTCAACACCGTTTTCGCCCTCTTCTGCCCCCTGCTCATGCATCAGAATCGGAAGGCACCCATCAAGCCAGGCTGATTGGTGCCATGCCTGGGCGCATTCGGCGGAATTATCCTCCAACTCCGCAATCAACCCGTCAATGTCTTTGGGAAGGCTCATTGAATAAGGAAGGTTGACAGCGGATCTGAGCACCTCCTGGGCCAGAGGGCTGGAAGGGACATCTTTCATCGGCACCTTCGCCCCATACGGAACCCCCTTTCCGCCAACCCAGGGCAGGAGGCGGCAATCGTCACCGCACCGACGCAGCAGGAGGACCTCAACAGAATCCTGAGTGTCCCGGACGGCCTGTCTGGCCTTTGCCTCGTCGCCGCTCTTCATGGTCCGGTCGAAGAGATCGATCGTGGTGCATTTATTATTCAGGCAGAACGCCGAATCCCGCATAAGGTAACCATGCGCCTTATCTTTTTCATCTTGGTCATGTTTTGTTTTTTTCTCCGAAAGAACCTCATGACGTCGCAGCCAGGGACGAGGAATAAGTGGTCTTACCCTATCCTTCTCGTAAGCCGTCCTGACCAAATGGGCTATATCCCCAGGGAGCCGAAGCGTCAAGAAGGCATCAGCCGACACCAACGAGAGAACCGACAGGGCTTCCAAGAGCGTTGCGGGTTGATAGACGTAATCGATGCCCTTCGAGAACATCGGACCGTCTTCCTGCCAGGACTCTATACCGCGTATATAGCACTTGGCCTTGTGTAGACATACCGGCCTGTCGACTTCACCGACACCACGCTGGTGGCGGTGGAGCCTGCCCATGCGTTGAAGCAGAAGATCAATAGGAGCAACATCAGTGACCATAATGTCGAAATCAATGTCCAATGATTGTTCAAGCACCTGCGTGCCTACTACAATCATGAAATCTGGTCTAGAACCGTCAGCCACAGTGGAAGAGGGACCGAGTTTTTCGCGTAGATTTACCTCATTGTCCATTCGATCCACGTCGATGAAGCGGGAGTGCGTGAGCCTGACCCTCTCCCCGCCGAAGACCTCGGACAGGGTATCCGCCACATGCTGGGCACGGCCTACCGTATCGCAGATGACGCCGGCGCAACCCCCTCCACCCAGTTGCTTCTGGATAAGGGCGACGAGGGATTCATCATCATCGGCCATGACATGACATTCCACGGTTGTCTTCCGCCCGGAGGGCGGGATCTGGCTTGTCTTTACCGTCGGGCCATCCGTATAGGTGATCAGGGGGTACCTGTCCAGATCATTGTCGACCGGTCCGGGGGTCTTTACGCCCTCCTTGTCAGGTTCCCGTCTGCGGATTGGGTCAGGTCCAAGTCCATCACAATCCACCTCAAGGACCCTCTCAGGAGGGGTTTCAGCGAGCCGTCCCTGTGATGAAGATGAGTTCAATTGCGCCAGTCTTAAGAAATCTTCCTCGGTCTTTGGCGAGTCCTTGTGAGTGAGTTTTTCAGCCAGTTCCGCCCTTTCCCGGTCACAGTCGGAAATGTCGGCCATATTGTCATTCGGCCCTGCGGAAGCCCGGTAGCCTTTCATATAAGCTTCAACCAACTGGTCATGCAGCATCGACGGCAGGGTGGCCGACAGAAGAATGACAGGTGTATGGAAACCACCCAACCATTCCAGAGAACGCATCAGATACTCCAACATATACGTGTCATAGGCATGGCATTCATCGATGATGACCACCTTGTTGACCAGGGCGAGCTGTCGCAGGACGACATGCTTCATCTCCAAGGCCGACATGAGCACCTGGTCCACGGTGCAGACCAAGAAGTTGGCCAGAACACCCTTTTTACGCCCCTGAAGCCAGTCAGAGACCACAGCTTCAGGCGTGTGCCCAGATCTTCCTGAATGCAGCCCAAGTGACTGTGGATCTTCAACGTCATCCTCGCCGTATACCGATGAAGTTCGGCTAATCTTCGATGACCGTATTAATTGGTTGAAGTGTTCGTTGAGAGCCGCCTTGCCATGCCGTAGGGCGATTGACTTCTGCGCTCGTTCGTCAGACTGCGGAAGCTTGTTCACCCAATCCATGAAACGGTCGAACATGGCATCCGTGGTGGCCATGGTGGGTAGGGCTATGCAGACACCACCCCTGCCTGTTTTCTCGGCAAGCACCTCTGCCGCGGCCAAGGCCGCCTCTGTCTTCCCCTCCCCCATCGGAGCCTCGATGACCATGATGCCTGGGGCTTTTGAATCACGAGCCAGGCGGACTGCCTCCGCCTGCACCGGACGCACGGTCGCGCCTTCGGGAAGATGGAATCTAGAGGCGAAGAGCTCATCCGCATCCACCCTTTTATGGTCAGGCTGCCACTTGGGGAGAAGGTTCAGATTGCTCCACCCTCGTTTTTGGCGGGTTTCCAACCCTTTTTTCGTCTTGACCGAGTCGATCAGCGCCAGGGTCGAATCGTCACGCTGCATCACATTCAGAGGAACGAGCGGGAACAGGTCGTCGTCGGAGTTGCTGGCGATCCAATCCGCCATAATGACCAAACCCGTCAGGACGGTTTCTGCGTATATATCCAGCGGTGCGGTGCGCAGTTTTGCAAAATCCGCTTCCGTCAAGGCTGCTTGTCCGGCCACGAAAGCAAGGAGCTCATTTTGGACGTCTTCCCAGCTTGTCGTCCGGGTTTGACCTGCGAACCAGCCCAAACGTTCGTTTTGGTCCTCTCTCCCAAGTGCTCTGTAGGTTGGCGGCTGCCCATGATGGCCTCCGACGATGCAAGCGTATGAGTCAGCCACCGACTCCTTCCAATGATGACGATTCTCCAAGTATTTGCGAAGGATGAGGTGTCCGGCAACCGGATGGGTGGGGAAGTTGCCACCGCTGACCGTTTCAAAGGGGAAGATGAGGCCAGCCCTTTCGGGCTTCCACTTCAGAGACAGCTCTCCCATGCCATAAGCGTGTGTCAGCGGCGTGATCTGGAAGAAGGGGGTGGCCTTGCCTATGTCATGAACGCCGGCCAGGAAAATAAAGATCCTGCGTGCCAGGTCGGAATCACCGTGAAGATTCCGGCTGATCACGTCATGCGTTCCCTCAGGTGCCCATTCGTCCCAAAGGCGGGCAGCCACTGAAGCGGAATCGCTCATATGCACGTAGAGGGGAAGCCACTCGGTTTCGTCGATCCGGTTGGTCTTGCCCCAGATTGACATGGCCTGCTTGGACAAGCCCAAATCCCCCACTCCGCTGACTTCTCGCACGATATCATCCGTGCCCTTGTCACTATGGGAATCCGTCAATCCGATGCCACCCATCTCTGCCGCCATTGCCATACGTCTTTATCAAGTATAGTTACATCATAAATATAAATATAAATTAATCAGTCGAATGCTGTCAAAAATCACATTGCTTGGCTGAGTCATCAAGAAAGCTGCGCAAGCTGAAAAGAAACCATCCCTGTCATGCAGGGAGCACAATCGGCATAACGAAAACGGCATGTCGCTCATACTGACTTTACCATAGTGCTCCACAGACTGCTCTACGTTAAAGAACCCTCACCCCCCCCCTCAAACTGAGAATCTGAGCCTGTTGGCGGCCTCATACGCGTAAACACTTCCAATCACATGGGTTCTTGTGCAAGCTTGATGCAGCCCAAGCAAAGTCAATCGACCGGGATACGACTATGAATGTCACACAGGCAAGCCGGGAAAGCAACCAGCAAGATTGAACGAACTGAGAATGATGGCACTGCCCCTCCCCTCCTTCGTAGCTTATCTATATCAGGCGGGTCGTCGGATTCGCAGGGGCCGAAACCCAACTGTGAAGCATGGGCAGGCATCTCTCAGACCTTCCAGTCGACCCTTGTGGTATGCTCTGTAACGAGCCAACGGCTTTGCGGGCGTAGCTCAATGGTAGAGCCTCAGTCTTCCAAACTGATTACGCGGGTTCGATTCCCGTCGCCCGCTCCACAAATCGGACGCTTTGGGAACCGATTCGGGGATTATACATTTTTTTATTTCACAACCAGGCCAATTCACTTATGTATCGCAACTTTCAGATTCCAGATCGATACATAAAAGGACATGTGAATAAGCGAGCATACGTGTGCCCAGAACACGAGAATGAAGACAGTCAGATCAACGACAACTGGCTGAATCTGCATATCATAGAATCCGGGACAGGCTGAAGAACGCAGCTATACCAGCTGTGATCGTCATGCTGGTCTCAGGCGCATCCTGTATATGCAAATGAAGAGATATGGACTTGTTCAAATACGATACGCTGCGTTGCGATAGGCCCTGCGTCTTTAATTACTTTGCAGCCAGAACAGGGAGGCCGAGGAACCGAGCAAGGCCTGTGCCCACATCAAAAGCTACGTTTCATACGGACCTATTAGTAAAACGCCTCTGGTCCAACTTCAATATGCAGAGCATACATCCTGGTACAACCGCATAGGCACCCCACGTCGGTCTGACCTTGCGAGGGGACCCTCGTCGACGTGCGACGAGTACAGCCTATCCGTCGAGTCATCCCCGCCTACGCGGGGAACACTCCCACCGGTTCCCGAAGAAGTTCCTGGAACTGGGATCATCCCCGCCTACGCGGGGAACACCGGGCCGCCAGCACCGCGGAGGGGAACGCGTCGGGATCATCCCCGCCTACGCGGGGAACACTTGGAGAGCTTGTCCTTGAGCTGCCCGGCGAAGGGATCATCCCCGCCTACGCGGGGAACACGACATCCCCCCTGAGCCTCAGCCGCCCGATTGCGGGATCATCCCCGCCTACGCGGGGAACACTTGAACACCGTCTTCCTGCCCACTTCAGTCCCGGGATCATCCCCGCCTACGCGGGGAACACAATGGTGACACGTTGTCGGGCATAGCCGCGAAAGGATCATCCCCGCCTACGCGGGGAACACTGGGACGCCGGCCGTCATAGCGTGACGGCCGAGGGATCATCCCCGCCTACGCGGGGAACACAGCCCTTCGAGGATGGTTGATTCGAGTTCCGGGGGATCATCCCCGCCTACGCGGGGAACACGACATCATATCATATGAACCATTTCCTAGAAAGGGATCATCCCCGCCTACGCGGGGAACACTCGAACCGGTCGCCCAGCAGGAAGGTCCGGCCGGGATCATCCCCGCCTACGCGGGGAACACACCGCAATCCAGAAGGGTTGGCACAACAACCTGGAATCATCCCCGCCTACGCGGGGAACACATTCATGGACGCTTTGGAAAACGGGATTTTCAAGGATCATCCCCGCCTACGCGGGGAACACAATGGTGACACGTTGTCGGGCATAGCCGCGAAAGGATCATCCCCGCCTACGCGGGGAACACAATGGTGACACGTTGTCGGGCATAGCCGCGAAAGGATCATCCCCGCCTACGCGGGGAACACCCCAGGTACTGGGCCGTCAGATGCCCCGACCAGGGATCATCCCCGCCTACGCGGGGAACACCGGTTTTCCAACATTGCTGTGCTGTCTATACCAGGATCATCCCCGCCTACGCGGGGAACACTGGGACGCCGGCCGTCATAGCGTGACGGCCGAGGGATCATCCCCGCCTACGCGGGGAACACTGGGACGCCGGCCGTCATAGCGTGACGGCCGAGGGATCATCCCCGCCTACGCGGGGAACACACATCCATAGGGAACAGTGACAGCTCCATACGGGGATCATCCCCGCCTACGCGGGGAACACCAAAAGAATGATTGTTCCGGCACATGTTTTTGAGGATCATCCCCGCCTACGCGGGGAACACTCGTCGTTCCACTGGGCCTCTTGGCCCAGGTGGGGATCATCCCCGCCTACGCGGGGAACACGCCAGGCAGAACAGGTTGGGTATAGGTTCGTTGGGATCATCCCCGCCTACGCGGGGAACACATGCCGAGGAAAGTGGAGTTTATGATTCTGTCGGGATCATCCCCGCCTACGCGGGGAACACGCCGACTCCTTCGGCAAGAAAATCGGCAAGGCAGGATCATCCCCGCCTACGCGGGGAACACCACGGCCTCCCCTTCCCCCCGCGTCCGCGTCCGGGATCATCCCCGCCTACGCGGGGAACACACGTACGCCGTGCCGGTCCCGTCCCTGGCCGTGGGATCATCCCCGCCTACGCGGGGAACACTTCGCCTCATCCAGGGTCTTCGCATCACGGGAGGGATCATCCCCGCCTACGCGGGGAACACCTCCTGCAAAGCCCTGTTCTCGGCCGGGTAGTAGGATCATCCCCGCCTACGCGGGGAACACGCCGGCCGCGTCGATGGCGGCCACGGTGGACTGGGATCATCCCCGCCTACGCGGGGAACACTCCGCCGCATGGAGGTCCGAATGCGAATTCTCGGGATCATCCCCGCCTACGCGGGGAACACTCATCTACGGATACATCGAGCAGCCCAACATCGGGATCATCCCCGCCTACGCGGGGAACACACTTGCGAATCCCAATGATAGCAAGGCCTTGGTATTGGCACGAACACCGTTCTTATTCAGTTTGCGTTATCGCGTGTCCGCTACCGTAATTATCTTCGTATCCGCTTGCACGAGTGTTTCTGCCAGCACGGTGTCAACAGGACTGCGCACCTGATCATTCTTGTCCATTGAACAGCTCTATGCACAATAGGGCGACGGCCGAAGCGACAGGCCCGTCATGGCTGACTGATAGATGCCAAATCATAGCGATATCATCAGCATTCCCTTTCGACTGTTCAGACTGCCACTCATTCGGGGAAAGCCGAGAAACCGTATGGTGAGAACCTGTATCGAGACAGTTCTCTTCATTATTGGAGTATCCACCCGCAATTTCCTCATTACGGTCCGTCTCGAAGCAAGCCCGCTCCCCCATGCCGGACCGCACGGACGCCATCAGCTCCGACTGGACATCCTCCCGCAGGTGGACCCCGGGCCGCCCGCGGCTGTCGTCCAGTATCTCCACGCCGGCCCAGGGGAAGTCATCGACGGTATAGGGGGCGGGCCTGTCACCCAGTGCCTGGGACCAGGCCTTGAGCACTGCCTCCTTGCCGGCCCAACGCACGGCCAGGTGGGCTGTTTCACTGTCATGCTTGAGTTCAGCCCTCATGGCGGCCTGGCGGAGCTCACGAGGAGAGAAAAGGGAGTGCATGCGGGACCCGGGCAGGGCCAGCTGTTCGGAGAAGCCGTCCAGATCCACCACGTCGTGGCCCAGGCCCAGCACCTCTGTCATCCCATACGGCAATCGCATGATTCGAGTATAGACATCCCCGGTCCTCCACCATCGTGCACGGGTTCGCACAGATGGGGTGGAGGAACCGGGGAAAAGCTGATTGCTGCGGGAAATCGGAAGCCGGAACCTGCCTGCGGGGCGATCAATGGCCGGCTCTGAAAATTCTCTGGTCCTCCGACGGCGCTTATCCAGGAAGCGTCCGGATTCTTCCGGAACAGGCGATCATGAATCATCCCGAAGCATCCGCCGACCCCACTACCCCGACGCTGCCGTGGGAATTACCCGACAGCGGCGGGGTATGCAGGCTGACATGGGTCACCCCAGGGTGAAGGGGGACATGCAGGTCACAGTGGCAGCGGAGCCGGTGGCCTCCTTGTGATCCTTGGACTCACCGTTGACCAGGACGTCGCAGGTCACCTTCTGGTTGGGGTCCTGGTTCATCACATCTCCCATGACAATGAGGCTGTGCATCTCATTGGCCTGGTCCCCGGTGATGTCCTTCTGCCAGGTCTTCTCGAACTTGTCCTGGCTGGAGGACCCTGCAGGACCATAGGTGGCTGTGGCATTGCCTGTGGCGGTGGCCTTGAGGGTTATCGTCTTCTCCTTGGGCTTGTCCGTGTCGGTCTTGGCCGTGTCATCGGTCTTGGCCGCATCGTCATTCTTCGCGGCATCGTCCTCCTTGGCCGTATCCTTGGAGGCGTCCTTTTTAGCCGATTGGGATGTCGAGGGGGACCCGCTCTTGGAGTGCGAATCCGAATTGTTGGACAACCCGCCTCCCATGGCCAGAGGAATGATCAGGGCCAGGATGGAGAGAACCACCCCGGCAATCGCCATCCCCTTGCCCTTCTTGCCATGGTTCTTCCCAGTGACGAACAGTCCGACAACGGCCAGCACCAGTGCGATGGCGCCCAGGATGTATGTCACGATGTTGATGAGGGGGATGAAGGAGAAGATGAACGCCACGATGGCCAGCACCAAGGAGCTCACTGCGAGGGCGCTCGTCCCCTGCGGGCGGTTCGGCTCCCCGTGCGATGGATACTGCCGAGGACCAGTGGGCCCACCGGGCTGGGCAGGTGGAATGGGCTGGCCGGACTGAATGGGCTGGCCGGTGGCGAACTGCCGCGTTCCGCCATCCTGGCCGGGCTGGGCAGGCTGTCCGGCCTGGAAGCGCTCGTATCCGCCCGCCTGAGCAGGGTCTTGATACCGGCCGGGACCGTCAGACCCGTTCACGTCAGAACCGCCATTGCCGCCCTGGTAATCATCACTCATAACATGACTCCTTCATCTCTCTGTCACTTGACTTCGTGGTCTCCGCCACATGCCTTCATGGCACGCGACATCGCTCCGTCGTCGTATGAGGGCCTCTGTGAATACCTCCCAGTCGGGCACAGCCCGGTCTGACTGCCTTCCGGACCGAGCTGATTCGAGGGGAGGCACTCCTTCACTCACCGCTCATCCGCTGAGCGACAATCCCATCAGCCGACGGATACGAGCCTAAGGAAGGATACCACAGAAAGAAAGTGTACGAAGGGGACGAACGACCTGCCCTTTCGGGCAGGAGGGCAGGAGGACACGGACCCGATGGGACAGTGACGCGCGGGAGGACATGCGTTTAATCTTGGAAGATGTCGATGGCAAGACCCGACCTCCGACATGGTAGACGTCCTGACAGGGTGTCATCGCCGGACCGGTTCTGATGAGAGAAGAGACAGGGGTGGAGAATGACCTGGTTGCGCGCCTTCGCCCATAGACTTGTTCAGGCCGACCCGGATGATCTGGTGCCTGTGCGCACACGCCTGTGGTGCACGGTCGTCATGTCCGTCTGCGCCACCCTGACGGCCCTGGGCCAATCTGCCTGCATCGCCAGCTATCAGATGGAGCGCAAGGCCGAAATACCCATCTTCTGGAGCGTGGTCTCCTTCATCGTTTCCACCTGCCTGCCCACCCTGATCATCATCAGACGGGACCGGCAGCCCTACGCCGCCTGCCTGGTGGCCGGCCTGGCCTCAGCCCTGCTCGCCTTCGACTCCCTGACGGCCCTCATGACGATGACCTCCATGGTGGCCCGGCGCAAACGGCTGGACAGGTTGACCCTGTGCTGCTCATGGTCGGCGCTGGCCACCGTCATCGCCTTCTGGCGCGACCTGTCGATGCCGGGCAGGACCTCCTTCATCATGATCTTCTTCACGGTAAAAGGGTCTCCTTCCCCCAACCACCTGCCTATCGGCCTGGCCCTGTGGACGGTCATGTTCGCCCTGGCACTGGCCGTCGGCATCTACATACACATGCACACGGCCACAGAACAGGCATCAGCACAGGCCAGCGCCGCCAGGGAGCGTAGCAGCGAACTGGAGGCCAGCCTGGGGGACCAACGTGTGGCCGACGCCATCGCCGTGGAGACACACGACACCCTGGCGCACAGCCTCTCCCTGATCGCCCTCAACGCCAGCGCTCTCAAGGTGGAGGCGGACAAGCTGGCCCAGGCACAATCGCCCGCCGGCCCTGACGACTGGCACAGGAAGGCGCTGGAGGCCATCTCCCAGAGGGCCGACGACATACGTCAGCAGGCGGCCGGAGCCCTGGACGAGACCCACAGCGTGATCGACATGTTGCGTCACCCCGACCAGGTCATACGGGAGATACAGCCCGACCCGCAGACGTCACTGACCAGGCAGTCCCTGGATGACATCTGCCGGGAGAGCCGGGACACCGGCATGTCCCTGAACACCTGGATAGACGTGCAGAATCTGAGCGACCTGGACCCGGCCGTGAGCAAGGTGGCCTACAGGACCATCCAGGAGGGACTGACCAACGCCCGCAGGCATGCGCCCGGGATGCCGGTCTCCCTGGAGGTGACCGCCCTGCCGGACCAGGGGGTCCATGTCCATCTGACCAACCCGATGCCCAGGACCGCCCCGGCGCAGGGCCAGGAACACGTCGGAGGCAATGGGCTCAAGGGCCTGACGGCCAGGGTGGCCGCCTGCTCGGGCCAGTGCGCATTCGGTCTGGATGGTCATGGCCAGTTCAATCTGGACGTGGTCCTCCCCTTCCGCAAGATCGCCGCCCGCCAGGAGTGACCGGAGGGGCAACCGGAAGATAGGGCCGCACCGGATTCAACACCGGGCCGGGCCCCGCCGAATCGAGCCCCATCCGCTCAAGGCGCTCAGGATGATTTCCGCCCCGCTCCCCCCCCCCGCCGGTCCGATGACCCTTCCTGGGCCGACAAAACGGACGGACCGTCTGCCGATGAACCGCCCCGCCTGCCGCCCATTCCGGCCCGCCTGGGTAACATAGGGGGCATGAAGCAGGATCAGCCGGGCAGGGACCCGCACATGGACGTGGACGAGAATGGCGGTAAGAGGACCATAGCAGTCAGCGTCGTGGATGACGACCCGATGATCTGCCAGACCATGCAAGTCATCATCGATGATTACTCCCAGGGCCGGGTGAAGGTGGTCTCAACGGCCTTGAACGCCGCCGACGCGGTGGAACAGGCCAAGCAGGAGAAACCCGATGTCGTCCTCATGGACCTGGCCATGCCCGGTTGCGACGGAATAGAGGCCACCCGCCTCCTTCGCCGCCTGGACCAGCCGCCGCACGTGCTGGTCCTGACCTCTCTGAGCCCCTCGCAGACCATTGAAAAGGCCGTGGAGGCAGGCGCAGAGGGTTTCATATCGAAGACCGATCCGCCCAAGGAAATCATCCAGAGGATCATCGGAGCCTGCCACGGCGAGCCCCAGTTCAATGCCGCCAGCACCCGCCAGCTGATCCACCGGCTCTCGGGCAGTCAGCCCATGACAAGACGTGACGAAGCCCGCGCCCTCCTGGACACCCTCAGCGAGCGCGAGCGCCAGGCCGCCCTCTTGGCAGCCCGGGGAATGACCAACCAGGAGATCGCCGACCACATGTACATCAGCGAGCGGACGGTGAAGGCCCACCTCTCCTCAGCCTGCGAGACCCTCTCTATGGGAAGGGTGCAACTGGCCCGTCTGGTCGAACGCGCCGATCTGGACAACTGAAGGGCGCGGGGGCCGGTGCGGGTCCTGGCCGGCTGGAACCAGGCCCTCCCGAGAAGCTTGTGCGGGCTTGGCCCCGTGCGGCGGCCGGTTTTCAGTCCTGTTGCATGACTGCCATGCCATATCAACGGACACGGCGCTCCCATCAGGAAGTCGGATTGAAGGAGGCCGAGCAAACCAACCCCCTGATCAGCAACTGTGGGCAGATTCCATCAGGAAGCTGGCGCGAACAGGACCAACAGCCTTGTCCCCTCGCTCTGGGTGCAGGCGAGCTCGTGATCACCGCCGACGATTGAGGACTCAGCAAAGGCAAAGAAGTTCTTCCCCTGTCCTGCCGGGTAATTGAGGTCAGAGGATGAGGACCGCATGGCTTTGCCATCGACGGTGCACCGCCCTGCATCCACCTTGCGCAGGTCCGGCCTCATCGCAAGGAGGTAGACGGTACCCTTCTTCTTGGCGGAAATGGTCACCTTATCGCCGTCCCCGGTCAGGTCGTATTTCTTCATTGCGGCGAATCTGCTGCTGACATCTTCCAGACTCGGCTCCGAGCGGGTGGAACCCCGGCATCCGGCGAGGGAAACAACCCCGAGCATAATCGACAGAACCAGTGCTGGCAGTCTTGTCTTCAAGGCTTCCCCCTATCAGAATCGAACCATGCAATGCCCAGCGCACTACGGGTATTGCCAAGTTGGGGCAAATACTACCAGACATTCCTTCTCAGCACCAGAGACTCTTGGCAGCTCGTTTGGAGTCCGGAACCACCCGAGTCATCCGCTTCTTCGAAGACCATCCAAATCTGGGTTCAAGGTTGCCTCGCCTTAGACCGCCGACGGAACCGGTCAGAACCGGAAAGTCGGCATGACGAAGGGTTCGTTGATCCCCCCGTGCATGAAGAAGGCCACGACGATGGCCAGGAGGCTCATGACCAGGCCGAAGACGACCATGACCTTGCCCTTGTGCCTGCCGCCGCTCCTGGCGAAGAAGAAGCCCAGAAGAGAGCAGATCACACCTATCGCACCCAGGCAGATGGCCACCAGGTCGATGCTTTTGAAGAAGGACGCTATCAGGCTGATGATGCCGATGACCAGGCTGACGATGGCCATGGAGCTGATCGGGCGCCTGTCCTCGCCATCCGAGCCGTCGTCGCCAGCGGTGTCCTTGTTCTCCCCGTCCTTGTATTCACTCATCATGTTCCCCTCTCTTCGTGCCCATGGACCGCAGTATGCATCCGGGTCCACCTGCCAATCGTATGCCCGGCCGGCCGGGAACCGACCCATATGGGCCACCGGCGCGCCAGGCCGGGCGGGGCATCGCCACCGCCCGGCCTCCGACGGGACCGGTCACCGTCACGGCCTGCCCGGGTCAAGCCTTACATACTGCCTGCCTGCAGGCAGGCAGACCACATGAGAGAGGGGGTGGGGGCCTGCCTGGCAGGTCCCCACCCCTCTCTCAGAGCCGGACGACGGACGGCTCAGTCAGACCCGTAGCACCCATCGGCTCCCAGACGGGCATCGGGGTCCAGCAGCATGGCCTTCTCGACATCATGAGCCCTGTATCCGTGCCCGTCCTCATGGAAGCGGCGGTTGTCGATCGGCTCGTAAAGGGCGGCCCGCCCCATCCTCCCCTTGAGGAGGTGGTGCTGACCGGCGGACAGACGGGCATTGGCCCGCCGCCGCCAGTCTTCCAGGGCCTCTTCCCCACTGCTCCTGGCCACGGCCGCCTCGAAGGCGCCCGGGCTGACGATGGCCCCTATCCCCGAGACGTGGCCGAAACCGAGGGAGGTGACCAGGCCGGCCTTGATCCGCCCCACCTTCAGGGGCTCTTCCAACCAGACCATGTGGTCGTCCTCCATGAGTTCGGGGTCCACGCAGTCCAGGGAGGCGTTGGCGGGGACCACACCCGACCGGAAGAGCTGGGTCAGCCCGTTGATCTGGAAGACGCAGGCCCCTCCCTTGGCGTGGCCGGTCAGGCTCTTCTGGGAGATGACGTAGAGGGGGTTGCCGTCCGTCCGCCCGATGGCGTGGGCCAGGGTGTTGTGCAGTTCGGACTCGTTGGGGTCGTTGGCCCCCGTGGAGGTGTCGTGCTTGGAGACGACGGCGATCTCGTCCGGACTGACACCCAACCGGGCCAGGGACCGGACCAGGTCGGAGTCCCTCCCTCCCATTCCGGCGGCCAGGGCTCCCAGGCCGGGTGCGGGGATGGAGGTGTGGGCGCCGTCAGCGAAGGAGTGGATGTAGGCGACCACGCCGGCCACCGGCAGACCCATCTTCAGGGCTATGTCACCGCGTGTCAGCAGGATCGTGCCTCCCCCCTGGGACTCCAGGAAGCCGCCGCGACGGCGGTCGTTGGCCCTGGAGAAGAAGCGGGGCTGGATCCCCTTGGCGTACATCTCGGCGGAGTCGGCCGTGGCGTTCATGTTGCCGAAGCCGATGACCGATTCCACCCCGATGTCGTCGATGGCCCCCGTGACCACGAAGTCCGCCTTGCCCAGGGCGATCTTGTCAGCCCCCTCCTCAAGCGAGACGGCGGCCGTGGCGCAGGCCGAGACCGGCTGGACCATGTTGCCGTAGCCGCCGATGTAGGACTGCATGACATGGGCGGCGACCACGTTGGGCAGGGCCTCCTGGAGGATGTCGGTGGGAATCTCCCTGCCCAGGAAACGGTCCAGGTAGAGCTTGCGCATGGAGGCCATGCCTCCGAACCCGGTCCCCTGGGTGGAGGCCACCTTGGAGGGGTGGACCGCCTGGAGGATCTCCGTGGGCGTGAATCCGGCCGACAGGTAAGCGTCAACCGTGGTCACGATGTTCCACAGGGCGATTTCGTCCACATCCCCGACCATGGAGGCGGGTATCCCCCACCTGACCGGGTCGAACCCCTTGGGGAACTGGCCGCCCACGGTCCTGCTCATGGTGGCCCTGCGGGGCACTCGGATCATGGAACCCGCGTGCCTGGTCACCGTCCACTCCCCGGTCTCCTCCTCACGGACCATGTCGGTGTGGTCCGCATCCTGGTCCACGTACTCCCTGGCCAGGTCCTCGGTGGGTACGGAGAAGGCCACGTCATGGTCCAGGAAGACCTCGGCCTCCTCCTGGTCGGTCCCGTCGCGGTAGTCGGAACCCATCCCCTCTTCGAAGGGGCGGATGCCGGAACGGGCCACGACCTGGTCGTGGTAGCGCTCGGCGATCTCCTCCTCCGGAACCAGGTCGCCCTCGGTGTCATACCAACCGGGCTTGGGGCTGTCCTGCCACTCGACCAGACCCATGTTCCAGGCCAGCTCGAGCACGGCGGCGGCCGACAGGTCGACACGCCCGTCCGGATGGATCCCCATCTCGGCTTCGAACCGGGTGCGGCCTGAACCCCATGGACCCATCTCCCCGATGGAGACGATGACGATCTCGTCTTCCGGCCTGGCGGTGACCCCCTCCCAGTCTGCCAGATCGACGGGGGCCTGGACAGGTTCATCCGGGGTGGGCAGGGCCTTGATCATCCTGTCGGGTTCGTCCTTCTGCCCACCTGTGGTGCCGGCGGGCCTGCCGGCCGCCTGCGAACCGTCCTGGTCTGTCTGGGCAGCCTGGGAACGGGCCGCGGCCTCGGACTTCAGGGCCTTGAGGTCCAGGGGTTCCCTGCCCAATCCACCGGTCAGGTCGACGTTGATGGGGGCCACGGCGGCCTCCCGACGGGCCTGCACAGTGCACAGGTCCAGCAGTTCGGAGGCTATCTCCTGCGTGGAGTAGGTGCGGATCCCATGGGATTCGACCACGTCGACCAGGGGGTCGTTGCCACCCATGAGGCCGGTCCCCCTGACCCAGCCGATCCGGGGGTGGGCGAAGGTGACCCGGTCGGACCAGTCACGCTCGCTATGGGCCCGGTTGACGATGGCGTCGAAGGCGGACTTCACCTCGCCGTAGGCGCCGTCCCCTCCGAAGACCCCGCGGTTGGGGGAACCGGGCAGGACCACGTGGAGGCGGTGCTCCACATCGGTGTCGGCCCCGATCCCCGAGAAGCCGGCGATCTGACGCTCCAGGCTCCAGAGCATGAGGCGGGCCTGGGATTCGAACAACCTGCCCGAATCGGCCAGGGTCCCATGCATGGGGGGAGCCGCAAAGGGCAGGAGGAGGGTGGGCTCATAGGCCGGTTTCAGAATCGTGGTCTTGGCCCCGCTGGTCTTCTTGCTGACCGTGCCCACCCAGTCGACCAGGGCATCCACGTCCCTGTAACTGGACAGGTTGGCCTGCACCAGCCAAAGACGGGCCCGACCGCTCGCATGGGTCCGGTAGAGGCGCTTGGCCCACTGGAGGGTCTCAGGCTTCATGCCGAAGGAGGTGGCGACCACTGTGGCTCCCCCCTCCAGAAGACCCGCGACCAGGGCCCCTGCGATGGAGTTGGGGGCCGCCCCGGTCACCACGGCCACATCCGAGGCGAAGCGGGAGGCTGCGGTATCGTCGGCCACCGGTTTCATGGCCTCGTCGGCTATGCGGGCGAAGGCCCCGGCCAACTCCATATCGGACCGGGCGGAGGCCTGGGATGCATACCAGACGGCCTGGTCGTGGATTGTCCGTCCGGAACCCAGGAAGGAGTCGGAGAGCCTGTCGGTGTCCCGTTCGTAGTAGATGTGCGCAAGATCCTCGCGTGCGGAGGCCCACCGGTCATCCAGGAGGACGGCCTTGTCGGCGTCGAAGCAGGGACTGACCTGCTCGGGCCAGTCGCTGCCCAGTTCGGCCTCGACAGCGGCCACGACGGCGGCATCCTCGTCCTGGCCGGGCACTACCTGGGGCTTCTTTACGCCCAGCTGGTCCAGAAGGAAGCGGGCGGTGGAGGCCAGGACCCCCTGGGAACCGGTGACCGAAGCCGCAAAGGCATCCAGGGCCGCAGAATCGACCACGGCCCCACCGGTGCCGCCCGATGCGGACGGGAGAGAAACGGCGACCCCATGGGCCTGGGCCACATCCTGGACGGCCTGGTCGATCAGAGCGTTGGCGGCCGCCTGGGAGGAGACGGTCTCGGTGGGCAGCAGGGCCAGGTCGCCCCCGCGGGAGGAACCCCCCTGGCGGGTGTCCAGGACCAGGGCTGAGACGACGGCGGCCGCCCAGCCCGGACCCAACTGCCAGGTGTCGGTCACCCGTTTCTCCACCTGCTGCAGTTTCATGCCGGAGGGACCGAAGAGGTCACGGACCCGTTCACGCACGATGTCCGAAAGGACAGGGCCGAAGGGGCGGTAGTTGGGGGCCACCTTGTCGACCAGGGCGGCCAGGGCGGCCATGTCGGCCTCGGCGGCCCCGTCCACGCTGGCCACGCCCAGCTCGGAGCTGATGTCCATGAGGAGCTGGTTGCGCCTGGAGGAGACGCCGTTGGTCAGCGTGTCGGTGGTGTCGCTCTGCCCGATCTGATCCACCCGGATCTTGGTCGAGTAGGCCAGGAGGGTGGTGATGGCATCGCTGGCCCGGAAGTGCAGGTCGGCCACGTCGGCACCCGAGGGGCCGCCGGCTGCCGGGGAGGGCGCGGGGGGCTCCGCCATGGCCGATGCGGGGGCGGGATCCGGGGAGGATGCGGCCGCCTGGGCCGACGGACCCTGCTGGGCAGTCTGACCCTGCTGGGCCTGATCTGACGCGGAGGGCTGGGCCTGGTCCTCCCCCTCGTCCTCATCCTGGACCAGGGGGTCCGTGTCGGTCAGATAGACCCTGCTCTCATCCCTGCCCACGTTGTAGACCGTCACATGGCGATCGCGGAAATCAGGCAGCTTCAGGGTCCGGGAGGCCATGTTGGCCAGGGTGGGCGAGTGCCCAAGCCCCACCTCGACCACTTGCTCAACGCCCAGGCCGCCCTGCTGCTCGTCGCCGAACATGAGGGCCTGGGTCTCGATCCACCTTACGGGGGAGGCGAACTGCCAGGAGAGGAGCTCGGTCAGGAGGAGACGGCCCAGCTTCTGGTCGTCGGCCGCATAGGCATCCCACACGGCCGGATCGTCCAGGGCCTCCTTGATCCGGGTGGAGGGGACCACCTCGAGGATGGAGGCCGCGAAGTCACGGTTCATCTCGAAGGGCCGGGCCACCAGGTTGGGGATGTAGCGCCCCTCCAGGCGGGAGTAGTCGATCCGCTCAGGAAGGAGGGCGTCGAGGGTGTCCCGGAACTCCGGGACCCCCTTGCGCAGGAGGGAGGAGTGGAAGGGGACGTCGATGCCTGGCACGTACATGAAGGCCAGCTTGCCGCCCGCCTCCTTGGCCCGCCTGTCGGCATCCCGGCGCAGGTGCTCCAGGCCGGCGATGGTGCCCGCCACGGCATACTGCTGGCCCGACAGGTTGTAGTTGACGATTTCCAGGAACTCACCGCAGGCCTGGGAGACCGAGGCCACGTACTGCTTTACGCCCGAGTCGTCCAGACCGAACTGGTTGGGGCGCAGGGCCCCCATCCTGTAGTTGCTGCGGCCCTGCTCGTCGCGTTCGATCAGGGAGTGCATGGTCGAGCCCCGGTGGAAGACCAGCTCGAGTACGGTCTCCAGGGACATGACCCCGGCGAAGGAGCTCAGGGCGTTGTACTCCCCCAGGGAGTGGCCGGCGAAGTAGGCCGGCCAGATGTCGCTGCCCGACTCTCGCAGGCGCTCGGTCTGGGCGAAGGCCACGGTGGCCAGGGCCACCTGGGTGAACTGGGTCAGGTTGAGCAGGCCGTCCGGGTGGTGGTAGGTCACCCCCTTGGCCGTCAGCTCGGTCGGGTTGTCACGCACCACTGCCAGGATCGAGAAGCCCAGCTTGTCCCGGGTCAGGGCGTCTGCCCTCTCCCAGGTGCGGCGGGCCGCGGGGGACTTGGCCCTCTCGTCCAGGACCATCCCCTGCTGTTGGATCCCCTGGCCCGGGTAGACATAAGCCGCCTTGGGCGGGCGGGCCAGGGCCGTTCCACGTGAAACCAGCTGGCCGTCGATGCGGCAGGTCACCTCGAGGACCAGGCCGCCGTGGTTGACCTTGCCCACTCTTTCGACGGAGATCTCCACCTGGTCGCCCAGCTGGACCATCCCGTACATGTTGTAGGTCCAACCGGCCAGCTCGTAATGGGCACCCCTGTCGTCGGTGGCCTGGGCCGCATACTGGGCGGTGGCAGACAGCCACATCCCATGCACCAGTGGGGCCTTCAGTCCGGAGACCGCCGCCCCACGCACGGAGGTGTGGATGGGGTTGAAATCGCCCGAGGTTCGGGCGAAGGCGGTCATGTCAGTGGGGGCCTTGACCTTGACCCTGCGCAGGAGGCGGCGGGGCGTGTCCAGGATGTCCGCCCGGATGCCGCCGTACTCGGGGGCCTCCTCTGGCAGACGGTCGCTGTAGGCGCGGCCACGGATGGCGAACCGCTCGACCTCCCGGGCCAGGACCCGGCCATCGGCGGCAGTGTGGACCACGTGGATGGTGACCACCCGGCCCGAGGCGGATTCCTGGTAGTCCTCGGCCCAGGAGGTCAGGTCCACTCGCTCGCCCGTGTGTGACAGGAGCTCCTTCTCCGTCACCTCCAGCTCGATCAGGTGATCCAGGTGGACTGCGTTGAGCAGTCCTTCGATGATGGGGAACCCTTCGACATAGACGGATCCCAGTGCGGCGTATATGGCCGGCCAGGCCGGGCCGACCAGGGCGTCCGGGGCGATCCTCGAGGCGATGAGACCGTCTGGCAGGGCCCCGCCCGTGGCGGCTTCATGGTCCAGGCCCAGGTTGGCGGACAGGGTGTAGGAGGTCCTGGCCTGTCCGAAGGGGTAGGTCCGCCTGTCATCCACCTGTCGGATTTCGGGCATGGCCTCCAGGCGGTCACCTGTTATGGCGGTGTTGCCGATTCCGGCAGTGTCGGCCAGCATGGCGTAGACGTGGCGGGGCAGGCTCTCCCTGTCGACCACTGGGGCCAGTCCGGGGCGGGAGGGGTCGACTGTCAGAGGGACGACGATGTCGCGCACGGCGTGCTTGTCAAGGCCACCACCGGGTTCTTGGTCCCAGAAGGTGTCGAGATGGATGTCCAGGTCGTACCGCTCAAGACCGTCCCGGCAGCCCGTGGCCCGTATTTCATAGGCCCGGTCGCCCATGGGGGTCCCGTAAGCGGGGTTGTCCATCAGGTGGCCCACCCAGGAGATGTCCGGACTGCGACGGATGAACTCCTCGGCGGTTCCGGCCTGGCCCAGCTGGCTGTATGCCTGTCTGGGGACCGGATCCATCCGTTGGACCCGGTCGATGACGGCCCCTTCGAAACGGCCCAGGATGGAGGCCACGGGTTCGTCCACTGTGGTGATGCCGGCCACGGAGATGGGGCCGGGGATGGCGCGTACGGTGTCTGCGGGGTAACGGGGGTCCTCGGACTGCCAGAGCTGGTCCTGCCCCCACCAGCGCAGGAGGTCGTTGTCGATGGCCGGGACGAAGGGCATGGGCTTGGCGTACTCACGCACCAGGACCGGGAACCAGGCCACGTCGGTGGGAACAACCTTGATCCTGCCCGCCTGGGGGTAAGCCTGCCGGAGCCTGTCCAGGGCCTGCCCGGGCTCGGCCACATCCTCACGGGAGGCGAAGATGGACTCGAACTCTCCGCTCTCCCTGACGCTGACGCGGGCCTCGATCCGACGCAGGAGGTGGAGGAAGCGGTCGATGTAGGTGGGGTCGGCCCAGGGGTAGGAAAGCTGGGCGAAGCGCTCGGCCCACTCCTGGTAGGTCATGGACTCCAGGTCGCCGAAATAGGGCTTGGCGGTCCTGTCGAGAGCCGCGATGATCTCCTGACGCCGGGTCTCCAGCTCCTCCGGGTGCTTCATGACCCGCACCAGGAGACGGCCGCAGACGGCGGAGGAGTTTTCTATCTCATAGATGTCGGCATGCAGATGGCTCAGGCCGGACCCGACCCCGCCCACGGACTTCCCGCTGGGCACCCAGGTCTCCCCCATGGGGGCGAAGGGGTCGGGATCGGGCCGGGCGGTGTCGATGCCGGGGGTGGCGACCAGGGCCCGCTTGACCTCGGGACTGGTGTGGGCCTCCTTCGCCGTCATGGCCGCCGTTCCGATCAGGACGCCGTCGACGGGCATCCCCGGCAGGTCGTAGACCTTGGACCACTGGCCGGAGATGTAGTCGGCCGCCCGATCCGGGGTTCCGATGCCCCCGCCGGCCACCAGGACGATGTTGGGGCAGGCGCGGACCTCCCCATAGGTGGTCGTCAGGAGGTCATCCAGGGACTCCCATGAGTGGTGGCCGCCGGCGGCCCCGCCCTCCACCTCCATCAGGATTCGGGTGGGGGCCACCCGCTTGGCTATGGCGACGACCTGGCGGATTTGGTCCACGGTGCCGGGCTTGAAGGCCACATAGGGGAAGCCCTCTGAATTGAGCTGGCCTATCAGCCTGACGGCCTCATCCAGGTCTGGGATCCCGGCCGAGATGACCACCCCGTCGATGGGGGTGCCTGATTCGCGCTTTTTGGAGACGATCCTCTGGGAGCCGAACTGGAGGTTCCACAGGTAACGGTCCATGAACATGGCATTGAACTCGACCGTCCGGCCCTCTTCCAGCTCCTCCTCCAGGCTGGCCACATGGCGGTCGAAGACCTCGGCGGTCACCTGGCCCCCGCCGGCCAGTTCCGCCCAGTAACCGGCGTTGGCGGCAGCCGCCACTATCTCCGGCTCCACCGTGGTCGGGGTCATCCCGGCCAGGAGGACCGGGGGCTTGCCGGTCAGGGTGCTGAAGGCTGTGGCGACCTTGGGGCCGGCCGGGGTGTCGAGGAGGATGGGCTCGAAGTCCCTCCAATCCTGGGTGCGGTCCGGGTCGTCCTCCCTGGTGGAGAGCCCGGCCCTCTGGGCCTGGGTGGCCGCCTCGACCACGCCCACACCGGTCCCCTGGACCAGGGTGTCGACCAGCTTGCCCAGGGTCTCCCCCGGGCCGATGTCGACCAGCCACAGGTCGGCTGGGTCCCTGTCGGCCATGAAGGCCCCCACCTGGCCTGCCCAGTCGGCGTGGTTGACCAGGACCTCCTGGGCCAGGAGGCGGGCACGGCCGGCGTCCAGACCGCAGCGGCCGGCCCAGTCCACGGTCTGCTCCACGGCCCGCTCCATCAGGGGGGAGTGGAAGGGGAGGGTAACATCCAGGTACTCCAGGACGGGGGCAAAGGCGGTGCCTCCACGGACCTTCTCCTCGCGCAGCTTGCGTTGGTGGGCGCTCTCCTTGTCGGCCTCCACGCAGAAGGCCGCCAGGTCCTCCGGATAGCCGGAAAGGACCAGGTGTCGGCGGGAGTTGGTCACGGCCACACTGATGGGGCCGTGCCGGCCGGCCACCCGGTCGATCAGGATCTCGACCTGGCGGCGGGTGGCCCCCTTGACGGAGAGCATGGGGGTGGCCTGGCCCCGGCGGTGGATGGAAAGGTTGCGGGCCTGGCGGGTGCCTGCGGTCCCCATCAGCATGGCGATGGCCAGGATCTGGTCCACCCCCTCGGCGGCCGCCTCGACGGAACCGGCCTCCTGCATGGCCTGGACCATGTGCACACCCAGAATCCCCTGGGAATGACCCAGAAGGGCCGTCGGCCGGGTCCGGGCCGGGTCATAACCCAGCTGGGAGAGGTCCATCAGGGCCCCAAGCTGGACCAGGGCTATGCCTGGCACGCTGGCGGCGGCATCGGCGGCCGCCCCCAGGCTGACGGGGTTGGGCTTGTACCCGAAGAGGTCCACCCTGCGGCCGTTGGTGGCCAGAAGATCCGGCCTGACCGGCGTCAGAAGGTCACTGACGGCCTTCATGTGCCCCTCCAGGCGGGCACGTATGCCCGGATCTCCGGTCAGGTCGGCCAGGGCCGTGGTCCAGGGGGTGGACTGGCCTGCGAACATGAGGGCGTGGGGGCTCTCACTGAGGCGGTTGATGAAAAGTGGGCTGTCGGTCATGATGTCCTGTCGTTTCTGCTGTCTGATGGTTTCTGCTGTCTGGTTTCACGTCTGCCGGATGCCCGGTGCCGACCGGGCGGCCGCCGGCCGGATGCCCGGCCGAATCGACCCCTCCCCCTGCCTTGCAGCCTGTCCGGTGTGGTGGCCTTCATAGGGGTTGGTTCCCGTGATGACGGGGGTTTGGATGGATGCGCTTCTTGTCGGCCAGGAGGCCCAGGGAGTCGACGACCACCTGCCTGGTCTCCTCGGGGTCGATCATCCCGTCCAACTCCCCCATCTCCAGGGAGAGGTTGGCGTTGACGGTGGTGGCCTCGTATTCGGCGGCCAGGCGCCCCCTCAGGGCCTCGACATCCTGGCCGGCCTCCCTGGCCTTCTGCAGGTCCCGCCTGTGGATGATGTTGACGGCCCCCTTGGCCCCGAGGACGGCAATCTGCGAGCTGGGCCAGGCGAAGTTCATGTCGGCCCCGATGGATTTGGAGCCCATGACGATGTAGGACCCGCCGAAGGCCTTGCGCAGGACCACGGTGACCATGGGGACCTGGGCGTTGGCGTATGCATATATGACCTTGGCCCCCCTTCTGATGATGCCGGCATGCTCCTGGTCGGACCCGGGCTTGTACCCGGGCGTGTCGACCAGGGTGATGACCGGGAGGTTGAAGGAATCGCAGAGGCGGACGAAGCGGGCCACCTTCTCAGAG
This sequence comes from Bifidobacterium favimelis, assembly GCF_037963085.1. Lineage (NCBI taxonomy): Bacteria > Bacillati > Actinomycetota > Actinomycetes > Bifidobacteriales > Bifidobacteriaceae > Bifidobacterium > Bifidobacterium favimelis. The sequence continues at coordinate 359,952 of NZ_JBANDZ010000001.1, read as the reverse complement.
GAATCCACATCCAGGCTGCCTGCGTCGATCAGGGGCTGGTTGGCCACGATCCCGACCGGACGCCCCTCCATGCAGGCGAATCCCACCACGGCCGACCTGGCGAAGAGCTCCTGCACCTGGACGAACTCCCCGTAGTCCACGATGGAGTGGATGACATCCAGGACATCGTAGGGCTGCCGGTCATTGTCAGGAATGACCGTGCGCAGGCGCTTGGCCGCCTCCTGCTCCGCGTGGCCGGAGGCATAGGCGTAGACCGGGGCCTCCTGCTCGCTGTTCGATGGCAGGTAGGCCAGGACAGTCCTGGCGTAGTCTATGGCGTCGGCCTCATCCTGGGCCAGATAGTGGGCCACACCCGACCTGGTGCTGTGCACATACCCCCCGCCCAGCTCGTCCATGCTGATGGTCTCGCCCGTGGCCGCTTTGACCACGTCGGGGCCGGTGACGAACATGTCCGAATTCTCCTTGGTCATGACGATCAGGTCGGTCAGGGCGGGACAGTAGACGGCTCCGCCCGCGCATGGGCCCAGGATGAGGGAGATCTGGGGGACGAACCCGCTGGCCTGGCTGGTCTTGCGGAAGATGCGCCCGTACTGGGTCAGGGCGGCCACGCCCTCCTGGATCCTGGCGCCGCCCGAATCGATCAGGGCCACGATGGGGACCTTGAAGTCCATGGCCTTGTCCATCAGGTGGCAGATCTTCTCCCCCTCGGCCCGGCCCAGGGTGCCCCCCCTGACGGAGAAATCCTGGGCGTAGACGCCCACCTTCCTCCCCCAGATGCGGCCGAAGCCGGTGATGACGGCCGAGGCGGCCCTTCCACCGGCGATGTCCCCCCCGGCGAAGCGGCCCACCTCCTGGAAGGTCCCGGGATCGAAGAGGAGGTCCAGACGCTCCCGGGCGGTCTGCTTGCCCTTGGCGTGCTGACGGTCCCGGGCGTGCTGTTCGGCGTCCCTGGCCAGTTCGGCCGCCCGGCGGATGGCCTGCCGGACCGGCTGCGCCTGGCCGGCCTCCTGCGGTTGGACGGCCGGCCCCGAGGCCATCTGCCCCCTCATGCGAGTCCCTCCTTCCTGCCGTCTTCGACATGGCCGGAAGGACCGGCATTCCCCACCGTCCGTCCGGAATCACCGGGGCTTGCCGTGTCGGCCCCTGCCCTATCGGGCTGGACCGACCCCTCGGCCCCCTGTTGTGAAAGGTCCAGGGTGACCAGGGTCTGACCCGGGTCGACCCCGTCGGCCACCCCGACCCCTATCGAGTCGACCCTTCCCGGGGCCGGCGCATAGACGTAGTTCTCCATCTTCATGGATTCAAGGACTATGAGGAGGTCACCCTTGTCGACTTCCTGCCCTTCGGCCACGTTGATCCTGGTGACGACGGCCTGCATGGTGGCCACGATCACCCCCGACCTCGATGCGTCCTTGAGGTCGGACCCCGAGGCCATGTCCTTCAGACCGTGCCCCCTCAGGGGTTGACGGAGGCGGGAGCCTGCCCGCACACCACCCGTGGGCTGGCTGGTGAGGATGTCTGAGGGGACGGCCAGTTTGACCCGGCGGTCGTCCACCTCGATTTCGAAGGTGTTCATGGCCGCGCCCTCCCGTCCGGGAGGGGCCGCGTTCATGGATGCCGGCTGTCCGGCGGCCGTGGTCTGCGGCTCCGCGGTCAGGTAGTTGCGCTCCAGCCACTTGGTGGAGACACTGAAGGGATGACCCCCCTCGGCCGTGAAATCGGGGTTGGAGAAGATCTTCTGGAAGAGCGAGGCGGGCGTGGGCACCCCCTCGATGCTCATCTCCCGCAGGGCCCGGCGGACCCTGGCCACGGCGGCCGGCCTGTCCTGGGCGGTGACCACCACCTTGCCCATCATGGAATCGTCACGGGGGGAGACGGTGTCGCCCACCTCCACCCCCGAATCTATACGTATTCCAGGGCCGGAAGGCCATTGGATGGACTCTATGGTGCCCGAACTCGGGGTCAGGTTGGTGGCCGGGTCCTCGCTGGTGATACGCAGTTCGAAGCTGTGCCCCCTCGGGGATGGGGCCTGGGTCAGGGAGGAGCCGGCGGCTATGTCCAGCTGCTCACGGACCAGGTCCAGTCCGCAGACCTGCTCGCTGACCGTGTGCTCCACCTGGAGGCGGGGGTTCACCTCCATGAAGTAAACGGAGTCGTGGGGGGTCACCAGGAACTCGCAGGTCCCCAGGCCCACGTACCCCACCGTGTCGAAGAGCCTGCGGGAGAAGCCCTCCAGCTGGGCCACCACGTCCGGCGACAGGAAGGGGGCCGGGGCCTCTTCGATCAGCTTCTGGTTGCGGCGCTGCACGGAACAGTCCCTGGTCGAGTAGACGGTGAACTGGCCATGGCTGTCCCTGCCGGACTGGGTCTCCACGTGACGGGCCCGGTCCACGAACTTCTCGATGAAGTAGTCCCCCAGGTCTCCCCCCTCAAGGGCGTCATGATTCATATAGAAGGTACGCAGCTCGTCATCGTCGTGAATCAGGGTGATGCCCCGCCCGCCGCCCCCGTCGGCCTTCTTCATCATGACCGGATAGCCGTTGGCGTCAGCGAAGTCCAGCAGGGAGCGCATGTCGCTGACCGGCTCGCTCAGACCGGGGACCACCGGGACCTTGGCCCTCTCGGCCACCCTGCAGGCCGAGATCTTGTCACCCAGCTCGTCCAGGACCTGGGGGGCAGGGCCGACCCAGGTGATGCCCGCGTCCATGACCTTGCAGGCGAAGGAAGAGAACTCCGAGAGGAAGCCGTATCCTGGGTGGAGGGCATCGGCTCCGGCCCTCTTGGCCACGGAGACGATCAGGTCCTCGTTCAGGTAGGTCTCGATGTTGGTGTCCCCGGGCAGGAGGTATGCCTCGTCGGCCATCTGGGCGTAAGGGGCGTCACGGTCCTGGTCGGCGTAGACGGCCACCGTTGATATCCCCATCTCCTGCGCCGTCCGCACGACCCTGAGGGCGATCTCACCCCGGTTCGCTATCAGCAGCTTCTTCATCCCCTACCCCTCTCGGTCCCCCCATATGACCTGCGATACGTCATGGCCGTCAGCCGTCAGCCGTCAGCCGTCACCCGACCTCAGTCGGATCTGTTCGCCGTCCCCCCGTCGCAGACCTGGCCTTTGCCGTCCGGGGACTCCGCCCCGGGCCCTACGGAGGGCAGGACACCCACGTCACCCGTGGTCACCGCCAGTTGCGATCCGTCCGGCAGAAGGACCTGGAGGGAGGCGTCCGGGTTGATGGCAAGCGCACGCCCCGTGAATTCAGGGCCGCTGACCGGCCGGACCCTGACATCCCGGCCCAGGGTCCAACTGACTTCCAACACGCGCCGCCTCAGGGCCTCGAAGGCATCTTCCCCTCCTGAGGCCCCCGCACCCCCGGGCGCGGTCTGGGCGATCAGGGGGGACAGTTCCTGCGACAGGTGGGCCCCGACGGCCTCCACCAGGCGGTCGCGGAGCTGGCCGTAAGGCGCGAGCGGGGCGAAGAGCAGCTGGAGGGAGGTGGACAGATCCGTGGGAAGGTCACCGGCGGGGACGAAGAGGTTGAGTCCCACCCCGACGACCAGGGCGGACCAGTCTTCATCGACCGGGACGTATTCGTTGAGTATGCCGGCCAGCTTGCGCCCCCGGCAGAAGACATCGTTGGGCCATTTGAGCCTGAGCCCGTCATCCGCATCCTGCCCGGCGGGGTCGTTGTTCACAGGGGAGGAACCCTCCTCGGCGAGCACCTCGCGCAGGGCTGCGATCACGGCCAGGCCGGCCGCCATGGTCAGCCAGCCGCCACGGGCCTCATCCTCGGCCAGGCCGGTGGGAACGGCGAAGGCCCATGAAGCCAGGAGGGACTGGCCGGGACGGTTGTACCAGGCGCGTCCGAGACGGCCACGGCACTGGGTCTGCACATCAGAAACCGCCACACTGAACGGTACCGGACAGTCCCCAGCGCCGGACCTCCGCCTATCATCCTTACTCGCGGTCCTTCCCTCGTTCGATGCGACCGTGCCGGAGGCCTGCGAGGCCTCCTTTCGGGATGAATCATAGGCTATCCCCAATGTGCCGGAAACCGGAACGGGTCCGGTCCCCCCTTCGGCAGCGGAGCCTCCCCCTTCAAAGAGGTGTTCCACACGATCCCGGGCATCCGAATACCGTGATGACGCGATGGCATGCGCCACAAGCGTGTTGGTCGAATCGACGGTGCCGAGCACCGCGATCGTCGAAGCCAGCACACTGGCCGTCGCTGTCATCGGCCGCCACTGCGTATTCTGATGAGGCACGTCTACCAAGGTAATTCACTGCGGGCCTCATTCAAAGCCTGCCGCCTACAAATCGCATCGTCCGGTTTTGTATGTTTCCTCCAACCGCCGGGAAACCTCATGGCTGACAGGTTAGAATCAGACCGACGAGAGGGCCGGCACCGGCCACCACCGGGCAAGAGGAGAGCGAGGTCATCGTTTGGCAGCAACCGTAGGGAGAGGAAACCAGGAGGGGGCAGTGGGTGGCCAGGCCCTGACAGGGGCCGGGAAACCGGGCCGAATCGTGGGCTGGGCCGCTGACGGCCTGGTCTGCGCCTGGATCGCCTGGTGCACGGCCGTTGGGCCCATCTTCCGCTCCGAGGGCTCCATCAGGCAATTCGGCCCATCCAATTGGGCCATCCTCCTGCTGGTCTTCGCAGCCTGTCTGGCACTGACCCTGGTCGCCGCCAGGTGGATGCGCGGAGCCTCCTTCCCCCTGCGCGGCCTTGCATCCCGCCGCATCCGTCAGACCGGCAGGCGCAGAGGTGAAGGGCGGGATGAGGTTTCCGGCCTTTACGGCCGGTCGGGGCCGGGCCGTCCAGGATGGCTCGACGCGCTCGGCGGATTCCTCGTCAGGCACACCGGCGACTGGCGTGCCATCACCATGGTTCTGGTCGTAGGCTGGCTCTGGATCTATGTGACCCTCCTGGCGGCCTTCGGGGCCGACCTCAACTCCCAGAGCCGGGAATTCGCGACCTGGATCTGCCAGTTGGAGGGGGGCCACCCTCCCTACCGGGATGGCTTCACCCCCATGGATGTCTACCCGACCGCCCGCTACCTGTGGCCCATCGAACCCACCTTCCTGACCGATCACCACAACATAGCCCTCACCTTCCTGTACGGGGGCACCATCTTCCTGTCCAAACGGTTGACGGGGTCAGGCGACTGGGGGATCATCCTCCTGGCCGGCATGCAACTCCTCTTCGCCGCCTTCTGCTGCGGGACGGCCGCGGATCGCTTTCTCAACTCCCACTCCCCCGCCACCCCTCCCGTCCGGCCGCTCAGCGCAGGCACCGGGAGGGCGGCCGCTGCGGTGCGGGGCGTCCGGCACCACACCGCAGCGGGCTCGGACGGGATGTCCCCCGGTGGCAGCGGCCCCCTGGCACGCGGCCTGATACTGCTTTTCTTCCTGGTGTGCCCGTTGAGTGTCTTCAGCACGATCAGCCTGACGAAATCCACCCTCTTCGCCTTCGCCTTCGTCTGGTGGTTCGGAATCTGGCACGAACTCGGCATCGGCCCAAGACCGGCGGACGGAAGCAGGGGGGATGGGGCCCCGGACGGCCGCCGACGGCCGAGGCTCACCACATTGGCGGGCTTCGCCCTGAGCACCCTCGTCATGCTGATGAGCGCCAAGTACGCGGTCTACATCGTCGCGGTGCAGTTCATCCTGGCCCTGCTGACCGACCACCGGCGTTGGAAGACCTACGTGGTTTGTCTCCTCCTGCCCCTGGCGGCCTTCCAGGGCGCCCTGTCCGGGTTGGAATACTCCGGCCTTGTGATTCCCGGCGACCCCATAGAGGGCAGGAGCTTGCAGCTTCAACAGGTGGCCAGGACGGCACGTGATCAGGCTTCGGCCATCCCCGAAGATGCTCGGCAGGCCCTGTCTCCGATCATGGATCTGCGGGCGGCCGGGGAGGAATACACGCCGAACGAGGCGGACCGGGTCAAATCATCCGGGCTTGAAACGAAAACCACCGTCTACAAGTGGAAGACCGTGACCGCCGCAGACATGAAGCGGCTCGACAGGGCCTGGCTCGAGGTGGGTCGGAGGGCCCCCCTGACATACCTGGACGCCTTCATGGCGGAGAGCTATGGATACTTCGATGTGGGCGACCCCGCATACGTCCCCGTGGCCTACTACCTGAACAACGGGTTCGTGCAGGATGACACCGACCACATCGGCCACTGGTGCCACGGGTGGAGGGACGCCGTGGCCGGATTCGTCCGGACATGGACCGCCATACCCGTCCTGGGTTGGCCGGCCAAGGGGAACTTCTGGGTGGTATGCGCCCTCCTTCTCATAGGGGCCCAAATGGCCGCAGGCAGTTGGAGGGGTCTGGTCGGCCAGTTCCCCCTCCTTCTGATGATGGGCGTCATGATCCTGTCACCGGCCAACAACTTCGAACGCCACATGCTGCCCGTCGCCTTTGTGGTCGGTTTCGTCCTCCTCTCCCTTGTCCGGGGAAGAAAGACCCTGGCTGGCTGCGAATCGCTTGGGAGGGTGGCCGGCCGGCACTAAGCTGGTGGGCATGAGTCAAACGGGATTCCCCTCCAAGGGCCGGCCGGTCCTTGGAGGAGGCGGCGACGGCGGATGGGGCCGCCATGACACAGGTGTCCGCCATGTCCCGGACCATCGGCACCAGGGCGGATCAGAGCCATCCCTGACGACGGACGGCGGGGGGAACCGGCCGGATTACAAACAGGATGCAGTGAAGTCCCACAAGGTGAGGGGGAGGGGCCGGCTGATCGACGCAGAGGCCTGGCCTGGCACCCCAAGCACCCCAGGCACCCCAAAGAAGCCGGCCGGCCGGACCGTGGTGCAGCTCCCCGACCCCATCAGGGGAATCGTCCACCAGGCGGAAGACCGGCTGGGCGATCAGCTGTCCTGGTACAAGGACCTGACCGACCACAACAAGAAGATCCTCAACCAGATCATCGACACGGCGGTCCATGACTTCCTCACATGGGAGGAAACCTACTCCGCAGGCAAATCACATGCCCAAATGGAGACCCTCAGGCCGGTCGTCGATGGTCTCTTCCACATAGCCCCCGTCGGTTTCACCCGGATCGTCAGCCTCCGCCAGGCCTTGGATGTCACCCGGGTCATCGTCAGCATCCTTGAGGCCAATGTCCCCGCTTTCGCCCGCCCCGGCAGGGAGGAGGACGCCAAGGAGGCCATGCTCTACTACGCCCGTGAGGTGGCCTTCTCGGCAGCCGCCGTATATGCCGACCTGGCCGAGGCCAGGGAGGATTGGAACGCCCGCACCGAGACGCTGGCCGTCGAGGATCTGGTCGACGGCATCACCGACCACCGGGTATCGGCCAGGCTCTCCATGCTGGGCTGGCCCTTGGACTACCGGTCCTTCGCCCTCGTCGGCAGGTTGGCCCATGTCGACCAGCTGGGTTCCGGCCTGGTCCAGCAGCATATCCGCGGGGCCCTGGAATCGGCCGGGGGGCAATGCCTCATATCCAACCGTGACGAGCTGACCGTGGTCCTGATCAACCCCGGCCACAATGGCAGACCGGAGGACATCTGCGCCGACATCCTCCGCTTCTTCGACCGGAAGAGGCCGGTCTGCTGCGGGCCCATCAGGCAGAACATCCAGGGGGCCAGCGAGACGATCAGGGCCGCATTGAGCACCTCCCAGGTGGCGGATGCCGTGGACGACGGGCCGGCGGGACATCTGATCCATGCCGACGAGGTACTGCCCGAGAGGGCGCTGAACGGGGACCGGGCGGCGGCCGACCAGCTCTACCGGGAGGTCTATGGGAACCTGCGGGGCGAGGACCCCGGCAACCCCCTCCTGACCACGCTCGACACCTTCCTGCGCTCGGGGGGGTCGCTGGAGCTGACCGCCAAGAAACTCAACGTCCACCCCAACACTGTCAGGTACCGGCTCAAACGTTCCGTGGAGGCGACCGGATGGGATCCCACGGATCCCCGCGAGGCTTACGTCCTGCATACGGCCCTGACCATTGGCCGCATACGGGAATCCAACAGGGATGAGACGACCGGTCCGGCCTGAGCCTGCGGGCCCCTGCAACCGGGTGGTCCGGCCCGGCGGCCCCCCACGCGCAGACAAGCCTTCATCTGGCCCCTTCCGGACCACCCTTCCGGACACCACCCTCCGGGCGGCGGCCCCCACGCGCAGACGGGCCCCTTGCGGGACCCCAGGCCGGACTGAGGCGGAAGTCATGCGCACTCCAGGGGTCGCAGACCCTCAGGGTGCAAGAAGGGCGGTCCCGGAACGTTGGTTCCGGGACCGCCCTTTTGTCTACGGTCTTCCGCCTTCCGGGCCCGCCCAGGGGGTGGACCCGGTCCGTCCTAGGTCACAGGACGGCGACATCCAGCGGGACGCCGGGGCCCATCGTCGTGGTCAGGGTGGCCTTGGTGATGTAGCGGCCCTTCACGGTGGAGGGCTTGAGGCGCTTGATTTCCTCGGCCACGGCATGGAAGTTCTGCTCCAGGGCCTGCTCGTCGAAGGAGACCTTGCCCACGGGGAAGCTCAGGTTCCCGTTCTTGTCCACACGGAACTCGATACGGCCGGCCTTGATCTCGGTGACGGCCTTGGCCACGTCCATGGTCACGGTGCCGGTCTTGGGGTTGGGCATGAGGCCACGGGGGCCGAGCACGCGGCCCAGGCGGCCGACCTTGCCCATCATGTCGGGGGTGGCCACCACTGCATCGAAGTCCAGATAGCCGCCGGCCACCTTGGTCACCAGCTCGTCGTCACCGACCTCGTCGGCTCCCGCCTCGGCGGCTGCGGTCGCCTGGGGTCCACGGGCGAAGACCAGGACCCGGACGGTCTTGCCCGTCCCGTTGGGCAGGCTTACGGTGCCACGAACCAGCTGGTCGGCCTTGCGGGGGTCGACGCTGAGGCGGTAGGTCGCCTCGACGGTCTCGTCGAAGCCCCTCTTGGGCATGCCCTTGAGCAGGGCGATGGCCTCTTCCGGGGTGTAGAGGTTGGTGCGATCGACCTTCTCGGCCGCCTCGCGGTACTTCTTGGAACGCTTAGTCATCTGCTTCTCCTATCAGCAGTCGCGGTGCAGGCAAGCGTTGCCCTACCGCACACAATCGATTTCAGTCGGTGACGGTGATGCCCATGGAACGGGCGGTGCCCTCGATGATCTTCATGCCGGCTTCGACATCGCGGGCCGACAGGTCATCCATCTTGGTCTCGGCGATCTCTCGCACCTGGGCCTTGGTCACGGAACCGACCTTGTCGGTCAGCGGATTCCCGGCACCCTTGGCCACACCGGCCGCCTTGCGCAGGAGGTCCGCTGCGGGCGGGGTCTTGGTGATGAAGGTGAAGGAACGATCCTCGTAGACGGTGATGACGCAGGGGATGACCTGGCCCATCTTGTCCTTGGTGGCCTCGTTGTACTGCTTGCAGAAGTCCATGATGTTCACGCCGTGTGAACCCAGGGCCGGACCCAGCGGCGGGGCGGGGTTGGCCTTGCCGGCCTCGATCTGCACCTTGATGAGTGCCGTTACTTTCTTCTTGGGAGCCATATGATGGTTCTTCTTTCTACGAAGCGGTCATGTCGGGGGACGGACCCCCTCCCGCAACCTCTATTTCCATGTGCGGCCCGGGGGCCGCGCAAGCTTCCTAATTATGACACGCCCGAAAGACACGGGCGGGAGGGTCAGGCGATCTTCTCCACCTGGTCGAAGCCGAGTTCCACGGGGGTGTCCCTGCCGAAGATGGATACCAGGACGGTCAGCTTCTGGGTGGAAGGCTCCACGTCGGAGACCACGGCGGCCATGGTGGCGAAGGGGCCGTCCGTGACGGTGACCTGGTCGCCCACGGCGTAGGAGACCTCGACGGTCCTCTTCTTGGCGGCTTCCGGCTTGTCCCCGGCGGCCTTCAATGCCTCGGAGGCTATCATGGGGGCCATCATCTGGACGACCTCCTTGCGAGTCAGGGGGGCGGGCTCCTTGCTGGGACCCACGAACCCGGTGACGCCCTCGGTGTCGCGGACGATTCGGCGGGCGTTCTCATCCGGCCACATGCGGATGAGGACATAGCCCGGCACGCGGACGCGGGTCACGACCTTCTTGCCCTTGTCGGTGTGCTTCTCGACCTCCTCCATGGGGATTTCGACCTGGAAGACCTGATCCTCGAGGCCGAAGGATGCCACGCGGGACTCCACGTTGGCCTTCACCCTCTTCTCATAGCCGGAGTAGGTATGCAGGACATACCACTTGCCCTCGAGGGTGCGCAGCTTCTTGGAGAACTCGTCCACGGCCAGCTGGCCGGCATCCTTCTCCTCGCTGGGTTGATCACCGGAATCCTCGGATTGCCCGGATTCCGCCTGGTCTTCGGATTGCCCGGCGTCGGCGGCCTGCCCGACGGCCTGATTGGAACCGTCCCCCTGCGCGGGGGCATCGGCTGCGGGCGCCTGGTCCTCCGCCCCAGCCTCGATCCGTCCGGCGGCGGTCTCGTCGATGGGGGTCTCCACCGAGTCGTCGGCCCCTGCCCCTGCAGGCATGGTTGATGACTCGGTCCGGTCCTCGCCCGGACCTTCCGCCATCAGATCATCACTCATCGATCAATCCACCTTCTACTTTCACGGTCCGGTCGGGGTCACCCGAAAATCAGGAAGACCAGCTTGCCCAGACCGAAGTCAAGAATCGTCACGAACACCATGAGCAGGAGCACGAAGATGAACACGGCCACGGACCAGGACAGGAGTTCCTTGCCGGTGGGCGTCACCACCTTGCGCAATTCGTCGATCACCTGCTTGATGAACAGGCCTATACGCATGAAGAAGTTAGGTTTCGGTTCCTTCTTCTCGTCATCCTTTGCCTTGGCCATTTGCATCCTTCACTGTACTTGCCCCGTCAGCTGAAACCACCTGGCAGGGAAGGCGGGACTCGAACCCACAACCTACGGTTTTGGAGACCGTTGCGCTACCAATTGCGCCACTTCCCTATTGGGATATGCCCATACTACTCCGGACGGCCGATACCGCCGGTTGCATAGGGCAAAACCGCCAAATCGACAGTTTAGCTTATCCCCTGGATTCCGTCCACCCGGCCCGGCCCTGTCACTTGGGCAGCCGCACCGGCGGCCGCCCGCATAGGCCGGCCCTCAGGCGGCTATCCAGGCGGACAGCCGCCTCATGCCCTCCGCCAGGTCCTCGTCCGACAGGGCGTAGGAGAAGCGCAGGTGACCCGGCGCGCCGAAGGCCTCCCCGGGCACTGCGGCCACATGGATCTCGTCCAGCAGGCGCTCGGAGAGTTGGGTGGAGGTCTCGGACAGGCTCCCTGAGGGGCCCAGGGGACGGCCCAGGAGGCCGCTGACATCACAGAAGGCGTAGAAGGCCCCCCGGGGGACGGGGCAGCTGACCCCCTCCAGGGCCGCCAGGGCTGAGACTATGGCCCCCCGTCGGCGGTCGAAGGCCGACCTCATGGTTTCGACCTGGTCCATGGGACCCTCCAGGGCGGCCAGGGCGGCCCGCTGGCTGACATCAGCGACATTGGAGGTCATATGCCCCTGGAGCTTGCCGGCGGCCTTGGCCACCGGGAGGGGGGCTATCAGCCAGCCCACCCGCCAGCCCGTCATCGCGTAGGTCTTGGCCACCCCGTTGAGCATGATCAGCTGGTCGCGCACCGGGGGGACCAGGGCGCCGATATAGGGGGTACGGGCCCCGTCATAAGTCAAGTGCTCATATATGTCGTCGCTGAGCACCCAGATGTGGTTGTCGAGGGCCCACCGGCCCACTGCCTCCATCAGGTCCGCCCCCCAGACGGCCCCGGTCGGGTTGGAGGGGACGTTGATGATGACTGCCTTGGTCCTCGGGGTACGGGCCGCCTCCAACTTCTCGACGGTGGGCATATATCCGTCGCCTGCACCTGAGAAGACCTCAACCGGGCGACCCCCGGCCAGTATGACCATTTGGGGGTAACTGGTCCAGTAGGGGGCGGGTATGATCACCTCGTCACCGGGGTTGAGAAGGACCTGGAGGGTCTCGTAGACGGCCTGTTTGCCACCGTTGGTGACCACGACCTGATCGGGGTCCACGTCGAACCCGCTGTCGCGCCTGGTCTTGTCGGCGATGGCCTGTTTGAGCTCGGGGAGGCCGGCCGTGGGGGTGTAACGGTGGTTGCGGGGATCCAGGCAGGCCCTGGAAGCCGCCTGGGCTATCCGGTCGGGGGTGGGGAAATTGGGTTCCCCCGCCCCGAAGCTGATCACATCCACCCCCTCGGCCTTCATGGCCTTGGCCTTGGCATCCACCGCCAGGGTCACGCTAGGAGCCACGGATTGCACGCGGTCGCTCAATGTCTGCCAGTCTGCCATGCTCATACCCCTCATCCTATCCAGTGGCCTGCCAGGAACGGAACCCTGCCCGGAGGGAGCCGCCGGTTTCGGCGGCCTCTTCGTGCCGGCCCGGAGAAACCGGCTTCAGTCTCCCCCGCCTGCCGAGGCCGGACGATCCTGCCCGCGACCCAGGAGGCCCTCCTGGTCGTGGGGGTCGTCGTCCACGGCCGGATCGGCCCAATGCCCGGCCCGGCGCTCCTGATCCATGACCTGGCGGACGGCCTGCTTGGCATCCATCATGCGGTGGTACTCCTCCCGGCGCTGGCTGTTGGTCCGCCTCCTGGTACGGCCTTCGGCGTCCTCCAGGCGGATATCCTTGCCACGGGCGATCCGCGGGGTTCCGTCCAGCATCTCGGCCCCGGCCGCGATTGTGGGGTCCCAGTCGAAGGCCACGGCCTGGTCGCCCGGTCCGATGCGGACCTCGTCGCCCGGACGGGCCCCCTCGCGTCGCAGGGCGTCCTCCACCCCGAGCCCGGCCAGGCGGTCGGCCAGGTACCCCACGGCCTCCTCGTTGTCGAAGTTGGTCTGGCGGACCCACCGCTCGGGTTTGTCACCACGGACCACATACCAGTGGTTGCCCGCCTGGTCCTGACGGCGCTCGACCGTGAAGGCGGGCCCGTCACCACGTCCCCCCTTCGATTGGAGGGGTCTGATGACCACCCGTTCCTCCTCCTTCTGCCGGGCCAGGGCCCGCAGGCGCTCGCGCAGGCCGGAGACCAGGGAGGCCAGGTAGAAGCCCAGCTCTTTGAGCCCCTCGTGGGAGGCAGTGGAGACCATGAAGACCTTGAGACCCATGGCCTCGAAGTCAGGACGGACGAATTCGGCCAGCTCCCTGGCCTCGGGCAGGTCGCATTTGTTGAGGATGACCACGCGTGGCCTGTGGTCCATGGGGATGACGCCCAGGGGGAGCTCCAGGTTGTCCACGTACTTGGCCAGCTCTGCCTCCAGGGCCTTGTAATCCCCCACAGGGTCGCGGTCCGGCTCCAAGGTGGCGCAGTCGATCACGTGCGCTATGACCTCGGTGCGCTCGATGTGGCGCAGGAACTCCAGCCCCAGGCCCTTGCCCTCAGAAGCCCCGGGGATGAGGCCGGGCACGTCCGCCATCGTGAACCGGCGGTCGCCGGCCTCCACGACGCCCAGATTGGGGACAAGGGTGGTGAAGGGGTAGTCGGCTATCTTGGGCCTGGCCGAACTCATGGCGGCGATCAGGCTGGATTTGCCGGCACTGGGGAAGCCGACCAGGGCCACATCCGCTATGGACTTGAGCTCCAGGATAAGGTCCCTCTCCTGGCCCGGCTCGCCGAGGAGGGCGAAACCGGGAGCCCGCCTGGCCCTGTTGGCCAGATGACGGTTGCCCAGGCCCCCGACTCCCCCTTGGGCGGCCATGAAGCGGTCGCCGGCGTGGTTGAGGTCGGCCAGGCGCTGGCCGGGATGCTTGCTCTCCCCTTCGGCCCCGATGGCCTTGAAGACCACCGTGCCTACGGGCACCGACAGGACCAGGTCGTCTCCCTGGCTGCCGTCCTTGTCGCCGCCCAGGCCCATGGTCCCTGACCCCGCACTGCGGTGGGGCAGGTAGCGGAAGTCCAGAAGGCTTGTGGCGTTGGGGTCGGCCTGGAGGTAGACGGACCCCCCGTCTCCCCCGTCTCCCCCGTCGGGCCCGGCCAGGGGCTTGTACTTTTCGCGGCGGATGGAGGATGCCCCGTTGCCGCCGTCGCCACCTTTGACATGGATGGTGACTCGATCCACAAATGCGCTCATAGGGGTCCATGGTACTCAACGCCGCCTGACATGGGGCACTGAGAGCTGAACCGGCCGTCCGGCGTTTCAGCGGCCCCAGAGGTCCTTGAGACGCCGGTATGCCTCCTTGGGCCTGCGCCACCCGTCCACCAGCCCCTTGGTGTTCTTCAGACCAGGCCTGGTCTGCGGCCATCCGGTCTCCCACTCCGGGTCCACCCGGCAGTCGCAGAACTGCCAGACGAAGAGACCCGCCACCCGGGGCAGGGCCATGAGGCGGGCCGCCACATCGGCCACCAGGTCACCCTGGTACTCCTCGCTCCAACGCCCACGGCCCGGGTCGTGCAGACCGTACAGGCCGTCCCCGCCGAACTCGCTGACGATCAGGGGCCGCCCCTCGGGTCCGCAGGCGTCAAGGCGGCCGGCTATGGCGTCAACCATCTGCTCGGGGCTGCGCCGGTCATACCAGCCCGGATAGATGTTGAAGGCGGAGATGTCGACCATCCTCTGGCAGAGGTCGTCGTCCAGGTTCCGGCTGGCGAAAGTGTGCAGGCGGGTGTCATCCCGGCCGAAGAGCTCCATGTGGCTGCGGAAGACGCCGACGGCTCCGGGCCGGTTGGAGGCGGCCTCGTTCAGGCATCCCCAGATGACGATGGAGGGGTGGTTCATGTGCTGGCGGACCATCTGCCCTGCGCAGTCCAGGGACTGCCTGACGAAAAGGGGGTTCGTGATCCTGGCCTCGTCCCCGTCCCTGGCATGGCTCTCCTCCCAGACCAGGATCCCCCTCTCGTCGCAGAGGTCGAGAAAGCGCTCGTCATTGGGGTAGTGGCTGGTCCGGACGGCGTTGCAGCCCGCGTCGGCTATGAGCTTCAGATCCTGGTCCATCACCGACAGGGGGATGGCCGGACCGAAGGAGGGGTGGTCCTCATGACGGTTGACGCCGCGCAGGAGGACGGGACGGCCGTTGATGCCCACCCTGCCCCCGACCAGGCCCACGGTACGGAAGCCCACCCGGTCGATCAGATCGTCCCCTGCCGCCCCCGGCCCCTCCAGTGTGACCTTGAGGGGATAGAGGACTGGGCTCTCCGGGTCCCACGGCAGGACCTGGCCGTCGGTGAAGTCCATGCGCAGACAGAGTTTCCGCCTGACCCCGGCCAGCAGGGCGAGCCCCCGGACCTCCGCCCGCCGCCCGGCCAACTCGCAGACCAGGTCGGCCGTGCGGGGCAGGGGTGAGCATGAACGCACCTCGACCTCGATCCGGGCCGTCCACCCTCCTTGCCCGTGTCGGATCCGGCACCCCACCCCCTCCAGATAGAGGTCGGGCACCTCCTCCATGAAGACGGGGCGGATGATCCCCCCATAGGTGAAGTAGTCGTTGGGGACGTGCAGGAGGGAGTCCTCGCTGAAGCGGTTGTCCACCAGGACCTCCAGCCGGTGCCGTCCAGGGGCCACCCCGGCCAGGAGGAGGTCGAATGCCGTGTAGGCGTTGTAGTGGAAGGCCACCGGGGCCCCGTCCCAGAAGACCCTGGCCGTGTGGCTCACCCCTTTGAAGACCAGGCGTATGTTGCAGGGATGGTCGATGACCACCTCACGCCGGTAGGCGGCTTGGCCCCTGTAGGCGCCGGCGTGCCTGCCGTCGGTCTGCCAGCAGGAGGGGACCACGGCCTGCTCGGTGTACCGGGTCGGCAGGGGGTGGGACGGGTCGGTGGGTTCGGCCTGCCAGGAGGGGGCCTGCCGGGGGTCCCTGTCGCCGGTCAGCCATGAGGGCTCCGCCTGGGCGCGTGGGTTGGCGTCGGAGGCGTCGAAAGCCACGGGCTGGAAGTCCCATATCCCGTCCAGACAGGTCTGCCTGCGTATTTCGTGTGTGGTGAACGTGCGTTCCGCCGTCATTGCCCTCCCCCGTCCTTCAGACTCTCCCCCGAGCGTCGGCGGGGAGGCGGATGACCGCCCGGCCCCACCGGGGTAACCAGGACGATTCTAGCCGACCGGCCGCGGACGGCGCACCCCGTTCCCCCTCACCGGGGACCGTACCTCCGTCCCCCCACCTCCCAGGCACGGAGGGGCATCCTGCTACCGGCACATAAGCAAAGAGGCCATCCCCGCCGGGGGATGGCCTCGAAAATCGGACCGGAGATTCAGTCGGTGACCACGTCGACGACCTTGCGGTCGCGGCGGACGCCGAACCTGACGCTGCCGTCTGCCAGGGCGTACAGGGTGTGGTCCTTGCCCAGGCCCACGTTCTGGCCGGGGTGGAACTTGGTGCCGCGCTGGCGGACGATGATGTTGCCCGCCACGACGGCCTCGCCGCCGAACTTCTTGACGCCCAGGTACTGGGGATTCGAATCGCGCCCGTTGCGCGAGCTGGAAGCGCCCTTCTTATGTGCCATGTCTGGTTCCTTTCCTTCAGACCCGCCGGACCACTCAGGCGATGGCCGTGATCTTGACCACGGACAGCGGCTGACGGTGGCCCTTCCTGCGCGCCACGCCGGTCTTGTTCTTGAACTTCTGGATGTTGATCTTGGGGCCCTTGGCCTCGTCGTCCACAACCTCGCCCTTGACGGTGACCTTGGCCAGGTCCTTGGCCGCCAGGGTCACCTTGGCGCCATCGACCACCAACGCGACCGGGAATTCCACCGTATCGCCCTTCTTGGCAGCGAGACGGTTGACCGTGATCTGGTCACCGACCTCGACCTTCTCCTGATGGCCACCGGCCTTCACAATCGCGTACATAGTCCTACCTTGCCTGTTGTCCGAAGCTGACAGGATCCGGCAACCTTGTTCCCGCCTTGCGGTAGGCGGACGGCCGGACACCAGCTCTTTAGTATATAAGCAAACACATCGCAGCGTCAAATGCGTTTGCACTCCGACAAAACGAATACCACTCTATGCCTCATCGGAGACAACCTCGACGACACCCTCCTGGGAGGTCCCGTCGGGCTTGCCGTCATCATCGGCTGCGGCCTGGGCCGCGGCGGCGATCTGGGCCAGTTTGGCCTTGACCGCCGGGGTGGATCCCTTGGCCACGGTCTCCTTGGGGGCCGAGCCGTGCCCGTGCTTGTTGGTCTTGACGAAGGGGTCTCCGCCCTTGACTGCATAGGGATCGTCATAGGAGGCGGAGATGGTGGGCTCGTCATGGAGGATGAACCCGCGCCCATGGCAGGTGGGGCACTCCTCGGAGAAGGCCTCGACCAGACCCTGGCCGACCCGCTTGCGGGTCATCTGGACCAGGCCCAGCGAGGTGACCTCGGCCACCTGGTGCTTGGTGCGGTCCCTGGCCAGGCACTCCACCAGGCGGCGGAGGACCAGGTCTCGGTTGGCCGGCATGACCATGTCGACATAGTCGATCATGATCATCCCTCCGATGTCGCGAAGACGCAGCTGGCGGGCTATCTCCTCGGAGGCCTCCAGGTTGCACCTGGTGACGGTTTCCTCCAGGGACTTGCCCTTGCCGATGAAGCGGCCCGTGTTGACGTCGATCGTGGTCATGGCCTCGGTGCGGTCGATGACCAGGGAGCCGCCGGAGGGCAGGTAGACCTGACGCTCCATGCCCTTGCGCAGCTGGCTGTCGATCCCCCACTTGTCGAAGACGTCCTTGCCCTGGTGCTCGGCAGGGTCCCACTTGACCAGTTTGTCCTTCAGGTCGGGGGCCATGGTGTCCAGGTAGTTCTCCACCCGGTCGTAGACCCTGTCGCCCTGGACCATGAGCTGGCTGAAGTCGTCGTTGAAGATGTCGCGGACCACCCGGATGGCCACGTCCGGCTCCCCCTGGAGGAGCTTGGGGCGCTTGCCGTGCAGGAACTCCTTGTGCTTGGCCTCGATCTGCTCCCACTGCTTCTGGAGGTTCTCCAGGTCCTTGGTGATGGCCTCTTCGCTGGCCCCTTCGGCCGCCGTGCGGATGATGACCCCCATGTCCTTGGGGGCCACGCGGGAGACGATTCCCTTGAGCCGGGAACGCTCATGATCCGACAGCTTGCGGCTCACCCCGGTCATCCCGCCCGAGGGGACCAAGACCAGGAAACGGCCGGCCAGCGTCACCTGGGAGGTCAACCGCGCCCCCTTGTGGCCGATCGGGTCCTTGGTCACCTGGACCAGGACCGGATCGCCCGACCTGAAGGCCAGTTCGATGCGGCGGGGCTGCCCCTCCAACCGGGTGGAATCCCAGTTGACCTCTCCGGCGTACAGGACGCCGTTGCGGGCCTGGCCGATGTCTACGAAGGCGGCCTCCATGCTGGGCAGGACGTTCTGGATCCGACCCAGATAGATGTTGCCCACCGAGGAGACCTCCTCGATGTCGGAGACGTAGTGCTCCACCAGGATGTCATCCTCGATGACGGAGATCTGGGTGTGGTGCTCCTTCTCGCGGACCACCATGAGACGGTTGACGTCCTCCCGGCGGGCGAGGAAGTCCTGCTCGACCATGTGTGACTGGCGGGAGCGTTCCCGACGGTTGTCCCGCCGGCGCTGCTTCTTGGCCTCCAGGCGGGTGGACCCCTCCACGTCGGTGATCTCGTCGATGTACTGCTGCTTGCGCGAGCGCTGCCGGGCAGGCTGCGCCTCCTCCTCGTCGGACCCCTTGGAGGTCCTGCGGCGGCGACGGCGACGGGTGAGCGCGGTCTCCTCCTCATCGTCCTCGTCGGCCTCATGGTCACGGGTCCTCCTGCGGCGGCGGGTCGAGGTCTTCTCGGTCTCTTCCTCCTCCCGGTCGGACTTCGACCTGCGCCTTCTGGAGACGGTCCTTGAAGACCTCTCCTGCCCGTCTTCGGAATCTTCCTGGTCGTCATCCCGGGGGGAACCCTCCTGGCGGAGGTCCTCCTCGATCTGCTCGACCTCGGCCGCCGCCCTGCGCTCCTGGGCGTTCAGCCTGCGCGAATGGCGGGAGCGGCCCTGGGTTGACGTCTCCTCCTGCTCCTCTTCCTCACCGGAATCGCTGGAAACGTCCTCCTCGGATTCGTGCCTGGAGCGGCCATGCTGGGACCTGGTCCTCCGTGTGGACCGGGAGGGGCGGGCATGACTGCCCTCGTCCCCTTCATCCTCATCCTCGCGGCTGCCGCTCGCGGGGACATCGGGGATGACCGGCTCCTGGAAGAGGAGGGAGGTCATGGGCCTGACCCGTGGGCGCACCGTCCTGGCGGAAGGACGTCTGGATGACGATGCCGGCCCTCCCTGGCCGGCCCCCAGCGACTCCACGGCCTCCAGGGCCCTCTCCTGACGATCGTCAGGGTCGGTGTCACCGGCCTTCGCGGACTTCCTTAGGGATGAGGCGGAAGAACGGCGGGTGGCCTGCTCAGGCTCCTCGAAATCCGGTACGGCCGCCACAACATGGCGGGACCTCCTCCTGGTGGCGGACCGCGAGGTGGAAGTCTCCTTTCCGGAGGCCCCCTCTTCGGAACCTTCACCGCCGCGCGTGCGGCCGGCGGATTCCCCCTCCTCGGCGCCCTCATCAGGAGCGGCGGAATGACGGACGGAACGTGTGCGGGTCCGGGTCTTGCCGGCTGAGGAACCGGCGGAGGGGGAGGACGGCCGTGAGGACTTGGAAGACCTCTCTTCGCCGGCACCCTCTTCCGCACCGCCTGTCTCCGAGGTCTTGGCCGTCTCGGACGGGGCATCGGACCTCGCGCCCTCCTTGGCCTCCACCTGGACCGGAACCCGTGCGCCCGCGGCACCTGCCACCCGGACCACCCGCCGGCCTGACCGCCGCCTGGGAGCCGGGGGTTCCTTGCCCTTGTCACCGCCGGAAGCGGGAGCCGGTTCGGCCTTTTCGCCCGCACCCGCACGGCCGGACCGTCCCTGCTCCGACCTGGTGTCCGCTCTTTTGCTGTCTGTGTAGGAGGACCCGTTCACTTCGGGATCCTCATTGTCTTTACTGGGCACAATGCTCCTTGCGGGTGCGCTGCATCGCACCGCTTCTGAGGTTTCGACGGCCTGTCACGCCACGCTCTCACCGTGGCCGCGCGTGTGCGCACCGTCGAAACATCACTGTCGAAAAGTCTCCATGTGCACAGACGGACACCGTCGCCTGCATACGCCTGAGGCGATTCATGCAAGGGGATCAACGTCTGCACCGCATGGTGGTCAAGCAGAACCACCGGTTCCTAGTATGGCACAAGATCGTTTCCTTTGTGTTCTCCGGCGAATTTCCGCACACTATCGCCCCCGTCGCTGTCACGGTCGGCGGAATGTGGCCCTGGCATGGTCAAGGATGTGAGACGGCGGTGGCACCTGCCTGCCGGCCAATGGCACAATGGGGTTGCGTCCACGGGCACCGGCCGCCAGGCCGGTCCCTTGCCTGACGCAGCCCCGTGGAAGACCCGGCAGAGCCGGGAGGGGTCGGCACCGTTCGGGAGGGAGTCAAGAGGAAACATGCCCGGTCTGCTCAAAGCCATGGAGGGGTTCTTCATCATCGGGGTGGTGATAGCCGTCGGTTACGTGGCGGCCCGCTTCCGTATCGGGGGGCCCTCGGCACAGATGGTCCTCAACAAATTCAGTTTCTTCGTCTCCAGCCCCTGCCTGATGTTCGCCATTCTCTCCAAGCAGAAACTGAGCGTCATCTTCCACCCGAGCATCATCGTCGCCTTCCTCTCGGCCGCCGCCGTAGGCATCCTCTTCGTCATTCTGAACGCCACCTGCTTCCACATGGACACGGCCGACGCCACCATCGGCGCTCTGAATTCCCTTTATCTGAACTCGAACAACATCGGCCTGCCCGTAGCCACCTACATACTGGGAGATCCCACCCTGGTCGCCCCGATCCTGGTCATGCAGCAGGCCCTCTTCACCCCCATCGGCCTGACCGTGCTGGATGCCAGCACCACCGGCCGTTTCTCTCTGAAATCCCTGGCCAAGCAGCCCCTCAAGCAGCCCCTTCTGATCGGTTCACTGGGAGGAATCGCGATTTCGGCCATCAGCGCCTGGGCCGGCCACTTTGTGGTGCCCGATTTCATCTTCAAACCCATCGACATGATAGGGGCCTCGGCGGTCCCCATGATCCTGATGGCCTTCGGCATGTCCCTCAAGGGCGGCAGGCCCATGCGCAAGCAGACCGACAGGGCAGCCACCCTGACCGTGGTAACCCTGAAGAACCTGGTCATGCCCCTCATCGCCTTCCTCCTGGCCTGGTTCGTGATGGGGTTCAGGGGGACCGAGCTGTACGGATGCGTGGTCCTGGCCGCCCTGCCGACCGGACAGAACGTATACAACTACGCCGCCAGATACAACGTGGGCATGACCTTCGCCAGGGACGGGATCCTCCTGAGCACGATCACGTCACCGGTGGTCATCGCCCTGATCGCCGCCTTGCTGAGCTGACCTCAGGATCAGTCGTCGGCCCGGTAATCCAGCAGATCCAGCCCGGCGGCGACACGATTGGATGCCAGGGCCCCCACCGAGACCAGGAGGTAGCACAGGACGATTCCCACGACCAGCCCGACCAGGGTCTGTGGCCGCGTCAGGAGGGAGCCGACCAGGGGGAGCATGAGGAGCAGGGAGCAGGACCCTGCGACCAGGACGACCACGTTGAGGGGGGTCATCACCTCCGTCAGCCGCGCCCGGTCCATGACCGAGGCGTCCACCCCTTCCAGGGCCAGCATCCGGTACTCATCCTCCTGATCGTAGACATTGCCGGCCTGCATGATCCCACAGGAGACCGCAGCCAGGACGGCGGCGAAGACCAGGGTGAGCAGGCCTCCCGTGCCGATGTCCTGCAGGAGGGTCACGGCAGCCCGCTGGACAGGGCCGTCATCACCGGCGGCAGCGCCGTCATCGTAACCACTGGCGGCCAGGTAGGAGCATACCGAGGTGATGCCTGCCACGAAGACCGCCAGCGCTATGCCTGACACGTTGCGCCAGGCCCGCTTGGGGTTGTCGAGTATTCGCCTCATGGCAATCAGGGTCGCCGGACTGCCTGGGTGACGGGCCCGGGCCTTGGCCCTGACCGAGATGACCCAGGGGCCCAGGAGGTTGAGCAGGGCATAGCAGATGACGATGAAACCGATGACCACCGCCACCGCCACCGCCGTCCCGAAATACCGGATCAGGGGGGTCTTGAAGACCACGATGGCCGTGATGAAGGCCGCCGCCACGACCCCGAACCTCCAGACCCCGGGTTGTCCTGTCCCGACCCTGGCACTCACCCCAAGAGGGGTTATGACCACCCGGTGCAGGGCCGAAACGGAGGCCAGAAGCGCCATCATCGTGACGCCGGCCGCCGTCAGCAGGAGGGCGGGCAGACCCACCCAGAGCTCATGGAAGGCAAAGTGCCTGCCCTGGAACTTCAGCAACATGACGGCCGGCATGAGGATGAAGTAGCCGGCGACCCCGAACAGGGCGCCGCAGAGGGCCTGGAAGGCCGTGTCCAGGGCGGTCAGACGAACCACCTGGGCGTTGGTGGCGCCGACAAGCCGCAGGGCTGAGAGACGGGCATCCCGCCGGGCGGCGCAGAGGCGGGCGGCCGAAGCCGCCAGGGTGGCGAAGGGGACCAGGAGGAGGAGGCAGGCGAAGAGGGCCAGGACCACATACAGGGAGTCAGGTCCCTCCGCGACACCGGAAATGCCGGGCCCGCAAAGACCATCGAAGGCGCAGGAGATGGTATGCCCGGCGGAGGCCCTCCAGATGAAGGCATGGACCCCTCCCAGGACGGTCAGGAATATGGCGGTCGCAGACGCAAAGGCGATCACGGCCAGGACCGCGGTGTGGGTCTTGGAGGCGGAACCGCGCCGATTGAGCATCTGCCACAGGCGGAACATGCTCATCGCAGATCACCCTCCCCGGCCCGCCGGCCCTCCTGCCCGGCCTGTACGCCTGGTGGCATGGCCTGCCAGGTGGGCCTCCTGTCTTGGAATGTCCGGCCGGGAGCGGCATCAGGCCCCAGGGGCATCCCAGTGGCGGGATCGATCAGGGAACCGTCGCGCAGGGTGACGGTCCGGGAGCAGAAGGATGCCACTGAACGGTCATGGGTCACGACCATGACGGCAGCACCGTTGGCCCGGGCGGCCGCCGTCAGTATCCCCATGACCTGGTGGCCTGTCCTCTGGTCGAGCGCCCCTGTGGGTTCATCCGCGAAGACCACACTGGGGCCGATGCACAGGGCCCTGGCGATGGCCACACGCTGCATCTGGCCCCCGCTCATCTGACCGGGACGGCTCCGGGCCAGAGGCACAAGTCCGAACCGGTCCAACCATCCCATGGCCTCCTGGGTGGCCCTCCGGTAGTCCATCCCGGCCAGCATGAGCGGAAGCGCCACATTTTCGACGGCCGGGAGTTCAGGCAGGAGTTGGCCGGACTGGAAGACGAACCCGAAGTCGGTCCGGCGCAATTTGGTCCTCCTGGTGTCACCGAGGGCGGAGAGGTCCTCGCCCCGGTAGGCCACCATCCCCGAAGTGGGTCTGATGATTCCTGCAAGGACGTGCAGGAGGGTGGATTTGCCCGAACCCGAAGGTCCCATGACAGCAACGGATTCCCCCTGGGCCAGTCTGAAGGAGACCCCGTTGAGCGCCGGGGCCGTACCCGCAACCCCGACCGGAGGATCGACGGACCGGCGCGACCTGTAGTCGACGACCACCCGGTCGCACTCCAGTATGGGCGCACCCCCTTCCGGCCTGCCATTCAGGGAGGGGGTCCGCCCACTTCCACCTGTGCTCATGTTCTCGTGTGTCCATGTCATGCATCCGAGCCTATGGGACGGCAGGGGGAGGGGGAATCGGACCCAGGGATGAATTGCCGTCCCCCCTCCGGCACCGGAAGGACCGCCGTGTCAGTGGCGCATCATCCTGATGGATGATATGCGCGGCGAGAGGAGGATCGCCCCGCCGACCACGGCCAGGAGTGCGAACAGGATGGGCACAGCTATCGATGTGCCCGTCGAGGGCAGTGGACCGTCATGGACGGGGTCTTCCCGGTGCCCGGCATCACCGTCCCTCCCGCGCCCTCGGCCGGGGACGGGTTCGGAGGATGAATGGGGACCGGACGCATGCGAACCTCCTGTCTGCGGCTTATCCCCTTGATGGTCGTCACCAGAGCTGGTCCCGCCTCCTGGGTGACTGGGATCGCCACCATCACCAGGCTCACCCCCACCACCAGGATGACCGGGATCGCCACCATCACCAGGCTCACCCCCACCACCAGGATGACCGGGATCGCCACCATCACCAGGCTCACCCCCACCACCAGGATGACCGGGATCACCACCATCACCAGGCTCACCCCCACCACCAGGATGACCGGGATCACCACCATCACCAGGCTCGATGGGTTCGTCACCCGGGTCCGGCGCCCCAGCTTTCAGGACGGTGGCGGACAGGGCCGGGGCCATGTATCCTTCGGCGCCGACCAGTTCGGACAGCCGGTCGCCGGCCGCGCGGGCCGAAGGGGACGCCTGCGGCAGTGCGCCTTCACCGGCGGGAAGGGCCAAGACCCGCCCCTCGGACACCAGCCGGGTGTATTCACCGGCCGGGACCTGGGTCACCCTGGTAGCCTCCTCGTTTGCGTTGATGACGACCACATATGTATGGTCGCCGTCCTCCAACCGGTAGGCGACGACCCCGTGGTCCTGGCGGATGACCGTCATCTGCCGCGCGATCTGCCCGTATGTGGACAGGCGGAGGGCGGGTATCCTCCGGCGCAGGGCGACCAGCCCGCGCATGTAGGCGACCGTGTCTCCCTCCTGCTGACTGCGGTCCCAATCGATGGCGTTGACGGCGTCACCCGACCGGTAGCTGTTGCCGTCACCTCCCTTGGTCCTCAGGAACTCCTGCCCCAGCTGGATGGCAGGCATGCCCTGGGAGAGCATGACGACGGAGTCGGCCAGGCGGGCCCTGGCCCGGATCTCCTGACGATACTCCTCTTCATCCTGCCCCTGCCTTCGGGGCAGGCTCTTGACCAGTTTGTCGTAAAGGGTGAGGTTGTCATGAATCTCGGCATATTGCACCACCTGGCCGGGCGACCCGTACCGGGCCCCTGCACTGCAGGCGGTCCCGCCGGCCTCCTCACCCCCGCCCGAGGAACAGGCCATGAGATTCCTTGCGATCAGACGTTCCCTTCCCTCATGGCCGGGGGCATCGACATCACCGGATATGAATCCGGTCGACCGGTCGTCGAAGACGGACCCTTTGAGGGCATCCCGGATGGAGTCGTTGAAGAAGGCCACTCCGTTGTCGCCCCGCGCCGGCGACAGCTCATGGGCGTTGGCCTGGATGGTCATCCTGGCCTTGTCCATGGTCGTGTTCATGTCCCAGCCCTCTCCCAGGACGATGATGGAGGGGTCTATCTTGTCCAGGGCCGCGCGGACCTCCTTCATGGTCTCCAGGTCCAAGAGGCCCATCAGATCGAAACGGAAGCCGTCCAGATTATAGTTCCCGGCCCAGTATGTGACCGAGTCCACGATGTACTTGCGCATCATGGCCCGCTCCGAGGCGGTGTCGTTGCCGACGCCTGAGTTGTTGACCAGGTTGCCCTCCCGGTCCCGACGGAAGTAGTAGCCGGGGACGGTCCGCTCGAAGGCGTGGGACGACGGGTCCTGGACGTGGTTGTAGACCACGTCCATGATGACCCGGATCCCCTGGTCATGCAGGCCCTTGACCATCTGCTTGACCTCCTTGATGCGGACCTGGGGACGGGTGGGGTCGGAGGAGTAGGATCCCTCCGGCACGTTGTAGTTCACCGGATCATAGCCCCAGTTCTGGGCTCCGGTCGTCCCGTGGGTGTTCTGCGGGTCATAGCTCAGGTCCCCGGTCTCATCCACGCTGCCGTAGTCGTACATGGGCATGATCTGCACGTGGGTGATTCCGAGTCGCTTGACGTAGTCCAGGCCGGAGACGGCACCCTTGTCCGTCTTCGTCCCGGTCTGGACCATGCCCAGGTAACGCCCCCTGCGCTCGGCGGACACACCGGAATCCGGCCTGATGGAGAAGTCGCGTATGTCCGTCTCCGCTATGACGGCATCGGTCGCCGGCCCGAAGGG
Organism: Bifidobacterium favimelis; assembly: GCF_037963085.1. Taxonomy (NCBI): domain Bacteria; kingdom Bacillati; phylum Actinomycetota; class Actinomycetes; order Bifidobacteriales; family Bifidobacteriaceae; genus Bifidobacterium; species Bifidobacterium favimelis. The sequence continues at coordinate 333,942 of NZ_JBANDZ010000001.1, read as the reverse complement.
CTTCATCCTCTTGTCGGAACCTTCGACCTCGGTGTCCCCGTCCTGCAGGGCCACGGAACGCAGTCCGTTGACTGTGGAGGCCCTGGCATAGGGGTCGACGGACTGGTTGACGGTCCCATCGGCGAAGGTCAGCGTGAAGTCGTAGGCGAAGTCGGTCCTGTCAACCGTGGCCGACCATACCCCCCGCTCGGAGGGGGCCATGGCCAGGGGCCTGCCGTCCGCAGGCGCTGTGTTGTCCAGGGCGGCGTAGACGTTGAGCGCCACCTGTACGGCGGTCGGGGCCCAGACCTTGATCACGGTCCTTCCGCCGTGGGTCCTCGCACCCAGGTCGTCCCCCGTGTAGGCGAACCTCCGGTCGAACTCGTCGGAGCGGACGACCGCACCCAGGTGGATGACCGCGCTGCCGAAGCCGGCCACCTTGACCTTGTAAGGCTTGGTGACATCCAGGTCGTCCGCCGTGGTGATCGTGAGCAGGTAACCATCCACCCTGACCGCGGTCACGGCGGGACCGCCGGCACCCTCGTCCGTGAGTCGGACGTCGCCGGCATCGATCCCTTCCGCCGGAGCGTTGAGCCTGACCGAAATGGTCCGGAAGGCGCTCATATCGGCCCTGGTGATGCTCTTCCTGGTGACCAGGAGGGAACCGTTGGTGTAGACGGTCGGATCGCCCTGCACCAGCCATATCTCGGCGGACGCCGTCCCGTCCGCCCTCATGGTCATGGCGGTCTGCGGTATGGACCGGTCCACGTCGGGGTCCGAAGCCTCCCAGGCGTCACCCCCATAGCGGATCTTGAAGGATGGGCGGGAACCGTTGACGTGGTACCTGGCTATCAGTCCGTAACCGTCATGCGCGCTGAAGGGATGGGCGGCCCCGTTGGCGCTGTCGGACCAGCCCCAGACATCCCAGGCCTTGGATCCGTCACCGCTGGCGTAGTCATCGGCCGGACGGTGGTAGTGGATGGTCACGTCCACCGAGCTGGGGGTCTTGGCCTGGCCTGCCGGCGCCTGGGACAGGGTCCGGTCGGGGTGTGAACCATCCACCCAGACCTCGGCGGTCCCGTCGGAGGCGTTCAGGCTGCGGTCACCTCCCACCTTGTTCCATTGGGCGTCGGTGACGATGAAGCTGATCTTGCCGGCATCGTAGGCACCGTCGAGGGTCGTGTCGAAGACCTGGCCCCAACCGTCCTCTCCCGTGAAGGCGTGGTGGGCGCCTGCGATCGCATTTCCGTCCTTGTCGGTCCCCCACATGTATATTCCCCTCTTCATCTCATCGGCCGGTTTGTAATGGACCACCACCCTGGTTCGGGGATGGTAAGGCCTGAGCTCCTCCGGGATGCCGGGTGTGGCCCGGTGCCCGTCCACGGTCGTCCAGTGCCCGCCGGCCGTGTAGTTGCCGCCGCCGGAGGGGTTGTCCCAGTGGCCGAGGCCGTCACTGAAGACGTATTCGAAACGTCCCCCCTTGGGGTCCACGTCGGCCCTCTTCCAGCCGTGGCCGGCATCCTTCATGGCCAGGTCCCGGAAAGTGGCCCACCCGTCGACGGTGTACCTCATCGTGACCGAGGGCCAATCGCCTGATGGCATGTAATAGATCGTCCTGCCCGTATCGGTGGCCGGCCTGGCCCCCTGGTCGAACCGCGACAGGTCGGGGTCGGCAGGGTCGTCCCGGCTTGTGCCGGTCCAACCCTCCCGTGTGGCGCCGGTGTGGACGGCCAGGGCCGAGCGGGCCGGGACCGTGGCCGTCATAAGGCCCGATCCGTCCACGGTGGCCGTGTCGGAGCAGTCACCGCTGGCGTAGACGTTGCAGTAGGTCCCTGCAGGCAGGGAGGTATGGAAGGTCTGACTGGAGGGGGCATCGCCGTTGTTGATGGCAAGGTAGCCGCTCCTCCCACGCGAGAAGCCGAGTACGTTCCTGTCGTAGTTCTTCCAGTCCCGCATGTCGGTGCCTGCCACGGCCCTGTGGAAACCTATCATCCCCCTGATGGCCGTCCAACGTTCAGCACACTGCCAGGTCCCGGACCTCATGGACCCGTCCGCGGGGCACTGCACGTCCGGCACCGAGGTCTCCGTGGCGCCCGGGGCCCCGCTGTCCTTGTCGTCGAAGTAGTAGCCCGAGTAAACATGCGGCTGTCCGTAGCCGTAAGCCAGCATGAAGGCATTGGCGAGGAGGTATCTGGACCCCTTCTTGTAGGTGAGTGCGTTGGACCGCTCCGTATCCCAGTTGGTGACGAATACCGCGGCCTTGTCGGACGGGACCCATCCGGCCCCTCCCACCTTGGACAGGCCCCTGGCCTCATCGGTGATGTCTCCCGAAAAGGCCACGGACAGGTGGTTGGTGAAGTTGAATTCCGACACCTTCCCGTTGTCCAGGTAGTTGGCCGGCTGGGTCTGCGCCGCCTCGGAGGCCCCGCCGATCACCTCCTGTTCGAAGAAGATCTCATCGGCCGGGCGGCCGCTCTTCTGTGCCAGTCTGGCCTTGATGGCCTTCACGTCCTGGGTGGCCACATGTTTGACGGCATCCACCCGGAACCCCTCCACGCCCAGATTCAGCAGGTGGTTGAGATAATCGGCCAGTTTCTCCTGCACGTAGGGCTTGGATGTGTCCAGGTCCTGCAATCCGGTCAGACGGCAGTTCTGGACATTGTCGGCGTTGGTGTAGTCGTCCACGTTGGTCTTGCAGGCATGGAAGTCCCCCTCCTCGTAGGGGACGGCGGGAAAGGAACCATCCCCGTCGTACTCGCTGCCTGCCGTCCCCCTCCGGGTGCCTCCGCCCGTGAAGGTGCCCGCCATGTGGTTGATGACGGCATCTGCGATCACACCGACACCTGCGGCCCTGCAGGTGGCGATCATCGTCTTGAATTCCTCCTCGCTGCCCAGTTTGGAATCCAGCCGGTAGCTTGCGGGCTGGTAGGAGGTCCACCACTGGCTGCCGACGACGCTCTCCTGGGGAGGGGACACCTGGACATGACCGACCCCTTCGGGCCCGTATACCTGGGTGCACTGCCTGGCCACGGACCGCCAGTTCTGCTGGAAGGCGATGACGATGACGTCATCACCCCCAATGGCACTCGCGGAATCCACCGGCTGTGCAATCGTTTGCGAATTCCCGGTCCCACTGGTCGGGACGGCCTGGGAAGGCAGGGCCAGGGCGGTCACAGCCATGGCAGTCGTAATACCTATGGCAGCTAGTTTTCTGATTGTCGATATTCTTCTTTGAATAATCATCACCCAATCCTTGTGCTTGATTACCTGAGGTCTGCATACGTTTGCATCTTTATGCAGATTAATGGTAACCCACAACCGTCAGATGGCAAAATCCACCATATGGCGGCGCGGAGGGCGGCGCGGGGCCCTGCAGGACAGGCGGGGCTACCCCTGGCGGTGCTCCTGGGCCAGGGTTTCCACCCTTTTGCGGAAGCCGGGCCAATCGGCCTTGAAAGCCGCCAGGAGCCGGCGGTCGGGAACCTGGTCGATGGGGACCCACTCCACGCTCAGACTCTCATCGTCATTGGCCTTCAGATCCACCTGCCGGCCTGGCCGCTCGAAGGCGAAGACCGTTGTGTAAGCCCAGGGTCCATGGTCCTCGCGGAAGGTGCCGACCACCTCGATGTCCTCCGGGTCGATGCCGGCCTCCTCGTGACTTTCGCGCAGGGCCCCCTCCACGGGGTTCTCCCCGTCGGCGATGGCCCCTCCGGGGACACCCCAGGTGCCTCCCTGAGCACTCCAGACGGCCCGGTGCTGCATGGCCACCGCCGTCGGTTCGCCCGTCTCCCCGTCCCGGCGGACCAGGAGGACGCCGGAGGCGCCGTTGAGACCCCAATGCCTGTGACCGCAGGCGCAATCCACCCATCCGTCGCCCGGTTGGCGGACATTCCCCTCGGGCGGGGTGGAGGCCGCCGCCTTATCGTGGTCCGTCAGCCGGGCTCCCTGCCCACCCCGGCGGATGTTCCACAGATCCTCCCAGGCAATGCCCAGATCGGCGGCCAGACGCCTGACCAGGGGAAGGCTGATTCCCAGGACCCCGTGCGGGTCCCCCTCGACCCCCTCGATGAAGGCGGCCCCATAACCCTCCAGGGTGAAAGACCCCGCCACTTCCAGGGGCTCCCCGGTCGCCACATAGGCCTCGGCCTCGGCATCCGTGTAGTCGGCGAATCTGACGGTGGCGCAGCTGGCCCCCTCCCTCATGTCTCCGGTGGCGAAATCGATCAGGCAGTGCCCGGTCCACAGCTGACCTTGTCTTCCCCTGAAGGCCTCGATCCGGCTGAGGGCCACCTGGGGGTCGTGAGGCTTGCCGTAGATCTCCCCGTCGAAGAGAAACATGGAATCACAGCCGATGATCAGGGGGCCCACCCCAGAAGACCCAAGGGAGCCCTCGCCAGCCAGGAGCGTCGGCAGGTCCTCGGCGGTGAGGGCATCCTCCTGGTCCCCCAACCCGCCTGTGGTTCCGCCTGCCCCTCCGGACTTCCGGGCGGGGCCGGGAAGGAGGGGGCGGGATACCAGGGCCTGGCCCGTGGCCTCGCGCGAGACCTCGGCGACCTCCCTGTAGGCCCGGTTGACGGCCTGGGCCTTGGCCCTGGCCAGGAGACCGACCTGACGCCCTATCGGCAGGCCGGCCCCCTCACTCCGCCGGGCCGCCTCCAACAGGCCGGACTCGTCCACGGAGGAGACCCGGATGGTGGGCATGATGCCCGCATCGTAGAGGACCCGCCGCCTGGATGGGGACCCGGAGGCCAAAATAACTGGGATGGTCATGAATCACACCGCTTTCCTCTTGTTTCCCTGCACACTACCACCGGCAGGCAGGCCGGCATCAGCTGGTCTCAGCCTCTGGTGACCTCCACGCCGCCTGTCCTGATGGGCAGGTCAAGGAGGTCCCAATGCCCGCCTGCCAGTTCCGGGCCGGCCAGGTGGGCGATTTCCTCCCTGCGGCCACGGTGGAGGACGATGACCGAGGGCCCTGCGCCGGAAATGGCCGCAGCCAGCCCCTGCCCCCTCAACCTTTCGACCAGGGTCCAGGAAGCCGGCATGAGGGACCGGCGGAAGGGCTGGTGCACCCGGTCCTGGGTGGCCGTGTAGAGGAGGCCCTCGCGCCGGTCGCCGGACCCGGTGGCCCCCACTTCCGTTGCGGAGGGACCCAGGGCAGCCGGAAGAAGACCCACCCGGGCCATGTTGAAGACCGCATCGGACATGGACAGCCCGTCAGGCAGGATCTGCCTGGCCTGGGAGGTGGGGACCCGGAAGTCCGGCACCAGGATGGCGGCCTCCACCCCCTCATCCACGGGGTATCCGACGGTACCGTAGCCGCCGGGGCCCTCCCTGTCCGCTCCGGCCAGGGGCCAGGAGATGGTCAGACCCCCGTAGACGGCCGGGGCCACGTTGTCCGGATGCCCCTCATAGGAGGCGGCGAGCTCGAAGACCCGGTGGCGGTCGATCCTTCCGCTATGGCAGAAGGCATCAGCAGCGGCGACTGCCCCAACAAGGGCGGAGGCGGAAGACCCCATCCCCCTGGCCTGGGGGATCCGGTTGTCTGCTTCAAGGAACAGGTCGTCCACCTCCAGGCCGAAGGCGGCGCAGGCGCGGCGGAAGGTCGAGGCGACCAGGTTCCTGCCATCCACGGGCAGGCGACCCTGGCCCTCCCCCTTGACGGTCACCAGGGTCCGGGCCTCCCGGCCAGCCCTCTCAGCCAGGTCCACTCTCTCAGCCCGGTCCACCCGGTCAGCCCGGTCCACCCCGGACCCGTCTGGATCCACCTGCGGGAGGGTGAAGGTCAGATGGTCGCAGAAGTCAAGGGCCAGGCCGGCACAATCGAAACCCGACCCCAGGTTGGCGCTGGTGGCCGGCACATCGACCGTGACCTGGCGGCAGACCGGCCGGCACCCGTCTGCGGCCCCATGCAGGCGATCGGTCATCGTTCATCCACCATCCCGAGAATCAGCGGCCTTCCTGCGGACCGGTCACAACGCCCCAGGTCGGCGGCCACCGTGGCCAGGTATGATTCCCGGCAGGGTCCGATCAGGGTGTGAACCTGGCTGATGCCACCGGGACACATCAGGTAGTCGGCCTTGTGGAGGGTGATTCCAGCCTCTTCCAGCCTCTCATCCATCCGGACGCGGAATCCCTGGCAGTCGTCGGTGAGGAAACGGACGCAGAAGAATCCGCCGTCCGGGTCGGGATGGCAGATGGGGACCGTCTTGCCCAGATGGATGGAGGTCCCCCGGCCCGAGGCGATGATATTGCGCGCCTCTGTCACTATGTCGCCCATGACGGCGGATGCGGTGGGCGTCCCGCCGGCACCCTGCCCGTAGAGGACGATTTCACCTGCCGCCTCGGCCTGTATGGCGACCGCGTTGAAGCCCCCATGCACCGAGGCGAAGGGGTGGTCCCTGGGAAGGAGGACGGGGCGGACACGGGCCGCAACCCCCTTCTCCCCCTGGCTGACGGTGGCCAGAAGCTTGACCACCCTGCCCTGGGCGGCGGCCCAGAGCATGTCCCCGGCAGTGATCCTGCGTATTCCCTGCACGGCCACGTCGTCGGAGGTCACACGGGTATGGAAGGCCAGAGTGGCCATGATGGCCGCCTTGCTGGCAGCGTCCCTGCCTTCTATGTCGGCCGTGGGGTCGGCCTCCGCGTACCCTTCCTCGCGGGCCTGGTCCAGTGCCTCGTCGAAGTCCAGCCCCTGTGTGGCCATCTGGTCGAGTATGAAGTTGGTGGTCCCGTTGACAATGCCGGACAGGGAGAGGATCCTGTCGCCGGCCAGGGATTCGGACAGGACCCGGACGACGGGCATGGCCCCGCCCACTGCCGCCTCGAAACGGATGTCGACCCCGCAGGTTGCCGCCTTCCGGTAGAGTTCCGGCCCGCTGGCCGCCAGAAGGGCCTTGTTCGCGGTGACCACGGAGGCACCGGACTCCATGGCCGTCAGCAGCATGGTCCGGGCCGGTTCCATGCCACCCATGAGCTCGACCACGATGTCGGCCCTGTGGCAGAGACCGGACAGGTCCGTGGTAAGCAGGGACCTGTCAATCCAGGGCGCCTCGACGGCACCGGGGTGGCGGCAGGCCACACCAGCCAATTCCAATCGCCTGCCCAGGTCCTGGGCCAATTCCCCGGATCGCTCGACCAGGAGGCGGGCCACCTGCGAACCAACGGTTCCCGCCCCGAGGAGGGCCACGCGGATGGGATCCCTCCCGGATGGACCTGTCTGCTGCGCCGACGCATTTCCTTCTGTCACTTCAGGCCTCCCTCCCTCAATGGACTTATTGCTGTATCGTACACGAGCTTCCTGGTCCCGCCCCCTCAAAGGGCTCCAGGTCAAGGGCCACGACCGGCATGGGCAGGCCCAGCCGGGCGTTGGTCCGGTACATGGCTGGGGCCAGCCGGGAGAGGCATCCCTCCCGGAACGACATGACGGCATCAGAACCCGCCCGGATGGAAACGGATGCGGGCAGGGCGACCATGGGCAGAAGAAAACCGTCGGTGGCCCAGAAGGTCCTGCGCAGGAGCATGAGACCCTGGGCCGGGCCGATCCGGCCGGGACCGGCACAGACATGCTGCCGGCATCCGTCCGCCTCCTGCAGTCCCACCAGTTCCAGGTCGGCCTGCCGCCTGAGGATCTCCTTGAGGGCCGCGATCGCGGCCCCCTCCGCCAGCCTGTCGCTCATGTCCTGATCGCTGCCGGACAGTCCCGAGAATTCCCTGCCGTCGACGGCCAGCACCACCCTGGCCCGTCGGCCGGCCTGGTGGGCCGTGAAGGCCAGTGCGGGGATCTCCTCATCCGTCTCGACGACCACCCGCCCGCAACCCCCGGCCACGGCGGAGGCGAGCGTGCCGCCGTCACAGGCGGCGGCCGGCAGGACCAACCGTCGGGCAGGGATGGAGGAAGTGACGGAGGGGAGGATGTAAGAATCGGCGATGATGTCCGATCCGCCCTCCAAGAGGGCGAGGAGGTCCTCTTCGTCACAGGCGGGACCAGGATGCCAGGCGATCCTGGTGGTGGCCGTCGGGAAGGCGGATGAGACGGCGGCGCGCAGGCTTCTCACGAAAGCGGTGAGTTCGGCAGGTCGACCGGCCACGCCGGGGTCCGCCACCTGAAGTCCGGGCACCGGGCCCTCCTCCCGGTTCACATGCGGTCTGGTGCTTGAACGCCCAGAAGGTCCAGGCCGTTGGCGAGGACCTGCTGGACCGCGTCATTGAGCTTGAGCCTGGCGGCGGCCCGTGACGGACCGGGGTTCTTGTCCTCCCCCGCTCCCGGGGCCTGCCCCCCCTCCGGGTTCAGGGGGACGACGCGCTCCTGGTTGTACCAGCGGTGGTACACACCGGCCAGCTGCTCCAGGTAGTGGGCCACCCGGTGGGGGGCCTTCTGGTCCCCGGCCGTCTCCACCACACCCGGGTAGAGGGCCAGGGTCCCCACCACCTCGTTGTCGGCCTGGGTGTCGAGCAGGGCGAGGTCTGCCAGGGCCTTGTCGATTCCGGCCTCCGCCGCGTTCCGGTCCACGTTGCGCGATCTGGCATAGGCGTACTGGACGTAGTAGACCGGGTTTTCATTGGTATGGGAGGCCAGAAGGTCCAGGTCGATGTCGACTGACTGGTTGTAGTCGGTGCGGGCCAGGGAGTATCGGGCCGCATCCACCCCTATTGCTTCGACCAGGTCGTCGATGGTGACCACGTTGCCGGCCCTCTTGCTCATCCTCACGGCCTTGCCGTCTTTGAGGACGTTGACCATCTGACCGATGAGGATCTGCATGTTGACGCCCGGCTTGTCGCCGAAGGCGGCGCAGATGGCCATCATCCGGCCTATGTAGCCGTGGTGGTCGGCCCCCAGCATGTAGATGGCCTCGTCGCAGGGGTCCTTGGCCCGGCGGCGCTTGTTCAGATAGTAAGCGATGTCGCCGGCCACGTAGGCGGCCTCCCCGTTGGACTTGATGACAACGCGGTCCTTGTCGTCCCCGTACTTGGTCGACTGGAACCAGGTGGCCCCGTCCTTTTCGAAGATGTCACCCTTGGCCCGCAGCTCATCGATGGCCCTGGCCACCTGACCGGACTCATAGAGGCTGTTCTCGTGGAACCAGACGTCGAAGTCGACGCGGAAGTCCTTCATGGACTTCTGGATTTCCGCGAACATCATGGGGACGGCCCGTCTGCGGAAGGCCTCCCTCTGCTCGCTGTCCCCCTCGGCCCCGTCCTCGTCGACCACCCGTGGCAGGGAGAGGATGTCGATCCCCTCACCCCTTGCCTGGGCGATGACGGCCTGGGCGATTTCGTCTATGTAGGCCCCCTTGTACCCGTCTGCCGGCACGGGCTCCCCATGTGCCGCCGCCACCAGGGAGCGGGCGAACCGGTCGATCTGGGCGCCGTGGTCGTTGAAGTAGTACTCACGCACCACCTTGGCCCCATTGGCGGTCAGGATGCGGGCCATGGAGTCGCCGACGGCCGCCCACCTGGTCCCCCCGATGTGTATGGGGCCGGTGGGGTTGGCCGAGACGAACTCCAGATTGAGGGTCCTGCCCTCAAGGTGCCCGTTGGAGCCGAAATCTCCCCCCCTGTCCAGGACGGTGTCGACGACCGCGGCAGCCGAGGCCGAATCCAGTGTGATGTTGATGAAGCCGGGGCCGGCCACATCCACCCTGCCGATCCCGTCGGCCTGGGCCAGGGCATCGGCCAGGGACTGACCCAGCTGGCGGGGGTTCATGCCCGCTTTTTTGGCCAGCTGCATGGCAAGGTTGGAGGACCAGTCCCCATGCGCCCTGTCCTTGGGCCTCATGACGGCCAGATTCTCGACGGGGGGCACGGCATCGGCATCCAGGGAGCCCAGACGGCCGGCTTCGGCCAGCTCACGGGTCGTGGAGTATATCAATTCGGCAAGTGCTTGAGGACTCATGGACCCAAGTCTAGCGGAGCAGGAGACGAAAGGGCGGGCGGGCCCTGGAATCGGCCCGCCCGCCCTCAGCTCAGGCTCGCTTCATCCGACTACCTTCATCTGGCCCCTTCCGGACCGCCCTGCCGGGTCTCCTGGCCGATCCAGAATGCCAGGGACTTCAGAGCCCCGGCCTGGTAGGTCTTGACGAATTCCTCCACCTCGGCCGGATCCTTGGTGGTCTCCGGGAACTTCATGTAGCGGACATCCAGGGGGGAGGCACCGGTCATCTTCACATCGATGACCGAGGCACGGTCGGCCTGCTTGGCCTGGGCGAAGGCCTGCCGGGCCTCCTCCACGGTCCTGACGGTGAAGCCCACGGCCCCGAAGCCCTCGGCCACCTTGGCCCAGTCCGTATCGGGCAGGTCCACCCCGGACAGGGGCTGGTGGCTGTCATCCCGCTGTTCGGCCTCGATGAAGCCGAGGGAGTGGTTGGAGAAGACCACGTTGATCACCGGTGCATGGTACTTGAGCTGGGCCAGCACCTCCTCGCAGAGCATGGCGAAACCTCCGTCCCCGTTCAGCGAGTAGACCGTGGAATCGGGGAACTCCAGTTTTGCCGCCAGGGCCGCCGGGACCGCGAAGCCCATGGTGGCATGCTTTCCGGAGACCGCCCACCTGTTGGTGGGCTTGAGCTTGGCCAGGCGCAGGAAGTCGATGTCCACATTGCCCACGTCCGGCAGGAGGATGTCCTCGTCATCCAGCTGCTCGTTGATGATGTGGTAGATGGGCTCGGGCCGCAGGGGGGTGGAATCGTCCTCGTTGAAGGAGGCCACCCAGTCATCCCAGTTCCTCTTGCTCCGCAGGCAGGCCCGGTAGAAGACGGACTCCTCCCGCCGGTCACCGGCCTCGATGATGGCCCTCAGGGTCAGCTTGGCATCGGCCTGGATGGCCAGGGTGACGTTCGGCTGGAAGCGCTTGCCCAGTTTGGCCCCGTCGGTGTCGATCTGGATGACCTTGGTATGAGGGGCCACGAACATGGAGCCGAATGGGTTGTCAGACCCCACCCAGATGGTCAGATCGGCCGTGTAAATGGCTTCGTTGGCCGTCTTGGTGGCCACCCTGCCGGCGGATTGCAGGTAGGCGGGATAGTCGTCCTCCACGATTCCCTTGGCAGGGAAGGTCGAAACCAGGGGCATCTTGAACTTCTCGGACATTTCGATCAGTTCCTCGCGCGCCTCGCGCGCCCCCAATCCGAAGTAGAGGAGGGGGGCCTTGGCCTCCCCGATCAGCTTCGCAGCCTCTTCGATCAGGTCCTGGTGGGGGGCCTGGGGCAGGGGCCGGCGGAAGTTGGCCGCCGTCGCCACGGGCCTATCGTCTATCTGGGCCCAGGCCAGGTCCTTGGGGATGATGATGACGGAGACCCCGTGGAACTTGTATGCGCGACGTACGGCCTCGTCCACCAGGGCCGGCAGGCCCTGGGCATTGGTGGCCGTGCGGCAGAAGACGGCCACGTCGGTGAAGATGGGCTCCTCGTCCATGGCCTGGAAGAAGTCGATGTTCATCTGCTGCTGGGGGACCTCCCCCACCAGGGCCAGCACGGGGACACCATCCTCGCGGGCATCGTAGAGGCCGTTGAGGAGGTGGACGGCACCAGGGCCCGAGGATCCGAAGCAGACGCCGATCCTGCCGGTCAACTTGGCCTCGGCAGCGGCCGCCAGGGCACCTGCCTCCTCATGGCGGACCTGTATGAAGTCGATGCGCTCGCGCTCATCGTGGATGGCGTTCATCATGGAGTCGAAGGACCCCCCGGGCAGCCCGTATATACGGGGCACACCCCACTGCTCCAGGACCCTGAGCACCGCATCGCCCGCATTGATGTCTGACATAGCCATTCCTCCTTTGGAATGTTGATTCTCAACCCTTCGATTATGGCCGCACAGCCCTTCGCCAACCTGCCGCACCGCTTGCTATCACTATGTCACATCCACCTGGGGGTTTCCCGCTTCTTCGTGGGCGTAAACCCGTGACCACCGCCACCCGGCCAGTTGACCCGAACCCGGTTTTCGGCGGATTGCCGGGGCAACCGGGACCCCGGGCACGCCCGACGGCAGCAAATCCCACCCCCTGGAATGTAAGCAAGTTCATATCCTGTCGGGGCGGCGGGCGGATTATAGAAATCACTTTCCACCGTAGACATACCGTGCACACCGGGGTCTTCAAGGGTTTGCGGTGGTATGGAAAACCCCTGCAACCGTTGTGGTTGCAGGGGTTTCACCCTGGTGGGCTCGAAGGGATTCGAACCCTCGACCTTCTGTTCCGGAGACAGACGCTCTATCCGCTGAGCTACGAACCCGCATCCGCCATCGGGCGGACAACGAATATCATGATAAGCCATTTTCCCGAATTTCGCACCTGAGCGCGCCCCGCAGGCCTGGCAGGGTCCGGGTGATGCCTTCCTCGGGCGGACAGGAGGACCTGGTGGAAGGCCCCGCGCAACCGTGCCAACTGCGCCGTTGCATTTGTATCACAATCACGCGGGGCTGCCACGAACACCCCGAATTCTCATTCGGGCCGCCATCTCACTGTATCCTCTCGCGGCCCAGGCCACAACCGGCCTTCACAAGCCCGCGGTGGCCGCCGGCCGTGCGTCCACATAGGGGTACCTGCCCCTGACGGAAGGCCGCTCTTACGTCTAAACTGAACACATGGACGAGGAACGCGACGACTTCGAATTCGAACGCAGATTCTTCTGCAGGACCCTGCCCGAGGGGCTGCTGGACGATGCACCCACCCTGATCGTGCAGAGCTACTACGTGCACGAAGACAACTACGCCTTAAGGGTCCGCCTGCAGGAGGAGAAGAGCCGGGTCGCCATGGATGCCCGCACCGATGCCCTCCACGTCCTCCTGGAGGAGGGAAGGTCCTTCAATGCCGCCTTCATGACGGCCAAGGGCCCTTCCGTGGGCGGCACAAGGTATGAGGCCGAACGCGCCATCGACCCGGGCATAGCCCAGGAACTGGTGCTCAGGGGGGGCTCCAGGATCGTCAAAAACCGTTACGGCGTCTGGCTGGATGAGGACTGGTGGAACATCGACCTGTTCGGCGGGGTCAATGCCCCCCTGGTCGTGGCCGAAGTGGAGCGGACCGGACCGGTGACCAACCTCACCATCCCTGATTTCTGCATCACGGAGATCACGGACGACGCCCGCTTCTCCAACGACGGCCTGGCGCAGAGGCCCTTCAGCGAATGGGCGGAGGCATTCGATGCCGAGCTGGCCGATGGAGGCAGCCACTTCCTGACCAACTTCGGAATCAACAAGAGCCAGGAATAAGCTCAGTACATCATGGTGGCCAGCCTGCGCCTGGCCCGTGCCAGACGCGGGTCGGAGGGCTCGGGTATGGCGAAGTATTCGAGCAGACGCCGGCGGACGGGCTCCATCTGGTCACGATGACCACCCAGGTAATCGAGGAGCCGGTTGAAGGCGTCCTCCACCTTCCCCCCTATCATGTCGACATCGGCCACGGCCAGCTGGGCCTCCACATCATCGGGATCATCCGCTGCGGCCTGCCTGACCTGACGGACATCAGCCGAAGCGGAACGTGCCATGAGGAGGGCCTTGGAATGCTCCCTCCTGGCCAGGTCGTCACCGGGGTCGGCCTCCATCACCTTTGCATAGGCGGCGGCAGCCCCGGCGTAGTCGCCCTCCTGGGCCAGACGGTGGGCCTCCTGGTGGGCGGGGGGAACGCTGTCGGCGGCCGGCTCGGCGGCAGCCTCCTGGCCACCCGTCTCCTGATAGGGGGCTGATCCGGTGATTCCCGCCTGCTGGGCCATCTGGATGACCTGGGGAATCAGCTGGTCTGTGATCTGGGCCAGCTCCTGGTCGCTGGGCACGCCCTCCAGGATGGGCATGGGCCTGCCGGCCAGAAGGGCGAAGAGGGCCGGCGCCCCCTTCACCTGAAGGGCCTGGGCTATCTGCGGGTTGGCGGTCACATCGATGCGGGAAAGCTGTATCTTGCCCTTTTGGGCGTTGACCGCGTCGGCCAGCTTCTGCGCCAGTGAGATGAGACGGTCATCGGTCGGCACCCAGAGCAGGAGGAGTATGGGGAAGGTGGCCGAGGTCTGGACCATGGCCTGGAAACTCGCCTCGGTGGTGTCGATGACGTAGCCACCTGCCGCCGGCGCCCCGCCGGCCTGGCCGGGCTCGGCATCGACCTTGTGCTTGAGGTCCCCCAGATCCACCGCCCCGGCCAGTGAAACACCGGGCTGTGCCTGCCTGTCATCGCGCGCCATGTCCGCTCCTTGCATAGTTCTGGGCCGCCATGCGCCCGACCGGCCAGCCGGCCGACGCACCCGCCTTCGACACATCAACTTCGTCCACTACAAACTTAGTCTCTCCGTCCGCCTTTTCACCTTCGGCTTCCGCCCCGGATCAAGCCGACGGACCGCTCCCCCACAGGGAAGGCCTTCGGACATCCGTTGCCAGGCACACACATGGCCGCAGAGGGGCAGGCAGTCCTGGGAGGCCGGGAGCAGGAGAACCTGCAAGGCTGCGGATGACCTCAGACTGGTCAGATGGCCTCGACCTTGACCGGCTGCCACTCGGCCCCCACGGCCCTGATCTTCTCCGCCGAGGACGAGCCGGGTATATAGAGGGCCACGACGATGACATATGACACCCGCATCGTGCTGGTGGCATGCCCGTCGCCGAAGAGGGCCTTTTCCGAGTCCGAGGCGGGCAGGGACTGGCGGCCTTCACCGGCCTGTCTGGTCCATACCGCGTTGATCTGGGCCACCGCCAGGTCGCCCCCGTCGGAAGAGCGCATGACCCTGATCTGTCCGTCGGCCGGGGTGAAGGTCTGGCTCTGCGAACCGTGATTGGCCTCCATGCCCCGGCGGACCGTGTCCGTCAGGGAGGCCATGGACTTGCGGAAGTCGTCGGGGGCGAAATCGTCCGCGAATTTGCTGGATTCCGGGTTCTGCAGGAGGTCGGCATAGTGGTTGACCGCCTCGGCCGGGGTCACCTTCAGACCCTTGTCATCCGGCCGCCCCATCTGCGCCGCTATGGTTTCCACGGGGAACTTGGGCAGCTCCGCCTTCTGGAAGAGACGGGCCACCCCCCAGAGCTTGTAGTTCTCCCGGGCCGAGTCCTGGGTCAGGACCAGGAGGCGGTTGGACTGAAGGTCCTCCGTGGTGGTGGTGACCGCGAAGACCGAGCGCGGCCAACCCGACTCCCCGGGTATGACGGTCTGGGCGATCTTGTCGGGGATGGTCGTTTTGGGATTGAGCTGACCGGTCACCTTTGCGATGGCCAATTCGCTGGAACGGATCTGCAGTTGGGGGCCGGTCACCCTTTCCTCCAGACCGGACGGGTCCTTGGACCCGTTGGCCTTGTCGAGGACCTGACCGATTTTGGCGCGAACCGCCTCCTCCTGCTTGGGGGTCAGATCCGGCTGCTGGACCGGGGGCACCGACGACCTGGCCACCTTGGGCACCTGTCCCTCGCAGGCCGACATCCCCATCAGGGCGGCCGCCGACAGGCAGCAGGCCAGAAGCTTCTTGGCAAGGCCCCTCATCGAAGGTCCCCCTTCCCCTCGGGACGGATGTCGTCATCCTTGTCCGGGCCGTCCTCCTGGGCTCCTGGGTCCGGGGCAGGGTCCGCGCCACCGGACCCCTCATCGCCCTCGGGCGCGTCCTCATCGAGGAAACGCGCCAGGTACGAGTCCATCTCGGATTTGCTGATTTCCACGGTCATGTTCTCCTGGTCGTCCTCAGGGTCTTCCCCGCCAGAAACTTCCTCCCCGGGCAGGGATTGCGTCGGGGCCTTGGCACGGTCCTGGCCGGCCTCCTGGTCGGCCACAAGATTCCGCGAGCCGATGTCCACGATCGACGGGCCCTCCCCGGAAGCATCGGCGGTCTGTCCGGGCCGGACGGCCGTCTCGTCATCGTGCCCTTCACCGGACTGGAGGGCGTGGCGTTGACGGCGGGACCTCCTGAACCCGCGACGGACCTTGATATTGGGGGTCAGGAGGGTACCCAGGGCCTGGGCGACCGTGACCTCCTCCTTTTCAGCCCCGGCCGGCCTGTCGATCACACGTTTGCGGCGCTTGGCCGGATCTATGGCGAAGACGGAGGCGGAGAGGACGGCCAGGACGGCCAGGAGCCCACCGGCGAAATAGAAGGGGGCGGAGAAGTCGGGGAGCTTGTTGCGCCGCCAATGCATCTCCATCCTGAGGTCGGCGGCCTCCACGGCATCGTCCTTGGAATCCTGGTCGGCCTGGCCCGTACTGTCCTCCTGCGCGGGCTGGGCCTGGACCACAAGGACATCGTCCGTCTGCCTGCCTTCCAGGGAGATGGTCGCCTTATCCTGCCCGCAGGTCACCTTCTGCCACATGTCCGAGTCGGCGAAGGGGACCCCCCGGACCGACCCGGCGGAGCCCGCCGCCTTCTGCCGGGATATGTCCAAGGTGTGCCAATCGGCCAGGCCCTTGATTCTCGCCACCTGACGGCCAGCCAGCCAGCCGGCCGCATCCTTGCTCGTCGCCAGGGCCATGCAGACGGTGGCTTCCTTGACCTTGTCGCTCGGAGCCAGCGTGGCCTTCACATTCACCTGGTCGTCCACCAGTGCGAGGACACCGGGATCGCTGACCACATAACCCGTGCCCGTGCCGCCTGTGGCGGTGACCGAAGCGGAGGGTTTCCAGACCGTGGCGTTCATGGCCCCAAGGACGACGGCGGCGACGGCGAGCAACCCGAAAATGGGCGTCACGATGCCGCGCATGATTGCGCTGTGCCGGGACGGTTTGCGATACCTGGCCCTGTCTTCGTTTCCATCTTCCAGAGTGCTCATAACAGGGAACATTCTACCGTGGCAGCCTTGATATGCGGGCTTTGCGCGGAAAATCGGGTTGGCCCCGTAATGTTGACCGTATGTATATGCAACATGAGGGCCGTCTGGCGGCCAAAATCATGGGAATCTTCTGCTCGGTCGCACTCAGCGCCACACTCGCCTCATGCTCCGGATCGAAGCCTTCGGATTCGGCCTCATCCGCCGGCGACACCATGACGGGGATATCTGCTGAAGGCAAACCAGGGCAGAAACCCAAGGTCACCTTCAAGACCCCGCTCGACTTCAAGGACAAGGCACACGAGGTGATCCAGAAGGGCGACGGGGAGGTGGTCCAGGACGGCGACCGCCTCTGCGTGCAGGACCTGGCCCTGGACAGCAAGGACGGCAAGGAGATCTACTCCACCTGGGAGGGGGGACATGCCGACTGCGCCATCCTGGTGGACAAGGAAGAGATTCCCGCCTACTACGACGTGTTCAAGGGGCAGAGACTCAACTCCACGATAGCCATCGGCATCAAGGACGAGACTTCCGGGAAGACCGGCAACTCAAACTCCCAGGTGCCCTCCTCCTACATCATGGCCATCACCCTGGTCTCCAAGTCCAAGGAGCTCACCCGGGCCAAGGGGGACAAGGTGTCTGACGTCCCCTCCGACCTGCCCAAGGTCACCCTGGACGACAAGGGCAAGCCCTCTCTCGACCTCAACGGCTATCACCCGGGCAACAAGCTGGTGGTCCAGACCCTAATCAAGGGTAAGGGGGCCAAGGTCGAGAGCAGCCAGACCGTCAGGGCCCATTACACAGGCTGGCTGGCCAGCAACGGCAAACAGTTCGACTCCTCCTGGGACCGGGGCAAGCCCACCCCCTTCGGCCTCAATCAGGTGATCAAGGGATGGACCCAGGGGTTGACCGGGCAGACCGTGGGATCCCAGGTGCTCCTGGTCATCCCGCCGAACCTGGGCTACGGATCCCAGTCCAACGACAAGATTCCGGCCAATTCGACCCTGATCTTCGTGATCGACATCATCGCAGCCTACTGATGCAGGGTCGGTGACAGACTGCCGTCAGCCCTGTCCGCCCTCGATGACGATGTCGTCGGGGTTGGCGGCATCCCCGTAGACGGGACGGAGGGTTTCCTCGTAATCCTTGTGGAAGAAGCCCTCCTTGCCCAGTTTGTCGACCTCCTGGTTGATGTAGTCGAGGAGGGGCTTGTTCCCCCTGCGCACGGCGGGGGCGATTGTGGCCTCGTCCCCCAGCTTGGTGATTCCCACCGTGAATCCCTTGTTGGCCTTGGCCCAGGCCAGGACCTCGGTGTTGTCGGTGCTCATGGCGTCCCCCCTGTGGTCGGACAGGGCGCTGTAGGCATCGGCATACTGGTCGTACTTGAGCAGTTTGACCTCCGGGTGCTCCTTTTCGAAGAAGGGCTCGGCCGTGGTCCCCTTCGCGATGATCAGGGTCTTCCCCTTGAGCTGCGAGACATCGGTGATGGGGGCGCTCTCAGGGGATACCACCCCCAGGAACACCTTCATGTAGGGCTTGGCGAAGTCCACCTTGGCGGCCCTTTCCTCCGTCACGGTGAAGTTGGCCATGGTGACGTCCACCTTGTTGCTGGCCAGCACATCCACGCGGGCGGCCGGGTCGACGGGTGTGAACTCCGCCTTGACGCCCAGGTCCTTGGCGAGGCGATTGGCGAAGTAAACGTCATAGCCCTGATAGGTCCCATCCTTGTCCACATACCCGAAGGGGGCCTTGTCGGAGAAGACGGCCACCCTGAGCCTGCCGGACCGCTTGATTTCGTCCATGCTCCGCACGTCCCCGGTCGACCCGGAACCGGTGGAGGGCGCGGACCCCGCCTTCTGGTCGCTGGGGAGTGAGGCGGAGGGGCCGCAGGCCGCCACCGCCGTCACCAGGAGGGCCGAAACCAGGGCCAGCGCGGCCCGGCTCAGGCGTCTGAACCAGCCTGCATTGTTCGCTCGTGTCATGACGATCCTCTTTCTCTTCTTTTCCATTTCCTGGGTTCTTGCTGTTCCTGCGGTTCTTGCGGTTCTTGCGGTTCCTGCGATGGGCTGAAGCCCTGGAGGAGGCGCGGCCGGCTGGATCGGTCAATCCTCCCCGGCCCCCTCCCGCCTCCTGCGCTCATATGTGAAGGAGGAGAGGAAGCGTTGGGCCCTTTCCGTGCGGGGATGGTCGAAGAAGGCCTTGGGATCGTCCGATTCCTCCACCAGTCCCCCCTCGTCCAGGAGGACGATGTGGTCGGCGATGGCCCTGGCAAAGGTCATCTCATGGGTGACGATCATCATGGTCAGCCCCTGGTCGGCCAGTTCCAGCATGACCTGGAGGACCTCACGGACCATCTCCGGGTCCAGGGCCGCAGTCACCTCGTCGAAGAGCATGATCTCGGGGTGGAGGATCAAGGCCCGGCATATGGCCACCCGCTGGCGCTGGCCGCCGGACAGCCGGTCCGGCCAATCATCCGCATGGTCCCCGAGACCCACCCTGTCAAGCAGGTCAAGAGCCTCCTGCCTGACCTCCCGGCTCTCCCTCTTCTGGACCAGGACCGGGGCCATGGTGATGTTGCCCAGGACTGTCCTGTTGGGGAAGAGATCGTAGCTTTGGAAGACCATGCCCACCCGGGTCCTCATGTCCCGGCTGCGGCCTGGCGGGCCTGCCAGGCCGGGCGAGCGCACCCTGCGAGCCGCCTGGGGGCTGCCCTCCTCGATGACCTGTCCATCCAGAAGGATCCTGCCCCCCTGGATGGGTTCCAGGCCGGCTATGGTCCGCAGGAGGGTGGATTTGCCCGAGCCTGAGGGCCCCAGGACCACGAAGACCTTCCCCGCAGGCACCATGAAGGAGACATCGTCCAGGACGGCCCGGTCGGTCTGGGGGTAACGCTTGACCAGGTGTTCCACCTGCAGGACAGGCCGGTCTGCGGCCGCCTCCGATGCGGACCCTCCAGCCGCATCCGCCCCGGACCAGCTTCCCTCCGTTTCGGGCTTCCGCCCTCCCGGCACCTTCATCCCGTATTCAGACACTGTCCTCGTCCCGTCCTCGTCAGTCATGAGCCCACCTCTTTTCCATATGCCGCGCCACCAGTGACAGGGGCCAGCAGATGAAGAAATACATGAAGAAAATCACCCCGTAGATCCACAGCGTCGCCTGGGGGTAAGCGAACCGGTTGGCATCGATTATCTGCTGGCCCACCTTGATCACCTCCACCACCCCCAGGAGGGCGGCCAGGGAGGTCGTCTTGACCACGCGGGTGGCCAGGTTGACGCTGGCCGGCAACATCCGTCTCAGGGCCTGGGGGAGGATGACCCGGGTGAAGGTCTGCCAGTGGTCCAGCCCCAGCATGTAGGCGGACTCATACTGGGAGCGTGGTATGGACTGGAGGGCGCCCCTGACCAGGTCGCCCAGTTCGGCCCCTCCCCACAGGACGAAGACCAGGACGCAGGCCCCGGTTGCATCCAGGTTCCAGTTCCACCGGGCGAACCCATAGAAGGCGATGAAGAGGAGGGCCAGCTGGGGCATGATCCTGATGAAGTCCAGATAGACCCTCATGAGGAAGCGGACGGCTCCACTGCGGGCGGTCATCAGCCAGCCGACCAGGAGACCGACCGGGACCGAGAGGGCCACGGACACCCCGGCTATCCAGACAGTGACCCAGAGACCTTGGAAGAGGCGGGGGAAGACCCCCGGCTGGAGGAGTATGTCAGCGCCTTGCATAGTCGAACCTCCTCTCGAGCAGCGTTCCGAGAACCGATATGGGCAGGAGGATCACCAGGTAGGTCACGATGAGGAGGGTGAGGGACTCATAGGTGTCATAGGTATAGCCCATGAGGTCCTTGGTCACATACATCACGTCGGCCAGGGCGATGGCAGAGACCACCGAGGACTCCTTGACCAGGAAGATGACATTGGCCACCAGGCCGGGGATGGCACTGCCCAAGGCCTGGGGGATGATCACATGGGTCAGCGTCTGCCCCCGGGACAGGCCCAGCATCCGCGCGGACTCGGTCTGGAGCCTGGGGACGGCATCGAACCCACCCCTCATGGCCTCGGCCATATAGGATCCACCCAGGAAGGCCAGACCTATGATGGCGCAAGCCTCCGGACTCCATCTGAGACCCAGCTTGGGCAGGCCGAAATAGAGGAAATAAAGCTGGACCAGGAGGGGCGTGTTGCGTGACAGTTCCACGTAGACCCTGGCCAGCTGCCTGAGAACAGGCAGGCGGGAGATGTCGACGGCGGCGCAGACCAGGCCGACCGCAACCGCCAGGACCACGCCGAAGAAGGATATGAACACCGTCATGTAGGCAGCGTTCACGAAGTAATGGGCGTTACCTGCGATGAAAGACCAGTCCATGACCCTCCCCTCCCCCGTCTGGATGAACTCCCGCCGTCATCCTCTGCCGCCCGTCATCACCCCGGATCGCGGGCGACGCCCGATAGGACCCGGTGGAAACAGACAACCGGTGAAAATCCCCTGCCATGTGTGACATCCCCATCCCCGCATCCTGAAGACTGCCGGGGCTTCCGGCTGAGTCTACCTGCCGACGGGCCCCGCTGCCAGCAATGAACCCGGAAGATACAAAAAACCCGGCCGCAGGATGCGAACCGGGTCCCTACTGTGAACGATCGTACAGAATCAGGCGTAAACCTTGGCGGCCTCCGCCACCTTTCTGATCAGATCGGGTCGATACCCACTCCACGTCTCCTCATCGGTGACCACAATCGGGGTCTGGCGGAAGCCCTTGGCTATGAACTCGTCGACCAGCTCGCGGTTGTCGGTCAGATCCACCAGGTCGAAGTCCACCCCCTGCTTGGCGAACTGGCGCTTGGTGGCATCACACTGCGGACAGTGCTGCTTGGTGTACACAGTAACCGACATGATCGCCGCTCCTAGGCTCCTGGTGCGTTTGCAGTCTCCATCGCACCCACGTTTTGGATTCCGGTCCTTGGGCGGATGTCCCTACCCGCCTCCATGACCTTCTTGCTGTACTCTACCTGGAGGCCCCATCCGGGGCAATACCCAACCCATAGTGGCGTGTCACCCGTTGAAACCCTACATATAGTGCCAATGCCGCCTCCCTCCGGCCAGGGAAACCCGTCGCGGAAGAAATGAGTGATGGGTCACATTGGGGCACCGGTGAGGTGTGGAGATCGGGGTCGGGGGACGTAAGAGGGCCTGCACGGGTCAGGGGCCGTCGGACGGCCGGAAGGAGGACGCCCGGCCGAGGGGGAAGACCTAAGGGGGCCGAAAGGGGCCAGAAGGGGCCTAAAGGCGCCTAAAGGGGGCCGAAAGACGCTCAGAAGAGGGTGAGCGCGTCGCTGTCAGTCCCCTTCATATCCTCATAGTCCAGGATCAGGCACTCGAAACCGCGGTCCTCGGCCAGCACCCGGGCCTGGGGGGTGATGGTCTGGGCGGCGAAAATCCCCCGAACCGGAGCCAGGAGGGGGTCCCGGTTGAGGAGCTTGCAGTACCGCGTCAGTTGCTCCACCCCATCGATGCCGCCGTGTCGCTTGATTTCGATGGCCACATGCCTCCCCTGACCGTCCAGGGCCATGATGTCTACAGGGCCGGTCGGGGTGGGATACTCCCGTCTGACCAGGGTGGCCCCCTCCCCTATGCGACCGATCTGTTCGGCCAGATAGCGCTGGAGATGGTCCTCGACCCCGTCCTTGACCAGACCTGGGTCCTGCCCCAGGTCGAAGGACTGGTCGGAGTAGACCTTGTAAATGGTTATGGTCAGGACGTCGCTGGACTTGGCGGCGCTGACCCTGAGCACCTTCTCCACCCGCCTGCCGGATGCGACGGTCTCGTCCGCCTGCCCGGCCTGGTCCTCCTGCTCCAGCACAACCAGCTGGTCAGGGGCCAGGGACCCGGCCTGGTCGTCACTGCCGACCTGGTCAAAACCCTCGGCCCGGTCGTCGCCACACGCCTGAGCGGTCCGGCCCTCCAGGCCGACCTGGTCCCCCTGCCCGTCATGTGGGGGAAGGGCGGATTCAGGGTCGATCTCCCGGACCGTGCAGGGGGCGCTCATCCAGTTGAGCGGCTTATAGGATCCCAATTCTGAAAAAATCAGGCAGCTCCCGTCGGCCTTGACCATGAGGACCCGCTTGGCCGGCCCCAGGGAGGCGTTGAGACGGCCCGAGTACTCGGCCGAACAGTCGGCAACAATGATTCGCACGCCAGCCAATATAGCATTCGTCCCTGCTTCGGCCCACAACCCGGCAAGGTGGCGGAGCCGCAGGGGCAAGGCCCCTGCGATACCAGGACGGTGAGGTCGGCGGCAGAAAGCAGACGGAGCCGCAGGAACAAGGCCACTGCCGACCTGACATGCAAAATCCGGGGCACCCTTGCGGGTGTCCCGGATCGCTGCATACGGCCCTCAGGCGGGAGGGGGACCGGCCGTCCAGGGTCGGGCTCCGTCCACCTTGGGCTCAGTCGCCGTCCGTATCCTCGTCCGACCGTTTGTCGTCGGCCAGCTTGTGGTCCACGGCGACGGTCAGTCTGTTGGAATCGAAGGAGGCGAATCCGCTGTCCACATTGAAGGTCCGCTGCGAGCCGTCCTGCGTGACCACGGTGATCCTCCCCTTCTGCAGGAGGGTGAGGAGGGGCTCGTGGTCGGGCATGATGCCCATGGAACCCGCCGTGGCGGGCACCATGGCCGACCTGGCCTGACCTGTCCAGACAGGACGGTCGGCCGCCACGATGTTCACCTGCATCAGCGTCTTGTCGGAAGCGGCCATCATGCGTTGTATTCCTTCTGCATGTTGTGCCACTTCTCCTCAAGGTCGTCGATGCCGCCGATTCCCGAGAAGGCCTGCTCGGGCACGTCGTCATAGGCGCCGTCGCAGATCCGGGTGAAGGCCTCGATCGTCTCGTCCGCAGGCACATAGGACCCCTTGCGACCGGTGAACTTCTCCGCCACATAGAAGTTCTGGCCCAGGAACTGCTCGATCTTGCGGGCACGGTTGACGGTGGTCTTGTCCTCCTCGCCCAGTTCGTCGATGCCGATCAGGGCGATGATGTCCTGGAGCTCCTTGTTCCTCTGCAGGATGGCCTTGACGCGGTTGGCGCAGTCGTAATGGGCTTGCCCCACGTAACGGGGATCCAGGATCCTCGAGGTCGAGGCCAGGGGGTCCACGGCCGGGTAGATGCCCTTGGAGGCGATGTCACGGCTGAGTTCGGTCGTGGCGTCCAGGTGGGCGAAGGTGGTGGCCGGGGCCGGGTCGGTGTAGTCGTCGGCGGGCACGTAGATGGCCTGGAGGGAGGTGATCGAGTGGCCGCGGGTGGAGGTGATGCGCTCCTGGAGGGCACCCATCTCATCGGCCAGGTTGGGCTGGTAGCCCACGGCCGACGGCATGCGGCCCAGCAGGGTCGAAACCTCGGAACCCGCCTGGGTGAACCTGAAGATGTTGTCGATGAAGAGCAACACGTCCTGGTTCTCCACGTCGCGGAAGTACTCCGACATGGTCAACGCGGTCAGGGGGACGCGCAGACGGGTCCCCGGGGGCTCGTCCATCTGGCCGAAGACCAGGGCGGTCTTCTCCAGCACACCGGCATCATCCATCTCGCCGATCAGATCGTTGCCCTCACGGGTGCGTTCGCCCACACCGGCGAAGACGGAGACGCCCCCGTGGTTCTGGGCCACGCGCTGGATCATCTCCTGGATCAGCACCGTCTTGCCCACGCCTGCGCCTCCGAAGAGGCCGATCTTACCGCCCTGCACATAGGGGGTCAGAAGGTCGATGACCTTGATGCCCGTCTCGAACATCTGGGTCTTGGACTCCAGCTCGTCGAAGGCCGGGGGGTTGCGGTGGATTGGCCAACGCTCTTTGACCTCGATCTTCTCGCCGGGCTTCTTGTTCAGGATGTTCCCGGCGACGTCGAAGACGTGGCCCTTGGTCACATCACCGACCGGGACCTCGATGGGACCGCCCGTGTTGGTCACCCGGGCCCCGCGGACCAGACCGTCCGTGGGCTTGAGGGCGACCGTGCGCACCGTGTTGTCTCCCAGATGCTGCTCGACCTCAAGCATGATCGTCGTCAGGGATTCGCCCTCGGTGTTGGCGGACTTGCTCAGATCGACGGTCAGTGCGTCGTAGATGTCAGGCAGGTGCCCTGCCGGAAACTCCACGTCGATGACAGATCCCTGGACGCGGGTGACACGACCCTGTGAGGCCGTATCCTGCTTGTGGTCCGCTGTGGTCTGCTTTTCTTCCTGTGCAACCATTGGCGTTCCTACTCTTCCTCTTTGTTCAGCGCATCGGCGCTGCCGACGATTTCTGTAAGTTCCTGGGTGATGGCGGCCTGGCGGGTGGCGTTCAGCTTCCTGGTCAGGTCGTCTATCAGGCTCCGCGCGTTATCGGTGGCCGTATGCATGGCGTTCTGTCTGCTTGCCGTCTCCGAGGCGGCGGACGTCAGCAGGCACTCGTGGATGCGGGACTGGATGTACTTCGGCAGGACCACATCCAGGACCTCCTGCACACTGGGCTCAAAATCATACAGGGCGACGTAGTCGTCCCTGCCCGAGGAGGGGGAGGGGGCATCCACGGCCGTGTCTGCCGTCTCCTCCTGCGACAGGTCGCTGTCCACGCGGACCAGTTCCAGGGGGAGCATGCGCAGGACGCGGACCTTCTGCACCACCATGTTGATGAACTCGGTGAACACGATGTAGAGCTCACTCACCCCGCCCTTCTCGGCCGGGGTCATGTATGCATCCATCAGGGTGTCCGAAATCTCCTGGGCTATGCCCACGCCGGGCTTGTCGCTGTCGCCCTCCCAGGTGGCGGCCACTGCCCGGTTGCGGTACCTGTAGTAGGAGGCGCCACGCCTCCCGTACACATAAAGCTGGGGTTCGCGCCCCTGCCGGTCCAGCCGGTCCAGGAGGTTCTCCGTCTCACGGATGACCGATGAGGTGTAGGCCCCGGCCATGCCACGGTCGGATGTCAAGGCGAGAACGGCGACCCGAGGGTTCTTCTCGTTCTTCCCGACGATCGGATGACGGATGTCATCAGCGTGGGCCACCAGGGCCTGCACCGCGTCAAAAATCGCATCGGAGTAAGGCTTCGCGTCCATCGCCACGGCACGTGCCTTGGCGATGTGCGACGAAGCTATCATCTCCTGGGCGTTGAAGATCTTCTCCAGGGAGGAGGTGGAAGCGATCCTTGACTTGAATGCAAGTTGTGAGGCCATGGTCTACCGCTTCCCCGCCTTGCCGTCGGACCCCTTGGACTGGGCATCTGCCTTGCCGGACTTGGGGGCCTTGTTGGCCACCAGCTTCTCCTGCTCGACAGGTGCCGGCGAATCCTCCTCGGGGGCCTTCTTGCCGTCAAGCGTGGTGCCCTTCTTGGTCACGTAGGTCTTGGCGAACTCGTCCACGGCCTTGTCCAGGGCCTTCTCCGTGTCATCGGTGAAGTCCTCGGTATCGCGGATGGTCTTGAGGATGTCCGTGTTGTGGTCCAGGTAGTCAAGCAGACCGGACTCGAAGGGCAGGACATCCTCGAGATCGAGGTCGTCCAGCTTGCCGTGCGTGCCGATCCAGACCGAGACAACCTGCTTCTCCATGGAGTAAGGGGTGAACTGGGGCTGCTTGAGCAGCTCCGTCAGCCTGGCGCCTCGGGTCAGCTGGGCCTTGGAGGCCGCATCCAGATCGGAGGCGAACATGGCGAAGGACTGCAGGGAACGGTACTGGGCCAGGGAGATCTTCAGGGTGGAGGAGACCTTCTTCAACGCCTTGGTCTGTGCGGCTCCGCCCACGCGGGACACCGAGATGCCCACGTCCACCGCAGGACGCTGGTTGGAGTTGAACAGGTCGGACTGGAGGAAGATCTGGCCGTCGGTGATGGAGATCACGTTGGTCGGGATGTACGCCGAGACGTCGTTCGCCTTGGTCTCGATGATGGGCAGGCCGGTCATGGAACCGCCGCCGAGGTCATCGGACAGCTTCGCGCAGCGCTCCAGCAGACGCGAATGCAGGTAGAAGACGTCACCGGGGTAGGCTTCACGCCCCGGCGGCCTGCGCAGGAGGAGGGAGATCGAACGGTAGGCTTCGGCCTGCTTGCTCAGGTCATCGAAGATGATGAGCACGTGCTTGCCGTTGTACATCCAGTGCTGGCCGATGGCCGAACCCGTGTAGGGGGCGATGTACTTGAAGCCTGCGGAGTCTGAGGCCGGGGAGGCCACGATGGTGGTGTACTCCATGGCTCCGGCCTCTTCCAGCGAGGAACGCACCGAGGCAATCGTAGTCCCCTTCTGGCCTATGGCCACGTAGATGCAGCGCACCTGCTTCTTGGGGTCCCCGGTCTCCCAGTTCCTCTTCTGGTTGATGATGGTGTCGATCGCGATGGCCGTCTTGCCGGTCTGGCGGTCGCCGATGATCAGCTGGCGCTGGCCGCGCCCGATGGGGGTCATGGCGTCGATGGCCTTGATGCCGGTGGACAGGGGCTCGTCTACCGGGTGCCTGTGCATCACATCGGGGGCCTGGGCCTCAAGGATCCTCCGGCCCTCCGTCTTGATCTCCCCCAGGCCGTCGATCGGCGCGCCCAGAGGGTTGACCGTCCTGCCCAGGTAGCCGTCGCCCACGGGGACGGAGAGGACCTCTCCGGTTCTGCGGACCTCCTGGCCCTCCTCGACACCTGCGAAATCACCGAGGATGACCACGCCGATCTCGCGGGGGTCCAGGTTGAACGCCAGCCCGAGCGTGCCGTCCTCAAAGGTCAGCAGCTCGTTGGCCATGCAACCGGGCAGACCCTCCACGTGCGCAATGCCGTCGCCTGCCGTCCGGACATAACCGACCTCCTGGGTCGGGGTGTCCGAGGGCTTGTAGGTCTCGACGAAATCGTCGAGCGCCTTGCGCACCACGGCGGGATCAATGGTCAGTTGTGCCATGATCACTCCTTATTCTCATACTTGTTCAAGTCCTTCAAATCTCGCTGTACCGTCCCGGCCTTCAACCGACCATCGACATGTAGCGCTTCAGCTTCTGCAGCTGGGCCACCACCGTCGTGTCCTTGACCAGGGACCCGTACTGGATCTTCATGCCCCCCATGACGGATGGGTCGACCACGGAGTTGATGTGGACCGGCTTTCCGAGCTGCCTGCCGTAGAGCCGGACCAGTTGATCGCCCTGCTCGTCGCTCAGGGGGACGGCCGTGGTGACTGTGACCATCACCTGGTTCATATGCTCCGAGAAGCGGTTGATCAGCCACATGAGCGTGGAAAGGAAGCGCCTGCCGCGCAGATCGGCCGTGGCGTTGACCGCCAGCTGCTTGGTCACGGGGTGCAGCCTGTCGAAGGGTATCAGGGCCAGAAGGAGGTCCACACGGGCCTTGGGGCTGCTGTACTCGTCGGACAGTCTGAACAGGACCAGGGGCAGGTCGATCAGGGCCGAATGGATTTCGGCCAGCTCGCTCGACACCCGCAGTGTGGAGCCCTGTGAATCCGTGTAGTATGCCGCGGCATCGACCGACAGGTCCTCCACCGCGTTGGCGATGTGGCACACCTTGCTCCAGTCCCGGCCTGCCAGATCCTTGAGGATGTCGACGGTCAGCGGGTCAGCCTGCCCCTCCAGGAGGGCATCGACCAGATGGCCCTTGTCCTGCGCGGAACGGGAGGGTTCGGTCAGAGCCCTTTCCAGTCTGGGATTCTCGTCGAGGAGGGCCACGAAGTCATAGAGCTCCGTGGCCACGCGCAGGGCGCCTTCCTTCTTGGCCTTGAGCCGGGAAGCGAACTTCTCGCGGGTCTCCCTGTCGGAGTTCAGCGAAGTCTCGCCTCGCATGTCACCTCCCCTTCCTTCCTGGGGTCCGGCGACGGCCGTCAGATCCGGCCGTCGGCCTTCCCTTACTTCCCAGCTTGATCATCGTTGGCCGAACCGTCATCGCCCTCACTGTCGGCGATGATCGAGTCGATCATGGATGACTGCACGGCATCGCTCTGCAGCTGCGAACCCAGGATCTTGCCCGCCAGGGCGGTGGCCAGGGTGCCCACCTCGCCCTTCAGACTGACCAGGGCCTGCTGCTGCTGGGACTTGATCGACCGCTGCGCGTTCTCTGTGATCTGGTTGGCTTCGGACTCGGCCCTGGTCCGGGCATCGGACACTATCCTGGAGGCCTCGGCCCTGGCGTCGTCACGGATCTGCGATGCCTCCAGCCTGGCCTTGCCCAGTTGGTCCTCGTAGGACTTCTTGGCCTTGTCCGCATCTTCCTTGGCCTTCTTGGCCTTGTCGATGTTGCCTTGAATCTTCGCCGCTCGCTCGTCGAAAATCGCCTGGAACTTGGGCATGAAGAACTTGTAGAAGAAGACCGCGAGGATGATCAGGATAACCAGGGACCATACGATATCGTAAATCGGGGGTATGAACAGCTGTATTCCGTCTGCAGCCACCGGATTCATCGGCTCCTCCTTTCCCTTTTCAAAATCACGACTTCAGCCTTACTGTCGGCGTCCAATCGGAACGGCCGGCTTTACTTGATGATGAGCAGGGCCACGAAGCCGAGCAGGGCCAGCACCTCGATCAGGGCCAGGCCGATCAGCATGGTGGTACGGAGGTACCCGCGGATTTCGGGCTGCCGGGCCATGCTCTCCACGGTCTTGCCCACGGCGATGCCCAGAGCAAGTGCGGGGCCCAGGGCGGCGATGCCGTATCCCAGAATGCTCAGATTCCCGGAGACCGCAGCAAGGGTGATGATATCCATTTATTTTCCTTTCCTAGACCGTTGCCGGTTGTTGGATTGTAGCGCGTTCCCGATTGTCTGCCACCGGGACCGCGAAATTCTGTTTGCACTGGCCTGCGGACGAACCGCAACGCGCCGGTCGGAAGCGTTGAAACCCCTCCGGCCAGGGTCTAGTCCTCCTCAGGGTAGCTCATGCCGATGTACACGGTCGTCAGGATGGCGAATATGTAGGCTTGCAGGGCAGCAACGAAGATCTCGAAGCAGGTCAGGGTGAACCCAAGGGCGAACCAGGCCACACCGGCCACGGCCATGAGCTTGTTGGCCGCTTCAAAGATGTAGAACTGGGTGAAGGCCAGGGTCACGGCGACCAGGAGGTGGCCGGCTATCATATTGGCGAACAGTCGGATGGTCAGCGAGGCCGGCTTGACGATGATCATCTCGAAGAGCTGGATGGGGGTCAGGATGATGTAAAGGGGCCACGGGACCCCTGCCGGGAAGAGCTCGGACTTGAAGTACCCGACCCAACCCTGCTCGCGGATGCCGGCGGACATGTATCCGAAGAAGCTCCAGATGGCGAAGAAGAGGGGCATGGTGACGGTGGCCGTGGCCGCTATGTTCATGCCGGGGATCACACCGCAGAGGTTGAAGACCAAGACGCTGAAGAAGATGGTGGCGATCATGGGGACATACCGCCTGCCGCGCTCCTCGCCCAGGGTGTCGTAGACGATCGAATCACGCACGAACTCGATGACCCATTCGACGGCCCCCTGCCAACGGGAGGGAATCAGCTTGGCCCGGGCGGCCGTGATGCCCAGGACCAACAGAAGAATGACCGTCGCCACGACACGGACCAGAATGATGCGGTTCATGGCGAAGGGGGTCCCCTGGAAGAGTATTTCGGGAGGCAGGAAGTCATTGATGGAAGGAAGCTCCGGCCCTGATTCAGCCGCAATGAGCGCCCCGCCTCCTATTGCCTCTAACATCTATCGCCTCCTGAAACGATAACCAGCGACCACTATAGCCTTGAATACGGCCATCACGTACCTTGTAATAGGCAGTGTACCGTTATCGGCAAACCAAACGGCAGCATGACCATGACGACATCCGGCAGCCGGGCGACAGGCCATGGATACGTTGGCAGCCCCTGGGGGCATCCACTGGAAGGTCCATGGGCCGGACGACTGCCGACACCGTGTCTGGCACCCTGCCGTCGGCCGCCCCCTTGCTGGGGTCAGGCCAGCGCAGTGCCGACGAATAAAGATACCCTCATTCGAAATTTCTCGTAAATCCAACAGGGGCAAAGGGCACAATCTTGCGGCCTTCGTCGGCGTTTCACCAGGCCTGGGCACCCCCGCCACGCCTTACGGTCATCTCCCGCGTATCAGACCGTATCCATCCGCCTTCAGCGGGACGAACCCGTCCCTCCTGGGCGGACCGGGCTCATGGCGGATGGACCGGTCCGTCCCCAACTGACCACTTGCCCTGAGGCCAGGCACCCGTGCCAGGTCGTAGGGGGTGGTCTCGTAGACCCAGTTGAGCCAGTTGCGCCACAGGAGGTTGGCATGGGCCCTCCAGGAGAAGACGGGTTCCAGCGAGGGGTCGTCATGGGGAAAATAGTTGTGGGGGAAGGGGACGTTGGTCAGGCCCTTGTCCAGGTCGCGGCGGTACTCCTGGGCCAGGGTGTACTTGTCATACTCCCAATGGCCCAGGGCGAAGATCTCCGAGAAGTCCTGGCTGGCTATGAGACCGGGGCCGGACTGCGGGCCCCAGGTCAGGATCTGGAGGCGGGGGTTCGCCCGGACCTCCCCTTCATCCACCCCGGCCAGGCGGGAGTGCGGCTGAAGGGCTATCTCGTCGAAGCCGTTGGTGATGAAGCAGTACTCGTCCTGGAGGTATTGGGGGAACACACCGAAGAGCTTGCGCTCCAGGGACCGCTTGTGGATGCCGTATCCGTGGTAGAGGCCCGCCATGGCCCCCCAACACAGGTACATGGTCGAGAAGACGTGTGTGGCGGCCCAGTCCAGTATCTTGGTCAGTTCGTCCCAGTAGTCCACCTCTTCGAAGGGCATCTGCTCCACAGGGGCCCCGGTGACGACCAGGCCGTCATAATAATTTTCCTCGAAGGCATCCAGGGTCTCGTAGAACTTGACCAGGTGATCCCGGCTGGTATGGACCGCCTCGTGGCTCGACACCTTCATGAAGTCCACCTCCACCTGGAGGGGGGACTTGGAGATGAGGCGGAGGAGCTGGGTCTCCGTCTCAATCTTCTTGGGCATGAGGTTGAGGATGACCAACCTGAGGGGCCTGACCTCCTGGTCCTCGGCCTCGTGGGTCTCGAGGGCGAAGATGCGCTCGGAGTCAAGGATGGACCGGGCCGGGAGCCCGGAGGGGATGGTGATGGGCATGTGACCATTATGGCCCGGCGGCCGCCCAAGGGGAAAGGACCACCCCGGGCTTCCGGGCCGTCCCACCGATTCTTCCACCGGCAGAGACACCGGCATCATTTGACAAGAGCAGGGGAACCAGTAATATGGAGAGCGCTGTCACAGACAGCCGACGCGGGGTGGAGCAGTTCGGTAGCTCGCTGGGCTCATAACCCAGAGGTCTCAGGTTCAAATCCTGACCCCGCTACCAGATGGCCCGGGATTCCAACGAATCCCGGGCTTTTTGTTTTGCCTCCGGCACAGGAAGATGGCCAGTCGGTCGGCCCGGCCGATCACTGGCCGGCGCTTGAGGATCGACGGGTCCGGAGTCAGGCCTGCAAGCGAACCAGGCTGGCAGACCTGACGAAGACCCAGTCTCACGGATGACCGTCAGATGGAGGCATTCACATCTCCCTCCTTATGCAAGGCCAAGCGCAAGGCCGGTTCAGCATAGTTCTCAAGGAAATAGGCCCTTCCCCTCCTATCTCGAAATCGGGCCAGCAGGGCAACAGCCCCTGATATCAAAGCGCCCAGGCCGATGAGAAGGATCGGCAGGAGATCGCCGCCCGTCTTGGACAGAAGCGGGCGAACAGGCTTGGACTCGGGCCTGAGGCCGTTCCAGTCATCCGTGTTGGACTCGACCGGGGCATCCCGGCAGAGGTCGCGATCATCCGCACCCTTACCTGCCGACCCAGCCGGGACCGGTGGCCTGGCAGGATCGCCCCCGGGCCGTCCGGTCCCGAAGGGGTCCGTACTCGGTGTGGGACAGGGAGTCAGCGGGACCCCTGTAACCTTGGCCCGATCGGTGTGGTGACCTGTAACATTGCGCAAGATCCCGTGGACATCCACCTGGCCTCCGGGCTCGAGGACCAGGTCCTCCCATCCCTGGGGGTAGCGAATGTCGGTGACCCTCCCGCCGCCGGCCACCGTGATGTCCTCCAACCGCAGGTCCTTGGCCCGGAAGACCGGACCTTGACCCTTATCGGGGTCGGAACCGGATCTGTTGCTTATCCGGAAGGTGATATCCACCTCGCCGTTGACGGCCAGGGCCTGCCCAGGCTCATCACGGTCGCCCTCCGGGAAGCCTGACTTGGTATCGAATTTTTCGATGTGCAGGCGGGGGGTCATATCCGGGGTCCGGGTCCACACCAGGTTGGATGGGGTGACCTTGTCGTTGTAGTACTCAGTGAACCTGTTCTCCTGGCGGTCGACGGCCCTGAGGCGCCTGCATTGCAGGTAGGCCCGCCAACCGGCCTCCCGATCCCCGGAAGCGGATACCAACGCCAGGTATGCATCCGTGGCCAGGATTGACACCCGTCCGGATGAGTCCCGATCCATGGTGAACAAGGGGCCGCCGAACCTGGAGGAGTCGTACCCGGAGCCTGCCAACCGTTCTCCCTGTGCCGCCAGAAGCCTGCCCTCCCGGTAGAGGTCACGAGTGGCATAGACGGCCCACTGGCCTGTGAAATGGTCGACGGATGTCTCCAACCGGTCTTCGACCAGCCATCTGTCTGTCTTGGGGTAGGCACGCCCCGCCGGCAGGATGCTGCTGTCAAGCTGGTAGAGGAAGAAGCCATCCAGGTAGACACTCCTGCCAGCCAGGGAGCCGCCGCCCACCTCAATCACCACATCCTTGGCGGGATTGAGCGGCTTCAACGGGTTGGACACCTGGTTGGTGTCCCTCCTGACATCGTCGGTGATCTGTGTGGCTGTGTTTTTCACAGTGTGGCCATCCCTTACCTTGACCACCCTGTAGGGGAGCACGAGGTCGTAGGTACGGCCCAACAGGCCCTGGTCAATGGCCGGGTCGCCCAGGGGGTCGTACCTGTCCGAGGAAGCATAGGCCCTCAAATCCCCGGGCTGCGGGTCGCCCTTGACGATCTCCCCGGTCGCGGGGACCTTCGTGTCCACCCTTTTGGCGAAGGCGTATGCGACGCCGTCCAGGATCTGGATGTTGAAGGCCTGGGTGTAGTCCCTGCCGTCGGAACCCTGCACCTCTATCTTTGCGGGATCGACGGCCAGGTACTCCTCTTCGAAGTCATCCACGATCCCCAGCTTCCAGACCTTGTATGCGTTGTCTGTCTGCCTTGCGTCGAGGGTGACCCTGTAGACGCCGGTATCACCCAGGAGAAGGGTCCTGCCGTCGATGCTGACGGACCGGTCCTTTGAGCTCACATCCTGCTTGACCGGCTCCGGTTTCGAGGGCATGTTGATCACCTCGTTGCTGGGCGTCAGGCTGTTGTTGACCGTCAGCATCCAACGGTTGCCGACCTTGTGGTCCACAGGTGCATCCTGACTGACCATGCCTTCGAACCTCATTTGGATGCGGGGGTTTGCGGCGGCCTTCCACTGGCCCATCAGGTCCTTGTCAGTGATGACGACCTGCACCATGTGCGCTTTGTCATCCCAGACAGTGGCATACCGGGTCTTGGGGATGACACTACCGGTGCCCAGGTCCATCAACTCCAAGGTCTGCTTGTCCACGTTCAGATAACGGTCGAACCGGTCGGTGAATTTCACGGACTTCACGTCATAGGCCAGGCCGATGGGGAGCCTGGGCTGCGTTGTCAGCTGGTATTCGACCCTCTGACCGGGGTAGACCACCTTCCCGTCCACGCTGCCCTGGTCTCCACCCTGGCTGGCCTCCGAGACGACATCCTTCTTCACCGGAGGCACATAACCGCAGATCTTCGGCTCATTGGTGCCGATTTCCTGGGCGTTGACCGTCTCACTCCCCCTGTTGAGCAGGACCCCGCCCCCGCGCATGGCAGGCAGTCCGGCAGCGATGCCGGGGTGCATGCCGATGGCATCCCTGAGCACCGGTTGCTCGGCATGGACCTTTCCCCTGGAGGCCTGGCCGATGGCAGTGTCCCTGCCGACTGATTCCCGGAAGGATGGGGCACCGGTCGGCAGGGGGGCGACCAGGGGGTCAGGTTGGCGCGGCGGGTCTACGGAGACCTCACGACCGGTGGGAGCGGCCGTGCAGAAGGTCAATTCCCCGCCGGGCTGGACCCCGTGATCCCGCCTGACTTGGGATGCACCCTTGCCGCGGGCGAAATCCACTGTGCCCGGAATCAAAAGGGTCACCTGTAGGGGGGTCGCCATCCCCTTCAGCCCGGTCAGGTAGTCGGGTTTGGCCCGGGCCACGGCCACACCGTCTGTCACTTCGATGTCGAACATGCCGGTCACGTCGCGGCCACGGCTGACGATGTCGCTGACCGAGGACCACCGGTCCGTGCCTGCCTCCGCCTGGTAGACGTGCATGTCGGCGGCCGGATCCGCCTTGAATATGTATGAGGCCCGGGTCCAGTCGTCCTTGATCTCGAACCTGGCCGGGGACTGGACCAGGTGGGCCGGCAGGGTCGCGTTGACCACCGACCCCACCCTGTCCCCGTCCAGGAACACGCGGTTATCCGCGCCGGTGGCGTTGGTGCGGGAGGGGTCGATGACGGCCTCCCACCTGTCC
Organism: Bifidobacterium favimelis; assembly: GCF_037963085.1. Lineage (NCBI taxonomy): Bacteria > Bacillati > Actinomycetota > Actinomycetes > Bifidobacteriales > Bifidobacteriaceae > Bifidobacterium > Bifidobacterium favimelis. The sequence continues at coordinate 298,677 of NZ_JBANDZ010000001.1, read as the reverse complement.
GACTCCGGGTCCCGCCTGATCCAGGACTTGTCCGGTTGGGGACGCCAGGTGGGGAATTCCCTGGCACCGGTCTCCACGGATGGGTTGTGGTTCCAAACCACGGAGGCATGGTCCGTGACCTTCGAGAAGTCCGGTTTGGACACCTTCACATCGAAGGAGAACTCGTACACATGCTCCAGGGGCATCGCCCCCCTGTCAGGGGCGCGGTCTGCGGTCACCAGATGGGCCGCACTGTCCCAGGCCAGGACGAACTCGCCGGACAGGTCCCGATCCTCGGTCGTGTCCTTGACCTGCAGGTTCTCCACCTTGTAGCCCACACCATGCGGATCGATCGAATCGCGCATGTGCAATTCATAGCCACCCAGGCCCGTTCCCGTTGTGATGACCGTGTGGTTGACCATCCCATCGGCGGAGGTGCCCTTCTGGATCCTCTTCACCGGAGGTGGGGGCGGGACCGAGGAGACGGTGAAGGTTTCGCGCGGGTCACGGTCCGGGGTGTCCACCGCACCCTCCATGCGACCCTGCTTGGGCACCTGCACGTCGAACCAATAGGTCCCCTCCAGCCAGTACCCCACCCCCAACTCTGCCGGCGTGAACGACACCTCGGTGTCGCCCTGATTCTTCATCCGGAACCGCTTCACGGCCTGGGCCGCCTTCACATATCCTTCGGCCCGCCCCTCGCGATGGAGTACGGCGACCGCATCCAGGTCCTCCCGGATTGCGCCGCCATGGCCGCCGGCATGGACCAGGTCCTGCACGGCGGCCGTCGAACCCACCTTCAACGGGCCGGGAGTCACTTGATCGGTCGAAACCGTCAGGGCATAGGTGCCGGGCCGGGGTTCATACTGGTTCAGCATGATCACCACAATCGAACCATGATTCTCGTCGCCGGCGTACTGGTCCGCGATCATATCGACCGAAGCGCCGGGCTGATCCTGGAAGATGTCGGCTGTGACGTATTCAGCCCCGTTGTTACTGAAACTCCTCCCGGCGACCGTATCCCTCCAATGGCCCATCCAGATGTCATGAATCGCCCGGTCCAGGCCCTGGTAGACCTTGCCGGGGGTGGTGACCATGCCCACGGCCACCATGCGGCACTTGCCCTCGCCCCTCTGATCGGCATGGGCCTCGTCGAAACGGGCCAGGCAATTTTGGTTGGCTTCGGCGGTGGCCTCGTCGGCCGTCTTCCACGCCGAAGCGCCGGACCCCATGGTCACTCCCATGGCGGCGGCCGCCGCCAGGACCGCCTCGCGGGTGGGGCCCCCGAAACCGCCGTCGTTGTTGTCACGATAGGCCCACGACTGGGCGAACAGGCCCGAATGCTCCCCGCTGTGGTTGTCGCCGCCGTTGCCGCCCCCGCCGCCGGCCCAGGCCGGAACCAGCGGGACGGTCAAGGTCGCCACGGCCGCGGCAGCGGCCGCCAGGCCCTTCCATTTGATTTTCCTCATCTTCTTTTTTCCCTTACCATGTAAGGGACGGACCACCCCGCAAGGGGCGGCCGCCCAACTAAACCGGACGGGGCGGGCAAGCGACCAAACCAGACCGCCCCGGCCGGCACATTCTTCACATCACCACATCAGCCAATCCCACAGGCCTCGCCCTTCTTACAAACAGGCTTGCCCCCGTTTGAAACGTTGCCTTTCAACTTTTCTCTCCAGGATTCGTCTCCCCCGTCATTCTGCGCGGGGGCCTGTTTCCTGGGGGGATTGACGTTCTGCCTACGCGGGGGAAGTGACGGGGCGCGCACGTTGGCATGGCCATCTTTCGATCCGTCCGACGGCCGCCCTCCTGCCGCATCGGCTTCGGCCCTGGCCCGCATGGACGCATTCACCGCATCCATGGCCTTCGACAGGGAGTCACCCTCCGCCTTGCAGTCAGCAAGACTCCCGGAATCCATCCTCCCGGCCCTGTCGATTGCCTCACGCAGGGCATCACGGGTGGTCTCGTCGGCCACCTTCCCCGCCGAGTCCGACAGGAGGCTCGAAGCCCTCTCCCTCTGTGAAGACAGGGCCTTTCTGGCATCGTCCAGAATCTTCGCGTCACGTGAGGCTATCAAGGTCCTGGCCGTCGACTCCAGGGCCTGGTTCCGGTCCTCATAAGCCTTAGCAGCCCGGAGAGAGGCAGAAGCGGCTTCGTCCAGGGTCTTTCTGGAATCGTCCCCCAGGCAGGAGGGGACCTCATGAACCGCATCTTCGGCCTGCTTGAGCGCGACCCGGAAATCGTCGATGGTGGAGGACTTTTCGACCTCATTTCTGCCGATATCGGCCAGCTGACGACGACCCGTCATGGTCTGCTCCAGCTTGTCCAACTCCGAGGCGGCCAACCGGGACTCCCTCTTGCACGAGGAGAGGGCCTGATCATGCAGGCGCCCCTCTCTGTACCTCCACCAGGCGAAACCACCCAGACCGGCCAGGAGGAGGGCCAGGACCGCAAAAGCCACGATGACCGCCGCAATCCTTCCACCCCCACCTGAGACCGGGCCAGAGGGGGCGGGTGCAACGGCCGGACGACCGCCGGTGTCTGCTCCCCCCGCCGCGTCTTCGGCCGCATCCGGAACCCTGTCTGTGCGCATGCGACTCCTTCCTCCCCTACGAATCGGCGGCCTGGGATACCTGGCCACCTGGACGGTGACGGCGGCGTACGGGCGCGACCACCACGGCGATCTTCATTCTTCTTCGTCATAGGGCCAGGATGCCCGATGGCCGCCCGGAAAGGGATACCGACCTGGAATTGTGGTCGAATGAGAAGGCAATCCACCTCGTGACGGGGCCGGCAGACGGCCCGACCCATGACCACACACCCCGGCAATCCCCGACCGTCGTGGCGGCATCCTCCTACGGCCCCGACGCGCGGCCCGGACCTCCACAGAGCCAGGTCCCACGCAGGCAACCGGGGCCCATACAGGCGCTGGCGGCAGGGCCCAAGAAAAGGCCGTGAATCCAACAATAGCGTGCTGGGCGCACCCTGTCACCGCCACATCCGTCCACATCACCCCGATGACGGCTGCTTGTGCCTTGCCACAGCTAAGCTTGGTTTAGCGGTTGCCGGCGGCGGCCCGATACATGCAAAGAGCCCTCCCCACGTGGCCGGGCCAAGCAAAGGAGAACAGCAATGGCAGATACATTCGATGTTGTCGTCGAGATCCCCAGGGGGTCAAGGAACAAGTACGAGGTGGACCACGAGAGCGGGCGCATCAAGCTGGACCGCACCCTCTTCACCTCCATGGGCTATCCGGACGATTACGGATACATCGAGAACACCCTGGGCGAGGACGGAGACCCCCTGGACGCCCTGGTCATGATCCCGAATTCCGTCTTCCCCGGCTGCGTGATCGAGTGCCGCGCCGTGGGCCTCTACCACATGGTCGACGAGGCCGGCGGCGATGACAAGGTCCTGTGCGTTCCTGCCGATGTCCGTTTCGACGACATCAAGGACGTGAATGACGTCTCCGAGTATCACAAGGCCGAAATCAAGCACTTCTTCGAGCAGTACAAGGCCCTGGAGCCGGGCAAGGAAGTCAAGCCCGGCGACTACTGGACAGATGCGGCCGAGGCCGAGAGGCAGATCAAGGCTGCCCGCGAGCGCCTGGCCTCCCAGGCCTGATCGGGGCAGGGGCCCGGGTCCACGTCTGCGCCATGCGCCCGCACGTGGCCCCGGGCTTTTCCATGACCAGGGCAGGCCGGCAGGCATTCACGCACCGACGCAAACCACCACGGCCCCGCCCGCGACGCCTCTCCACCAAATCCACCGGAATTCGCCGCCCTCCTCCTAGACTCGTATCAGTGAAAGATGCCTCAAGGGGCGAGGAGCGCACATGACCTTTTACACATACAATTACCTCAACGGGGGGCAGACGAACTGGAAACTGGTCAGGATCGTGACCGTCGTCATCCTGGCGCTGGGCTTCCTCTTCTTCATATTCATGTTCTTCCGGCACAGGTGGGACCGCAAATACAAGGACCTGTCCATCATTCTGGGCACCCTCCTCCTGCTGGCGGCCGCCATCCAGTACAGCGACTTCACCAACATGCGCACGGCCAGCGTCCAAAGCGGCCAGCTGACGGTGGTCATCGAGAAGTCCGCCGCCAAGCTGGACATCAAGCCCCAGGACATCAGCATCAACGACACATCCCGCAATACGGACATGATCATCAAGACCCCAAGAGGCTATTACAAGCTGATCTTCAACGGTTCAGGATCGGAATTTCTGCTGGAGAAAGCCGACCTGTACAAACCAGATGTAAAAGTGATCGGAGAGTGAACCCATGGAAATCGACTTCTATGTGAACGTGGCCCTCAAACTGATTGTCGGGCTCATCTTCATCACCCTGCTCATAAACTTCACAGGCAAGGGGAATCTGGCCCCCACATCGGCCATGGACCAGCTTCAGAACTACGTTTTGGGCGGCATCATCGGAGGGGTGATCTACAGCAATTCAATTTCAATGGCCCAGTACATCGTCATCCTGCTCATGTGGGCTGCGCTGATCCTGACGATTCGTTATGCCAAGACGCACGTCAGGGTCATCGGCAAGTACATAGACGGGGAGCCCGTGACCATCATCAAGGACGGCAAGCTCCTGGTGCAGAACTGCCTCAAGGTCAATCTGACGGCAAAGGAGGTCGACTTCAAACTGCGCACCAAGGGGGTCAGCGACATCGCAGACGTCAAGCGGGGAATCGTGGAGCAGAACGGAAGTCTGACCGTGATCTCCAACGAGGAGAAAGACGTGCGCTACCCGGTGATCGTGGATGGCCGCCCCAGCTCCAACGTGCTCGACCTGATGGGACGTGACACCGACTGGCTGGACCGCAAGCTCAAGGAGCAGGGCATATCCAGCGTGAGGGACGTCTATATGGCCAGGTACCAGAACGGCAAGCTCCAGGCGGTTACGTACTCGGGCAAGTGAGGATGCCGTCCATTCCGCCCTTGCATCCTGAACGGATAGGTTATAAGCTGAAGATTCAATTCCGTACGCGCGGCATGTGAACAGCATTCAAGGAATTCAAAGCCGGGAGATTTTCCGGCAGTTCCGCTGTCGACGCACCCGAGGCGTAGGCAGGTCCTGTGAGACCTCGTCGAGGCCCATCCCCCGACAGGGGATGAACATACGAGGACTGCTGTGCTCTTCAGACTCTTGCTCATTTCATTGGGCGTATCCGCTGACGCCTTCGCCGTCTCCATAGGCAAGGGGATGTCCGTCAGGAACGTGAAGGTCCGCCATCACTGGCTGGTCGGCATCTGGTTCGGCGGCTTCCAGGCCCTATTCCCCATTCTGGGCTATTACACGGCCTCCCTCTTCCAGGACTATGTGGCGGCCGTGGACCACTGGATCATCTTCGGCCTCCTCTTCTTCATCGGGGCCAACATGATCCGGGAGGCCGTCTACGGCAAAGAGGACGACCCCCAAGGCCAGGCTGTGGACAGGTCGGCAGGGGTGGACACTCAGACAGACCCCTCCCAGGATGGGTCAGCCCGCAAAAACGGGTCTGAATGCATCGGTCCGGCCCCAGGGCCGAGAAGGGAGACGCCCGACGGCCCCTTCTCCTGGAAGAAGATGCTCCCCCTGTCCATCGCCACCAGCATCGACGCTTTCGGTGTCGGGGCCAGTCTGGGTCTCATGGGGGCCAACATCTGGCTTGCGGCATCGGTCATCGGGGTGGTCACGGCCCTGGCCTCCATGCTGGGCCTGCGCATCGGCAACGTCTTCGGTTCCCGCTGGCGCCGGCCGGCACAGATTGCCGGAGGCATCCTTCTCATAGCCCTTGGGACCCAGATACTCCTGGACCACCTGGGCCTCATGCCGGACATCCTCTGAAAGCAGGGAATCTGCCGTCATCGGCGGTCCTGCCGGTGCCAGGTAAGAGGTATCAGATCACGAAGTGCAGGACGAAGAGGGTCAGGACGATGACGGCCCCACTGAGCATGACGGGCAGGAGGGCCAGACCGAAGGTCCTGGCAGCCGCCGGCTGTCCGGAGGCCGCCGCCTGCCGGACCCACTGGACGCCCGACCAGCCCAGGGCGACGACGACCGCCAGGGCCACCAGGAGGGTCAGGGCCAGGATGAGGCCCTTCCCCTCCCCCACCACTGTGACGGAGGCGGCCGCCAGCCAGGGCAGGAAGGTCCAACCGGCCGCGCAGATGCAGGCCAATCCGCCGAAGGCCGTCAACGACAGGCCTCTGATGACCTGCGTGCGATGGTTGACCCTGGCCATCTGCCTGAGGAACATGACCACCGCCAGAATCGCAAGAAGTCCCGCCGCCGCCTCGAGCCAACCCCGCAGGGCCTCCCAGCCCGATCCCCCCGTGAGGGTTCCGTCGCGGAGGGCGTTGATTCGGCCATATTGCATCACGTATGAGGAGACCAGGGCGGCCACACCCAACAGTCCACAGATGACCCTGTCAGGCAGGTCCTTGGCACCGGGTGCGGAGAAGGGCCACCAGACCAGGACGGCGGCCAGGAGGAGGACCCCCTCGATCACATAGGTCCACAGACCGCCCAGCCCGGAGAGGGGACCCATGGTGAGCAGGGCGGGGAGGGCCAGGAGAATGTAGCAGAACACCTGCACGAGGGCCCCGGTCGCTCCCGCCTGCTTGATCCGGGTCTGTTCGCTTCCGGGTTTCACACTGTCTGGCACGATTTTCCTCCTGCTTCGTGGGACCTCTTATCAATGTACCCTGTCGGGTGCCTCAGACAAGCTGTGGGCAGGTCCATGAGCCGTCTGCAGGCCCGGCGGACCCGGCCGATTGTACAATGTTCCCTATCGGCCGGGACGTAGGCATATGGTAAGTAGGTGGAGCCGCAGGCGTGGAAGGGGGTTCGGAATGACCGATCTGACGCTGATGACGTTCGCCAGGGATCCGGCTAGCGTCCTGCCCGCGCTCACCCTGCTGTCCCACCGGGTACGTGTGCTCCCCCTGGATGCGGCCTCCTTGGTCAAGATGCCCGAGGACACCATTCTTTTCGTCGATGCCTGCGACGACCTGGCCAACGCCAAGACCATCTGCAACCTCATCCGGGCCTCCGGCCTTTCGACCCCCATCATCCTGGTCATGAGCGAGGGCGGATTCACAGTGGTCAACGCCCAGTGGGGGATGGCCGACATGGTTGTCCAGACCGCGTCCCCCGCCGAAGTGGAGGCCCGCCTGCGTCTGGTGGACCAGCGTAAGGCATTGCCCGCGTTCCTGCCCGAGACAGCCTCCTCGGGCGATGATGCCTCATCGGGATTGATCAGGTCGGGGGATCTGATCGTGGACACCAAGGGTTACACGGCACGTCTGCACGGCCAGCCCATCGATCTGGCCTACAAGGAATTCGAGCTCCTCAAATACCTGGTCCAGCACCCCGGCAGGGTGTTCACCCGGGCCCAGCTCCTCCAGGAGGTGTGGGGATATGACTACTATGGCGGAACAAGGACGGTGGATGTCCACATCCGCCGCCTGAGGGCCAAGCTGGGCGGCGAGTACGAACACCTGATAGGCACCGTACGAAACGTGGGCTATCGGTTCGATCCGCCCCAGACCAACGGGGGCGCCCAGGCGGAGGGAGACGGCGATGGCGGCGAGCAAGGAGAGCAAGGCCCGGCGAGTGGCCAGGATGCATGAGGAGTATGCCATCCTCTGCGAGATGTACCCCGATGTCTACTGTGCACTGCACTTCCACAACCCATTCGAACTACTGGTAGCGACCGTTCTGAGCGCCCAGACCACTGACAAACGGGTCAATTCGGTCACACCCGAACTCTTCGCCATCTACCCCGATCCGGGCTCCATGGCCCGTGCCGACCCATCCCGCCTGGAGGGCATCATCCACCCCGTGGGTTTCTACCATGCCAAGGCGGCCCACCTCCTGGGGCTCTCCCAGATGTTGACGGAGGATTTCGACGGTCGGGTCCCCCAGACGATGGATGAACTGACAAGCCTGCCCGGAGTGGGGCGGAAGACGGCCAATGTGGTCCTGGGCAACGCCTTCGGTATCCCGGGTTTCCCGGTTGATACACATGTGATCCGGGTCACTGGCCGGCTGCGCTGGAGGACCGACTGGAGGACCACCCATCCGGACCCGGTGAGGATCGAGCACGAAATCTGCGACTGCTTCCCTCCCGAAGACTGGACCGATCTGTCTCACCGTCTCATCTTCCATGGCCGGCAGACCTGCCATGCCCGCCGGCCCGACTGCGGAAGCTGCCCCCTGGCGGCTTCCTGTCCAAGCGCCGGTACGCTGGGTTGATCACCACGCAGTGGCCCGGCCGCAGACCCCCACTAGAATCGAAGACATGCCAAAGCACAAGAGAAGCAGCCTCAAGTCGGCCCTGATCTTCTTGGTGGCCCTGGCCGTCCTGACGGCTGGCGCCTACCTGGCCTGGCCCTACGTCACCGGCGGCAGGCCGGGGGGTGGACCGGGCTTGAGGGGGGAGACCTCGGTCAGGATCGGTCTCAGGCAGGCCCCCGCCTCTCTGGACATCCGCAATGAAGCCGGACAGGAGGTGGAACAGGCCCTCTTGGGCAATGTCTACGAGACGGTCACCACCCCCGGGGACAAGGGCCTGCCTGAACCAGGTCTGGCCAGCAAATGGGATCTTTCGGCCGACAGGCTGACTTACACCTTCCACCTGCGCCGGGGGGCCAGGTTCTCCGACGGCAGCGACCTGCAATCACAGGATGTCCTCTGGTCCCTGGAACAGACCGTCAAGAAGAAGACCCCGGGCTACCACGGCCTGGACCACCTGAGCCAGGTGACCAACCCCGATCCCTACACCCTGGTCATCCACCTGAGCACACCCGATGCCCACCTCACCCGGGCCCTCTACGGCCGGGCCGGCATCGTCTACAACAGCAGGGCCGGCATCGACTACTCCTCATCCTCGGCAGGCTCCGGACCATACACCGTGGGCTCCTGGCAGTCCGGCCGCAGTCTGACCCTCATCAGGAACAAGCACTACCAGGGCCCCCACCCTGCGAAAAGCGACCAGGTCGCCTTCTCCTATGGGAACTCCATAGGGGACCAGGTCAGGGCCGTGAAGGAGGGCAGACTCGATGCCGCAGTGGACCTGACTCCAACCCAGGCCGACTCGGCCCGGAAGACGGCGGCAGCTGGCACAGGGCAGGCCCTCAGAGTGACCACCGGGTCAAGCAGGAAGAACCTGGTCCTCATCATCAACAACACACCGACCTCCCCTTTCGCAGACCAGCGCTGCCGGGAGGTAGTCCGCTACGCCGTGGACAGGACCGCCCTGGCCGACCTCCAGTCGGGGACCGCCAAACCCCTGAACGGACCGGTCAACGGACTCAGCCCGGCCTACGATCCCTCCTTCAACCCCTTCCCCCATGACCCTGCCAAAGCTGCATCCCTGAATACCTACTTCACCAACAGGTACTACCGCGGCGGTGTGCGGCTGGTCTACCATGAATCGTTCGGAGCCCAGGTGGGAGAGCGGATAGCCTCCGACCTGGGCAGGGTCAACATTCCCGTCAAGACAGAGATGGTCGACGGGACGACCTATCGGGACCGCATGGCAGACGGGCAGGCATATGAGTTGACCCTCGCGATGATGGACAACGAGGACAACGCCGTCTTCGCCGATCCGGCCTCCCTGGCCCGGTTCGACAAACCCGAGGTCCAGCAGTCGTACAGGGCCCTCCTGGATGCCGCCGACGAAGACGGTTATGCGGCGGGCCTCTCCCGGTACGACAAGGATCTTTCCGCCCAGTCGCCCTGTGATTGGATTTACGCCAGGACCCCGGTCATCCTGGCTGCACAGGGACTGGAAGGCCTGCCTGGTTCCGCGGTCGACACCTATCTGCCTGTGTGGGGGGTCACCGCCTGACCCTTGTCATAGTTCGTCAATAAAATCGTGTTCATGTCTGCTCAACATCAAGGAACCGTCACAGCCAACCTGACCCCCCTTCCGGACAGGGTCAGCGTTGACGGGCTGGAAGAAAAATGGTCCCGGCAGTGGGACGAGTCCGGCGTCTACCGCTTCCGCAACACCCGCGACCGCAAGGCCGTGTACTCCATCGACACCCCCCCGCCGACCGTCTCCGGCCACCTGCACGTGGGCCATGTCTTTTCCTACACTCACACGGACGTGATAGCCCGTTTCAAGCGGATGCAGGGTTATGACGTCTTCTACCCGATGGGGTGGGACGACAACGGGCTGCCCACGGAGCGCCGGGTTCAGAACTACTACGGGGTGAGGGTGGACACCTCCCTGAAATATGACCCCGATTTCAAGCCCCCCTTCCAGGGCACCGATGGAAAGAAAATCAGCGCCAAGGATCAGGTGCCCGTTTCCCGCCAGAATTTCATAGAGCTGTGCGAGCAGCTGACCGCAGAGGACGAACAACTCTTCGAACGGCTTTGGAGGTCCCTCGGCCTGTCGGTGGACTGGTCCCAGACCTACCACACCATCGGCGAGCATCCCCGCCGGGTCGCCCAGAAGGCCTTCTTGCGCAACCTGGCCCGGGGCGAGGCCTACCAAAAGGAGGCCCCGGGACTCTGGGACGTGACCTTCCAGACCGCCGTGGCCCAGGCCGAGTTGGAGTCGCGCGAATACGACGGCTTCTACCACCGGGTGGCCTTCCGGTTCGCGGACGGCACCCCCATCTACATCGAGACGACCAGGCCCGAGCTCCTGGCCGCCTGCGGGGCCCTGATCGCCCATCCCGACGATGAACGCTACCAGAAGTACTTCGGCCAGAAGGTCTACTCCCCGCTTTTCAAGGTGGAGGTCCCCATCCTGGCCCACCCTGCCGCCGAGATGGACAAGGGGGCCGGCATCGCCATGTGCTGCACCTTCGGAGACATGACCGACGTCCAATGGTGGCGGGACCTGAACCTGCCCACACGGTCCATCATCCAGCGCAACGGCCGGATAACCATGACCGTGCCCGATTGGATCACCGACCGGGGCGGAAGGGAGATCTTCGAAGAGACGGCTGGAAAGACCACCTTCTCGGCCCGCAAGATCATCGTGGACGCCCTTCGCGAGGCCGGAGACCTGGACGGGGAGCCAAAGCCCACCAAGCGTATGACCAACTTCTACGAAAAAGGCGACAAACCCCTGGAAATCGTCACCTCGCGTCAGTGGTACCTGCGCAATGGCGGCACCGACAGGAAGCTCAACGATGAACTGCTGGAGCGGGGCAGGGAGCTCGACTTCCATCCGGACTTCATGCGGGTACGCTACAACAACTGGGTGGAAGGCTTGAATGGGGACTGGCTGATTTCCCGCCAGCGCTTCTTCGGTGTCCCCTTCCCCCTCTGGTACCCGGTGACCGAGGACGGCGAAACCGACTACGCCCATCCGATCACCCCCTCCGAAGACCGACTCCCGATCGACCCCACCGTGGATCTTCCGGATGGGTTCGAAGAGTCCCAGCGTGACCAGCCCGGCGGCTTCACAGCTGAAAAGGACATCATGGACACCTGGGCCACCAGCTCCCTGACCCCCCAGATCGTTACCCACTGGGCCGAGCCCGGGGAGGAGGACCAGGCCCTGTTCAAGGCCACCTTCCCCATGGACCTGCGGCCTCAGGGTCAGGACATCATCCGCACCTGGCTCTTCAGTTCCATCGATCGGGCCCACCTTGAAAACGGTTGTCTGCCCTGGAGCAACACCACGCTGTCGGGATGGATACTGGACCCTGACCACAAAAAGATGAGCAAGTCCAAGGGTAATGTGGTGGTACCGGACGAACCAATAAGGAAGTACGGTGCCGATGCCGTCCGCTACTGGGCATCCTCGGCCCGTCTGGGCCTGGATGCCACCTATGATGAGGGGCAGATGAAAATCGGCCGGCGGCTGGCCGTCAAACTCCTCAATGCCACCAAGTTCGCCCTGGCCATCGGCCGGGAGGACGGAAACCACCATGTGACCGAATCCGCCAGAATCACCTGGGACCCAGCGGATGTGACCGTTCCGCTGGACCGCGCGGTCCTGGCAGGCCTTGCCCAGGTGATCGACCAGGCCACCCGGGCCCTGGAAGACTATGAGCATTCCAAGGCCCTGGAAACCGTCGAGTCCTTCTTCTGGGACTTCTGCGACAACTACATCGAACTGTCCAAGAACCGTGCCTACGGTACAGCCGATGCCACGGGCAAGGTGCCCGCACGTGATCAGGTGCTCAGCGCAAGGACCACCCTGGGGCTGGTCCTGGAAGCCCTGGATCGTCTCCTGGCACCCTTCCTGCCCTTCGCCACCGAAGAGGTCTGGCAGTGGATGCATCAGGGCGAGGGTTCCGTCCACCGGGCGGCCTGGCCCAGGTCCGAAGCCTTCCGCCAGGCGGCCCAGGGTCAGGATTCTTCCCTCCTGACCTGGGCCGGCAGAGCCTTGGCCGTCTTACGTCGGATCAAGTCAGAAGCCAAGGTCTCGATGAAAACACCGATTCTATCAGCCACCTTGGCCGTGTCGCCCGAAGGCATGGAGGCCGTCAGAACCGCCACGGACGATGTGGCCGAGGCTGGACGGGTGACCGGGGATCTGACCCTTGTCGAGGACACCGCGAATGCCGTGGGGGCCGGCGAGGAGATGGACGTACACGTGACCGCCAGCCGTCTGGGCGAACCACCCGTCAAGAAACCTGGACGTTGATGCTCCTCTAGGAGAATCCTCACCCATTCCGAACCGGACCGGTGGAACCAGATGACCCTGGTTCCACCGGTTTTCCATATCCAATCGGATTCCCCATCAGACCATTGCAGAAAGCGGAACCGCAGGACATGCCCACAGACACCGATCCATAACAGTGGGAAAACATAACAATATTGCAAAGATGACTATAACGGTGTTATTATCCACTTAGTGGCTTCTTGCAGTGTAGCCCTGCTTTCCGTTGAAGGAAGCCGGAGTACGAGAGGCGTTTTGGGGAGGATTTCTATGAGGGATAAGCATATCGCGCATAGACTGACGGCGGTTCTTGCGATATTGACCAGCCTGGGGATGTGCACCATGACCGGAACGGCAGCGGCCGATGCCGGTGAACAATTGAAGGCCGCAGCTCCTGCCACCGTTCAGGAAGGAGGCAATCTCCCGGTCACGAGGGTTACGGGAACCAGTCCCGAATCTGCAGCCCCCTCTCCGCTCACGCAGCAAGGAACAGCGACAGACCCTTCAACTCCACCCGATACCACAGGCAAGAGGCAGGATCCGCTCTCAACACGCACAGACGGCAGCCATACCATACGGTTCGACACAGCAGGCGGCACACCCAAACCGGACGATCAATCCATACCGGATTGGGAACCAGCCTCCATCCCCCCCACCAACCCCTCCAAAAGCGGATATCTTTTCGACGGTTGGTTCATCGGTGATCTGGCTTACGATTTCAACAAGCCCGTGACGGAGGACTGCACCCTCACCGCCCACTGGACCAAAGACAGCGGTTGGAACATAAGACCGGATAATGGACCCGTCGAAGGCGGAACCTCTGTCACAGTGACTCCGCCGGCCCCGCGGGGCATCCGTTTCTCCTGGGTCAGGGGGGGATCCGAAAACTCTTCCTTGGCCCTCAGCTCGGACGGCAACCTCTACGCATGGGGGGAGAACAACAACACCCAGCTGGGAGTCGGCAGCACCGGCTTATCCGTGATAACCCCGACCAAGGTGAAACTGCCGGCCGAAGCACCCGCAGGATTCACCTGGAAACAAGCCGCAACAGGATTTGATTACACCCTGGCCATCGGCTCGGACGGCAACCTCTACGCATGGGGGGTCAACGGCTCGGGCGATTTCGGAAACGGCACCAACACCAACAGCACCACTCCGGTCAAGGTGAACCTGCCGGACGGAGCACCCGCAGGATTCACCTGGAAACAAGCCACAGCAGGAAATTCACACTCCCTGGCCATCGGCTCGGACGGCAACCTCTACGCATGGGGAGACAACAGCGAAGGACAGCTGGGAGACGGCACCAACACCAACAGGAACACCCCGGTCAAGGTGAAACTGCCGGCCGAAGCACCCGCCGGATTCCCCTGGAAACAAGCCACAGCAGGAAATTCATACTCCCTGGCCATCGGCTCGGACGGCAACCTCTACGCATGGGGAGACAACAGCGAAGGACAGCTCGGAGACGGCACCAACACCAGCAGCAAGACCCCGGTCAAGGTGAAACTGCCGGCCGAAGCACCCGCAGGATTCACCTGGAAACAAGCCACAGCAGGATCGCAGCAAGTGATGGCCTTCGGTTCGGACGGCAACCTTTACGCATGGGGGGTCAACACCAACGGCGAGCTGGGAGACGGCACCAACACCAGCAGCAATACCCCGGTCAAGGTGCAACCGCCGGCCGA
>NZ_JBANDZ010000001.1:283221-284336 GCF_037963085.1 Bifidobacterium favimelis | reverse complement strand
AGCACCCGCAGGATTCACCTGGAAACAAGCCACCACAGGGGATTACCATTCCGCGGCCCTCGGATCGGACGGCAACCTCTACGCATGGGGGGTCAACGATTCCCGTCAGCTGGGAGACGGCACCGACACCAGCAGCAACACCCCGGTCAAGGCGAAACTGCCGGACGGAGCACCCGCAGGATTCACCTGGAAACAAGCCGACTACGGGGCAATAAAGCACTCCCTGGCCCTCGGTTCGGACGGCAACCTCTACGCATGGGGAAACAACGTCTACGGACAGCTGGGCGACGGCACCTCTGACGTCACCAATAACGGTATTGGCCATCCGGTCACCGTACGTTTTGGCCAAGTGCTGGTCACAGCCGTGCGGTTCGACAAGACTCCAAGTCAGACGGCACCAGTCAGGCAGGAAAACGGCACCTGGCTGGTGACTGCACCGGCGCACACCCGGGGCAGTGTGGACTTTGACGTGGACTCAACCTTGAACGGTGAGACAACCACCACGAAGCTGAAGTATGAGTATGTCCCGCCTTCCCATACAGTACGATTCGACCCTGCAGGAGGAAAGCCATCCCCCGCCGAGCAGGACGTCCTTGAAGGCGACCAGGCGACCCGGCCTCTTCAGGACCCGACCAGGAGCGGCTGGCACTTCAACGGGTGGTTCGATGGGGAGCTGGCCTATGATTTCAATCAGCCCGTAACCGGGAATCTGACCCTGACGGCCCACTGGACCCCTGAAGCCCGCTGGACCACCAGCCCTAAGAAGGGTCCGAATATAGGAGGGGACCGGGTCACGTTGACCCCGCCAGCACCCGATGGCACCCGTTTCTCCAGCATCCGCTCGGGACTCGCCCACTCCCTGGCCCTCGGTTCGGACGGCAACCTCTACGCATGGGGACAAAACATGTCCGGACAGCTGGGCGACGGCACCGACTGGACGACCGCCGCGGTCTACAGGACCACGCCGGTCATGGTGAAACCGCCGGCCGACGCACCCGCAGGATTCACCTGGAAACAAGCCGCAGCAGGAAATTCACACTCCCTGGCCTTCGGCTCGGACGGCAACCTCTACGCATGGGGAGCCAACGAAAGCGGACAGCTGGGCGACGGCACCA
>NZ_JBANDZ010000001.1:175196-282912 GCF_037963085.1 Bifidobacterium favimelis | reverse complement strand
CCCGGTCAAGGTGCAACCGCCGGCCGACGCACCCGCAGGATTCACCTGGAAACAAGCCGACACAGGAAGTCGTCACTCCCTGGCCCTCGGATCGGACGGCAACCTCTACGCATGGGGAGCCAACGAAAGAGGACAGCTGGGCGACGGCACCAACACCAACAGGAACACCCTGGTCAAGGTGAAACTGCCGACCGGAGCACCCGCAGGATTCACCTGGAAACGAGTCGAAGCAGGAGGAGCATTCTCCCTGGCATTCGGATCGGACGGCAACCTCTACAGATGGGGAAGCTACGACGTTGCCGAAACAACACACATCAACACAACGCCGGTCAAGGTGCAACCGCCGGCCGATGCACCCGCAGGATTCACCTGGAAACAAACCGCAGCAGGAATTTTCCATTCCCTGGCCTTCGGCTCTGACGGCAACCTCTACGCATGGGGGCTCAACAACTGTGGGCAGCTGGGCGACGGCACCAAGACCGACAGCAACACCCTGGTCAAGGTGAAACTGCCGACCGGAGCACCCGCAGGATTCACCTGGAAACAAGCCGCAGCAGGAGATTACCATTCCGCGGCCCTCGGCTCTGACGGCAACCTCTACGCATGGGGACAGAACAGCTTCGGACAGCTGGGCGACGGCACCGCGACCGACAGTCTCAGGCCCGTGCGAACCATCTTCCCTGAACGTGGAACACCTACGGGTGTTGACTTCGGTGATATGGCCGGCAGCGACATCACCAAACAGCCGGACGGCACCTGGCAGGTCACCACGCCTGCCTCACCGGCAGGCACTGTGACCGTGACGATCCACTGGACCCGCAATGGGTGCAATCGACCTGATGACACCAACAACTCCTATGAATTCACAGATTCGAGTGTCTTGCCCGACACCGGAGGAAGCGGCAGCATGGTCATCCTGTTGACTGGCCTGCTCATCATGACCGGCGTCACGGCCATCAGAAGGCGAAGTAATGAAACCAGGGCCTTGCAGACAGGAAAGCAGATCTGATTTGGCCAAGTGAGGGTCCTGTTCAGGTTGCGAAAGCCCTGATCAGGACCTGAGCAAGGCATGACCCATCGTTTCTTTGATTTTTTATCCGAGTAAGGTCGGATTACAGTTCAATCCCCAAATCCGACAGCCGGCGACCGTACTCCCTTCAATCCCTGATAAAGGTACGGTCGCCTTTTTCTTGCGATTTCAGCATCCGCCTTCTGCGCCCCACATCGGCTGATTGGTTTCACATGCCAACCGGATGTGATTGCGCTTGGCAGCATCAGCCACGAGGTGGAGGTAAGCCTCCGCCATATCCGCATCCAGGCCGCATTCATCGGCCAATGTACGGAGGCGGGCGACCTGATCGGATTCTCGCCGTGAATCGGTGGCTGCGAACCCCGCCCTGGCTTTGAGCCCGCCAATCATGTCCGTCACCCGGAACCGCTCCGCAAGCATGTGAATGACCGCCGCATCGATGTTGTCAACGGCAGATCTGAGCTCCACGACCTCTTGGGCGCATGAAGCAGCTACCTGGTCAGGTGACTTGACCTCCCCGTCAATCGTCGTTTCCATCCCGTTTTCGCTCATACGGTTCAGTCTAACCTCTGCCGGAACCGGCGAAAGTACAAAACGTCTCCCCCCCCCCGATACGAACAGGGGAAAGGGAGACGGTCGCTGCCTGAAGGAGGATTTCAGGGCATCATGATTTCTGTCCCAGCATGGACTGATTAATGGCGGCCAGGAAGTCGCGGTTGGTGGCCGTCTTCTTCAACCGTGGGACCAGGGTCTGATAGGCCTGCTCGGTTTCCATGCCGCCCAGAAGGCGACGCAGCCGATAGACCACGGCCAGTTCGTCCGGAGCCGTGATGAGCTCCTCGCGACGGGTGCCGGAGGCATTTATATCGATGGCCGGGAACATGCGCTTGTCTGCCAGGTCTCGTGTGAGCCTGAGCTCCATGTTGCCTGTACCCTTGAACTCTTCGAAAATGACTTCATCCATCTTCGATCCGGTCTCGACAAGGGCCGAAGAGATGATGGTCAAGGAGCCGCCGTTTTCGATGTTGCGGGCAGCCCCGAAGAAGCGCTTGGGTGGGTAAAGGGCCTGTGCATCCACACCGCCGGACAAAATGCGTCCGGAGGCTGGAGCCGCGATGTTGTACGCTCGGGCCAGACGGGTCATGGAGTCCAGAAGGACCACGACATCCTGGCCCAGTTCCACCAGTCGCTTGGCTCGCTCGATGGCCAACTCGGCGACCGTGGTGTGATCGGTGGCAGGACGGTCGAAGGTTGAGGAAATGACCTCCCCCTGGACCGTGCGCTCCATGTCGGTGACCTCCTCGGGGCGTTCATCGACCAGGACGACCATCAGGTGGACCTCCGGATTGTTGGCGGTGATCGAGTTCGCGATGGATTGGAGGGTCAGGGTCTTGCCTGCCTTTGGCGGGGAGACGATGAGGCCACGCTGGCCCTTCCCGATCGGGGCGACTATGTCGATCAGGCGACCGGTGATGTTGTTGCTTGAGGTCTCCATCCTCATGCGTTCCTGGGGGTAGAGGGGGGTCAGCTTACTGAAATGAGGGCGGTCTGAGGCTTCGTCCACCGCCATCCCATTGATGGTGTCAATCGACTGGAGTGGGACGAACTTCTGCCTCTGATTGCGGCGCTCGCCTTCCCTTGGGGGTCTGATGGATCCATGCACGGCATCACCCTTGCGCAGACCGTACTTCTTGACCTGGCCCATGGAAACGTAGACATCATTGGGACCGGGAAGGTAGCCCGAAGTGCGGACGAAGGCATAGGAGTCCAGGACGTCCACGATTCCGGCGACCGGGACCAGCTCGTCGGTGGGATAATCCTCATGCCTGTCCTCATGTGCATCATAGTCATGGGGAGCGTGCCGGTTGTTGCGCAGGCTCCGATGATCATTGCGGTCCCGGCGCTCATAGGAATTGTGACGGAAGTCACGCCCCTCGCCCCGGTTGTCGTCGTAGGAGCGCTTGCGCGGCTTGTCGTTTCGGGTCGGCAGGGCAGCCAGGATGTCATCCAGGTTGCGCACCCCGCCATGTTCGTGATTCTGGCTGCCGCGGTTGTCGCTGCCGCCATGATTGTCGTTGCTGCCACGGGATCCGGAGAAGGTGTCCGACCCGCGGTGACGCCTCCGCGAGATGATCGGGGACTCGTCGTCCGCCAGCTTATGCGCGCGACGGTCCTTATGGGCTGAATGCTCATCGATGCCCAGGACTTCGAACAGATCTCCGACGGCCCCTTCGCCCTCGGACTTCCCTGCATCACCGTCCTTGCCAACGGTTGAGGTCTTGGCGGGCCCGGCGGATTCCGTCCCCTTGTCTTCGGAATCGACGGCCGCCGGCTTGGACTGGTCGGCCGGCTTGGCCTTGGGGGCTCGGACGGTGACACCGGCTGGTGCCTCGCCACCGGAACGCGCGGCTTCGATGGTTTCGATCAGGGCCGGTTTGCGCATGGTGGAAGTGCCACGTAACCCGAGTTGCTTTGCCAGCTCCTTGAGTTCAGGCAGCTTCATGGAATGAATATCTTGGCTGGTTGCCACTGTTGTAATGCCTTTCCTACCGCCACGCCAAATACAAACAAGGCGAATGGCTTGAGAAGTTGCGGCGTAGCCGCTCATGAATGCCCGGCGCTTTCCCAGCGGCCCGGACTGTTCCAAGGATACAACGGACCATGGTCTTGCGCAAATGAAACGCCCGGCCAAGGCACCCGTACCTATGTTTGCGCAGAAGTCGCGGGGAGGGCGGACCGACGACGGCTTCCCCTGCAAGATCTCTGCCTGGGATATATAGCGCCATTCACTGGGCACATGGGCAGGAAGAGGGCCTCACGCGGAGTGAGGGGACGGAGTTCGTCGACACCGCCATGGAGGTCTTCGCCAGACAGGGTGCCACCACACATCCCGGGACCGACCTGTCCCGGGCACCACCAGGACCGCAGGACTGATTCCAAACCCACCCAGGGGCGGGGCATACGCCCAACAGGACCCGGAGGACCCGGGCCTGTCGGTAGATGAAGGACTATTTCTCCTCGTGGTAGGACTTCTCGGTGTTCACGTTCCACACGTTGGACTTGTCGGTCCTGCCGGCCTTGATGTTCTTCACGGCCTCCATGGATGTTGCCATCGAATGGTCCTGGTTGTTGTAGTGGTGCTGGCCATTGCGGCCCACGCAGTAGAGATTGCCGAAGGAATCCAGCCATTTGACCAGATCGGGCATCCGATCATAGGTGTCGAAATAAGCCGGGTAGGCCTTGACCACACGCTCGCGGTGTGAATCCATCACGTCGCCGGCACCACTGATGAGCCCCATCCGCGTCAGCTCCTTTATGGCGAAATCCGTGGCCTCCTTGTCGGAAAGGTTCCAGAAGTCGTCACCCTCCTCGCAGAAGTACTCCAGACCGATCCAGACGGTGTCATCCACGTCCTTGACCATGTAAGGACTCCAGTTGTTGAAAATCTGGATGCGGCCCATCTTGTAACCGGGATCCTGCACGTAAATCCAGCAGTCGGGCACGATGGGCGGGTTGCCCAGGGTCTTCATGTCGGTGGTGTTGCGGATCTTGAGATGCCTGATGAGCAGGCCCACCGTCACGAAGTCCCGGTAGGGAAGGCCGTTGGCCACACGGACCATGTCCTCGGGGACGGAGGGGTCCTCCTCCCTGATGGCATTGACCAGGTCCTTGACGGGCATGGAGGAGATGACCTGGTCGGCCTGGATGGTGACCTCCCCGCCATCCGCATTCCTGTAGACGACCTGGCCGATCCGCCCGGCCTCCTGCTTGAGACCCACCACACTGGCGCCGGTGATGACATGGACCCCGTGGTCCACATCCCTCTTTTCCACGGTCTCCCAAAGCTGGCCGGGGCCCAGCTTGGGATACCAGAACTCCTCGATCAGACTGGTCTCCACCTTGCTGGAATCGCGCTTCTTGGGCAGGATCTTGAGGAAGGCGTTCTTGAGGACCCCCATGATGCTCAGCCCCTTGACCCTCTGGGCACCCCAATCGGCGCTGATTTCACGCGGGTGGCGTCCCCAGAGTTTTTCTGTGTATCCCTCGAAGAACATGGAGTAGAGTTTGCGCCCGAAGCGGTTGATGTAGAAATTCTCGAGGTTGTCCTCGGGCAGCTTGTGCACGACGGATTTCAAGTAGCTGAAACCGGCCTGCATCGTCACCTTGAAGCCCATGGCCTTCAAGGTGTTGGACGACAGGGATATGGGGTAGTCGAAGAAGTGGCGGTTCCAGTAGATCCTGGAAACCCGGTGCCGCTTGAGCATGACCCTGTCCGTCTGTTCGGGGTCGGGGCCTCCCGGTTCCAGGTCGTGGTGACGGCCCAGCTTCTTGTCATCGTAGGAGGGGGCTCCCTGAAGGGGGAGGACCTCCTTCCACCATTCCATGATCCGGTTGTCCTTGGAGAAGAAGCGATGGCCTCCTATGTCCATGCGGTTGCCGTTGTGCTTCACGGTCCGCGATATGCCCCCGAAGGTGTCCGTGGCTTCTAGGACGGTGACGTCGTAGCGGTCGTCACCGCCGTCCTTGACCAATTCCCACGCCGCCGTCAAGCCGGCGGGCCCTCCGCCGATGACGACTACGGACTGCTTCTGCCCCATGTGAACCTCCTGAAAACAAACGGTCGTACCAAGCGTAGCGGTCAACGGGACGGCATGCCGTCAGCCAACGATTCCCACACGATTCCGCCCTAATCCATCCCCTCCCCTGGCACCCGGACAGGCCCTTTCAGCCGCAGGACCACACCAATCCGTCAGGGCAGGGACTCCGGAATGTCGATGTCGCTCTTCTGGACCTCTTCCACATTGACGTCCTTGAAGGTGACGATCCTGACGTTCTTGACGAAGCGGTTGGGACGGTATACGTCCCAGACCCAGGCATCGGTCAACTGGACGTCGAAGTAGACGTCCTGTCCCGCCGAGCGCACATTGAAGTCCACCTTGTTGGCCAGGTAGAAGCGACGCTCGGTCTCCACCACATAGGTGAACAACTTGATGACATCACGATACTCCCGGTAAAGGGAGAGCTCCGATTCGGTTTCGTAGTTGTCAAGATCCTCCGCGCTCATCTGTCCCCTCCGATTGAACGTTTCCTCCCATGGCCCACATTCCTCCACCAGGCCCGCTTGGAGACGGGGTGCTCAGACGAGGAGGCGTAAGGCCAGCCGGTCGGTCCCTTGTGACCGGTCCCGCCATCATCGTGTTCTCCCCGGGCCGTGCCGTCCTCCGGCCTTCCGGGGCCATCCTGGTCACCCAGCTTCCCGTGGGCGGGGGCCTCCTCCCCCTTCCGACCGTCGTCACCACCGTCGGGCCGGACAGGCCGGAGTGGAAGATCGGATGGGGCGGATCCTGTCGGGTCTCCGTCAGCAGTTCCGCCGGCGCCGCCGGACGCATCCTCCTGTGAGGGGGTCGATGGTTGGGATCCGCCAGACCGGGCGGCGGGTGCCACCGTCTCCCTGCCGGGGGCAGAGACCGGACCAGGACCTGCTTGCCCGGCCGTGGTCCCTGGTGCGTCCGGCTCCTTCTCCCCTGCCAGGGGGGTGCCGTCCTGCGCATACCCATGTGAGGCCAGGGCGGCCGAGACTCCGGGGTTCCCCTCGATGATGTGCATGCCGAAGGCGTTGAGTGAGCGGATGGGGTCATACTCATCGACCAGGGCGTCCATGACAATCTGATCCTGGTACTTCCCCCCCTCTTCGTCCCAAAGGGCGTCCCGCGAGGTCCCGGAAGGGACGAAGCCCAAGGACTGGTACACGGAGATGGAGCGGGTGTTCTTCTCAGGCACGGCCACCCAGATTCGGTGGAGGGACAGCCCCTCGGGCCGGGCCGCGTAACCGTAGGTCATGACCCTGGGCATGGCGTCGCGTGAGTAACCCCTGCTCCTGTAATCCTTGCCCAGCACCACCTGAATCCTGGCCGACCGTGACCACCCGTCCACGTCGATCAGGAAGATCATGCCGATCATCCCGTCGGTGAAGTCCGAATCGCCCTTCCCCTCCGGGTCCTGGTCGGCGTCGGTGACCATGGCCCAGGCGATCGTCCGCCTGGATTCAGGGTCTCCGACCCCCGAGTCGCGGGAGGCCAGCCCCTTGGACCAGGCGACGGAACGCTTGACCCAGGTGTTGACCACGGCACGTTCCGCCTGGGGACCCTTGCCGGTGATACCGGTGGAATTGTAGAAGGCCTCGAGTTCGTCCATCCGCGTCAGGTCCGATATGGAAGCGGGGCGCAGGTGGACCATCTCCCCCTGTATGTGGGGTATGTCGATGCGGTCGGGCAGGGATCTCTCCTCGGCCCGGGGACTACGGTCGGCATCCTTACGGGTGCTCTCCCTGACGTTTGATGACATCTCGTCACCTCCATGACCGCCACCCGACGGTGGCGGTCCACAATCTACCCTTCCCCCCTGTGTGATTCATGGGAGTCCGGGTCAGGCCGGTCAGCCCCTGGCTATGCGCTGCATGACCAGGCCGCTGACGGCCTTGGCGTCGGCCTGGCCGTGGGTGGCGCGCATGACGGCGCCGATGATGGCACCCATGGGCTTCATGTTGCCGCTCTTGAGCTTGGCCACGATATCGGGGTTGTCCTTGAGGGCCTGGTCGACGGCCGCCTCCAGGGCACCATCGTCCGAGACCACCTGATAGCCATGCTTCTCGACGACTTCGGCGGGTTTGCCCTCACCGGCCAGAACCCCGGATACTGTCTGCTTGGCCAGTTTGTCGTTGAGCTTGCCATCCGCGATCAGTCGCTCCACATCGGCCACGTCCTGGGCCGTGATCGACAGCTCCTGCAGGCTGACACCGCGCGAGTTGGCCTCGCGGGAGATCTCGCCCAGCCACCACTTGCTGGCTCCGGCCGGGCTGGCTCCTGCCTTGACGGTCTCCTCGATCAGGTCCACGGCATCGGCGTTCACCGCGTCCTGCATCTGCCGGTCGGTGAAATCCCATTCCTTCTTCAGACGGGCCCTGCGCTCGCGGGGCATCTCCGGCATCTGGGCCCTGAGCTCCTCGATGTGCTCGGGGGTCACATGGACCATGACCAGGTCGGGATCGGGGAAGTAACGGTAGTCGTTGGCATCCGACTTGACGCGCCCCCCGGCCGTGGTCTGGGTGGATTCGTCCCAGTGACGGGTCTCCTGGAGGACCTCTCCGCCTGCTTCCAGGATGGCCGCCTGGCGGCGGATCTCATAGGTCAGGGTTTTTTCGATGCCCTTGAAGGTGTTGACGTTCTTGGTCTCCGACCGGGTGCCCAGCGGGGCGTCCGGACCGGAATGGAGGGAGACGTTGACATCGGCGCGCATGTTCCCCTGCTCCATGCGGGCGTGGGAGATTCCCAGGGCGCGGACGATGTCCCGGATGGCACTGACATAGGCGCCGGCCACCTCTGGGGTGCGGGCGCCCGCCCCTTCGATGGGTTTGGTCACGATCTCCACCAGGGGCACCCCGGCCCGGTTGTAGTCGACCAGTGAATGATCCGCCCCTTCGATGCGGCCGTCGGCCCCGCCGACGTGGGTGTTCTTGCCTGCGTCGTCCTCAACATGGGCACGCTCGATCGGCACGCGGAAGATGGTCCCGTCGTCCAGTTCCACGTCCAGGTAGCCCTCCCCGTTCAGGGGCTTGTCGTACTGGGAGATCTGATAATCCCGCGGCATGTCCGGATAGAAGTAGTTCTTCCTGGAGAACTGGCTCCACTCGTTGATCCGGCAGTGCAGGGCCAGGCCCAGCTTGACGGCGTAGTCGATGGCCCTCTTGTTTACCACCGGCAGGCTGCCGGGCAGGCCAAGGGACACCGGTGTCAACTGGGTGTTGGGCTCACCGCCGAATTCGATGTGGGCCGGGCAGAAGAGCTTGGTGTCGGTGCAGAGCTCAACATGGACCTCCAGGCCGAAGACCGGGTCATACTTGGCCACGGCATCGGAGTACTTCATGAGTTTTTCAGCCATTGTGATTCCTGTCCCTTCCGATGCCTACTTGTTGGATCCGTCCGCCAGGCCGTCCAGCCAGGGGGTCTTCAGATCCTTGAAGACCGGGCCGCCCCACTGCTCCTCCAGAGCAGCCTCCAAGGCCGCCGCCGGCTTGTACATGACCTCGTCACGCATCTGAGGGGCGAAGAACTGGAAGCCGACAGGCAGGCCGTCCTCGCTCAGCCCCGCCGGGATCGACATGGCGGGGGTGCCGGCCATGTTGGCCGGGATGGTGGCCACGTCGTTCAGGTACATGGCCAGGGGGTCGTCCATCTTGTCTCCGAATTTGAATGCCGTGGTGGGTGATGTGGGCGAGACCAGGACATCTACCTTGCTGAACGCCTGCTCAAAGTCGCGGATGATCAGTGTGCGCACCTTCTGAGCCGACCCGTACCAGGCATCGTAGTAGCCGGCGGACAGGGCGTAGATGCCCAGGATGATGCGGCGCTTGACCTCGTCACCGAAACCGGCCTCGCGGGTGGCGGCCATCATGTTGGCGGCCGTCTGGGGAACGCCTTCGGGGGGCATGACCCTCAGACCGTAGCGCATGCCGTCGTAGCGGGCAAGGTTGGAGGAGACCTCGGAGGGCATGATGATGTAATAAGCGGCCAGGGCGTATGGGAAGTGGGGGCACGACACTTCGACGACCTCGGCCCCCATGTCTTCCAGGAGTCTGACGCCATCGTTGAACCTGGCCTCTACACCTGGCTGGTAGCCATCGCCTCCCAGCTCCTTGACCAGGCCCACCTTGAGCCCCTTCAGGTCACGCTTCATGCCCTCGCGGGCGGCGGCCGCCAGGGGCGGCACGGGCCTGGGGATGGAGGTGGAGTCGCGCCTGTCATAGCCGCCGATGACCTCCTGGAGGAGGGCGGCATCGAGGACGGTCCGCGAGACCGGACCGATCTGGTCCAGTGAGGAGGCCATGGCGATGGCCCCGTAACGGGAAACCCCGCCATACGTGGGCTTGACGCCCACCGTACCGGTCAGGGCGCCGGGCTGGCGGATGGAGCCGCCCGTGTCGGTCCCAAGGGCCAGGGGGGTCTCGAAGGCTCCGACGGCTGAAGCCGAACCGCCGCCCGACCCACCGGGGACCCTGTCGGTGTCCCAGGGGTTGTGCGTCTTTTTGAAGGCCGAGTGCTCGGTGGAAGACCCCTGGGCGAACTCGTCCAGGTTGGTCTTTCCCAGGATGGGCATGCCTGCGGCCTTGAGCTTCTCGATGACAGTTGCGTCGTAAGGGGGCACCCAGCCTTCGAGGATCTTCGATGCGGCCGTGGTGGGTATGCCCTTGGTGACGATCATGTCCTTGACGGCGATGGGGACGCCGGCCAACTCGGGCAGGCCTTCGGTCTCGCCGGCCGCCAGGCGCCGGTCGAAGGCATCGGCCTGTTCAAGGGCCTCCTTGCCGGATACGTGCAGGAAGGCGTCGATGCTGGGCTCGGCCGCGTCGATGACATCCAGCTCGGCCTGGACCAGTTCACGGCTGGAGACCTCCTTGGCGCGCAGCCTGTCGGCCATCTGGGTCGCGGAGAGGGTGACCAGTTCTTCTGTTGTGCTCATCGTCTTATCACTCCTCACCCAGGATGCGTGGTGCCACGAACATGCCCGCCTCGGTCGCGGGGGCCCCGGAAAGAGCCTCCTCCTGGGTCAGGGGCTTCTCGGCCTCATCAGGCCTCAGATAGGCCTCCAGTGGAATGGGGTTGGCGGTGGGCGGGACATCGTCCCCGGCCACCTCTTGGACCTTGACTATCGACTCGGCGATGACGTTGAGCTCGCCCTTGAGACGATCCGCTTCCTCGTCCGTCAATGCTATGCGAGCCAGGTCTGACAGGTGCTCGATCTCTTCACGCGTGAATGTTGGCATGGAACCCATCTTATTCGGGCTCTGTGACACAGCGCCCCCGTCCCCCGGCCCGTCAGGGGGCACCCGGTGAAGGGCCTGAGCAGGGGGGCGAAGGGGGCCGACCGGCCAGAGGCCGGAGAGCCCGCGCAAGGGCCGGACAAGGCTCTGCCGGACCGTTCTGGGGACGGCCCGGCAGTTCAAGTGAGCCTGCGGGTCTTCCACCCGCCTGCCTCATTTGATGTCAGTGACCTTCATGACGATGTGGCCGATGATGTAGAAGGCGGCCGTCCAGGCGACCATGAGCAGGCCGCACTGCCACCACTGCGGGTCGAAGGCCATGTCCTGCTCGGGCAGGGGGGGATTCGCATCCAGGAAGCTGGCGATGAGGGACATCGGAAAGACCCTGGACAGGGGGGCGACCCAACTGAAGTAGCGCTGGAAACCGGAGATGATGTCCAGGAAGGTGGGGATGAACATGACGACGGCGAAGACCACCAGGACCCCACCCAATGTGGACCGGCACAGGGCCCCGATTCCGACCGCCATGACGGCGAAGAGGGTCAGCATGGCAGGGGTGCCCAGGATGATGACCCAGGGCAGTCTGGACATGGAAGCCTCCAGGGGACCGTTTTGCTCCGAAGACAGGACCGCCTGCACACAGGCCCAAGAGACCAGGACCGACAGCTGGGAGGCGACCCAGGTGACCAAGGCCACGCAGACGCCCTTGCCGGCCAGGACCATGCCCCTGTGAGGATTGGCGGTCAGGGTCGAATCGATGGAGGATGAGGTGTAGTCGGCGGTCACGCTCATGACGCCCAGAATGGCCACGATGATGGCGGAAACCTGGTAGAGGCTGCCGATCGCCGACCAGTATGCGGACGCGGACAAACCGGGAGCCTGACCGGCCGGCATATCCGTCCCGTTCGTGAGCTTCATCATGAAGGCCAGAATCAGACCGCCCGCAGGCAGGGCC
This sequence comes from Bifidobacterium favimelis, assembly GCF_037963085.1. Taxonomy (NCBI): domain Bacteria; kingdom Bacillati; phylum Actinomycetota; class Actinomycetes; order Bifidobacteriales; family Bifidobacteriaceae; genus Bifidobacterium; species Bifidobacterium favimelis. The sequence goes on along the minus strand of NZ_JBANDZ010000001.1, from coordinate 271,110 downwards.
AGGAAGTCGAGCAGGAGCATGATCCAGGTGGACCTCAGGCTGAGGAGCTTGCGCATCTCGCCGCGGACCGACCGCATCAGGGAGACATGCACCCTCCCGGACAGCCCTCCCCTGACTCCTCGACCCGACGGGGGGAAGGCCCCGCCGGCATCAGTCCGCACCACTGCGTGCCGTGGCATGTTCTCGCTCATCGTCCGCCTCCCATGGGGTTGCCTGCCGTCCGGCCGATCGCCGTCCGGCCATCCGCCGGAGTTCCCCGGCCAGGTGAGGCCAGGGGCCTGGGCACCTCCCCCGGGGTACGGGATCTGTACTCCGCCTCGCCATGGGTCAGGGCCAGGTAGGCATCCTCCAAGGAGACCTGTTCCTGGCGGAACTCATACATGACCACACCCTCGCGGGCCAGAAGATCGGCCAGGGTGGTCAGGGGAATTCCGGTGATTCTGAAGGCCCGGGCCTGCTCAGGCAGGTCGGTCCGCCTGGGGTCGGGCTGCAAGGAGGCACCCGCCATGGTGGTCACGACCGCCGTCAACCTGTCGGGCTGGGGGGTGACGACCCTGATGGAGTCGATCGAGTGTTCCTCGATGAAGTGGCTGACCGTTGTGGTTTCCATGATCTTCCCCTTGCCGATGATGACCAGGTCATCGGCCGTCAGCGCCACCTCGCTCATCAGGTGGGAGCTCAAGAGGACGGCCCGCCCCTGTGAGGCATAGTAGCGGCAGATCTCACGCACCCACTTGACCCCCTCCGGGTCGAGCCCGTTGACCGGTTCGTCCAGGATCAGGTTCCGCGGGTCGCCCAGAAGGGCAGCGGCGAAGGAGAGGCGCTGACTCATACCCAGGGAGAAGGTCCCCGCCTTCTTCTTTGCCACCTGGGCGATGCCGGTGATGTCCATGACCTCCTTGACCCGGCTTTCGGGAATCCCGTTCATCTGGGCCAGGGAACACAGGTGGTCGTATGCGGATCGTGACTTATGGGCCGACCGTGGATTGAGCACGGAGCCGACGGCCGTCATGGGGGAACGCATCCGGGCAAAGTTTTCCCCGTCGATCAGGGCCTGGCCTCTGTCGGGCCGGACCAGGGCCAGGGCCGTGCGCATGGTGGTGGATTTCCCTGCCCCGTTAGGACCCAAGAATCCTGTGACCCTGCCGTCCTCTGCGACGAAGGAGACATCGTCGATGGCAGGCTTCCTGCCGAATGTCTTACTGAGATGCCGTATCTCTATCATGCGCCGAGAATAACACCGATCGGGACGTTTCCCCATCATTTTCCCGACGACCGGACAGGCCCCGCCCATGGGGCCGCACCCTTGTGACCACCGGCACCGCTGGCATGGACGGGGGCATGAAGGCCTCCATCGGGCGCCGCACAGGCACTGGCACAGGGACCGCACAGGCACCACAGAGGGTGAAACCGGCCGGCCTTGGAAAGGCCTTTGGTCACCCCACGGCCCACTGGCTTATCCAGGAGTGCATGGCCACGGCTGCCGCGGCCCCGGCGTTGATCGAGCGCACGGATCCGAACTGGGAGATGTAGACCACATCGTCCGCCAGTTCCAGGGCCCTGTCTGACAGGCCTGGCCCCTCGGCGCCGAAGATCATCAGGCAGCGCCTGGGAAAGTCATAGGTCTCGATGGGGACCGACCCGGGCACGTTGTCCACGGCGATCAGGCGTGGTACGGGATGTCCCGTCCGGCCGGACTCCTCTTTCAGGTATTCCACCAGGGAGGTCACGCTGGGGTGGTGGATCACATGCTGGTAGACCTCGGTCATCAGGGAACCCTTCCGGTTCCACTTGTGGGGGCCGATCAGATGGACGCGAGCCGCCCCGAAGGCGTTGGCGCTGCGGACCACGGAGCCGATGTTGAAGTCATGGGTCCAGTTCTCCACCGCCACCTCGAACCCCTGCCGGCCCCGGTCGTCCAGGTCCTGCCTGATGGCCTCCACGCTCCAGTAGCGGTAACGGTCCAGCACGTTGCGCCTGTCCCCCTGGTCCAGCAGGTCGCTGTCGTACCGTGGGTCATAGGCAGGGCCGGAGGGGTCGTCCGGGCGGGGCAGGTCGGGATGCTCCTGCGACCATGGCCCCACCCCCACCGGCCGGAAGGAGGGCTCCCCCGACAGCCTGGCGGCGGCCGTAACCGGGTTGGGGTCCCTCACCGCTCCCCCTCCCCGGCAGGGCCGCCCGGCCGATCGCCGACGGGGCCAGATGAACCGGACCCTTCCGGGCGGAATTCGTCCTCCCTGAAGGCGCAGATGAAGGGCCTGGTCGTGCGGGTGCCATCGACCGGATCCACGAGGTCCACGGTGGGCCGCCCGGTCTGATCAGCCCCCCGGCCGACCCCGCCGACCAGGGAGGCCACGGCCACGACCGTCGCCCCCTCCCTCTTGACAACGCCGAAATCCAGGTTGAGTTCATTCCCCTTCCGGAGGGTGACCAGGGAGGAGGTTTGCACGTATGACTTCTCGCTGAGCCAGGCATCGAGAAGAATCACCTTCTTGCCCCGGATGGAGGGCCCCTTGATGGAGGGGTAGACGAAGTCCATGACGAAGGCATCCAGATCCTGCCCCCGTGAGGCGGCGGCATGGAGCATGGCATCGGCCAGGGGGACGGCTGCGGCCGTCAGGGCTCCGACCGCATCGAAGTCGCCGACGGCGTACCCGGCGTCTTCCAGGGTGTCCAGGAGGACGTGACCGGCCAGTTCCGCCCCCCTGTGGTCGAAGGTGACCCCGCTCAGCTCGGTGAAAGGCCTGCCGCCTATCTCGGCGGCCAGGAGCCCCCTCAACTGTTCGTTGGTGTCCTGCAGGCTCTCGTCATCGCTTTCGGCCCCGATGAGGTCCGGGGTCCCGGTAGGGCGGAAGGCCCCGGACCGGTCACCGCTGAAGTTCGCTGAAGATGTCATGTCTATTAGGGTAACGCCGGCCGGTTACCCCTCCGGACCGTTTCCACGACCCGCCCTCAGGACCGGTCACCGTCCGCATCCCCCTCCGGTTGGACCTCGGGGGCGGTCAGCTCACGTATGTCCGCCTTGTCCGGATCGATCATGTCGACCGGCTCTATGACCTTGGAGGGATCCAGGTTCTGCAGCTTTCTGGCCGTGACCAGGACGCGCGATTCCAGAGAGGTGGCGAACTGGTTGTAAGCGGTCACCGTCCGCGTGATCGACTTTCCCAGTTTGCCCGCCCTCTCCCCTAGGACGGCGAAGCGCTCATAGAGCTCGCGGGTAAGGGTGAAGAGGGTCTTGGCATCGTCGGTCAGGCTCTGCTGCTGCCAGGCATAGGCCACCGATTTGAGCACGGCCCAGAGGGTCACCGGGGAGGTCAGCGCCACCTTCTGGGCAAAGGCGTCATCCATGAGGCTTGGGTCCACTTCCAGGGCTGCCTGAAGGAGGGAATCGTTGGGGATGAAGGCGATGACAAAGTCGGGGGCCGTGTCGAATGCGTTCCAATACTCCTTGTCACCCAGGGCCTTCACATGGTCGCGCAGGGCCTTGGCATGGGACTTGAGGAGTTCGTCACGGCGCCGGAGCTCGTCCTCCGAGGCCGTTTCGGCGATCTCGCAGGCCCGCTGGTAGTCGGAGTAAGGGGCCTTGGCATCGATGAGAATGGTCTTGCCGCCCGGGAGGTGGACGATCATATCCGGCCGGTAGACCCTGCCGTCGGGGGCTGTGACCACCACCTGGGTGTCGAAGTCCACATGTTCCAGCAGACCGGCGGACTCCACGATGTTCCTGAGCTGGGCCTCCCCCCAGGCCCCGCGCACCTTGTTGTTGCGCAGGGCGGAAGCCAGGGAGCTGGTCTCCTTGTCCAGCCGGCCCTGCTGCTCCCCAAGGCTCTTGAGCTGCTGGCCCAGTGCGCCCATCTCCTGCTTGCGGCCCTCCTCGATCTGGGCCACCTTGTGCTGGAGAGCATCGAGGTTCTTCTGGACAGGGGCCAGGGCGCTCAGGACCTTCCCCTCCTCCTCCAGGTCCTGGGCCTGTTTCTTGCGCTTCTCCTCCTCACGGGCCTGGGCCAGCTCCCTCTCCCTGGCCAGGCGTATCTGCTCGGCCTGCTGGGCCTGGGCCAACTGGGACTTGACGAAGGCGATCTCCTGGCTCATCCCCTCCACCCTAGTCCTGTACTCGACCACATGGGAATCGGACTCCTGCAGGCGTGCCTGGGCATCCTCAAGACGGGTGCGCATCTGGTCCAACTCACCGTTGGCGGCCAGACCCGCCGACTGACGGGACCTGGACCTCCCCCAGAGGTATCCGGCCGCGCCGCCTATGAGCAGGCCGATTACGATGAGCAGGGCTGCGGTCAGGGCGGAAGACAAGGAATCGAACATATGTTCTAGCTAACTACCCGGCATGGACGGTGACGGGGAGGAACAATACGTTTTTTTCGGCAAGGAAATGACCATTGAACCGGAAAGACCCCCTTCATGCGAGACAATGGTGTCAACGGGTCCTGCGGGCACTGCGCGACCCGCCGATTCGGACGAAGTGAGGAGGCCCCGTGGGAATCGACATTTTCCTGGCCATCGGCGACATCGTCGTGGCCTGCGCCGTTACATGGTTCATCATCCAGTACTTCCTCGCCTCAGACAGGCATCAGGTCCAGTCCTCCCCAGAGGAGGTCACCGGGGCCCTCCCTTCAACCGAGACCGACCGGGGGGACGGGAACGGAACAGGAGCGGAACCGGCGCAGGCAGAAGGAACCGTGGGTGGAGCGGCAGGCAGGAGCGAAGCCGGAGGGCAGACCGCCCGATCGGACGAGGCCGGAACGGATGTGGATGGCCTGTCACACCAGCGGAGGCATTTCATTCAGATGACCGTGCTGAGCGCGATCCTGACCCTGCCCGTCCTGGTCATCGACCTTCTGGCCCGGTTCTCCCCGGAGGCGATGCCCGAATGGTTGGCCAGCCCATGGATACAGGCCATCCTCATCACCCCCGTCTTCTTCTACTGCGGCAGTTCGGTCATCACGGACGGCTGGTCGGCCATCCGCAGCCACCGGACCGATCCGGGCCTCCTGGCCTCACTGGCCGCAACCGTGGCCTATGTGTACAGCCTGGCCACATGCCTGGCAAACTCCCTCCTGCCCGAAGGATCCCGCCTGCCCTACTTCGACGTGGTCGGCGTCATCATCACCCTCTCCTTGTTCGCCCAGGCCCTGGAGAGGGAGACACGCATATCCATGGTCCACCTCCTGGATTCCCTGGGCAGGATCCGTCCGGAACAGGCCCACCTTGTCGAGGATGGGACCGGGGCAAGGGACGGCGAGGAAGGCAACAACGCCATGGCAGGCGGATACACGGGCGTGGAAGCGCATCCTAAGACCCGTCTGATCGGCCGAAGCGAGCTGAAGACAGGAGACGTCGTCCTCGTGGGGGCCGGCGAGCGCTTCCCCGCCGACGGGAAGATACTCTCCGGAAGGGGCCGGGTTGATGCCTCCGACCTGGGAAGCCGGGGCGAGCCAGCCCTCTGCGGGCAGGGGGACCGGGCGCTGGAGTCCACCCGCCTGACCGAGGGAGGGGTGACCCTCCTGGTCGAGCAGACGGGCGAGAACACCTATATCGACAGACTGACCGGGGTCATTCGCAAGGCCTTCACCGGACGGTCTTCGGCCTCCGACAGGGTGGACCGGATAGTCCACATGGTCATCTGTCTGGTCATGATCATCTCCGTTTGGACGTTCATGATCTGGCTCCTGGTCGGCCCGCAACCCCACCTGGCCCATGCCGTGGCCAACGCGGTCTGCGTCCTGGCCATCTCCTGCCCCATGGCCTCGGCACTGGCCATACCCCTGGCCTTCAGGACCTCACTGAGCACGGGGATAAACAGGGGGCTTCTCTTCACCTCACCGGCCGCCATGGGGGCGGTCAGCCACACATCCACGGTCGTCTTCGACGACTCCAGCCTCCTGCAAGGCCAGACCGGCGGGGACAGGGGCGAGTCCGGGACGAAGAGGAAGACCGCCCTGGTGGACGAGGCCGGACTGACCCGGGCGACCACCCACCTGCGGGACCTGAATGTCTCTACCGTGATATTCGACGGTGCTGCCGGTCCGACTGACATCCTGGCCGGCCCGGAAGCCGGCAAGGCGACGGGCAACCACCTGTCCGATAAGGCCCGGACGGATGGGGAAGGCCCCCGGAAGGCCCCGGTGGCCCCCTCCCAGGCGATTGAGCACGCAGCCAGACGGGCGGGCGTGGACACCCTGATAACCGGACTGACCGAGGAGGGCAAGATCGGCTGGATCAAGCGTCTCATCAGGGACCGCGCCGGGGCCGGGCAGGGCAGACCCGAAGGAGGTCGAAGCGGAGAAGGCGCGACCGTCCGGCCGAAGTCAGGCCCGAAGAACGGCCTGGTGGCCATGGTCGCCGCCGGCCGGGAGCAGACCGGCGCGCAGGCGGCCGCACAGGTGCGCGTATCTATGGGCATCTGGCCCGCATCCTCTTCCATGCAGGATGGAGCCGGCCAGGAGGAGGCAACGGGCACAGGCAGCGTCTTCGATCTGGAGCCGGAAGACCTCATCCCCCAGTCGGAACGGGTCGGGCATGAACCCTCCCGGAGCGGGTCAGACCTGATCATAGGCAGCGGGGATCTGGACGGGGTCGGCAGGGCGGTCGACCTGGCAAGGTCCACCAGGCGGATAACCAACCAGAACCTGGGCTGGTCATATGTCTACAACATCGTCGCGGTGGTTCTGGCCACCGGGGCCTTCTACCCCCTGGTGGGGTGGATGGTCAACCCCATCCTGGCCCCCATAGCCACCGCCGTCGCGGTCATCCTTCCCATGCTGAACGTCTACCGCCTCCACCGGCTGAGCCGACTGAGCCGGCGGTGGAGAAGGCTGGAGTCCGCCGACCCGGACGGCCTGCCCACGGTGGCGGCCAACAGACCGCGGATCATCGTGGACAGCCGGCGGCGGCAGGCCGAAGACATGCTGAAGAAGATGAGAAGGGATCCGTCAGGTCCTCAGGGTGGCTGACCAGGCATCCCAGGCGAAAGATGCGTAAGGGGCGGGCCCCGATGTCCTGGAAGACGACATCGGGACCCGCCCCTTACTTTCAGGTCAGCACGTAGACGGCGGCCGCAGGGCGATCAGGGGATCACACCCCTGATCCGTCCCCGCCCTGATGGTCGGTGCCGCTGCCGTCCCGGCCTTGCGAACCTTCGCCACTGCGGGCATCCCCGCCATGTGATTCTTCACCGGAGGCATCCCCGTCGGCCGTGACATCCTCTATGTCCACGTCGTCCACCAGCTTGTCGGTAGGCCAGGCGGTCAGCTCCAAATGCTCGCCACCGGTCTGGTCCACCAGGACGGTGTCCCCGTCGTGGACCTGGCCGGCCAGGAGCATCCGGGCCAACTGGTCGCCCACTTCGGTCTGGACCAGACGACGCAGGGGGCGGGCCCCGAAGGCGGGATCGTACCCCATATTGGCCAGCCAGTCGCGGGCGGAGTCCGACACGTCCAGGGTGATCCTCCGGTCCGTGAGCCTCTGGGCCACCTGCCTGACCTGGATGTCGACGATGGACCCAAGTTCGTCCCGGGTGAGGGGATGGAAGATGACCAGCTCGTCCAGGCGGTTGATGAATTCCGGCTTGAAGGTGGCATGGACGGCATCCATGACGGCCTTGCGCTTGGCATCTTCGTCCAGATCCTCGTTCACAAGGAACTGTGAACCCAGGTTGGATGTCATGATCAGGATGGTGTTCTTGAAGTCCACCGTCCTGCCCTGCCCGTCGGTCAGACGGCCGTCATCCAACACCTGCAGGAGGATGTCGAAGACCTCGGGGTTGGCCTTTTCCACCTCATCGAAGAGGACCACGGAGTAAGGCCGACGACGGACGGCCTCGGTCAGCTGGCCTCCCTCCTCGTAACCCACGTACCCGGGGGCCGCGCCGATCAGGCGGGAGACGGATGCCTTCTCCATGTACTCGGACATGTCGATGCGGACCATGGCCTTCTCGTCGTCGAAGAGGAAGTCGGCAAGCGCCTTGGCCAACTCGGTCTTGCCCACGCCGGTGGGGCCGAGGAACATGAAGGACCCGGTCGGACGGTCGGGGTCGGAGATGCCTGCACGCGAGCGCCGCACGGCATCGGAGACCGCACGGATCGCGTCCTTCTGCCCGATCACTCTCTTGCCCAGGTAGTCCTCCATGTGCAGGAGCTTTTCGTTCTCCCCCTCCATGAGCCTGCCCACGGGGATGCCGGTCCAGTCGGAGACGATTTCGGCCACCGAATCCGCATCCACATGGTCAGGGACCATGGGCTCCTGGGAGGGGCCGCCCACCGCATCGGCCCCGTCGGGCTGCGAACCCCGGGCTGCGGCCGCCTTGGCCTGGTCGGCGGCGTTCTCGGCCTGGGCCAGCTCCTTCTGGATGCCGGGGATCTCACCGTACAGAATCCGGGAGGCCTTCTCAAGGTCCCCCTCACGGGTGGCCTTGTCGGCCTCCACCCTCTTGGCATCCAGCTGGGCACGAAGGTCGCCGACCTTGTTGTGGCCGGCCTTCTCCCGATCCCAACGGGCCTTGAGGCCGCCGAGCTTTTCGCGGGAGTCGGCCAGCTCGCCCTGGAGCTTCTCCAGGCGGTCCTTGGAGGCCGGGTCATCCGCCTTCTTGAGCTGCATCTCCTCCATCTCCAGGCGGGTCACCCTGCGCTGGAGCTCGTCGATCTCCTCGGGCTGGGAATCCAGCTCCATCCTCAGATGGGCCGCGGCCTCGTCGACCAGGTCTATGGCCTTGTCGGGCAGCTGCCGGCCGGAGATGTACCTGTTGGACAGGGTGGCGGCCGCCACCAGGGCGTCGTCACCGATGGTCACCTTGTGATGGGCCTCATAACGCTGCTTGAGACCGCGCAGGATGGCGATGGTGTCCTCGACGGAGGGCTCGCCCACGAAGACCTGCTGGAAACGGCGCTCCAGGGCCGGGTCCTTCTCGATGTTCTCCCGGTACTCGTCCAGGGTGGTCGCCCCTATCAGGCGGAGTTCACCCCTGGCCAACATGGGCTTGAGCATGTTGCCTGCATCCATGGATCCCTCGCTGGCACCGGCCCCGACGATGGTGTGGATCTCGTCGATGAAGGTGATGATCTGCCCGTTGGCGCTCTTGATCTCATTCAGCACGGACTTCAAGCGCTCTTCGAACTCCCCCCGGTACTTGCTGCCCGCCACCATGGAGGCCAGGTCAAGGGATATGAGCTTCTTGCCCTGGAGGGTGGTGGGGACATCGCCGGCCACGATCCGTTCTGCCAGCCCCTCCACGACGGCGGTCTTGCCCACGCCGGGCTCGCCGATCAGGACCGGGTTGTTCTTGGTGCGGCGGGAGAGTATCTGCATGACGCGGCGGATCTCCTGGTCGCGTCCGATCACCGGGTCCAGCTTGCCCTCCTTGGCCTGAGCGGTCAGGTCGGTGGAGTATTTCTCAAGTGCCTTATAGGTTCCCTCTGCATCGGGACTGGTCACCTTGGCCCCGCCACGGACCTTGGGAACCGCCTGACGGAGGGTGTCCGGGGTCACGCCTGCCTGCCGCAGGATATCCGCCGCCTGAGAGGGACCCACGGCGATGGCGATGAGGAGGTGCTCGGTGGAGACATACTCGTCCCCCATCTGCTGCATCTCCTTTTCGGCCTGGCCGATCGCCATGCTGAGCTGCCTGCTGGCCTGGGGCTGCGATGCGGTCGAACCCGAAGCCGAAGGCAGGGCCACGAGGGCCTGGCGCACGGCTGCACCTATGGCCTGGCTGTCTCCGCCTGCGGCCTGGATCAGGCCGTTGACCACACCGGACTGCTGACGCAGGAGGGAGTCAAGCAGGTGGAGGGTGTCCACCTGGGGGTTCCCCGCCGCCGACGCCGTCTGGATGGCGTCTCCTATGGCCTCCTGGGCCATGGTCGTGAAGTTCTGTTCCATATGTCCTCCAACTGTCCGAGCGCCACAGCCCGCTGCCGCAGGCCGCAGACGCCCTTTCTTGTATCTGCCTCCTACAACAGGAGGCCGGGAGGACTTATTCCCAAACTTGAGCGTTCCAGGCTCAAGTTTCAGTCTGGCATGGAACCAGGCCTGACGGCCGAAGCGATTGGGGCCGCCTACTCTCCGATGACCACGTTGCGCAGGTCGCCGATCCCCTCCACGTGGACCACTGCCTCGTCCCTGTCCTTGAGGGTGCCGGAGGCATCCGGCGTCCCGGTCATGATGACGTCACCCGGCAAGAGGGTGGCGAAACTGGAGATGAAGGCGATCTGTTCGGGGATGGAGTGGATCAGGTTCGCGGTGGTCCCGCTTGCCTGGGGAACATCCTGACCGTTGAGCCTGAAGGAGATCTTCGCATGTGCGGGGTCCAGGTCGGTCTCGATCCAAGGCCCCAGCGGGCAGGCGGTGTCGAAACCCTTGCAGCGGGTCCACATGGGGTCGTCCCCCTGTATGTCCCTCAGGGTCACGTCGTTCACACAGGTGTATCCCAGGACGTGGTCCATGGCCTCGTCCCTGCTCACCCTGCGGGCCATCCGTCCGATGACCACGGCCACCTCCGGCTCGAAGTTCATGTCCCGGCTGAAGGAAGGCCTGACGATGGGGTCATCCGGGCCGATCACGCTGGTCGACGGCTTCATGAAGATCACCATATCCTCAGGCGGCTCCGGGGCCGAGGGCCGCCCCTGGTCGGCCGCGGAGGCCGTGCGGGTCCGGTAATTCCTGGCCAGGCCGAAGATCTTGGAGGGGATGACTGGGGCCAGCAGACGGATGCCATCGTCGTCGAGTGCGTACCGCTGACCGGTCGGCTGGACCTGTCGGCCGCTGAGCGGGTATCCGTCGAGCTCGATCAGGTACTCCTTCCCGTCCTTCTTGTCCGTCTGCACGAAGGCGTAACGGGGGCTGTCATCGGTGGAAAAACGCGCTATTCTCATGTGTCCGAGTCTAGCCGGTCGGCGGGTCAAAAAAACGACGCGGCAGGGGAATCCGTCCGCTCAGGGACGGTGACCGTCTTCGTTGATGCAGGCAGAGGAAAATCTCTGACCGCATTCAGCTTCAGGCGGTCTTCTGACCGGAAAACACCGCTATACTTGACGAATAATTTACAGTATCCTGTAACAACGCTGATTTACATGATGATGATCAATATAAAAGGACGGCAATGAAAAACGAATACACGACTCTGGCCCGGCTCTTCCATGCAGACAGGTCTTCGGATGCGGTCAAACACCACGATGATCTCGTCAAGGCCAGGCTGGAAGCCGATTCGACCTTCCGTACCGGGATCATCACCCCTCTCGGCGAGCTCTTCATCGCCACACCGGCCGCAATGAGCCGATCTGTTGAGGACATCCTCCTGACCGAGAGGAGGATCGGAGATCTCTGGAGCCAGCTGCCCGCCAGGGTCAAGACCCAGTATGTGCGCACCTTCGCGGCCCGCGAAATCCAGGCCACCAGCGAGATGGAGGGAATCAACTGCAACCCCGAGGAGGCCGTCCAGGCGGTCGCCATGGCCTGCGGGGACCAGACTTCGCAGTCCCCCCGCCGCCGAGGCCCCAAGCAGGGCGACGGAACCAGGTTCGTCGGCCTGGCCAGACTCTACATGGGCCTGTGCGAAGAGAGCGTCGACATGCCAAGGAGCCTGGAGGACCTGAGCAGAATCTATGAGGATGTGTCCGGAAAGGGGCTGGTCGGGGACGGCCAGAAGGAGGGACCGTCCGCAGACGGACAGGCCGATGAGGCCCAACCGGGGGCCGGGCCCGACGAGGGCGACCGGAAGCAGGCCGGGAGTGAGGAGGAGGGAACAAGCCGGAACGCAGTCGGCCGGGGCCAGGTCGACCTCAATGTCCTGCTCACGGAGATGATCGGCCTGGTCCAGTCCGATGCCGTGCCCAACCTGCAATCGGGCATCGCAAGCCACTTCCTCTTCGAGTACATGCAGCCCAACCACGAGGGCAACGGACAGGTCGGACGCTACCTGCTCGCCCTGGGCCTGAACCGGGTACTGACCCGACCGACGACCCTGACTCTGTCGCAGGTGATCAACGAGCACAGGAGCACTTACCGCAGGGCCCTGGCAGAGGCGGAGGACAGGATCAACGCCGGGGAGCTCACCTTCTTCGTCATGACCATGCTCGACTTGATCGGCATGGCCCAGGAGGAGCTGGCGAATGAGCTGGGTCTGAAGACGGACCAACTGGTCAAGGCCTGTGACCTGAGCCGGACCCTCTCATCCGAACACGAGCTGACGGACAAGGCCAGCACCATCCTCTGCAGCGTCATGCAGGGGGAGCTCTTCGGCTCCGCCACCCCCATCGACTTGGATGAGGCATCCGACCTGGTGCGTATGAAGAAGCAGACGACCAGGAAGTACATCGACGAGCTGGACAGGAACGGCTTTGTCTCCTTCACCTGCAGGAGGCCCCTGAAGTTCCGTGGGTCGGACACCCTGCGCGAGCAGATGGGCCTGTGCACCGAGGGGTCCTACCCCATGGAGTGACCCGTCCGGACCGAGGTGGGCAGGGCCGCAGGCATAACCGTTCTTCAGATGAAGGCGCGTTCGCCGAAAATGGCCCTTCCCACCCGCACCTGGGTGGACCCCTCGGCCACCGCCCAGGCAAGGTCATCGGTCATCCCCATTGACAGGGTCCGGCATGTGCCGGTACCGGCCTGGCCGCTGTTTCGGATGGCTTCGCACAGGCCGCGCAGGTGGCTGAACCCCCGCCGGACCGTGGATTCGTCATCCACATGGGCCCCCACGGTCATCAGACCGTCAAGTTCCAGCCCCTCCAGGCCGGCAAGGGTGCAGGCCAGGTCGAAGGCCGAATCTGGGTCACAGCCGGATTTGGACTCCTCCCCGGATTCGTTGACTTCCAGATAGACGCCCATGGTCAGTCCGCCGGCCTGGGCGCGGACCGCGATCTTCCTGGCCAGGTCCAGGTTGTCGACGGACTCGACCGTATCGACCTGGTGGAGGACCTTGTTGATCTTGTTGGCCTGGAGCTGCCCGATCAGGTGGAAGCCCAGATCCACACCCCGTCGTGCGCTCTGGACGGCAATACCCTGAGCCTTGGCCGCGACCTCCTGGGGCCGGTTCTCGCCGATCAGACGGATGCCGGCATCGACGGCCGCCATGATCTCCCCCACATCGCGCGTCTTCGTGGCCGCCAGAAGGGCGACCGAACCCTCGGGACGACCGGCGGCCCCCTCGGCCTGACGGATCAGATCCTCCACCCGATGGACCCCGTCTCCTATCTTGACGGCCCGCTCAGGTCCGATCACCTGATTGGCCAGGTCCTTGTGCTCCATATAAGCGACCACGCATCCGCCTCCTGAAATCTCCTGCCGGCCACCGGATCCGATTCAGATGCCGAGGCAGGGGGCCCAACTGGAGGGCCCGCCGGCCTGTAGCCGACTGACCGTCATGGTAGCCGCCGCCTTCTACCGGTCAGTCCATCTCCAAGCCGGCCTCGTCCAGGCGGCGGTCCGCGAGGTCCCGCCTGAGCGCCTTCCAGGTGAAACCATCCACCAGGTCGGCAGCGGCGACCGGTTCGGGATGGGGCAGAAGACCTAGCAGGCAGGCGCAGATCCCGATCACGCGCTCCGGCGACCACCCCCGGGCACGTAGGGTGCCCAAGTCCAAGGACCCGTATCTCTTGGACATCCTCCTGCCATCCGCACCGTCGATCAGCGGGAGATGGGCATACTGGACCGGACCGGCATCCCGGTCCAGCCTCTCCCGGATCCAGGACTGTATGGCGGTCGACCGGAGGAGGTCCCTCCCCCGGACCACCTGGTTGACCCCCATGTCCAGATCGTCGACCGTGACCGCCAGCTGGTAGGACATCAGACCGTCAGAGCGCTGGATGACCACATCGCCCAGGTCCCGTGGCAGTGTGTACACCCTGTCCCCAAAGACCAGATCATGAAAACGGCAGACGGCTCCGGGATCCCCCGGATCGGCGGGTACGGCGATTCGCAGGCTGTGCCTGTTACCGGATTCCAAACGGAATCGGACCAGGTCGTAAGGCAGCCCACGGCAGGTCCCCGGATAGATCGTGAACCCATCCCCCTCATTGGGGGCAGAAGCGGCACGGATATCGGCCCTGGAACAGAAACAGGGATAGACCAGGGGTTGATCCCCCTCGGGCGTATCCGGCCAGGCATGGTCGTCCAGCATGCGACCACCCAGGGTCTGGCCCTTCAGGACTTCAAGGGCATGGCGGTAGACGGCCCCCCGCCGTGACTGATAGGCCACTGGGCCATCCCAGTCCAGGCCCAGCCAGGCCAGATCGTCCATGATCCACCGGTCCGCATCTTTGACGACACGGGGCCCGTCGATGTCCTCGATACGCAGGATGACACGGCCACGGCGGCCCTGGGACCTGACGGCCAGCCAGGCCGCCAGGCAGGCATAGACGTTCCCCAAGTGCATCCTGCCCGTGGGGGAAGGAGCCATCCGCCCTACGACAGGCGGCGGAAGGGGATTGCGAGACTGGCCCAACTTACCGTCAGAAGGTGTCGAGGAGCTGGTCGATCTCCGGGAAGTGCTTGACCTCGGGCCGCCAGACAGGCCGCCCCTTGGCGATGACCAGGCGGGGGGAGGCCAAGGTACGCAGGTTCTTGACCGGGTCTTCGTCGAGGACGATCATGTCCGCGTCCTTGCCGATGGAAATGGAACCGGTCACATCCTCGAAGCCCAGGTCACGGGCGTTCACCTGGGTGCCTGCGTTGAAGGCCTGGGCCGGGGTGAACCCCGCATAACGGACCAGGAGGTCCATCTCACGCCAGGTGGTGTACTGGGGGACGAAGGTCATGCCGGTGTCGGTCGCCACCCCCACGGGGATGCCGTTGGCATGGGCATCCCTGGCCCCCTGGACCATACCGTCCACCACCAGTTCGGAATTGCCCCGGACGATGTCGCTGATCCCCAGCTGTTCCTGACTGAGCTGGGTCAGGGGGAGGCCGGCCGAGAGGGTGGGGTCGAGGATGGAATAGCCCCGCAGGGAACGGGGATTGTGGCGGAAGAGCTCCAACATCTCGTCGTTGAGGGCGCTGCCATGCTCGATGGTGTCGACCCCTGCCTTGAGGGCCCTCATGACCCCCTCCTGGCCCTGGGCGTGGGCGGCCACTATGACCCCGTACTCGTGGGCCTCGTCGCAGATGGCGGCCATCTCCTCCTCGGTCATCTGCGGGGTGCCTGCGACTCCCAGCTTGGTGGCGTCCGTCACGCCGCCGGTGGCGGCGATCTTGATGGCGTTGACCCCGTGGTCCAGGTTGATCCGGGTGTTGCGCCTGGCTTCCTCGGGATTGGATGAGGCCAGGGCGATCAGGGGGTCCCCATGGCCACCGGGGATGGCCAGGAGGGGACCGGATGCCAGGATGCGGGGCCCGATCATGTCGTCGGCATCGATCCTGTTGCGCAGTGCCACAGCCTCATAACCCACGTCTCCCATGGTCCGCATGGTGGTGACACCGGAGTTGAGGAGGGTCATGATATTGGCCTTGGCCTGTGACCGCATGTAAACCTTGCCCAGAGGACTGTGCAGGAGCTTGATGGCCGTCTTCTGGGTCTTTTGCGAGGTGGCTCCGCTGGTCAGCGGACGGCCGTCCGAGAAGAGGTGGGTATGGGCGTTGATCAGTCCCGGGGCCACATACTTGCCCGTGGCGTCGATTTGGTGGTAGTCCGCAGGGATGTAAGCCTGCTGGCTGGGTGTGACCTGCTCGATCCTCCCGTCCGCGCCGACCAGGATCGTCATGTCGCGCTCGACGGTCCCCTGCTCATCACCGGTGGCGATGTCCGCATGCACGATAGCAAACGGTTCGCGCTCTTTTCTTCCCAGAAGATGCCCCATGATCTCCCACCTGCTTTCATTCGAGTCCCCACCGCCCCGGCTCCATCCAGTCCGCCCGGGCCCTGTCAATACCATGGTACCTTCTCCTCCCCCTACAGCGCGGGTGGATCGGCGGATTGTCCGGGGAATGAACAGGTCCGTCCCCCTATATGCGGAAGAGGGGCGTCACTGGCTCCACGCCCCCAAATGATCGAGGAACCGTCCGCCCTGCGCGTGAGGTGCCACAAGACAGGAACGAGTGCGGGCATAAGGAAGGCGGCTGCCGGGACATACCCGACAGCCGCCTGAGTCAACCTCTGTCAACGGCCTTTGCGGACCGGTTGTTCAGCTGGTAATCTCACTTCTCCCAGCCCCAGTTCTGGACAGGCACGTTCTCGAAGCCTGCAGGACCATAGTTGGCCAGGCCCTTCTTCACGGCCGTGAAGTTAGGCTGCGTGGTGTAGGGGAAGGTGCCGTAGAGGGCCAGAGCGGCCTTCTCGGCCTTGTTGACCGCCTTGATCGACTCCGCTGTGTCGGCGATCGAAGTCGGGGCCTTGAGCTCCTTGTCGATCTCCGCAGTGCCTACCAGGGTGTAGTTGCTCTCAGAGTCGGACCCGTAAATCTGGTAGGCGCTGGTCTGGGCATCGAAGGGGCTGCTGGTGGACCATCCCATGCCGATGACTTCATAATCATGATCGTTCATGGTCTTGGACCACTTGGAGGTGTCCCTGCCGTCGAGGTTGATCTTGACCCCGATCTGCTTCATCATCTGCTGGTAGGCCCTTGCCCGTGCGGTGATCGTGGGGTCATCGCCGAAGTAGGTGTACCGGGCGGTCAGGGTCTTCCCGTCCTTGGCGTAGTAGCCGTCGGATCCCATCTTGTACCCGTCCTGCTCGAGCACCTTCTTGGCCCCGTCGCGGTCCACCTGCTGGGCCTCCTTGGGACGGTTGTCATCGGCACCCTCCTGGAAGGCAGGGAAGAGTTCGGAACCGGGCGTCTTCGGGGTCCAATTCATCCCCTGGTAGGCGATCTTGTTCATGGTCGTGGTGTCAAAGCCCATGGTCATGGCCCGCCGCACCTGGAGGTCCTTGAGGACTTCGCTCTTGGCGTTGTACACCATGACGGACGTGCTGCCACTGTAGCCGACGCGGATCTGGATGTCCTTCATCCCCTGGACGGTCTTGAGGCGGTTGCCGTTCCCAACGGCAGTGGCATCGAGCTCCCCGTTCTTGAAGGAGTTGAGGGAGGCCTGATCCTCCAGGTACTTGTAGGTGACCTTCTCCAGCTTGGGCTTGTCTCCCCACCAGTTCTCGTTGGGGACGAAGACGATTCCCGTGTTGTCGGAGCTCTGCACCTTGAAGGGGCCAGCCCCCCACTCGCTGTGCGGGTTGTTGACCCAGCCAGAGGTGAAGACCTTGGGATCCATGGCCTTGGGGTTGTACAGGGTTTGGAACACGCCCTGCCAGGGGGTCGATACCTTGGCATAGGTCACGACCGCCTGCTTGGGGTTGGTCCCCTGCTCCACACTGGCGATGTCTTCAGAACCCGCGGTGCTGGCCGGCGAATAGCCCTTGTTCTTGCCGTTGGTCACTTCCCAGGTAGCTTTGAAGGCGGTCCAGTCAATCTCGCTGCCGTCGTTCCACTTGGCCTTGGGGTTGATGTCGTAGGTGACTGTGAAGGGGTCCTGCTTGGTGACCTCGGCCTTGGTCAGATAGTCCGGGTTCGGCTTCATGTTGCCCTTGGCGTCGAACAGGAAGAGGTTGTTGGGCATGTACAGGTCCCACAGCCTCGACATGTAGAGGGAGTTCCCATCTGAACTCACCTTGTTGAAATTCTCCGTCTGGGTAGTGGGCAGGGTCAGCGTGCCGCCATCTTTGATCTGGTCACGGGACTTGGCGTTGTTGTGGACCTCGTCCTTGGCGGGCATGGCATAGGTGCCCTTGAAATCGCCCGAATAGCCGGAGGCAGGCTGTGCCTCTCCGGGCTGTGCCTTGCCCTTGTCGCCACCGGCGTTGTTGTTGCCCCCGCCGCAGCCGGCCAAGGCCATGGCCATGGCGGCCGTGACCGCCGTCGCTGCGGACAGGCGTTTTATGAAGGTAGAACTGCCTCTCATATGTGTCCCTCTCTTTTCCCAGGCGATGAAGTCGCACTGGCTTTCCCTTTGGTTCGGCAACCCCCAGTTACTGCATTGCCGCGATTTTCCGCCTTCAATCCCGTTAAGGTATCCAGCTCGGTGAGGTAATCAGCGATACTAGGGTCACCGTGTATCTGCCAGGTCAAGTGTCTCACTATGTGGACACCGGCCAGGCTTTCTTGCTGTCTTGGGTCACAGCCCCGGCTGTCATTCAGCCGGATTCTGACCCTCCTGGTCTGCCTCAGGAAACAGGCAGGCCACCTGATGATCCTTTTGGGATCCTTCCAAGTCATGATGTTCAAGCGCCGGGGCTTCGCCCTCGCACAGCTTTTGCTCCTCCTCCGGCAGGGAGCCCTTCACCTGGCAACGCTGGGCGAAGGCGCAGCCTTCGATCTCCTCGGTGTTGCTGGGAAGCTCACCCTCCAGGACCAATCGGTGGCTGGCCCGCTCCTTGCGGGGGTCGGGAATGGGCACCGCGCTCAGCAGGGCCTTGGTATAAGGGTGCTGGGGGTGTTCAAAGACCTCTTCGGTCTCACCGCTCTCGACGATGCGGCCCTGATACATCACGGCCACACGTGTGGAGATGTGTCTGATCACCGACAGGTTGTGGGCCACGAAGAGGTAGGCCACGCCCAGTTTGTTCTGCAGGTCCTCCAGAAGGTTGATGATCCCCGCCTGAATCGACACATCCAGGGCGGAGACGGGCTCGTCAAGCAGTATCAGCTTGGGGTTGACAGCCAGGGCGCGGGCTATGGCGATGCGCTGCCGCTGTCCACCCGAAAACTGGGTGGGGAAGCGATCCACCTGGTCCGGGTTGAGCTCGACCAATCCCATCAGCTCGGTGACCCGGTCCTTGATCTTGTCCTTGTCCCAGTTGAGGACCTTCAGGGGCTCTGACAGGATGTCATAGATTGTCAGACGGGGGTCCAGGGAGCTCATGGGATCCTGGAAGACGTATTGCACGCTCTCATGGAGCTCGTGCTTCTCCTGGCGGCTCATCTTGTCGGCCATGTTCTTCCCGAAGAGGGTGATGGACCCCTGCTCGGGTTTCTTCAGGTTCATGATCTCCAGGAGGGTGGTGGACTTGCCGGAGCCGGACTCGCCGACCAGGGCCACGGTCTCCCCCTCATGGATGTCGAAGGTCACGTCGTTCACCGCGTGTACGGAGCCGACACGCCGCCGCAGGAAGCCTCCCTTGGTCAGGGGGAAGGTCTTGGTCAGGTGCTGCACATCCAGGACCACAGCCCGGTCCTCACGGGGGATGCCTGCGAATTTGGATACAATCGACTTGCCGACCGTATAGACGTCCTTGTAGGTGAGTTTGCGGTCCATGATCTCCTGGCTGCGATGGCAGGCAACCAGCTGGCCATCCCTGCCCGAGACCTCCATCAGGGGGGGCTCGGCCGTCCGGCATATGTCGGTGACCAGGGGGCAGCGGGGGGCGAAGGGGCAACCCTGCGGGAGGTCGGCCAGGTTCACCGGTGAGCCTGGAATGGGGACCAGGCGGTCCGCCTTAGCCTTGTCCGGCCTCGGTATCGCACCCAGCAGTCCCATCGTGTAAGGCATGATCGGCCTGTAGAAGATGTCTTCGACAGGGGCATGCTCGACCACCCGGCCTGCGTACATGACGATGATGTCGTCGGCCATCCCGGCGATGACCCCCAGGTCGTGGGTGATGAAGATCAGGGCGGCCCCCGTCTCCTTCTGGGCCTTCTGCAGGACCTCCAGGACCTGGGCCTGGATGGTCACGTCCAAAGCCGTCGTGGGCTCATCGGCGATGATCACGTCGGGGTTGTTGGCTATGGCCATGGCGATGACGACGCGCTGGCGCATGCCGCCGGAAAACTCATGTGGGAAGGACTTCAACCTGTCTTCGGCCTTGGGGATACCCACCAGGTTCAGGAGCTCCACCGAACGGTCGTGGATCTCCTCCTCCGTCATATCCGGGTTATGGGTGACCAGGGCCTCTTTGATTTGGTCTCCGATCGTGAAGACGGGTGTCAGCGCAGAAAGAGGGTCTTGGAAGACCATGGCTATGTTCTTCCCGCGAATCGCGCTCATTTCCTTGTCGGTCTTGCCCAAGAGCTCCTCGCCCATGTACTTGACCGATCCCTTGACGCTGGCATTGGGGTCGAGCAGGCCCATGATGGTCATGGAAGTGACAGACTTGCCCGATCCCGATTCGCCCACGATGCCCAGGGTCTGGCCCTTCTTCAGGTCGAAGTTGATGCCCCTGACGGCGTGGACGGTGCCGGCCTCGGAGGCGAAGCTGACCTGCAGGTCCCGGACTTCAAGGACCACATCCCCGCCCCGGGCCCTCTGCAGGGAGGGTCCTGTCATATCCGCTGGCTTCTGGGTCGGTCGAGCCGTCTCTTTTGCGGTTCTTCTGAAGATGCCCATCTGTCTTACTCAGCCTTCCCTACTGAACGAGAATAAGGATCGATGGCATCCCGGATGCCATCACCAATCAACTGTACGGAGAAAGTCAGAAGGATTAGAACCAGGGAGGGGAAAATCAGCACCCAGGGGGCCGTTACCGAGACCCCGCCACCCTCGGTCAAGAGGGTGCCAAGCGAGGTGTCGGGCGGTTTGATGCCCAGGCCCAGGAAGCTGAGGGAGGTCTCGCTGTTGATCGAGCTGACGACCCCCAGCACCGTGTTTATGACAAGGACTGATCCCAGATTGGGAACCAGGTGCCTCCATATGATGGTGAAGGAGCCGACCCCCATGAACTTGGCCGCTCTGACATAGTCCAGCTCGCGCAGGCTCATGGTGAGTGTCCTGATGACACGGGCGTCACCCACCCAGCCCAAGACGGTCAGACCACCCACCAGCATGAGCCAACCGCTGGTGCCCGATGCCGAACGGACCAGCATGGCCACGATCAGGAAGCTGGGGATGACCAGGAGCATGTCGAGGATCCACATGCCGACCTTCTCGAACCAGCCCTCGAAGAAGGAAATGGCGGTGCCTATCAGGGCGGCGAGGATCATGGTCAGGACCGAGCTGAGGAAGCCGATCGCCATGGAGCGGCCCAAGCCTCGGATGACCATGGCATAGAGGTCCGAACCACCCGACGTGGTCCCCATCCAATGCTCCGCACTGGGCGGGGAGGCCAGAGCCGTGAAGTCGAGGTCGACGTAGTTCCATTTGCTCAGCTTGGAACCGAAGAGGGCGAAGAAGGTGAGGATGAGCAGGATGATCACGCCGGCGACCGCCGAAGGCCTCCTCAGGAAGCGGCGGACATAGAGGACCATCCTCCGTTGATGTTGATAGTCCTTCTTCTCCGGTCTGGCCACGCCACGGTCGACCGTCAACTCCGCCGCATCTTGTTTCGCCATGTTGTTCTTCTCTGTCATAGTAGTTCCCGTTCGACTAGTACAGACGGATACGAGGATCGAGCCAGGCCGAGAAGAGATCGGCCAGTATGGCGCCGACCAGGGTGCAGACGCCGCCGAAGGCCGCGATGGCCACCGAACCATTGATGTCGTTGTTGTTGATGGTGGTCACGAAGTATCTTCCCAGACCATTGATGCCGAAGACCGTCTCGGTCATGGTCGCACCTGTGAAGACACCTGCAATGGAAAAGGCTACGCTGACGGCGGTCGGTATCAGCGAGGTGCGCAGGGCATGACGGCGGATGGCCTGGTTCAAGGTCAGTCCCTTGGCCCTGGCCGTTCTGACGTAGTCTGCATTCATCGTGTCCAAAAGATATGTGCGCTGCTTGAGATGGTATCCCACGGCACCGCTCAAGAAAAGAACCAAGGTCGGCAGAATCAGGTGCTGCAGGAAGTCCAGTGTCCAATTTACCGGATTGGATCCTTCATATGAATGGAGGCCTGTCACATAGAAGACTCTGGATCCGACCGAGTTGTTGAGCCAGATGGCGCCCAGCACGACGAAGAGGGCCATGACGGGGAGGGGGACCACCAGGAGGAAGGTGGCTATGGCGTTCAGGGTCCGGTCCTGCCACTTGTACTGGCGGATGGCCGTGTAGACACCAATGGCCACACCGATGATGATGGAGAGGACAGTGGCTATGGTGACCAGTTGCACGGAGGCCCAAATCCTGCTTGATATGGCGTGATTGACGGAACTCTGGTCGGGTGCCAGACCCCAATCCCATTTGGTGACGATGTTCTTCAGCCAGCGACCGTAACGGATGACGACCGGAGTCTGGTCGTTGATGTTGGCGTTGTTCAGGGAGTTGTTGATCGATTCGGGAGGGGGCACCGGGCGGCGTTCGGAGTAGTTGGACCGGGGATCCATGAAAGCGCTGGCCAGGAAGTAGACGATGGATACGGCAACAAACAGCATCACAATATAGTTGAGAATGCGTTTAATGATGTACTTAATCATCGGCTCTTTCTCTCTCCTGGTCGCTTATTGCTGCAACTGTAATTGCCGACCCGGATATTCACCCGATCGGTGTCTCACACAGTCAATGAAAACAGTGGCCCGACCACCTGCGCAAAACCGCAATCCCGGTCCAAGGCCGCTGCTTATTCAAACACTATGTGCTTTGTTGTATATTTAGTACTCGCCATTTGTAATAGACATGTAACGTCCGCTTAACATGGCCCGGAGCCCGCACACCGTCCTCTTTTGGAAAACGACGACCAGACCCATGATACTCGGACTGGGGATGAGACGGGAATCAGGTGGCCTCCAGGAGGAAGTCACGGAGTTCGGCACTCTGGTCCCTTCGGAGCAGCCGGCCCGGGCCGGGCATGAACAAGGCCGGGAGGAGCCTTCTTCCCCTCCCGGCCTCAAAACGGGAATGCGTCTGCCAATGGACATCATGCGTAAGATACGATCGCCGAACCACAGGCAGTCGGCAGGCACCCTTCCTGACACGGCTTTACTGAACGGACCCGGTTCACTTCACGCAGGCAATCAGCTTGCCGATACGCCAGCAACCCGGACTATACTGCACTGCCTCATAGGTCGGGGCGGCACCGTAATAGCGGTTCATGGCATAACCACCCATGCCAAGGGCGGCGACCACTGCCAGCAACCCGGAGACAAGCTTGAGCGACATCCTCTTCTTGATGGACCGTAATCCCTGCATGTCATCCCCCTTTGTGCAGTCCGATCTCACCTTGAAATCGGAGTACCTGAAAGATAGCAGACTCGGACCGGCCACCCCGGAAAAGTCCACCACTCGACCTTCGATTCCTTCCCTCGGTGCCGGAAACCGGACTGACCGTCTCACCCTTTGCCGTGAACGGGCACGAGGAATGCAGATGCCGGACCGGTCATCGAGCATGAAAAAAGCCCGGCAACCGTTGCGGTTGCTGGGCTTGGCTCTGTGCCCCCACGGGGGCTCGAACCCCGGACACGCTGATTAAGAGTCAGCTGCTCTAGCCAACTGAGCTATAGGGGCAAGGCACATTGCTGAGCCAAGAAGCAACTATACACGATTCATTGAATCCTGCAAGACGGCGCGTCTTGGTCAGCCAGCCTGACCTGCCCTCCGGGAGGAAAGGCCTCAGAACCGCTTGGCCTGCCTCATGCGGGAAGAAACGCCGTCCTTCTGGACAGGTCAATGGAGCCGCAGGGCCCCTCCGCCCCATGCGGGAAGGACGGGTCCCGTCACCCGGCGCGGACCTGGCCATGGCCGCGACGTGGAGACCGCACATCAGACGATTTTCGGCATGGGGGTGGTAAGGGAGGTGGTCAGGTTCACCTGGAGGAGGCCGGCACCCGTATGGGCCTCGACCTTCTTCAGCGTGACCGTGCGCTCGGCCTCGGGGGCCGTATCGTCATCGGTCATGGTTGCGGGGGACTTGACGGCAACCACGACCAGCCGGTCCAGGTCCGCCCCCACCCCCCTGCAGAGCCCACGGGCCGATTCAAGGGACTGGGCAAAACCAGCCTTCTCCACCACCCGGTCTGCGGGCACCCCGTAGGCGCTTGCGACGATCCAACGGATCTGGTCCATGACCCCCATGCCCAGATGGCTGGCCTGGCCGGCGACGGCCTCTTCGGAACCCCACCCCACCTGGGCGTCTTCGTGGCCTTCGTCCTCCAGGGCCTGGATGAAACCGTCCAGCTGCGGCTCCAGGGAGGTGCCGCCGTCACGGAAGAGGTTGCCGATGATGGGCCTGCGGAAGCCCAGGTCCGAGGCGATGGCCCGCAGGTCGTCCACCTGACCGTCCTCTCCCTCCCAGAGGTTGATCAGGGGGAAGGTCGGGATGCCCAGACCTTCCAGGCGGTTCACGTGGAAGGGGTAGCGCCATTGCAGCCTGGGGTCGTCCCGCCAGGTGGTGGCACGGGTGACGACGATGGCGGCTGCAGGCCATTGGGCCCCATATTCACGGGCCGCTATGTCCAGCCACTTCTGGGCTCCGGCATCGGCCCCGTAACCGGCCTCGACGACCACCACGTCATGGCGGGCGCAGGCCATCTCCACGGAGACCAGGCTTGGGATCCCCAGGGAGACGTTGGCGAAGGGGCCGCAGTGGACGTAGACCGGGGACCCCTGCAGGGTCTCGGTCATGGCCGGCTTGACGGCGTCGCCCAGGATTCCGGTGATCCGCCAGAGGTCGATGAACTCACCAAAGGTGACGGGCCGACCGCCCAGGGTGCCGGCGATCATGGCCGACACCCTCCGGCCTATCTCATCCATGCTGCGTGAGAGGACCACGATCTGCATGAGCTCGCAGGTCGGGGTCAGGACGGTCCGCTCCGCCAGGTCCCCCCTGCCCCGGTCCACGCTGATCTGCCTCAGCGAGCGGGAGGGAACCTCGGAGACCCTGGGGACCAGGACCGTGTCCAGCCTGCCCTCGTCCACGGCCTTCTCCGCGAATGAGACCAGGAGATTCTGGGCTGATTCGATGGCGGCCATCTCCCCGCACAGGCCCCAGTCCACCAGTTCCGGATGGGTCAGCGAGGACCTGCCGCCGCCCGAGGCACCGCCCTTGGAACCGGCCGCCGTGATGCCCATGCTTGGTTGTCTCAGCACGGCCGCCGCATCCACCCCCCGGGCTCGGAGGGCGTCTATCAGGGCGATCGTGGTCGTGGTCTTCCCCTCACCCCTGGAGGCCTTGAGGGGTGTGTCGGCGGTCACAAGGACCACCCGTCCGTGCTTGCGCGGCTCCTGTGGGTTGCGCCTGAGTTCGTCCAGGTAGCCGAAGGCATCCACCTTGCTGACCAGCCCGTAAGGCCTGACGAAGTCTTTGAAATCGGTCATGTTCTCCTCTTGGCTCGTTGGCTTTTCTCCGTGGGTGTTTTCCTGATATCCGAACCGCACGCCGTCCCCCGGACGGACGCATGCGGCCTGCGCCCGGTCCCAGCGTGGACGGGACCGACGGTCAGCCGGTTGGGGGTGGCGTCCCGGTGGTTTTCAGTTGTCGGAAAGGTGGTATCCGTTGCGCATCTTCATGCTGACCGTATAGAGCACCTCGCCCAGGAGGGCATCGGTCCTCTTGCGCAGTTCGTCGGCCATGTCCTGGTTGGCCGTCTTGAGGATCTCCCTGACCTCGGGATTGTCTGTTCCCCGGTCGGCCCCCTCCAGACGGCCCACCTGGTCGTCGGTCGCGGCGATCATCCTGTGGCCCTGGGCGCCGATGGCCTCCTGGTAGCGCTCGTTGGCGGCGCTGGTGTCCGCGAAGGCACCGTCGCTCAGTGCGGCGATCAGACGGTCGGTCCAGTAGAGATTGTCGGTGGTCACCCTGTCCGTGGTCCCTGCCAGGTAATCGGGCGTGGTGTCCACGTTGGCATAGAAGGGGACCAGGGCGTTGAAGGGGTTGGACCCGTAAGCCATCCACTGAATGGCCCGGCAGGATTCAGGACGGTAGGGGCGCAGCTGGATGACGGCCAGCTGGTTGTTGCGGTTGATCCCGATCGGGCGGTAGAGGCCACGGGTGTGGGCGTCTCCCAGAACACCATAAGGATCGTAGGGGGTCCCCTGGTAGTGGGAGCTCAGCACGTACTTGACATCCTCGACGGTGATCTTGCGCTCGGGCTGGCGGCACCAGGGGATGTTGTCAGCGGTGGGGGCGTGGTCGGCATCGGGGCCGTCCCAGATCTCGTCGTAGGGGTTGAGGAAGCGCTGCATCCACCAGGCACGGGGGGTGTTGTAGACGTGGTCGGAATCGCTGTGGGATCCAAAGGCATCACGCGGGTTGAAGGGGGAGGCCGATTCCACGGCCAGGTCCAGGTGGTTCTCCTCGATGAACTCACGCAGGTCGGACGAGCACATGTGGTCGGTCTGCCCGCCCAGGGCGTCGTCCAGGTCGAATTCGTCGATGCCCAGCTGGTTGGGCATGGTCACGTAAGAGTCGTCGGGAACCCTTTTGGCAATCCAGTGGTGGCCGCCTATGGTTTCCAGCCACCAGATCTCGTCCACGTCGCTGAAGGCGATTCCGTTCATCTCATAGGTGCCGTAGCGTTCCAGGAGGTCGCCCAGACGCTCCACTCCCTCCCGGGCGCTGTGGATGTATGGCAGGACGATGGTCAGGAGGTCCTCCTCCCCGATCCCGCCTGCGGACTCGGGAATGTAGCCCTCCTCGCCGGGGCGGCCCTGGGCGGGCGTCAGCTCGACCAGGGGGTCAGCGCCCAGCACCCGCTCGTTGGAGGTGATGGTCTCGGTCTCGGTCATCGCCACATTGGCCTCGTTGACTCCGGCCTCACCCCAGATGCCCTCATTGGAGATGGCGTTGGGGACAGCCGTGTACCGCAGGGGGTCATCGGGCAGGTCCATCTGGACATGGCTCATCACGCTGCGATAGTGCCTGGGCTGGTCCTCGGGGGCGACCACGACGAAACGTTTGGGGCAGAACTCACCATTGGGAGAATCCTCGTTGCGGGCGATGATGGTCGACCCGTCGTAGCTCGCTTCCTTGCCGATCAGGATTGTGGTACATGCCATGTGGGGATGCCTTTCTGCTGTGACGGGACCGGCCGGATCCCGCGCCGACCCTCGGCCCGGAAGGGCCGGACCGGGGTCCACCTGTCGTTCCACACTCTAACGCCCGCCTGCCCCATGGCACAGCACCGGCCCGCCGCTTTGGCCGAATCGCGGAATCAGGCCTGTGCGGGCAGCCAGGCTTCCGCCTGGACCGGGGCCGGGGAGGCCTGGTGGATCCCGTGCTCCAAAGCGTTGAGCCAGAAACCCTCTTTCAATCCGGCGATAGGGTCCGGGGTGGCCCAGACTCGCAGGACGTAATCATGGGTGCGGTCTGGAGGGGTCGGTCCGTTGTAGCGCATGAGAAGACTCCTGTCATCGGCCGCCCCGCCCTTCATCACGAACTTGGAAGCGGCCGAGGTCCGCCCCTGGGGAACCCCGGGGATCAGGTCTTCCAGCCGGCGGGAGAAGTCCTCGGGAATGCTCACCTCACGTGTCTCCTGATTGCCCGCAGGGCCGTGGTCGGGGCCGGCCGACGTGGGCGTGACCAGGCCATGTCCCGCCAGACCCGCGATGGGCAGGTTGGCGAGAGACCAGTGGATCCACTGAAAGCCGCACACGGGGATGGAGTCGGGGTCGACCAGCTCCCAGTGAAGGTACCTGCAAGAGACCGGGACTGCGCTTACCCGGAAGGGGAAGGAGACGACAGGCTGACCCTGCCGGGTCAGTGAGATGGGTGCCCGTTTGGCGTACCGGTCGGGGATGACATCAAAATCGACGATGATCTTCATATCTCCGATTCTCTTCCCCGCCGGCGGTCCAGTCAAGCTTATCGGCCATCGGCTCAGGGCCCCTACCGGTCGGAGACCAGGAGTCGGCAGAAGAGGGCTTCGAATACCAGAAGGGGGGAACCGTTGCCGGCCAGCCGGCGGCGTGCGGTGGCTATGGTCTCCAGACGGTCTATGGCGGCCCGGCGGGTCAGACGAACCGAGAGGTCGGTGATGGCCGGGCGGTTTTCCAGGTTGACCAAGCCTGCCGTCTCATCGGCCTGGTTCTGCAGGACGCAGACGTCCCTGTACACACTGGCCAGAATGTTCAAGTACCGGTCCAGCACATCCCTGGTCAGCCTGGTGGTCCGCCGACGGACCTCATCCTTGCCGCCCAAGGCATGGTAGGCCCCCCTCAGCGCCGGAGGTATGCGTTCGTCCGTCCCCAGGCCGTTGACCTGGCGGAACTCGCTTTCGGCCCTGGCCACCTGCCCCTCCACGGCCCTGGCGGCCTGGCTCTTGGCATCGTCCACCATGCGTCCGGCCAGGATGATGGCATCGGATGACCGGCGCAGGCCGAGCAGACCGATGACCAGCTCATCCCTGTCGGCCAGGACCTGCCTGTCGGTGGCATAAAGACGGGCCACGCCGATATGCCCCTGGGCCAGCCGGGCAGCCTTGAGGGCCGTCGCCCTGTCGACGCCCTCCTGCCTGATCAGAAAGTCGGCGACGGCCGTGTTGGAGGGGACGGCCAGGTTGACCACCCTGGTGCGCGAGCGGATGGTGGGCAGGACGTCTTGAGCGCTGGGGGCGCACAGGAGCCAGATGGTGTGGGGGGCCGGTTCTTCGATCTCCTTGAGGAGGACATTGGTGGTCCGCTCCAGCATGCGATCCACATCCTCGATGATGATGACCCGCCAGGGAGCGGTGGTCGGCATCTGCTCGGAGGTGACGATCAGGTCGCGCACCTGGTCGATTCCGATGGTGACCTTGTTGGTGGACAGGATGGTCACATCCGGGTGGGAGCCGGCGAGGACCTGCGAGGTAACCCGGGTCGGCTGGTCGGACAGGCCCTGGTCCGGGCTGATCAGGGCGGCGGCGAAGGCCCTGGCCAGGTTGGACCGTCCCGATCCGGGAGGGCCGCAGATCAACCAGGACTGGGCTATGTCGTCACGGCCGGAGCCGGGAGATGCGACGACCGACTTGAGCAGGTTCACCGTCGGCTCCTGCCCGACGATACCGTCCCAGACACTCATCGTGGATTGCGCCTGAAACGCGGGGGCCTAAGCCACCTGACCCGCTGTCTGGCCCTGCCCTGCCGGCCGGAGACCGCCAGGCCCGGTTCAGGCCGGGGGCCCTCCGAGGGGGCCTCCTCGCCCAGGAGACCGCCGCCCAGTGTCCCGCCGACCGCCACGCCGCCCTCAGGGAGGGAACGGAAGTCCGAGGGGTGCAGGGCCGGGTCCTCAATGAAATCCGCAGGGAGGACCGCCGCCCTTCCAAGCCCTTGGCCGGACCCTTCATCCTCTCCCGGACCGGTCCTCCTGTCGGAATATGTACTTGCGGGTCCTTCCCCTTGGGAAGACGCCCCGGACAGGCCGCCGCCCCTGACAGGCCGCAGGCCGCCGTCGGCAGGGTCCGGGAGTGCAGGGCCGACCGGCCCCATCCCGCCCCCGGAGACCCCATCCGGGCCGTCATCCGGGTCATCGCCGGAGTCACCGGTCACGACACCGCCATCATCCTGGTCATCATCGGTTCCATCTTCATCATCGGAGTCTTCGAAACCATCGGTCCCCTCCCAGTCATCCGACCCCTCGGAGTCATCTCCGTCGCCGGACCCGTCGGAATCGCCGGAATCATCCACATCATCCGAATCATCCGAATCATCCGAATCATCGACACCGTCCGAATCTTCGGGACTTTCCGCCTCATCCCGGGAATCATCACCATCTGCATCGGCCATGCCACCGTCATCGGAATCATCCCCACCATCTTCGTCGGTCTCCTGGTCGGAGACGGGCGTGAGGTTGACAGGCATTCCCTCGGTCAACCTGTCCAGGTCGGCCTGAATCGACTGCCAGACCTCATCGATTGGCCTGGTGGCATCGATGACCACGAATCTGTCCGGGTCCTGACGGGCCAGTTCCAGGAACTCCTGCCGTACCTGCTCCTGGAATTCCAGGCCGGCCGCCTCCAAGCGGTCCGGCTCGTGGTTGAGCCGGAGATTGGTCTGGGAGGGGTCCGCATCAAGAAGATAGGTCCTGGTCGGCAGGAGGCCTTCGGAGGCCCACATGCTCAGCCGGCGAATCACATCGACCGGCAGATCACGGCCGCCGGCCTGGTAGGCCAGGGAGGAATCGATGTAGCGGTCGCAGAGGACCACATCACCCCTGGCCATGGCAGGGCGGATCACCTGGGCCACATGTTCGGCACGGTCGGCCGCATAGAGAAGGGCCTCAGTGCGCGGTGCAAGATCATCCGTGGCATCGACCACGTCGGTAGCCCCCGTCACCGCCAGGGAGGGGAAGGAGGCCATGCCGTGCAGGACCAGTTCCCGTATGGCCAGTCCGGCAGGGGTCCCGCCCGGCTCCCTGGTCACCAGCGAGCGCAGCCCCTTCACCTGCAGGTAGTCATGGGCCCGCTGGACCTGGGTGGACTTCCCGGCCCCGTCGACACCTTCGAACGATATGAACAACCCCTCGGTCATGCCTTTTTCTCCGTAGTCTTCCCGGCGGCGGCCCTCCTGGTCGTCGTCTTCCTGGCTGTGGTCCTCCTGGGTGACGCCTTCCCGGCCGCCGTCCTGCCGGCGGCCGACTTACGGCCTGACGCCTTGGCACCGCCTGTCTTTGCGGCACCGCCCGCCCGGCCGGCCGCCTTGGACCTGGCTCCCTTCCGCCCCCGGGTGGAGGGGCCGGCCGCCCTCTTTTCGGCCAGGAGCCTGAAGGCCTCCTCGGGCCGTATGGATTCCGGCGTGTACTGCTTGGGCAGGGTACGGTTGGTCTCCCCGTCGGTGATGTAGGTACCGTAGAACCCGTCCTTGATGGTGACAGGCCTTCCCGTATCGGGGTCCGCCCCCAGCTCCCTGAGTGGGGGTTTCGCCGACCCCCTGGTCCTTCTGCCGTACTTGGGCTGGTCGAAAAGGGCCTTGGCTGAGGCCTGGTCCACGGTGAAGATCTCATCCTCGCTGCCCAGGGACCTGGTCTCCGTGCTCCCATCGGCCGAGGTCTTGGTCAGGTAGGGACCGTACCGGCCGTTGCTGGCCGTGACCGTCGCCTGGCTGGCCACGCCCGTCTTGGGGTCGGTCTGCTCGATCACGCCCACCGTGCGCGGAAGGCTGAGCAGTCTGAGGGCATCATCCAGGCCGATGGTGTCGGGGTCCATCCCCTTGAAGAGGGAGGCCATCTTAGGCTTGGCCGCATCGGACTTCGCGGAACGGCCGGGACGGTTCCCGGTCCGGGCCCCGGTCTGGCCGCCCTTGTCCGTATCGGAGGCCCGGCCTTCCTTGTCCTTGTCCTTGTCTTTATCCGTCTGAGCGTCCTCGGGCCTGACCAGGGCGACGTAGGGGCCGAATCTCCCCTTGCGCACCTCCACCCGGCCACCGGTGACCGGGTCCACGCCGAGTTCTCTGGGGCCACCTGCGTTGGCCTCGATCAGCTCATGACCGACGGCCGGGGTCAGCTCATCCGGGGCCATGGTGGAAGGCAGGGAGGCCCGCTTGGGGTTGCCTTCCTCGTCCAGGTTCCGGGTGTCCTCCAGATAGGGGCCATAGCGGCCCACTCGGACCTGGAGCCCGTCACCGATCCGGATGGTGTTGATCTCCTTGGCGTCGATGTCGCCCAACTGGGCCACCTGCTGCTGGAGCCCCTCATGGGCCTCGTCCGCATTCTTGGCGGCCCCCTCGCCTGAACCGAAGTAGAACCGGGTCAGCCAGTCCCTCCCCTTCTCCTTGCCGTGGGCGATCATGTCCAGGCCGTTTTCCATCTGAGCCGTGAACTGGTAGTCCACGTACCGGGGGAAGTTGGTTTCCAGAAGCTTGACCACGGAGAAGGCCAGCCAGGAGGGAATCAGGGCCCGGCCGCGCTCGTAGACATAACCCCGGTCGATGATGGTCGAGATGATGCTGGCATAGGTCGAGGGCCTGCCGATCTCCTTTGCCTCCAGGGTCTTGACCAGGGAGGCCTCCGTGTATCGGGCGGGAGGCTGGGTCTCATGGCCCTCAGGGGCCACCCCGTCGGCACGCAGCACGTCGCCCTTGCCCAGAGGAGGGAGGGACCCGTTGTCCTCAGAGGCATCCCCCCTCTCCTCCCTGGAGGATGAGGACCTGGGACGATCCTTCTCGCCGTATCCCAAGGCCTTCATGAAACCGGGGAACTCGATCACCGTGCCGGAAGCCTGGAAGATGGCCTCCCCCTCCTCACCCGCCTGGGCGGAGAGCCTGACCGTAGCGGTGGAGCCGGTGGCATCGGCCATCTGGGAGGCCAGTGTCCGGCGCCATATGAGCGTGTACAGTCTGAGCTGGTCGGGTGGAAGGGTCTGCGCCAACTGGTCGGGCCTGCGGAAGTGCGAACCTGCCGGCCTGATGCACTCGTGGGCCTCCTGGGCCCCGGCCGTCTTGGTCACGTACTGTTTGGATTTCTCCGAGAGGTACTCCCTGCCATATTCGGCGGTCACGCTTTCACGGGCGGCGGCGATGGCCTCCTGGGAAAGGGTGACGGAATCGGTTCGCATGTAAGTGATATATCCGTTTTCATAGAGCCCCTGGGCGGCCCTCATGGCCGCCCTGGAGCTCATGCCCAGCCTGTTGCCCGCCGCCTGTTGCATGGTGGAGGTGGTGAAGGGGGGCTGGGGCCGACGACGGTAGGGCTTGGTCTCAAGACCAACGACGGTGAAGTCCGCATCCCCCAGGGCCTTGGCCAGACGGCCGGCCCCCTCCTCATCCAGCTGGAGGGCATCCTCCTTGGAGGCTGTATCCGTCAGCCTGCCGTCATTGCCGAAGTCTTTTGAAACCGCCAGGCGGCGACCCGCCAGCTGGACCATCCTGGCCTTGAAACCGCCTCCGTCACCTTCCACGCCGGTCGGGCCGGCGGCCAGGGAGGCGACGACATCCCAGTAGGAGGCCCGGACGAAGGCCATCCGCTCGCGTTCCCGCTCCACAATCAGCCGGGTTGCAACGGACTGGACGCGACCGGCACTCAGCTTGGGGCCGACCTTCCTCCACAGGACGGGGGAGAGCTCATAGCCGTAGAGACGGTCGAGCACCCTCCTGGTCTCCTGGGCGTCGACCATGTCGGCATCCACGTCCCTGGTGTGGTTGAGGGACTCCTTGATGGCCTCGGGGGTGATTTCGTGAAAGACCATTCTCTTGACGGGGACCTTGGGCTTGAGGGTCTGGACCAGGTGCCAGGCAATGGCCTCCCCCTCACGATCCTCATCAGTGGCCAGGTAGAGTTCATCCGCGTCTTTCAGGGCCTTCTTCAGCTCGGCCACGGTCTTCTTCTTGTCTCCATCGACTATGTAGTAGGGCTTGAAACCGTCGTTCACATCGACGCCGAACCTGCCGTATTCCCTTTTGCGGGAGGCCGGGACCTGCGAGGGTTGGGCCAGGTCGCGGATGTGACCCACCGAGGCCTTGACGGTATAGCCGTCGCCCAAGTAGCCGCCAATCTTCTTTGCCTTGGTCGGCGACTCAACAATGACGAGCTTATTGCCGGATGCCATTGGCCTTCTCCTTATATATAGGTTCTTCGCACGCCATCTTACTCACGGGGCTCAGTCATGAGCCGTAAGCGTGTTCGTGTGCGTCAACGTCACCGGGCCGCACCCTGCCTGCGGGTCGGTCCCGGCCGGCCGGCTCAACCCGCCCGCGGAGGGGCCGGGGGCTCACCGACAAGTCCCAGACGGGTAAGCGGAGAGGCGGTCACCTGGCGGAGCGCCAGGACCAAGCCCGCCACCAGACCGGCCGTGGAGGCTATCAGGATGACGGCCGAGCAGTGGGCCCCGTAGAAGGTCCACCGTGCCCCCATCTGCAGGCCGGAATCCATCTGCCAGATGACGAAGGCCCCATAAACCACCCCCAGGAGGCCCGCTGTCAACAGGACGGTCGAAACAATCTGCACGCTGGCCGAAGACATGCGCGTTCCGGTTGCATCCATGCCCGACCCCCTGGTGAAGGCCAAGGTGATCAGCGCGAGCCCCCCCGCAATCAGAATGCCCATGACCACATCCGAAGGCCTGTGCCACTTGCCTTGGATGACCGAACATCCAACGGCCAGGGTGAAGGGGACACCCAGGAGGGCCGTCAGGCCCCGCCAGACACGCGGGACCACGCATAGGAGGACCAGGAAAACGGTGACCGCCATGATGGTGTGACCCGAGGGGGCCGAATTTTTCCCGGAGGACATGACATTGACGAGGAAGGGCCGGGGGAGAAGGATTTTGAGGGCCCTTCCCGCCGCATAGCTCATGGCCGCATAAACCACCATCTGGCCCAGCAGCCACCACCGCCTGCGCAGGAGGACCACGACCAGGGCCACCAGTGCGATGAGGACGCAGATGACGGTGGTGTTCACATGGCTGGTGAAGAAGCCCAGGAAGGCGTGGATCCAAGGGACATTGATGGTGAAGCCCTTGAAGTTGTTCCAGACCTCGTCGTCATATTCCTGCCCCCGGATGGTGAAGACTGCCAGCCACCAGACCAGGGCCGACAGTGCCAGGAGGGCCAGGCCCGAAACCAGGCAGAGCACCCTGCTGGAAGTGCGTGGCCTGACCGTGAGCGGGTCGAGGTCCTTCATGGAAGGACCGGTCGGCAGGGCAGGGACCCGAACCGAGGGTGAAGGGCCGTCGGGCATGGCTGGTCCGGAGACTGCCGACCCCGGCATCTGCTGGTCAAACGAATCGGTCATACCCATGACTTTAGAGAGGGCCGGCTACCAAAGCACACATCGCCATATGCGGACACCCTCCGCAGACCGCCTCCCGGCAAAAGCCGCAGGTGGGAGACCCGGCCCGCCTATACGGGGATAAGGAAAACTCCCACGCACCCGCCAGAGGCCACTTACCCTTGCTGCATTCCTGCCCTGGGGGGATTGGGTGACATGACGCCACGTGAGAGCAGGTACCACTATAGCACGGGGGCCGCCCTCCCCCGGAGGCGGCCCGGACTGCCCTCAGTACCGGTCCCCGTTGAGGACAGAGTTCTTGACGATCACATAGTCCACGTGGCGTATATCCATGAGCCTGCGCCCACCGGCATACGAGATGGAGGATTGAAGGTCCTGTCCCATCTCCTGCAGGGTGTCGGCTATGGAACCACGGTAGGGCACCAGCATCTGCTTGCCCTCCACGTTCTGATTGGCCCCCTTCTGCTTCTCCGAGGCCGAACCCCAGTACTGCTTGTAGACCTTGCCGTCGATGACGATCTTGTCGCCCGGGGACTCTTCATGCCCGGCCAGGATGGACCCTACCATGACCATCGAGGCTCCGAAACGGATGGACTTGGCGATGTCGCCGTTGTGGCGGATGCCTCCGTCGGCGATGATGGGCTTGCGGGCCGCCTTGGCACAGAGTCGGACGGCGGCCAGCTGCCAGCCGCCGGTGCCGAAGCCGGTCTTGAGCTTGGTGATGCAGGCCTTCCCGGGCCCGATGCCCACCTTCGTGGCGTCCGCCCCGGCGTTCTCCAACTCCCTGACGGCCTCGGGCGTGCCCACGTTGCCGGCGATCACGAAGGAGCCGGGCAGGGCCTCCTTCAGGTGGGCGATCATCCTGATGACTGAGTCCGCATGCCCGTGGGCGATATCGATGGTCACGTATTCCGGCACATCACCGGCCTGGGCCAGTTCGTCGACCAGGTCGTGCTCACCCTGCTTGACGCCCACGCTTATGGATGCGTACAGGCCCTGTCCGTGCATGGACCTTACGAAATCATGCCGGCGCTCGGGATGGAAGCGGTGCATTATGTAGAAGTATCCGTTCCGCGCCAGCCAGACTGCCAGCTGCTCGTTGATCACGGTCTCCATGTTGGCGGGGACGACGGGGATCTTGAAAGTGCGGGGACCGAAGGAAACCGAGGTGTCGGCCTCGGACCGGCTCTCCAATATGCACTTGTTGGGGATGAGCTGCACATCCTCATAGTCGAAAACAGTTGAAGGAATCATTCTTGGTCTCCTCCTCTCGGGCCAGCATGACAGTTTATCAAGTGCCGGTGAGAACATGGGTCCACAGAAGGCGGCGGGCGGCCGCTCGCTTCCGGCAGGCCGAGCGCATCATGCTCAAGGCCCGGCGGAAGAATCGCGCGACACCGCCCGCCTGCAACATTCCCGGTAAGCGAGGTTGTGAACAATGGACGCAGATCTGGTAATCGTAGGCGCCGGCCTCTTCGGCCTGACAATCGCCCAGCAGGCGGTCGAGCACACGGGTGCGCGCGTGCGGATCATCGACATACGTGACCACATCGGTGGCAATGCGTACTCCTACATGGACGAAGAGACCGGAGCCGAAATCCACAAGTACGGCGCCCACCTCTTCCATACATCAAACCGGAGGGTCTGGGAGTACGTCAACCGCTTCACCGGGTTCACCGATTACACCCACCGGGTCTACACCACCCACAATGGGGAGGTCTACCCCCTCCCCATCAACCTGGGCACCATCAACCAGTTCTTCCATGCCCACTACACCCCCCAGGAGGCCAGGGACCTGATCCGTCAACAGGCGGGCGAACTGGCCGGAACCGATCCGGGCAACCTGAACGACCAGGGCATCAGCCTGATCGGCCGTCCCCTGTACGAGGCCTTCATCAAGAACTACACGGCCAAGCAGTGGCAGACCGACCCCTCCCAGCTGCCGGCCTCCATCATCAAGAGGCTGCCCGTTCGTTTCAACTATGACAACCACTACTTCAAAGACACCTGGGAGGGCCTGCCCAAGGAGGGGTACACGGCCTGGTTCGAGCGGATGATCGATGACCCCAGAATCGAAGTGAGCCTTGACACCGACTTCTTCGATGATTCGCAACCTTGGAACCGTGATGCCCTGGTCGGTTCCGTCCCGGTCGTCTACACGGGGCCGGTGGACCGCTACTTCGATTACCGTCTGGGGGAGCTCCAATGGCGCACCGTGGACTTCAAGGAGCGTCGCTACGACGAGGACGACCACTTCGGCTGCCCGGTCATGAACTTCTCCGACCCGGATGTCCCCTACACCAGGGCCATTGAATTCAAGAACTTCAATCCCGA
This sequence comes from Bifidobacterium favimelis, assembly GCF_037963085.1. Taxonomy (NCBI): domain Bacteria; kingdom Bacillati; phylum Actinomycetota; class Actinomycetes; order Bifidobacteriales; family Bifidobacteriaceae; genus Bifidobacterium; species Bifidobacterium favimelis. Next base: position 234,349 of record NZ_JBANDZ010000001.1, on the reverse strand, counting down.
ACGCTACGACCGGCAGAACCACCAGAGGACCGTGGTCTGGGAGGAGTACAGCCGATTCGCCGGCAAGGGCGACGAACCTTATTACCCGATCAACACGGCCGGCGACCGCTCCCTGTACACCCGGTACAAGGACCTGGCTTCCCAGGAGCCTCAGGTGGTCTTCGGCGGCCGCTTGGGGACCTATGCCTACTACGACATGCATCAGGTCATCAACTCGGCCCTGGATGCCTGGGACAAGAAGGTGGCACCTCTGATCAGGTGAGGGTCGATCCGCCTGCGGATGGCGCAAGGCGGCCCCAAAACGAACCGGGGCCCGGCACCTATCGGTGCCGGGCCCCGGTTTTCGTCTTAGGCCGGCCCCTTGGCCACCCACCTTTCAGAGGAGGGGCTCCGGCCGGCTGACGGGGTCATCACCCGTCCACCGGCCGAAGCGGGTCAGGACTCACTCAGACCTCTCGCGCCTGCGCACGACCAGGATGCCGCCTGCCAGTGCCAGAGCGAGTGCCGCCATGAGGGAGACACCCACATCGGCACCGGTCCTGCTCAACTTATCTCCTGGGTCGGCGGCCGCCTTCTTCTTCCCCTTCTTGCCCTTCTTCGGCTTGGAGGTGGAAGCGGTGGTCACACGGACCAGACCAGCCCGGGCGGTCTGGAGCGCCTGCTCGGCCTTGTTGACCTCTTCCTGGGTGGCGTTGGGATTTGCAAGGACCTGCTCCGCCTTGCTCAGCGCCGCAGCGAAGGGATCCCAGCTGGCCTTGGTGTAGTCGCTCTGCTTCAGGCTCTTGGCCACATCGACCGCAGCCTTCAGCTTGTCCTTTGACACCTTGGCCGAGGCCGGCACCAATCCCTGATAGGCCGTCTGAAGGTTCTGATAGGCCATGTCGATGTCCCTCTGAACCGCATCCGGGTTGCTCAGCACGGCCCTGGCCGCCGTCAGGGCGGATTGGAGGGCATCCCAGGAGGCCTTCGTGTAGCTCTTCGCATTCAGCTTGGAGTACTGGTCGACTGCGGCCTGCAGGCGGGCCTTGTCGATGGCCACCAGAGTGCTCACATCCGTCTTCAACTGGTCTGAGGCCTGCTCGGGAACCTGCCCCCGAGTGTGCAAGGTGATGATCTTGTCCGCGCCGGATGACCTGGTGACGGCCTGGTTCACCGGGATGACCGACCCTTCCCTGTCATCGAAGTAGGCACCGGCCGGCTTGCCATCTTTCTTCTCGCCGAACCAGACGGGCGGGTTGTAGGCATCGAAGCCGTCCTGCCTTATGTCGCCAGCACTATCAGCCACATACTGTTCAGCCGCGCCGGCCGCATTCGACGACATGGTTTCCACCTGATAGGTAATTCTGGTATTTGTGCTGCCCTTCTTGTAACCCATGGCTGAAAGGGAAGCCGACAGAATCACCTGGTTCGAATCAGAGATGAAAGCATCGTCTATCGGTTCCAAATCGGCTATGGACCACACATTACCGTCGATTTTATAGGTGACGGCGAGAACAGTATCGAACTGTGCGCCTTTCATATTGGTCAGCACGGTGATGGCGTAGTTGGGTACTCCGTCTCCGTCCGTGTCGAGATAGACGGCCGGATTCACGTTCCCGTTGCCCAGATGGCTCCAGGACTTGTCGGTCACGATGCCGAAGTACAGCATGCCCTTAGAGGGATCCGCCATCTGCGGGGCCGTGGAGGCATAAGCGACCGATCTGATGTCTGCCGCAGCCAGGCTGCGCTGGGCATCCACATTCGGATCGCCGTAGTAACCGTCGACGGGGTCCTCGACTCCCAGAACCATGGGGATTGCCTGGGAGGTATATGAAGTCGCTTCTCGCTCGCTACCGGTGCCGTGGCCCTTCATCGTCAGATGACGGTTGCCGGACACGGTCTCCTCGTACAGGGAGGAGGTCTGCGATACGGGCTTGGGAGCTGCGGTCAACGCCACGCGCAGACCGAAAGCACCGTCTTCCTGCTGGGTGGGCGTGAGTTTGACCACACCGGTGCTGTCGGATACATAACTCCGGTTTTTACCGGCCACTTCCACACTCTGTGTCACGTCCCGGATGTGCCTCAGCTTCGACTGATCAGGAATGTTCAGGGTCACCTTGAACTGGGCGGTGGAGTGCGCCGCCACGGTCACTGTGTCCTTGTCCAGGCTGTAGGACACGCCTGGCGTGGATGTGCGCGGAGCGTAGGACAGCCGGTAGGTCCTGGACTTATCGCTGTCATTGGTGACGGTGAAGGTCCTGTCGGCCTTGTAGCCGGCCTGCGGAACCTGGACTATGCCGAACTGGCCGGTGACGGTCCCGTCATCGGAGGAGGAGACCCCGACCGTGTTGTTGACGGCCGCGAAGGCATCTATCCTGCCTGTGCCGACACGGAGGGGACCATAGGCCGTGGAGCGGTCGGCGGTGAGGACGTCATGATCAGCGGTGTTGACCATCTGGGTCTTGACCCGGTAGGCGTTCCACCCCGGATGGGCCTGACGGACCAGAGCCGCCACACCGGAGGTGAGCGGGGTGGCCATCGAGGTCCCGTTCATGGACTCTGAACCGTTGCCGGATCCGGCCGATGCCGAGACGATGTTGACGCCGGGGGCGGAGACATCGGGCTTGGCCGTTCCGTCATAGGACCCGTGGATGCCACGCGAGGTGAAGCTGGCAACCGTGTCCTCATACTCGGAGGAGTAATCGGCGTCCACGCTCATGCGGAGATTGTCGGAAAGGGTGAGCTGCAGGGTGCCCGCGTCGATGGCCGACCGGAAGTCGGCGTCGGTTGCGGCCTTCTTGAAGATCTGGAACCCGGGGATGGACTCGTTTCCGGCGATTCCTGCTTCCGGAATGTTGCGTTGGGATGGGAAGACGATGGCCTTGGCCCCCGCCGCCGCCGCGTTGTCGAACCTCTTGGCGGAACCGCAGGCCACGTCGTCGTCGTTCCAATCGACATAGGCTATGTTTCCGTTGACCGCCGCCTTGTCATCGTTGGAGTAGGGCTTGCAGCCATTCAGATTGTCCGCCGCCTTCACCCTGACCACCTTGCCGGTGACCGAGATGGGCGCCGTATAAGAAACCGAGTACTGGCCGGCAATCTTCTGGTTCAGAAGGGAGGCGGGTCCAGCCGCCACCAGGGCCGCGTCCTGGAAGGCCTTGCCGCTCTGGCTGGCAGCCACGGTCAGGGCTGTGGGCGCGCTGCCCGGCGAACCGGCGATGTCGGTGACGTCCCCTTCGTTTCCGGCAGCGATGACCGAAAGCACGTCATCCTTCGAGAGGGCATCCACCGCCCGGTTGATGGGATCATCCACGGCCCCGAAAGACGATCCCAGGGACATGGAGACGATGCCGATCTTGTTGGCAGTGTCCTCCATATTGTGCTTGGCGACCCAGTCCAGGGCCTGAAGGGTCAGATTGGTGGTGCCCCCCTTGTCGCCGAAGACCTTCAAGGCATAGATCCCGGCTTCGGGAGCGGAGCCCGGACCGACTCGCATTCCTGTAACCTGGGCCTGGGTCAACCCGGTGTAGTCCCCGGAGAAGCGGGTTCCGTCGGCGGAGACTCCATACCCTGCGGCCGTACCGGCGACGTGTGTGCCGTGGTGGCCGCCCTCGCCGTCGATGGGGTTCTCGTCCGGGACCGGGACCCAGTGGGCATCGTCGCTGCCATAGTCGGCACCGGCGAAATCGTGACCGCCCTTGTACTTGTTGGCATCCAGGAGGGTCTTGAGCGTGGGATCGGTCAGGGGGTTGGCCCTTGAGCCCAGTGCCGTCCGATAGGCGGCTGCGGTGCCCGTGCCGCCGAAATCGGCGTGGGTGTAATCCAGGCCGGTGTCGACGATGGCTATGTTCTGCCCCTTGCCTGTCTTATGGGTCTCGTTCCAGGTCTTGACGGCATCAACCAGCTGATCGTTGTGGGTGTTGGCGGGGGCGATTCCGTCCCCCTTCCTGCCGGGCCCGGTCTTCCCCTTCTCGTCGTCCAGGGCCTTCACTGCCCTCACCGGAACGACGTGAGTGACCAGGTCGGAATGTTCATAAAGCTTGCGGAGGGCGGAAGCATCAGCCGTGACCACTGCGCCTGAGAGGCTGTACGAGACGTCGTACAGGAGGGAGGCCTGAGGGTCGATGGCCTTCAGATCCTTGAAGGCCTTGTCGGCCATCCGCTTGGCCTCCTGCGCACGGTCGCGTCCTTCACTCGAGGCCTGGGCGTCCTTCTGCTCCTCCGAGAGGGAGGACCGGGTCATGTCCAGCTGCCTGCGGGCGCGGACCTTCTGGTCCAGGCCCGAATCGGCCTTGACCTCGACGAAGGCCGTCAGCTTTCCCTTGGCGCCCATAAGGCCAGGCGCGGCCCTCTTGATGCCCGTGATGCCCGGCATGCCTTTGAAGCCGGCCGTGCCGGGCTGGGCCGCAAAGGCCGAAGACCCTCCAAGCCCGATGGCAGCCGCAGCCACCAGGGCCGCGACTCGAAATGTTCTTCTCCCCATAGATTCAATCCCTCTTTGATATACCCCGACTGCTTACGACTGGCCCGTGCATATACTCCACGCCGCCATTGTCAAACAATATACTGTATGGGGACGCATATATTAAGAAATGTGTCCACTCTGTGGTCATCGCCTTCGATGACGTCGACTCCGAGGTTGGCGGGGACAGGGGGACGGGGCGCTTCTGGCCACCCCGGGGACGATGATGGCCGGCCAACCCTCTGCGGGTTGGCCGGCCATGTCGGATGGTTCCATTCGCCCGCCTTCACTGGGAAGGCGGTCCGTCAGGACTCAGGCGTGCCAGACGTCCTTGCCGCCCTCCTGGGCGGCCTTCACGTCAGCATCCAGGGCGCTCTCGTCACCCTCGACCTTGCCGGCGATGTAATCCTCGACCAGCTGACGGGCCTCATTGTCCTCATGCTGCACGGCAGGGGACTTCATGAAGTAGGAGCTGGGAGCCAGGATCGGGCCGGCCAGATGACGGTCCAGGGCGATCTTGGCGGCACGGATGGCATCGATGACGATGCCGGCCGAGTTGGGGGAGTCCCAGACCTCCAGCTTGTACTCCAGGTCCAGCGGGACGTCACCGAAGGTGGTGCCCTCCAGACGGACGAAGGCGAACTTCCGGTCATCCAGCCAGGCCACGTAGTCGGAGGGGCCGATATGGACGTTGTGGGGATCCATCTCGTGAGGGACGATGGAGGTGACGGCGCGGGTCTTGGAGACCTTCTTGGACTCCAGGCGGGAGCGCTGCAGCATGTTCATGAAGTCCATGTTGCCGCCGACGTTCAGCTGGTAGGTCCTGTCCAGACGGACGCCACGGTCCTCGAAGAGGCGGGCCAGGACGCGGTGGGTGATGGTCGCGCCCACCTGGCTCTTGATGTCGTCGCCCACGATGGGCAGTCCGGCATCACGGAACTTCTGGGCCCACTCAGGGTCCGAGGCGATGAAGACGGGCAGGCAGTTGACGAATGCGCATCCGGCCTCCATGGCGGCTGTGGCGTAGGCCTTGTCGGCCTGCTCGGAACCCACGGGGAGGTAGGAGACCAGGATGTCGACCTTCTTGTCCCGCAGGACCTGGGCCACATCTACCGGTTCAGCATCGGACTCCGTGATCATCTGGCGGTAGTACTCGCCCAGCCCGTCACCGGTCGGGCCGCGCAGGACCTCGACGCCCTTGTCGGGGACATCGCAGAACTTGTAGGTGTTGTTCTGCGAGGCGAAGATGGCCTCGCTCAGATCCTTGCCGACCTTGAGCGAATCGACGTCGAAGGCGGTGACGAATTCCACGTCACGGATCCGGTATCCACCGAAATTGGCATGCATGATGCCGGGGATCTTCGCATCATCCTTGGCGTCCTTGTAATACTCGACTCCCTGTACCAGTGACGAGGCGCAATTGCCCACGCCAGCTATAGCTACACGGATGCTCATACAAACTCCTCTGATTAACTGAGTTATTCCAACCCAAGCATACCTGTACCAGGCGAGTTGGGGGGACTCGTCGCGTAAATCAGTCATGCACAACGTCCACATACTGGTCATTTTTCTGGACATCAGGCCCCTCCGGCAGTACCTGCCACTGCCGGGTGATATGCGACGGGCAGATTCACACTCTAGCGGATGCCGTACGACAGGACCATCGCGCGGGGGGAGGCACCGTCGAAAAGTACGAACTCTATGGACGTTCCGCCCCTGGCCGACCGCATCTCCCCTGACCTGGCTACCGTGGTTCGCATGACCAGACAGACCCGGACAACCACCTCCTCCCCAGGCCGCACCCCCAGGACCGCCTCCTCCCATCCGGCGCATGGGACCACCGGCAGGGGGTTGAAGCGGAACGGAGCCGGAAACGCCAGGAAGACCTACAGGGTAAGGAGGGGGGCGGAGCCGAACAGGGGGGCCAGGCGGGGCCGGCCGAAGAAGCCCCATCGCATTCTCAAATGGGTCCTGGGCATCATCGGGGCACTCCTGGTGGCGGGGGCGGGGCTCTTCGTATACATGTACGTGACCACCGACATCATCCCCCCCGAAAAGCAGGCCCTGGCCCAAAAGACCACCGTCTACTTCTCCGATGGGACCACCCCCGCAGGGACCTTCGCCGACCAGGACCGGGAGATCATCGACTGCTCCGTCCTTCCCGGATACGTGGGCAACGCGATAGTGGCATCGGAAAACCGCACCTTTTACAAGGACAGCGGGATCGACCTGAAGGGCATCGGCCGGGCGCTCATCAACAACGTGACCAAGGGCACCCGGCAGGGCGGGTCCACCATCACCCAGCAGTATGCGGAGCGCTACTATCTGGGCGAGACCACCACTTATCGGGGAAAGCTGCGGGAGGCCTTCCTGGCCTTGAAGATAGCCAGGACGGAGACCAAGGACACGGTCCTGTGCAACTACATGAACACCATCTACTTCGGCCGGGGCGCGTATGGAATCCAGGCTGCGGCGCATAACTTCTACAACAAGGACGCCAAGGACCTCACACTGGAGGAGTCCGCCACCCTGGCCGGCATAATCCCGGCCCCCACGGCCTGGGACCCCGCGGTAAACCCCAAACAGGCCGAATCCCGCTTCCACCGTGTCCTGGGCATCATGGCGGAGGACAACTACATCAAGGCCTCCCAGCGCGATGGGGCCAAGATGCCCCAGACGGTGAACTTCACCAGGCAGAACACATTTGCAGGACCCAACGGTTACCTGTTGACCATGGTCCGCAAGGAGCTCTCGACCGGCAAGGGGGCTCCGTTCACACCGGACGAACTGGACACCGGGGGTTACAAGATCATCACCACCGTCGACAAGGGCAAGCAGGACCTCATGTTCCAGACGGCCAGCCCCGGTTCGCCTTCCAACAGGGGCATGCCGGCCGGCATACAGGTGGGAGGCCTGTCGGTCAACCCCAAGGACGGCTCGATCATCTCCTTCTACGCAGGGGACGACTACCTCAAGCAACAGCTGAACAACGTGGACCAGGCCAGCTTCCAGGTCGGTTCCACCATGAAGGTCTTCACCCTCCTGGGGGCCATACAGGACGGCACCAGCCTGGACACCGTCTTCAACGGGAACTCCCCCAGGACCTTCGCGAGCGTCGGCCGGTCCGTTTCCAACGCCGGCAACGCCAGTTACGGGTACATCAACCTCTCCACAGCCCTGGCGAAGTCGGTCAACACCGTCTTCATGGACCTGAACGAACACGTGACCGCCGCCAAGACGGCCCAGGTGGCCCATACGGCCGGAATCACGGGAAGGATCGACGATTCCACCACCTTCGACACCCTGGGCGTGGACGCATTGACGGCGTACGACCTGGCCCAGGGGTATTCCACCCTGGCCAACGGGGGGAGCAAGGTCAGGCTCCACATGGTCGCCAGGGTCATCGGCCCAGACGGTCAGGAGCTGTACAAGGCCTCCGCCAAGCCGGAACAGGTCTTCGACGCCGACCAGGTGGCCCTCCTGCAGGGGGCCATGCAGGGGACGGTCCAGTTCGGGACGGGCTCATACGCCCGTTCCCTGGGCCGGCCGATCGCCGCGAAGACCGGGACCGCCAACGATGACACGGCCGTGGCCTTCGCCGGTTTCACCCCCTCCGTCCTGACGGTCTTCGGCATCTGGAACCCGGGCCAGGATGGAAGCGCCCAGAAGATTCCGAATTTTCTTGGCTATGCCAGGGGGAACGGCTACCAGTCCGTCCTCTTCACCCGCTACATGAAAGATGCACTCGAAGGGACCCCGGTCGAGCAGTTCCCCCAGGCGGTGGACAGGGGGAGAGTGGGCGGCCCCGACGGCACCTGGGGTACGGGGACCCGAAGCAACCCGAACCGGCCTACATGGCCCCGCCCCAGGCAGGAGGACCGCAGGCAGGAGGGCAATGACGGCAACGGGGGGCAGCAGACCGGGGACGGCGGCGCCGGAAACGGCAACGAAAACGAAGCCGGCAACGGCGGTGGCAATGACGGCAGCGGGCACCAGGGAGAGGAAGGCCAGCAGGGAGGCGCCACCTCTCCTGGCGGCCCGGAGGGGAACGGCACACCACCGGAGCACGGTGACGGCTCGGACCATCATCCGGAGTGACAGATGAGGCCTGGTCCCCGGTGATGACCGAGGGCCAGGCCTGTGACCGGCTTCAGCCCCGTTCAAACCTGTTGACGGCGGATATGATGGCCTTCAGGGAGCTGGTGCTGATGGATGAGTCGATCCCCACCCCCCACATCACCTGGGCCCGGTCCTGTCGGCCCACCTTGCACTCCACATAGGAGGCTGCCAGGGCATCCGTCCCCGCCGTCATGGCGTGTTCGGCGTAGTCCTCCACCGACACTGACAGGTCGAAGACGCCGAGCGCCTGGAGGAAGGCGGCGATGGGACCGTTGCCCCGTCCCTGGATCCGCCTCCTGACCGCCTTGTCTGCCTCCTCCGGCCCCCGGTCGAGCACGGTGGCCTCGAGCACGGTTTCCGAACCCTCCTCACCGGATGAGACTGAGACGCCCAGGAGCCTGAATCTTCCCCAAGGCTTGATGTTCCGGTCGTCGTGGTCCACCGTGGCCAGGTCGTCGGCGATCTTGCCCGAATCATCGACCGAGAGGTACTCGTTTTTGAACAGGCCCCAAATCTGATCTCCACTGACCTCGTGCCTGGTCCTGTCCGCATACCCCTGCACCAGTTTGTCGAACTCCACCTGGAGCCTCTTCGGCAGGTCCAGGTGGTGATTGGCCTTGAGAAGGTAGGCCATTCCACCCTTGCCCGATTGGGAGTTGACCCTGATGATGGCCTCATAACTGCCGCCGACGTCCTTGGGGTCTATCGGAAGGTAGGGGACCAGCCAGAGGTAGCCGTCCAGGTCGGCCCCGTCGCGCAGTGCCGCCTGCTGCCTGGCCTCCAGCCCCTTTTTGATGGCATCCTGATGGGAGCCGGAGAAGGCCGTGAAGACGAAGTCGCCCACATAGGGGTGACGCTCCGAAACCGTGATCTGGTTGCAGTATTCCACGGTCTTACGCAGGGAGGGCATGTCCGAGAGATCCAGTTGGGGATCGACCCCCTGGACCAGGAGGTTGAGGGCGACGGTGCACAGGTCCACGTTGCCCGTCCGCTCCCCGTTGCCAAGGAGACAGCCCTCCACCCTGTCAGCCCCTGCCAGCACCCCCAACTCGGTGGCGGCCACGGCCATCCCTTCGTCATTATGGGGGTGGAGGGAGAGCACCACGCTGTCGCGCCGGCCCAGGTTGGAGGAGATGAACTCGACCTCGTCCGCGAACACGTTCGGAGTGGTCATCTCCACCGTGTTGGGCAGGTTGATGATCATGGGGTGCTCCGGTGTGGGGTCGATCACGTCAATCACCGCGTCGCAGACCTGGAGGGAGTAATCCGGCTCGGCTCCCGAGAAGGACTCCGGCGAATACTCATAATAAAGGTCCGTGCCGGTGGCATCGGCCTCCAGGGACCGGCAGAGACGGGCCGCATCCGTGGCCAGCTTCTGTATGCCGGCCTTGTCTTGACGGAAGACGACCTCCCTCTGAAGGATGGAGACGGAGTTGTAGAAGTGGACCACGGCCCGCTTGGCCCCCCTCAGGGCCTCGTAGGTGCGGCGTATCAGGTGTTCGCGGGCCTGGGTGAGGACGACGATGGTGACGTCGTCGGGGATGAGCTCGCGCTCGATCAGGGTGCGGATGAAGTCATAGTCCGTCTGGGAGGCCGAGGGGAACCCCACCTCGATCTCCTTGAATCCCATGGAGACCAAGAGATTCCAGAAACGCAACTTACGGGCAGAATCCATGGGATCGACCAGGGCCTGGTTCCCGTCCCGCAGGTCCACCGAACACCAGCGGGGCGCCCGCTTCAGGGTCTTCTCCGGCCAGGTGCGCTGCGGGTAATCGAAGGGAACCTGCCTGTCATAGGCCACATACTTGTTGTAGGGCATGTCGCTGGGCCTTTGGGCCGAGCCGACGAACCGCGGCGGGGGCAGCAGGGGGTCGTTGTTGCCCCCGTTGGAGGCCGCGGCGCTTGCCGCCAGATCGAACACCGACGAGTAAGGTTCCTGACCCATCGTCCCTCCTCTTTTCTTCTTCTCTTTTGTCTCATCTTTCACGCCAGGGAAGACGGAGACCGCCATGGTCTCGAATGATGGATGGGGCAGGTCCACGGAGCGGCCCTTCTGCCTTCAGCCACAGGAGGAGCGGACCGTCGGTGGGGCAGGAGGCCGCTGGAAGGGATTCTGAAAATGAAAATAGGGAGGAGGGGAAGAGACCTGGAGGTTATTGGATCCGGGCCGGGAGATGCCGACAGGAGCCCAAGCGGTCATCAGCGGAAGAGGGAGACCCCCCGCCGGCCCGTGCAGAAGGCGTTGCCCAGCCAGGTGTGGCGTGAGTTGGGCCAGACGGAACCCAGGCGGGGGGCGTTCTGGCTCATCCAGATGCTGGGCACCCTCCCATCGGCGCTGTGCGACCCCAGCAGGTTGAAACCGTTCTTCTCGACCAGCCAGTCAGGATGCTGGGTGGCGATGGCCAGCCCCTCTTCCAGGGTGAGGGGGAGGCGGTCATCGGAATCGATCAATTTGCGGGCCACGTCCGGCTCGCGGTTGACATAGCAGGTGCCCGTGTGGGGTTCGACGACGATGTAGAAGGGGCCCTCGGGGGGCTCGAATCCGTCTTGAGGGAGGAAACTGGCGATGTCTCGAGGCGGCATGGTCGTGAAACCGGCCATCCGGTTGATGCTGGTCCTGGCGATCAGGGATTCGGGCGAAACCAGTTCACGGGTGGGGACCAGGAGGATTTCCGTCCCCAGCTCTGTCCGATCCAGGGCGGCTATAAGCGGGCTGGCCAGGGCCCGGAAGGCGGCCGCGCTGATATCGGCCACGTCCGGATAGCCCAGGGCCACGATCCTGTCCAGCTGCCGCTGTGCCTCTTGCGAAGATTCCGTCATGGGGCCCAGTCTAATTCATCGGCCCCGCCGGCAATGCCTGGCAGCTATGATCTCGGCTATCTGTATCGCATTGAGGGCGGCCCCCTTGCGCAGATTGTCGCTGGCGACGAACATGGCCAGGCCCCGCCCCCCTGGGACGGCCTGGTCGGCGCGGATACGTCCCACCAGACTGGGGTCGGTCCCTGCCGCCTGAAGGGGGGTGGGCAGGTCGGACAGGACGACCCCCGGAGCGCGTGAAAGGATGTCTTCGGCCTCCTGCGGGGTGATCGGGTGGGCGAACTCGGCGTTTATGCTCATGCCGTGCGCCGTGAAGACCCCGACACGCACACAGGTGCAGGAGGCGGCCAGGTCAGGCAGGTGGAGGATCTTCCTGGCCTCATTGCGCAGTTTCTGCTCCTCGTCCGTTTCCAGGCTGCCGTCACTCGCCAGGCTTCCTATGAAAGGGACCACATCGAAGGCTATGGTCCGGGCCACCTTGGTGGGGGGCGGGAAGTCGATGGCCGAACCGTCGAAGACCAGACGGTCGGCCCCCTGTCTGATGGCGGCGGCCGCCTCCTCCTTCAACTGGAGGACACCGGCCCTGCCTGCCCCCGACACTGCCTGGTAGGAGGACACGATCAGCCGCTCCAGTCCGAAGGCCCTGTCCAGGGGGGCCAGCACGGGCATGCAGGCCATGGTGGTGCAGTTGGGGTTGGCGACGATCCGCTCGGGTATGTCGTCCAGGTCGCCGGGGTTGACCTCCGAGACCACCAGGGGGACCCTCGGGTCCATCCGCCATTGGGAGGAGTTGTCGACCACGTAGGCCCCGGCCCTTGCGAACCGGGGGGCCCAGACCTTGGAGGTGGCGCCGCCGGCCGAAAAGATGGCGATGTCCACGCCGGACAGGTCGGCCTTGGCCACATCCTCCACCACTATCCGATGGCCCCGCCAGTCCAGGACGGTCCCCGCCGAACGGGAGGAGGCCATGAAGCGCAGGTTGCGGACGGGGAAGTCCCGTTCATCCAGTATCCGCCTCATGACCATACCGACCTGGCCGGTGGCCCCCAAGAGGGCCACATCGACACCCTGATCAGCTATCTTCGTCAACCTTGCCTCCCGTTATTCGCTTCCTGTCCTGCCGCCATCTCCCTCACCGGCCGGTCCCCCCGTATACGACCGCCTGTTCCTGGTCCGATTCCAGGTTGAAGGCGGAGTGGACGGCCCTGACGGCCTCATCCAGGTCCTTGAGGGGGACCAGGGCGGAGATTCTGATTTCCGAGGAGGAGATCATCAGGACGTTGATGTGGCGATCGCTCATCGCCCTGAAGAAGGTCGCCGTGATTCCGGAGTTGTTCTTCATGCCCACACCTATCAGACTGACCTTGCCCACGGCCGGGTCCACGTCCACGGACCTGTACTCCAGGGCCTCGCGGGAAGCGGCCAGGAGGCTGTGGACCTTGTCGGTCTGGGAGCCGGGGAGGGTGAAGGATATGTCGACCGTGCCGGTGGCCGCCCCTGCCTGGACGATCATGTCGACGTTGATGCCCCCCTCGGCCAGGACGGTGAAGAGCCTGGTGGCCACACCGGGCTTGTCAGGGACGGCGCGGAGGGTCACCTGGGTCTCCGTGCTGTCATGGGCCACAGCCGACACGATGGGATCCTCGGGGCCCTTGAGGTCGGGGAAGATGTCACCCATCGACCTCTCCCCCTCATCGCCGGCCCGCCCCTCCCGGGTGCGGACGCCGTCAACTCGCTCTTCTTGGTCCTTCATGGCTTTCGCCCCTTCCCTTTCTATCCCGCCCAGGGTCCGGACAGACCGGACCCCCTGCCCGTCTGCGTCGTTTCCGGCCGTCGCCTGGGTGGCCAGGCCCGGTTCCCGGACCACCCGGGTGCCCTCGGGCAGGATCACCGTGCCGGGCCGGTGGGAGAACGAACTGCGTACGTGTATCGGCATGTGGAAACGACGGGCGTATTCCACACAGCGCAGGGCCAGCACCTTGGAACCGGATGCGGACATCTCCATCATCTCCCCGTAGGAGATTGCGGCGATCCGCCGTGCCGTGGGGACGATACGGGGATCCGCCGTGAAGACCCCATCCACGTCCGTGTATATCTCGCAGACATCGGCATCCAGGGCCACGGCCAGGGCCACGGCCGAAGTGTCGGAACCGCCCCGGCCCAGCGTGGTCGCGTCCCCGTCGGCGTTCACCCCTTGGAATCCCGCGACAATGCCTATTTCCCCCCGGCGCAGAGCGCGCATGACCCGCTCCGGCCTGACGGCCTGTATGTGGGCCGACCCGTATGCGGCATCGGTCATGAAGCCCGCCTGGGACCCGGTGAAGGAGTGGGCCTTCTCCCCCTGTGCATGGATGGACATGGCCAGCAGGCTCATGGAGATCCTCTCGCCGGCGGTCATGAGCATGTCCATCTCGCGGGCCGGAGGGTTGGAGTCGACATTCAGGGCCTGGTCTATCAGGTCGTCGGTGGTGTCACCCATGGCGGAGACGACCACTGCCACATCGTTGCCGGCGTGCTTGGTCTCGATGATCCGCCTGGCCACCCGCCTGATCGATTCAGAATCCGCGACGGAGGAACCTCCGTACTTTTGGACGATGAGAGCCACTTTTGTTCCATCCTGCGGCTGCAGCCGCCTGAGATTGTTCCCGGGCCAGCTGGACGGCCCGAATACCGAATATCATATGACCATGCCGGGGCCAAGCCGGCGGGTAGGGATCATACCCCCCGCCTGCCCGTGATGGCCCTGCCCAGGGTGACCTCATCGGCATACTCCAGGTCGCTGCCCACCGGCAGACCGCTGGCCAGACGGGTGACCGTGATGTCAAGGGGACCCAGGAGGCGGGCAAGGTAGGTGGTGGTGGCCTCCCCTTCTATGTTCGGGTCAAGGGCCAGGATCACTTCCGTCACCTGATCGGATTTCAACCTCCCGAGCAGCTCGGGAATTCTCAGATCCCCAGGGCCCACGTTGGACATGGGGTCGATGGCCCCTCCCAGCACGTGGTAGAGACCCCGGTACTCCCGGGTCCTTTCGATGCTCATCACATCCTTGGGCTCTTCGACAACGCAGATGACGCTACGGTCCCGACGGGGGTCCTCGCAGATGGGGCAGGGGCTGGTCTCGCACACATTTCCACATATCTCGCAGAAGCGGACCTTGTCCTTGACGGTCATGATGGCATCAGCCAGCTCCTGGGCCTCCTGACGGTCTACCCCCAGAAGATAGAAGGCTATACGCTGGGCCCCCTTGGGGCCGATTCCCGGAAGACGGGCGAAATCATCGATGAGCTGCTGGATCGCCCCGTCGTATGCCACTGCCATCGCTCACTCCCCCTCCTGTTGCCGTTGTTGCTGCTGACGCTTGTGCTTCTGTACATTCAGCGGGTTCCGTGGGTCGTCTGCGGCGAAATCCTCCACCTGTTTCACATCGAACAGGTCGGCCAGCTGGTCCTGATCCATAGCCGTATCGGCCCCCAGACGGGAATCATTCAAGGAATAGGCATCCTCATCAGGATCCACGGTGTGTTCGGAAGGGTCTTCAGGGTCTTTCCCCTCGCCGGACTCCCCCTGCGCACGGAAGCCGATGGGGGTGCCGGCCCCGTCACCGACCTGTGGCGCCCGGGCCGCTTGAGCTGGCTGAGCAGGCTGAGCAGGCTGACCCGCCCCGACCGCCTGGACCGGGCCGTCGGATTCCGACCCGGACCAGCCCCCGTTTACTTGGACGACCCTGGTGGAATCCGAACCTATCCCGCCTGCGACAGCAGGCTGCCCGGTGCCAACTGAATCAACGACCGCGGAATTCCGGGAGGGGGACAGGTCGCCACTGCCCTGGCCGGGTTCGCTTGGAGAGTTGCCTTCCGGATCCGGTGCGCTACCGGCCGCAGCCCCGTCATCGGCTTCGTCCTGGTCGGGAAGCGCCCAGGGGTCCGTGTCGTCGCTCAGATCCGGCACTGCCACCTTCTTGGCATCATGCGCCGGCCCGTCGGCGTTCCCGTCCACGCCTGCATGGGCATTGCGATTGGGAGAAGACGATCCACCGTCCTCTTGGGTTTCCTGCATGCTGATGACAGGGGCCTGTTGAGAGAGCGCCCAGGGGTCTTCCTCATCAGAGTCGGGCGTGACGTATGAATCGGTCGATGCGAAACCGGCAGAAGGGAGGGAATCCGACGGGGAGGAAGTGGCCTGCGCCGAAGTGGACACATCAGGAAGAGGGGCGCTGGCAGGGCCAGATCCTACTGGGCCGCCGGACGGTGGGCCGGCTGGGTGGACCCCCGATCCGTCGTCGGCCGTCCCGGCATCAGCCGAAGATCCGTCACCCTCAGCTGCCGACCCCTGGTCCTCGGCCGTGTTTCCGGCCCCGCGGCCAACCCCTGACCCTGCGCGGGGCTTCAGGGCCGATCCCAGGTTCACCGCCGTCAGGTTGGCCTTGGCAAGCGCGACCTGCTTCTTGACCTCAGCCCGCCGTTCAGGGGACATCCTGTTGACGGATTCGACCTTCTCACCATTGGCCGCCACCCCGGAGGGGGCGATCATCGTCTTGGCCCCGAACTCCTGACGGGCGCGGACCAGGACGATTTTGGGAACTGCCGTCTCCCCGTCGACGGGGCTCGATGCCACAGCCATGGCGAAGGCGTGCTGGCTGAGCGGACGGTCGAAGGTCAGAGCCAACATCTGCCGGCCAGACGGTCCCTGGCGCATGGAGACGGTCGGGACCTTGCTCCTGACCACGTACTCCGCGACCTGTGGAGGCAGAGCAGCCACCAGGGCATCCCAACGCTTATCAAGCTCCCCCTCCGCCGGCACACCGCGACCCTGGCCTGGCCGTGCAGGTCCTTCCGCCTCATGGGTCCGGTCGGTCGCCTGGGGACCTTTGTCCGGCAGCCCTTGTGCATCACGACCCCGGGCGCCCGAATCTTCGGATTGGCCGGGAGCGGTCAACGGACCTCGACCCGCGTCCGAATCCCGCCCGGAATCCGAACCCGGCCCGGTCCCTGCCGCCGCCTGCGCCGTCGGCTCCTTCTGTTGGGGCCTGCCCGTTTCCGACTTCCGCCGTTCGGAACCGATGAAACCTGCATGCGCCCCGCCGGAGGCGGGACCGTATCCATCCTGACCTCCCAGGGGTGCCCTCTGCCCACCGGCCTGGACCTTCTGTTCGACGGGCTCGCACCCGATGGCCAGCAACCGGGCTGCCAGAAGCTCCAGCCGCATCCTGGGAGAGGTGGCCCCGCCCATGGAGGCCAGGGTCTTGTTGATGACATCGGCCATGGCCGTCAACAGGCTCAGGTCCAAAGCATCCGCCTGCCGGTGGAGGCCGTCCGCTTCATCCGATTCCGACTCCTCGCTCAGCACCGACTCGGCCTGGTCACCGGCCAATTTGAGCACCAGGAGGTCCCGGACCCTGGCCAGGAGATCCTCCACGAACCGCTGCGGTTCAAAGCCTCCTACGACGACCTTTTGGATGATGCCGTAGAGCGCGGGTCCATCGTGGTTTATGACCGCGTCCACCGCCTGGCTGATCAAGGCCTCGGGGGTGAAGCCCAACAGTGCCACTGCCGAATCGTATGTGATCCTGCCGTCGACCGAACCGACCATAAGCTGGTCAAGCACCGAGAGGGTGTCACGGACCGAACCGCCCCCTGCCCGCATGGTCAACTTGAGCACGCCGGGATCCGCCTGGACCTGCTCCTGCCCGCAGATCTTTTCAAGATAGGGACCCATGATCTCACGGGGAACCAGGCGGAATGGGTAGTGATGGGTACGTGACCGGATGGTCCCGATCACCTTGTCGGGTTCTGTCGTGGCAAAGATGAACATGACATGTTCAGGGGGCTCTTCGACGATTTTCAGAAGGGCGTTGAAACCCTGCTGCGTCACCATATGAGCCTCGTCGAGGATGAAGATCTTGTAGCGGTCGCGGGCCGGGGCGAAACCTGCCCTCTCCCTCAATTCGCGGGCGTCATCTACCCCATTGTGACTGGCCGCGTCTATCTCGACCACGTCGATGGAGCCCGGTCCGCCGGTGGCCAGGTCCCGGCAACTCTCGCACTCGCCGCAGGGGTGGCTGGTGGGCCCCTTGGCACAGTTGACGCAACGGGCGAAGATGCGGGCGCTGCTGGTCTTGCCGCACCCACGTGGTCCTGAAAAGAGATAGGCATGGGTGAGCCTGTTCTCGTCCAAGGCGCGCGAGAGGGGGATCGTCACTTGATCCTGCCCGATGATGCCATCGAACGTGTCCGGACGATACCGCCTATAGAGTGCAAGTGCCATGATTCAAGGCTATCCATTTCTTTAGACACGGGCCGTCTTATCCCATTGTGTTCCCTGTATGCCGACCGAAGCCTCCGACGCCGCACTGGGCCTGCTGCGGCCGGCCCGGTCAAGCCATCGTCACCATCCGGGCAGGAACTCCGCTCAATCGCAATCGGGAACTCCGCTCAATCGCAATCGGGAACTCCGCTCAATCGCAATCCTGGGGACCCGCACGGGCCTGGCGACTCACATGGGTGATGACGGGCACAGATGTGGCCACTTCCACCTCGGCAACCACATCGGCATCTTCAACCCTGCAGGAAGCAAGTCTGCCTCTGTTGGCAAGAGCCACTGTAGCCGCCTTCACACATGGTGCGGGATCGCCTTCGTCCAGGGCGGAGGCCGCGGCCAGGGCCGACGCATCGGCCCCGGTGCGGGCCTGGGCCTGGCATATCAGCAGATTCGTGACGAGGGCCAGGAGAAGTAGGCCGAAGGCGGCCACGGCCACCAGACAGATGCCGAGAATGGTGCCGGATCCGCCATCGGCCTTGCGCAGCCAGGCCGGACCCTGGTGGTCCCCGCTGTGCGGCCTGCACGTTTGCGGTCGACGGCAGTCGTTCCCTGTCATGCCGACCCCTCCCCTGATTCTTCCAGCACGGCCACGGCCTGGCCGAACACACGTGGCGGAAGTATGCCGAAGGGCCCCTTCAACACCGGGCAGGCCACCTTCACACGCACCTGTCCCCCACCCTCCTCGACGTCCACTTGGACACCCCGCCCTGCCACCCTCCGTGCAAGGGCGGTCGAATCAGCATCGGAGCGGGCCAAGACGACCTCGCGGGCGACGGCCCGAGCGGCATCCTGACAGCCCATTCCCACACGCGCAACCTGGGTCATGGCCAACAGGAGGACTGCCATGACGATGAAGGCCGGCAGGATGACGGCGAATTCAGCCGTCACCGTCCCACGGTCGGCCCTCGCGCTCCAGGAGGTCCACCTCTTCCGGCACCGTTTTACCGTCTTCAGGACTATCATTTGGGAACCTTTGCCATATTGCGCCCCAACCTCTGAGGTCAGGAGACCGTCAAGGCCTTCTTCAGCAGTGAAGCCAGGAGCGATCGGACGGTATCCGACTTGAGCAGGACCAGGAGGACACCGGCGAAGGCGGTGGCCGCGATGAGGACCACCGCATATTCGGCCGTGGCCGCTCCCGATTCAGGCCGACTGGCCAGAATCCGAATCTTCATGTACACGGCGCTCAGACACCGCCGAGCCTGCCGAAGGGCACCATCCAAGATGCCCTGCACTGACTCACCTCCCTTTCGGAGGAGTGCGGCCGCCCTCCTCCGCACGCTCTTGAGCGACTTTTCCATTGACTTCTTCATCTCTCCCATGCTCCTTCCCTCTCTCTTGCATAACCTGACTGTCATCGGTCTGACCTTTCTCTCTTCCCTGTTCGGACCATCCCCACTCCTGCCCCCCACTTCCCGACCCCGCCCGTACATCCACCACCTGCTTAGGATGCCCCCAGTCTGCGCCACCCGGACCGGCTGCGGGAAGGAGGCCCATTCGTGTGGTCGAATGTGCCATCCGACGGCAGCCTGTCGATAACCAACCGTCATCACAGAGGGCGGCAGACAGCATGAATTGAAAATGGACCATCCGCCGGGTCGACAAGCCAGGGGGGAACGGTCTCGGCCCCTCACGTCAGGAAGCCGGCGAAAGAGGCTATGCAGGGGATGACCCCGATGACGATGAAGGCCGGCAGGATGCACAGGCCGGTCGGCAGCAGGATCTGCACGGACAGCCTGGCGGATGCCTGTTGCAGACCCCTCCTTCCCTCGACATCCAGACGGGCCGTCTCGGCCTTAATCCTGGTCCCGGCCGAGGTACCCGTCTTCCATGAGGGTTCTAGGCACCCCTTGAGAAGGGCCATATCCTGCCCGTATACCGGCCCAGTGCAGACCCGGGCCCAGGCCATTGACCACCCGCCACCGGAGTCGAGGACCCCTGCGACACGGACCAGGTCATCTCCATAGTCACAGGAGAGGGCACGACCTGTCTGCGCGAGGGAGCCCGAGATGGACGAACCCTGCGACAGGCAGGCCGCCACCATCTCCAGGACCAGGGTGATCGGCGGGGGACCCTCGTCGGCCAGCACCAGTCTTCCAAGCCAATCGGGCCGGCCCGGAGAGGCGGCCAACCATGCGCAAGCGAGGAGGCAGGCGACGCAAATCTGCCGGACCATGTCAGCCGACTCCCCCGGCGTCCTTCAGGAGGACATCCATCCACATGAGGCCCGACAGGTAGAGACAGCCGCCGAGCAGGAGACAGGCCGTCCCCGGACCCGGTTTCAACAGAAAGGACAGGGGGGCCGCGCCCATGAACTCCCCCAGGAGGACGGTGAAAGCCGGCAGGAAGGAGAGAAGACGGACCGTGGCACTGGGCATGGCGAAGGCGGAAGACCGGGCTTCGGCCATGGCCTCCAACCTCCTGTGAAGACGGGAGACCATATCCAGGCATCCGGCCGGAGGGCATCCCGTTCTGGCGGTGAGCACCCATATGGCGTGAAGGGCAGCGGCCAGAAGATCCACCTCGTCCTCTTCATCCCCACGAAAACAGCGGCCGGACACCACCTCGGCAGCCCGCCCAACGGTGATCCCCCTGGTGGCGAAGGACCTCCCCGCCGCCTCTTCAAAAGCCTCTACCAAGTCACCCCCGCTGCTTATCCGCGCCCCCAGGAAGGCGATCAGCGCGGCGACCCCCTCCCTTGCCGGCCCGGCTTCCTCTGGGCGCTCAAGACCTTGTAACCGCCCACTGTGCCCGGAAAAGCAGGCTGCAGGTAAGGTATCCGCCACCCGGAAAACACCGGATGGGACCGGAAGGCCGAAGGCTCCAAACAGACCATATGTGCGCGAGAGGAGGGATAAGCCGAGGGCGCGCGGCCGGTCCGACAGGCAGAGGGCACAGGAGAGGAAAAGGAGGGCAAGGGCCAGGCAATCACTCATGGTCCCTCCCCTGTGAGGTCCCCGTTGCCGTCCGTATGCCCCAGCGGCGTGCGAAGGCAGCCCATCCTGACAGGTATCTGGCCCCTCCCGCCCCCTCCCAGATGCATAGGGGCCGACCGCTCAGGCTTCCTTGCCGGTCCAGCGCGAGGACACCGATCTGGGCGATCCTGCGTCTGCCGCCAGTTCTTTCCAGGTGGATCACCGCATCGAAGGCCCCTTCCGCCAGGGAGGACAAGGCCCTTGGTTCCAAACCCGCAAGAAGGCCCAAGGTGGCCAGGCGGGCCGGGACCCTTTCCACCCCGTCGGCGTGGAGGGTGACCATGCCCCCTCGGTGGCCTGAGTTAAAGGCCCTCAGCAGGTCGGCCACCTCCCCGCCACGGCATTCACCCAGAATGATCCTGTCGGGACGCATGCGCAGTGTGGCCCTGATCAGCCTTGCAAGATCTATGCCTCCCGCCCCCTCCACATTCGTCTCCCTTATGGCAAGGGCCACATGGTCGGCATGGCCGGGAAGGATTTCCAGTTCCCGCGTCTCCTCGACCGTGACCAACCGATCCGCGCAGGGGCATTCGGCCAGGAGGGCACGCAGAAGCGTGGTCTTCCCACTCCCCGTCCCCCCGCTGATCAGGATGCTGGCCCGGCCTGACACCAGGGCCTTGAGGGTGTAATACCAGGAAGGCGGGCACAAACCGCTTCCGATGAGACCTTCCAGACCGGGTCGGTCACGGCCGGGCAGACGGATGGAGATGGAGGCTCCCACGGGGACGATGGGGGCGATGACCGCATGCAGGCGGATGCCCCCTGCGGTGGAAGCGTCCGCCATGGGACTGGCATCGTCCAACCGCCTGCCCAGCTGCGAACAGACCTGGACCGCGAAGTCACGCACCGCCTGGGGGCCTGAGAAACCGGGCATCGGGTGGCACTCGACCATCCCCGCCCCCCTGTCCGCCCAGACCCGGCCCTCACAGGTGACCGTGACATCGGTGACAGCGGGGTCGGCCATCAACCCGTTCAGACAGCCGAAGGCGGGTATCCCGTCCGATGGCCGCATCTCAACCATGCCTCCTTGGCCTGCCCAGGTCCATGACCTTGGCTATACAGGCGCAAAGGTCATCGAGACCCCTCCTGTAGGACCTCGGCAGGCCCTCCATGCCAAGCCCGGCCAGGGCGGAACGGGCCAGGGTGCGGTGAGGTCGAAAGACGGCGCAGATGTCGACACCGAGAAAGTCACAGGCCTCCTGGACATCAACCGCCTGGGAGGGAGGGACCAACCTTGGGTCCATGCCCACGAAGATGGCCTCCCGTCCCGGGCCTATCCACTCTGATTGCCCGCTTCCCTCCCCTCCTCCTGGCCCTTCCTCCCAGCCGGATCCCCCGTCGCCAGTGCCCTGCCGGCGAGGTTGAAAGCCCCTGCGGCCGACCCCGCCCCCACCGGTTTCCATCAAACGAAACCTGTCCATCAGATGGGAGGCTCTCGCCAGACCAAGGACGCTCATTTCCACGACCAACACCCAGGGGGCCGCCGACAGGGAGGGCAGACCCGACACATCCTCACCCCTCCCCCCATCTACGATCAGCAGGTCCCTTGCCATCGCCAGGGCCCGGACGGCCGCATCCACGTTCCACCAGTCGGCGGCGCCCTCCTTCCATGGGTCACTGCTGAGCACCCCCACACCGTCCCACGTCGGCAGTTCCCGGTCCAGAGCTTCAGGGTCCAACCTTCCCAGAGGTGCTTCGACCTGGCCCATCCTCATTCCCTCTTCGCCCTCGATCCCCAGCAGGACGTCAAGTCCGCCCCCACCGGAACAGTCGACAAGGGCGGTCCGGGTCCGGTCTGTGGCCAGCAGACGGGCACAGAGGGCCGCCAGGGTGCTGACCCCCACCCCTCCCCCTGCCGAGGTGAAGATCAAGGCCCCAAGGGCCTGGGCACCCTCCCGACTTGTCCCGCAGGCATCCCTCCCATCCGATCCACCCCCTCCCCACCCGGCTCGATCTCCTACGTTTCCGGCAACTGCGACCTCTCGCCTGTCCATATCAGCAACCCTCCATGGCTCACCTGCCCCGTCCCCCAATTCCACCAGGGGACGGCCCATGGGGAGCAAGCGAATCATAGATGTGGTCGAATGTGCGACACGCCTCGAATTTCAACGATTCTTGGCAGTGCCGGAGAGAATCCGAACAAATGTCCACAAGCCGCCTGTTCAAATTCACAAACCGAGCTCCGGACAGCAAGGTTGTGCACCAGAGCGCACAGAAGCGAAAATCAACCGTCCCCTTCGACGCCTCCCTCACATCGACTTGCCATCCGCAGACAAGCTGGCATAATCATAGTTACAAGGAAAACTCAAGAGAGCGGAAGCCCACAAAAGTGTATGGTCACAAGGACTACTACGTTGGACGGGCGTTGTCATTGAGTACTTACCGTTACGACGATGATGTTGTGCAGAGATTCCGCCTGAGTCGACCTTGTGGGGCCACCCCTTGAGGGGTGGCCCCTTTTACTGTGCCCGCTGCAAACGCGTTGCACCCAGGAACACAAAGGAATACAGTGATTCGGTATGGTTCAGATATTCGACGCCCCCTCGCAGGCCATACTGAAAAGTCAGATAGCCGAGCACATAGCGGAGGACAAACAGCCCGAGGCCGTATCCGGCGAGCGCAGGGCTCCCGCGAAGCCCCTGCCCGAGGACCGTTATTTCGACCGGGAGATCAGCTGGCTCAAGTTCAACAAGAGAGTGCTTGAACTGGCGGAGGACGAAAGCGTCCCCCTCCTGGAAAGGGCGAATTTCGCGGCCATCTTCGCCAGCAATCTGGATGAGTTCTTCATGGTCCGCGTGGCCGGCCTCAAGCGCCGCGTCGACACCGGCATCGCGGTCCCGGCCCCCAGCGGGCTCAGCCCCCGTCAACAGCTGCGGGCCATTTCCGAGCTGGCCCATACCCTCCAGGACGAGCACGCCCACTATGTGATCGAGCACATCCTGCCCGACCTGGCCGGGGAGCGCATCAACCTGCTCGGTTGGAACCAGCTGAGCTCGCACGAACAGGAACGCCTGTCGAACTTCTTCCACCGCCAGGTCTTCCCCGTCCTCACCCCCCTGGCCGTGGACCCCGCACATCCCTTCCCTTACATATCCGGCAACTCCCTCAATCTGGCCATACTGGTGGAGAACCCCACCTCAGGCAAGACCCACTTCGCCAGGGTCAAGGTCCCCGACAACCTCTCCCGCCTGGTCCCCGTGGACGACCTGACCGACGAGGAGGGACGCGAGGAGCGTTACGGGTTCATCACCATGGAGAACCTGATCATCGCCCATCTGGAGTCCCTCTTCCCCGGCATGATCATCAAGGAGGCCCGCTCCTTCCGGGTCACCCGCAACGAGGACATCGACGTGGAAGAGGACGATGCCGAAAACCTCTTGAACGCCATGGAGAAAGAGCTCCTCCAACGCCGGTTCGGCCCCCCCATCCGTCTTGAGATATCGGATGCCACCTCCCCCTTCCTCTCCCAACTCCTGGCCACCAAGCTGGGGGTGAACGAGGAGGAGATCTACCGCCTGCCCGCGCCCTTGGACTGCACGATCCTCTTCGAGATGCAGTCCATAGACCGGCCAGACCTGAAATTCCGCCCTTTCATTCCCACCACCAACAGACAGATAGCCGAGGTGGAGTCCAGCCGGGCGCAGGACATCTTCGCCGCCATACGTGAGCACGACATACTCCTGCATCACCCCTACGACTCCTTCTCCACCTCGGTGCAGGCCTTTCTGGCCCAAGCGGCCGCCGACCCCAAGGTCCTGGCCATAAAACAGACCCTCTACCGCACCTCGGGCAATTCCCCCATCATCAACGCCCTGGTGGATGCCGCCCATGCCGGCAAACAGGTCCTGGCCCTGGTCGAGATCAAGGCCCGCTTCGACGAGGAGGCCAACATAGCCTGGGCCCGCCAGCTGGAGAGGGCCGGAGTCCACGTGGTTTACGGGATCGTCGGCCTGAAGACCCATTGCAAGCTCTCCCTGGTCGTCCGCCAGGACCAGGACGGTCTGCGGCGCTACTGCCATGTGGGCACCGGCAACTACAACCCCAAGACCGCCCGCCAGTACACGGACCTGGGCCTGCTCACCTGCGACCCGGTCGTCGGTCAGGACCTGACCCGGCTCTTCAACCAGCTTTCCGGATACGCTCCGAAGTCGAGCTTCCACCGCCTCCTGGTGGCCCCCAGGACCGTACGCAGCGGCCTCATCCAACGCATAGAAAGGGAGGAGCGGGCCGCTTACGAAAAGAAGGAGGCCTGGATCAAGATCAAGGTCAACTCCCTGGTGGATGAGAAGATCATCGATGCCCTTTACCGGGCCAGCCAGGCCGGTGTCAAGATAGACATCGTGGAACGGGGGATCTGCTCCCTGAAACCGGGTGTGCCGGGCTTGAGCGAGACCATCCGCGTCCGCTCGATCCTCGGCCGCTTCCTGGAGCACAGCAGGATCTTCGCCTTCGCCAACTCACAGGGCCCGCAGATCGGGGAGGGACCCGTCTCGGGGCCGGAGGTCTGGATCGGTTCGGCCGACCTCATGCACCGCAACCTGGACCGCCGGGTGGAGGCCCTGGTCAGAATCACCGCCCCCGAACAGGTGGACGGCCTGATCGACTACGTGGACCTGCAAATGGCCGACACGACCAGCTCCTGGCATATGCAGCCTGACGGGACCTATGTCAGGCACTCCAGGGCCGATGACGGCAGCCCCCTGGTCGACTGTCAGGAGTACCTGATTGACCGGCACTCCCGCACCAAGCGCAGGGGGCACTGACGATGCCGTGCCGGCCGGGAAGCACCGGGGGCCGCAAAACCCAGCCGGGTCGCCCCGGAAGCAGGTTTTCCCCGGACGGGAGGACCCTGTGAGCAAGACAGTCGAGGCGGCCGGAGCCATCGTATACAGGCGGCGCAGGGACTTCCCGGGGTGGATGAAGTTCTCGGACGACGGCAGACCGCCTGCCGGGGCCTGCAACCGCTCCCTCCTGGAGGACCTGGAACTCTGCCTGGTCCATAGGCCGAAATATGACGACTGGAGCTGGCCCAAGGGCAAGTTGGAGGCAAGGGAATCATCCGCACAGGCGGCCGTGCGGGAGGTGGGCGAGGAGACCGGACTCCTGATCCGCCTGGGACCCTATCTGGGCGATGCCGAGTACCCCTTGGGCGATGAAGGCGGTGGAAAGAATCCCGGGGCGGAAGGGCTCAAGCACATCCGCTACTGGATGGGAGTCCCCCTGGAGGACCGGTCGGGGATCCCATCCATCCAGGACCTCCTTGGACCAATCCGCCGGCCCGACCCCGAGGAGATCGACCAGACCAGATGGGCGTCCGCCTGGGAGGCCAGGAACCTCCTGACCCACCCCAGCGACAGGGACATCCTCGACGCTTTCATCGACCGGGTGGACGAGGGAGGGGCCCTGGCCCGCCAGCTGATCATCGTCAGACACGGCAAGGCCGTGGCCCGCAAGGAATGGAAGGGGAAGGACAGCGACCGGCCCCTGACCCCAAAGGGCGCCGGGGCCTCTTACGCCCTGGCCCGTGAACTGGCCTGCTTCGCACCTGACCTTGTCCTTTCTTCCCCTTGGAAGCGTTGCGTGCAGACCCTCAGACCCTATGCGGACGAGACCGGGCAGGAGATCGCCACCGTGGACTGTCTGACCGAATCCGCCTACAGGAAGCACCCGCAAGCCGCACTGACCTGGCTGGACCATCAGATGGGGAACCTCATGGAAGGGGAGGTCACCACCGTGGTCTGCATGCACCGTCCCGTCCTGGAGGGAATATTCGACCGCCTTCGCGGTTTGTGCCTCAGCAGGGACCTGGCCAAGCGCCTCTCCCCCCACTCTCCCTACATGCCCACGGGCACCGCCGTCGTCATCAGCCTGGCCTGCACGGACGGGTCCGACGGAAAGCCCTCCATCATCGACATACAGAAGGTGACACCCCTTGTCTACTGACAGCTATTCACAGGTCGGCCCCTCATCGATCAGGCCATCGCGCACAGGTTTCGTGGCCTCCGGCCGCGGCTCGGCCCGCCCGTCCCGTCCCGGCCAGCTGGACCCGGCCCTGAGCGACCAGCTCTCGGGTGGGATCGACCCGCAGGAGATCAACGAGATGAGCCACATCTCCGCCGCCTCCCTCCTGGACAGGGTCCATCACACGCAGGACCCGAAGATTGTGGAGCGGGTGCTGACCCTGGTGGACCGCGAGGGGGTGGATATCATCGCAGAGCTTTGGAGCGACGCAGATCCCGATTCCCTCCCCGGGATCCTCTGGCGGCTTTACATGCTGCGCAGCTGGATGCGCAGGGATGCCGAGGGCATCAGCCACCTGTGGAGGCTGGGCGAACCGACGGACACGGCGGCATCGGCAATAGCCGGAGTGGACCCGGCCCCAAGCGCCGAGGACATAGCCAGGACCGCCGACTCCATCCTTTCGGGGGCCTTCACCGGTGACTTCGCCGTGGCTCTGGAACGGGCCAGCGCCTTCTGCGATGTGATCGCCCGCGGGATGAAAGCCTCTGTGCGCAGGGCGGAAGGCCGGCAGGCACCTGTCGGCCAGACCGGACAGGCGAAACCGGGTGGGGAGGACGGGGGCCGCCGCAAGACCCAGGTTCTGGGCTCGGCCGCCTCTCTGAACCAGACGGCCAGAGACTTCCTGCGCGGAGCCTCCCTCTGGCGCAGATCCAGGCTGGACTGAAGGCCTGCCCTGTTTGAGCCGGCGGAGCCGGGCAAATCGGGTATCTTACGGCGTGGCCCTGTGGACACCCGGCCCTCCTGCCGTACAATGGGAAACGCGTCGGACCATGGTTAAGCCCCGGGCTCCGTTTGTTGCCGCTACGAGCGGCGTTTGCGCCGACAGGCGCTTTCATGGTTCGGCGTTTTCCCATGTCCTGGTCCATATCCGGCAGTGTGGTCAAAGGACCGGTGGGGCATGCCTGTCCCTCCTTGCACGCTCCAGGCGCCTTCGTGCGTGCACCCCGGCCGGCCCCGATAGGGATGGCCCCGACCGGTGAATCACGAGGACTTGTGCACATTGCCGATTCACACGCATATTCAACATCGTGCTGGGCTATCCTGGTAAGTATGGAACTCCACGTACTAGAACACCCGCTCATCGAACACAAGCTCACCGTGCTGCGGGACAAGAACACACCATCCAACACCTTCCGCGAGCTGATCAGTGAGCTGGTCATGCTGGAAGCCTACGAGGCCACCCGCAACCTCGCCGTCGAAGACCATCCGATCGAGACCCCGGTGGCCCCCATGATCGGAAAGAAACTCTGCTCCCCCCGTCCCATGGTGGTCCCCATCCTCCGTGCCGGCCTGGGCATGCTGGACGGCATGACCCGCCTCCTGCCGACCGCCGAAGTGGGCTTCCTCGGCATGAAGCGCGACGAAAGCACCCTGGACATCGTGACCTACGCCAACCGTCTGCCCGAAGACCTGTCAGGCCGCCAGTGCTTCCTCCTCGACCCCATGCTGGCCACCGGGGGCACCACAATCGCCGCAGCCCACTATCTGGCCGAACGCGGAGCAAAGGACGTGACCTCCATCAACATCCTGGCCGCCCCTGAAGGGCTTGAACGAATCAAGAAGGAAATCGACCCCAGCGTGAATCTGAAGGTCGTGGTCTGCGCCGTGGACCAGACCCTGAACGAGCACGCCTACATCGTGCCCGGCCTGGGCGATGCCGGCGACCGACTCTACGGCGTCATCGACTGAGTCCCTTCCGACTGGCTCTCTCTGCCGGCGACATGCCACCCCACGTGGCCATGCCGCCGGCGGTTTTTTATCCTCCACGCGGTCACCTGCCCACGTCCGCCCGAGGTCCGGCGGCCCCTGAATCTTCCCTGAACCTTCCCTGAACCGACCCTCAGCCGACCCTGAAAACACCCTGAATCCTCCTATCGCAGCTGGTGAAATGGCACCAGAAGGGATCAACCCCCCCAAGCCCATCCGGGCGGGGCGGCGCCACGGTGGAAGGAAGACATGAACGGTTCGCCTCTCATATTGGACAAGGTTTCATACAGGTACGGGACGAAGAAGGGGGGAAGGACCGTCTTGGACGGGGTGGATCTGGAATGCAGCCCGGGCACCTGGACGGCCATCATGGGGCCCTCGGGGGCCGGCAAGTCCACCCTCCTGTACTGCGCCGCCGGTCTGCTGAAGGCCGGCGGGGGCACGGTCCTCATAGCCGGCCAAAACCCGGCGGACATGAAGGAGGCGGCGCTGACCCGCCTGAGAAGGGATCACCTGAGCTTCGTCTTCCAGGACTACAACCTGGTCGAAGCCTTCACCTGCCTGCAAAACGTGATGCTGACCGACCTCTTCGGCGGGAGGAAGATCCCGGTCCCCACCGCCCTCCAGGCCTTAGCGGATGTGGGATTGGAAGGCTACGCCGCCACCTGCCCCACTGACATGTCCGGCGGCCAGCAGCAGAGGGTGGCCGTGGCCCGCGCACTGGCGGCCGATCCCGAACTCCTCTTCGCCGACGAACCCACCGGGGCCCTGGACACCCGCAGCTCCAAGGCGGTGATGGACCTGTTCAATCTGGCTGCGGGCCGTGGAAGGACCATACTCATGGTCACCCACGACCCCAACGTCGCCGCCAGGGCCGACCGGGTGGTCTTCCTCCGGGACGGGCGCGTCCACTCCACCTGCCCGGGGGGCGACCCCCAGGCCATCGCCCACCGGCTGGCCCTTATGGATGACGAAAGGCCAGGGGACGACTATTTGACGGGATTGCCCCCGCAGCCTCCGTCCATGCCAACCCGTTCGCAGCGGCCCCTGACCGACTCGACAGGCAGAGCCCTGTCCCCTTCGGCCATGGAAGAGGCACGGCGATGAAAGGACCGCATCGGACCCGGCGGGCCGGGACAACCACCGCGTCCGCTCATGCAGAAATCATGGAAACGACGGCGGTTTCGGCGGTCTACACGGGTGTCCGTCGGCCCCGCCCATCATCCCTGGTCCTGGGCCTGGTGCGCAGGCACCGTTCCTCATACCTGGTCATGCTCCTGGCCACCCTGGCGGCCTCCACCCTGAGCAGCGGCTGGATTCAAGCGGCTTTCTCCATCGGCCACAGGGACGGGGCGCCACCGGCTGGCCAGCTCAATGCATACGAACGTCTCATCCAGGCCGGCGGGGAGGATGCCGCCCGGCAGATGGCCGTCATGGCGGCGGTCATCTGCGCCTTCATCTCCATCATCCTGGTCATCTCCTCGGTCGGCTTCCTGATTGAAACCCGAAGGAGGGAATATGCCATGTTCCGCCTGGCTGGTGCCTCCCCAAGACGGGTGAGGCGGCTGGCCCTGGGAGAGTTCATGGTCCCCCTGGCTGTGGCAGACCTGGCAGGCAGTCTGTCCGGTTGCCTCCTGTCCGGCGCCTTCGTCAAGGTCATCCTCGATTCAGGGATCTACGGGGTCCGGCTTGCCGGCCGACCAAACCTGGCCGGTACCCTCATCGCCTTCGTCTCCCTGATGGCTGCCTGCCTGGTCGGCGTTTGGTTCGCCGCCAGGCGGATCGGCTCGGTCAGCCCCATTGAAGCCCTGAACCCGTCAGGGCGGACGGCGGCCAAGAAGAAGATCGGCCCGGTCAGGATCCTCCTGGCCCTGGCCGGCCTGACCGGCGGGATGGTCCTGGTTCTGGCACCCGTCGACGGAATGGATGTGGAAACGCGGATCCTGACCTCCACCGCCTGCCTTCTGACGGCAGTCGCCGCCCTGGCTCCCCTTCTTGTGACGGCCGTCGGGTCGGTCATCGGCCTCCCCCTCCAATTGGCGACCCGGGGCTCGGGCCTTCTGGCCCGTCAAAGGGCCCGACGGGAGAGCAGGGCCTCCGGTGCCATCGCCCTGCCTGTCATCCTCATGCTGGTCATCATGTCCGGGATACTGACCCTAGCCCGTGCAGGATGGACCAGTCAGACGGTCAGCCAGTACGCCCCCGTCCAGGCCGAGATAATCGTGACCGCCGATGCGGATGCCGCCGGGGCCCTGGACAGGACCCTGGTCACCTCACCGGACGTGGATTCAGCAGTCACCTACCGCAGCGAAGACTGGCAGGTCTCAGGCCCCGGCGTCGATCGGAACAGCACGACCATCTTAACCATGGTCCCCCTGCGTGGGCAGACACCGGGCGCCCGCCCTGCCGACACGATCATGCCCACCTTCATCAAGGGCTCCCCTGGAGACCTGGGCCCAGGCCGGGTGGCGGTGACCCGACAGTGGGCCCAGAACAACCTGGAAGGGAAGGAGCCCCTGGGCCAGACCCTGATCCTGACGGGGAAGGACGACAAGACCCAACGGTTCACCGTCGCCGCCGTGGTCGACATGGGGCCGACCGGCCAATCCAGCCAGCTGGTCATGGGCCCTGAGAGCGGGCTGCAGATCGAACCGCCGCAGGCCAAGGGACTGACCACCCTGGTCCGGCTCAAGGCAGGGAGCGACCCCGGCCGGGCCTCGCGCGACCTGGACGGCCGGTTGAGACAGGACCCAACCGCTTCCGGGGCCCGGGCCAGAACCCGAAGGGAACATATGGACTACGATGCCAGGCGGTCCGCCCATGTCCAGCAGGGCCTGCCCAGGATGACGGCCGGAGCGGCGGTCCTTGCATCGATCTTCCTGGTCCAGTCCTGCGCCATCGTCGCCAGCGAGCGCCGCCTGCAGAACGGCCGCCTGCGGGATGTCGGCGTATCACGTCTGCCCCTGGCCATGGCCTCTATCTGGGAATCAGCCATCGACGTCCTGGCGGCCACCGTCCTGGCGGCCCTGGTCATGCTGGCCGTCATCTGTGGAACCTACCGGCAGATGGACACCGCCCTGGCTGGTATCCGAATCCCCCTGCCATACGGGTACTTTTTCGGCATGGCCCTGGTGGGGTTGGCGGCGGCCATGCTGACCTCCGGTCTCTACACCTGGATCAGTTCGCAGCCGAACCGGTCTGGACTATGACCGGCCTGGGCGGGCGACGGGGCCCGGTCTTGATCACGGACATGAGGACGGCGGCAAAGATCAGGGCGAAACCGGCGAAGGAGGTCCAGCTCAGTCTCTCTCCCAGGAAAATGACCGAGAAGGCGACCGAGAAGAGACTCTCCGTGCACATGACCACTGAAGCGCTCTCGGGGGCGATGTGGGCCAGACCTATGTTCTGCATGACCTGAGCCAGGAAGGTGGCCCCCAGGAAGAGGTAGAGGAAGCCGGCCACGACGCCGGGCCTGAGCCAGGAGGTGTTGGGACCGGGTTCACTGACCAGGGCCCCGCCGAGGAAGAGGACACCGGCCACGGCGAACTGCACGAAGGTGATGGAGAGGGGGGAGAACCGGCGGGAGTAGCGGCTGAGCATGGTCAGGTTGAATGCGTAGGCCAGGGCGCAGCCAAGGGTCAGCCAGTCCCCTCTTGACAGGGAGAGGGAGGAGGAACCGGGCTTCAAGGCAACGAAACCGACACCTGCCAGACAGATCACGCAGGCCATGAGGTTGATCAGGCTGGGACGGTGGTGGAAGAGGAGCCAGACCACGAAGGGGGTGAAGACGCAGTAACTGGCCGTCAGGAAGGCGCTGCGCCCCGGGTCGACGGTTTTCAACCCCACGGTCTGCATGGCCATGGTCCCGTAATAGGTTATGCCCACCACAAGGCCGGGCAGGATGATCCGGCGGCTCAGGTGGGGGAGGATGTGCCGGGGGAACAGAAGGATCATGAAGAGGCAGGCCCCGGTCATCCGCAGGAACATCATCCATTGGGGAGGTATGGCCACCATGACCGACTTGGCCACCAGGTAGCTGCCGCCCCAGAGGGCTGCGCAGCACAGGAGCATGAACCTGGCCAGGTTGGGAGGGAAATTCATGGAAATCATGGTGTGGAGCTTGCGGAAACCGGCGCGGAGCATGGCCGCCCGCCCCTTCATGCCGTGGCCGTCGCCCTTCAGGGCTCGAAGACCTCCCCTGACCACACGCCCACCGGCACGAACACCCATTGCTTCCAGCCTTTACAACCGTGTAACCCAGAAAATGACGTTGAACAAGGACAATCATAAAGACAGGCGGGGGCGCAACATGCCGATGGAATCCAGGGTCCTGACCTTCAGGCAGATTCCACGGCAGACCCCGGACGGCCAGGCAGGTAGGACTCGAAGATGAAGCGGTCGAAATCGTCGCGGGCGGCCTCCCCCTCTTCTGCGGAGCGGACAGTCCATGCCACCGGCCGGCCGCCGAGGAAACGGTAGACCCTCATGGGCAGACCGTGTCCGGCCCGCCGCTCCATGGCCACGAAGTCGGGGCGGCCCAGCCAGTTGAACCAGAGCCTGCCGGCCAACCACCTGACGGCCTGGTCCAGGCTGCGCACCGGCCCATGGTAGGGGACGGCCAGCTGGCCCCTGCAGACCTCAGGCCTGTGACGGCGGTACCAGGCAAGGGCCAGGGGGTTGAAGGACTCGATGACGTACTCCCCCTTATATGCGCTCAGCAGGGCATCGGTCTTCTCCATCAGCGCCGAATCCAACCGTGAGCCCATCTTGTACTCGACAATGATGGGGGTCCGGCCGCCGACCAGCTCCAGGACATCGGACAGGAGGGGGACATGGCAGCCCCCCTGCCCGTCCCGTCCACCCTGCTGTGGCGCCGAAACCGAATCACCCGCCCGTGATGGGGCCGGGAAGAGGGGGATGTCACACAGCTGCTCGTAAGTCAGGTCGGCCACGGCGGCATCCACCCCGGCCACCCTCTTCAGGTTGTCGTCGTGGATGACCACCACCCTCCCGTCGCGGGTCAGGTGGACATCGAGCTCCATGCCGTATCCGGCCCGGCAGGCGGCATCGAAGGCGGGCAGGGAGTTCTCCGGCGCCAGGGGGGAGCGCTCCCTGCGGTCATTCGGCATGTCCGGCCGGGCCTGGTGCCTGCCGACCGGCCCTTCAGAGGACCCGGCCCCCTCCAGGTGCTGACAGAGTTCCAGGTACTCCTTCTGCCCCTGCGAGCGCCGGTCCGGGTCCAGGCCGGATCCCGCGTCGTGCAGGCCCCTGTGGGCATAAGGGACCGGGGGGACGCCGACCCCCGACCTCCGGCCCCTGATGACCACCAGGCCAGGAGCCAGGCTCCACACGCGCAGGGCGGCAGCGCCCAAGACCGTCCACATGAAGAACCTGCCCGCACCACCGGACCGCTTTCGAGATGTCATCATCGCCCCTTTGGATTCACCACGGCCTTGCCGGGCCGCGGCATCGACTTGACTACCTCCACGCTAGCATTCCGGTGACCGGGAAGTATCCTGATAGGAGGAAAGGAAGGTGCGGCATGAGTGAACCTACGAGGACCGCCATCGCGACGGTGAAGCTGAACAACGGTGTCGAAATGCCCATGGAGGGGTTCGGGGTCTACCAGATCCGCGACTTCGACCAGTGCAAGCAGGCTGTCCTGGATGCCCTGGAGGTGGGCTACAGGTCCATCGACACGGCCCAGGCCTACGGCAACGAGGAGGCCGTCGGGGCGGCCATCGCGCAGAGCGGGATCAAGCGTGAGGAGATCTTCCTGACCACCAAGGTCTGGATCAGCGACTACGGCTATGACAAGGCCAGGGAGTCCGTCCTGCGCTCCCTGGACAAACTCGGGACCGACCACCTCGACCTGACCCTCCTCCACCAGCCCTTCAACGACTACTACGGGGCCTACCGGGCCCTGGAGGACCTGTACGACCAGGGGAAGACCCGGGCCATAGGGGTGTCCAACTTCTATGCCGACCGCTATGTGGACCTGGTCAAGTTCAACAGGGTGGTGCCGGCCGTCAACCAGTTGGAGACCCATGTCTTCCAACAGCGCAGGACCGACCGCAAGTATCTGGACAAGTACGGCACCCAGATCGAATCCTGGGGACCCTTCGCGGAGGGGTTGGGAGGCATGTTCACCAACCCGGTCCTGACCCGTGTCGGCCAGGCCCATGGAAAGACGGCGGCTCAGACCGCCCTGCGCTTCCTGGTCCAGGACGGGGTGGTCATCATCCCCAAGACGGTCCACAAGGAACGCATGCAGGAGAATCTGGACATCTGGGACTTCGCCCTGACCGGGGCCGAGATGGAGGCCATCCGGGGGCTGGACCAGGGCAGGTCCCTCTTCATGGACCACGAGTCCCCCGAAACCGTGGAGGACTTCGCCGGCTGAAGCCGGGAACCGGCCGGATTCAGGCCAGGCTCCGAAAGGGAACCGGGCCCAGGTCTGTAACCGGGTTCAACCCAATCACCGGGCCCGGGCCGGCAGGTGCAGGCAGAGACCCACGGCTGTCAGCCTCACCCCGTCAGCCCCCGCCCTCCTGGCGACGCCTCAGTGCCCGGTGCTTGACCAGGATGTCGAAGACGATCCAGGCCGAGAGGATGAAGGCCACCACATAACCCAGCATGCCGACCACTGGTATGCCGAAGATTACGGGTTTGATTCCAGCGAAGTAGACTATGGAGGACCCCACGTAGAGGCCGACCACGATCAGGGCCATGGTCAGCCTGTTGACCATGTCGGACAGCTGCTGAAGGGGTTCCTCGGAGCCGACCAGCTCCACGTTGGCCTTGAGCTGCCCCCTGGTGAGCATCCTGGCGGCGTTCTTGGATTCGGCCAGGGCTCCCAACAGACCGTGGAGGGCCAGATCCCCTTCGGAACCCAGCTGGCCCGCCCCTTCCTTTATTTTTTCCTCCAGGCTGGTCGAGGAGGCGACGTGGTTGGCGATGATCTGCACCATGTTGGCATCTGGCATGAAGGCATCCAGCAGGCCCTCCAGGGTGACCAGGCAGCGGGCCACCATGGTGACCGAACCGGGAACCTTGACCCCGTGACGGGCGGCCAGCTGCATCACCGCATTCACGTATGAACTGATGTCCAGGTCGGCCAGGTCCATCTTCCCGTAATGCTGGACCAGGGAGTCCAGATCGGCCAGGAGGGCCGGATAGTCTTCGCTGCGGGTCTTGGAGGTCCCGGCGAAACGGAGGAGCCCCTGCGCCAGTGCCGGGGTGTCCTCCCTTCCGACCGCGAAGATCATGTCCTTGAGGACGGACCGGGTCGCCTTGTCGATCCGGCCGACCATGCCCATGTCAATCAGGACTATCTTCCCCCCGCGGATGATGATGTTGCCGGGGTGGGGGTCGGCGTGGAAGAAGCCGGCATCCAAGATCTGGGTGGCATAGTTGTCGACCAGCTTGGTCCCGATCTCCTTGAGGCTGTAGCCCTGGTCGACCAGCTTGCCCGGGTGGGAGACCGAGGTGCCATCCACGTATTCCATGACCACCACATGCCGGGTGCACAGATCCGGATATGGCTTGGGGCAGTCCATGTAGGCATAGGACCGGCAGAATCCCCGGAACTCGGCAAGATTGTCCGCCTCCCGCTGGAAGTCGGTCTCCGATTGGAAGGTGTCCCAGAGCTCCTCCACCACCCCCTTCATGTCAACCACCTGTGTCTTGTGGACGAAGCGGGAGGCCCACTTGATGATGCTGCGCATGATGTCGATGTCCTGGACCATGGTCTCGCGCACGCCCGGACGTTGCACCTTGACGGCCACATCCTCCCCCGTCACCAGACGGGCCCGATGGACCTGGGCCAGAGAGGCCGACCCCAGCGGTGTCGGGTCGATGGAGGAGAAGATCTCGTCCAGGGGCCGCTTGTACTCGGCGGTCAGGGTGTCGACGACCGTGGCGTATGGGATGGGGTCGGCCTCGGCCCGAAGTTTGGACAGCTCCCGGCAGAAGGAGTCGGGGAGGATCTCCGAACGCATGGAGAGGATCTGCCCCACCTTGACGAAGGTGGGTCCCAGCGCCTCGAACATGAGACGCATGGTGACCGGGGTCAGACCGTGCACGATGTCGTATTGGTTGGCTATCCGCACAATCTGCGCCAGCCGCCTCAACTTGCCCCGGCGGGTGACCCGGCGGCCCTCGTCCAGGTCGGAGTCGCCGCGGCCGTAGCCGAACAACCCGATGGTCTCTATATGCGAATCACGACCGGCCATCGCACCCATTCCTCATCCGTCTTCCCTTCCGCATGATCGCCACTGGCATCGGACCGGCCAGGACCGGCCCCTCCCGATCGGGAGCGGCACGGACCCTCCCCTGCCGGGGCCCGTATCCGCCCGGTAGGTCAGACGGCAGGGCTTCCGGCGGGGTCCGCATAGGAATCCCCTGCCGGAGTGTCCGGAGCGTCGGAGCCTGCCGTGGCCGCCCGGTCCAGGGGACTGGGGTCAACCGGGCCGGCCGGGGCCGGCGCCGGCGGCGTGGAGGGTTCCGAGGGGGTCGGGGGGACCGGACGGGAGGCCTCAGGCGCGACCGGAGCCGAGGGTCCCCCCTGGCCGGCGGTCGCCTGTGACCCGGACCGGGCTGCCTGAGCCCTGTTGCGTTTGAGTTCAGTGTTGAGTATCTTGCCCTGGTCGACGGTCAGCTCACCCTTCTTGACCAGGTTGTCCACGATCTCCTGCCCCTTCTCGACCCCCGTGGCCAGGGCGCCTATGCCCGCCAAGATGACCTTGCGCAGTCCGTCTCCCAAATCGAAATCAGCCATGATATGCCTCCCAGCATCTTGTCCTTCCGCCCTCGAGGCGGAAGACCATCCAAATCCCAGCCTGGGCCGGAGGCCAACCTCACTGGCCGTCCATGGCAGGGGACCCGGGTACAAGGCCAGTCTACCCTGAGGCGGCCTCCTTTCCCCGTCGCTTCCTGCCAATAATATCGATTGCGTACACAGCCCCTCCCATGCCGGGAGTCCGACGATCCCCTCGGGAGCCAGGCAGACTCCCGTCGCCCGACCCGTCCCGGCCCAAGGACGAGGGGAACACAAATCCAATGAGGCAAGAATGTCCCTGTCCTATCCGCATGAGTCCCCCTTCCTGCATGGCACCAACCTCCCCGCCGTCGGCGACTACAACCGCAGCGTGGTCCTCGACACCATCCGCAAGGCCGGCCAGATCAGCCGGGTGGAGGTGGCCCACCTGACCGGGCTGACCGCCCAGACCGTGACCAACATGGTCCGCAAACTGATCGACGGGGGCCTGGTCCAGGAGCAGGGGACCGTGACGGTTGGCAGGGGGAAGCCGAGAACGGCTATAAGACTGAATCCGGAAGGACGTTTTGCGCTGGGAATCCACCTGGAGCCGGCCAGAACCACCGTCATCCTGATCAATCTGGCTGGTGAGATCATCGACAGGGACCTGCCCATCCTGCCGGACGACTCGGCCGGAGCCATCGCCGTCCTGGCCCGGTCCGCCGCCCTCCTGCTGGAACGCCAGGGGATACCCAGGGAAAAAGTCGGAGGCATCGGCATTGCCATCCCCGGCCCGTTGGATGCGGGAAGGGGTACGGTCCTTGACCCTCCCAACCTGTCAGGGTGGCGCAATGTCCGTCTGGCCCACGACCTGGAATCCATCACCGGCCTGCCCGTCTTCATGGAAAAGGACGTGACCGCCGCCTGCCACGGCCAGACCTGGGCCGGCAACGGACAGGAGACGGGTCAGGACTACATCTTCATGTACATGGGTCTGGGCATCGCCTTCGGAACGGTCAGGCAGGGCCAGGTCTACCGGGGCCGGACGGGCAACGAGGGGGAGATGGGCCACATCGTCGTGGACACCTCGGGCCCCGCCTGCTGGTGCGGGCAGAAGGGGTGCGTGGCCGTCACCTGCGACCCGCGCTCACTGGTCAAACAGGCGGAGAAGGAGGGGCTCTTCCCAGGCCCCACCGGGGTGAACGATCCGCAGGCCTTCAACGACTCCGCCGACCTTCCCCTCCTGGACGGGGCCTTCAGATCGCTCTGCCGAAGGGCGCACGATGGCGAGGACGCCTGCAGGGACCTCCTGGTGGAGGGGGCCGGAAGAATCGGCCGGGCCGTAACCATCCTGACCGACCTGTGGGATATGGACACGGTGGTCTTCGGAGGCCCCTATTGGCACCTGATGGAAGACATCTACCTGGACCGTGTGGGCCAGGTGCTCAGGAGGCGGTCCGTCCTCAGGCAGGTCCACGATTTCAAGGTCCTGTCGACCACACTGGGAGGCGACCTTGCGGCCATCGGCGCCGCCAGCGCGATACTTGACAATGACCTGACCCCCGGCTCGTCACCGGGGATGTCGGGGAAGGACCACCCCGCCCTCTGACACCCTGCCGTGGCGGGGGCGACGGCCGGGAGAGGGCCCGGGCAGGACCTGCCCTCCCTCATCAAAGGGGCCGGCCAGACACGAAAGACCCACCCACCGGTCATGAAAGGGCCGCCCAGCAGGATGCCGGGCGGCCGATTGGCATCGGGTCATCGGGCCGGGCAATCAAGATCGCCGGCCCGTTGACCTGGAAGGTGGTCCAATCTCAGGACCTGCGGAACCTCAGCGTCACGATCTGGAAGGGGTGAAGCTCAAGGTCGATGCCGCCATCCTCCTGGGATCTGATGGCCGGCTGGACGGCATCGCAGGGGACCTCCATCAGGCCCACCTCATCGACCCCGGACCAACCGAAGCCGGCGGTCAACCGGGCCCGTGAACGGGCGCCTGCGGACTCGTAGAGGCGGACGATCAGGTCGCCGGACCTGTCTTCGGCCAGCTTGACGCTCTCGATGAGCACGTCACTCCCATCCACCTTGACCAGGGGGTCCACCGGGTGGGCACCCGACCAGGAGCGAAGGGGCACGTTGAGCCGGTATCCCATGCGGATGGCCCTCCTGATGTCGGTGCCGACTCCCAGGGCGACCGTGAAGTCGTGCCCGCCCAGGTCGGCCCGGGGGTCGGGGAAGTGGGGGGCGCGCAGGAGGGATATCTGGATGCGGGTGCCCGGCCTGCCGTCAGGCAGGATGAACTGGTGGACATCGTGGCCGTAGTTGGTGCAGTTGGCCAGGCTGACACCGAAACCGCCCTCCTGTATGTGCACCCACCGCTGGGCGGCGGCCTCGAAGCGGGCCTGCTCCCAGGAGGTGTTCTCGGTGACCGGTCGGGACAGGTGGCCGAACTGGATTTCGTTGACGGCCTCCTTCGTGTAGAGGTTGGTCGGGAAGGAGAGCTTGAGGAGCCTGTCGCTCTCCTTCCAATCCACATGGGTCCTGATGATCAGGGCATCCGTGTCATCATCCAGGCTGAGCTCCTGGCTGAAGGAGGACTGGCCGATGGTCCCGGTCAGGGTCAACCTCCCCTGGTCGCTCAGGGCGGTCCCTTCCACCCGGGCTCCGGGCAGCTCCATGTCCTGGTAGGTCTTGTCGATGTCCCAGGCATCCCAATGGGCGGGGGCGTCCACGAAGAGACGGAGGACGTTGGCCGGCACCGCCGGGTCGATCGCATCCCTGCCGGAGGCCTTGTCGACTGCAGAGAGCACATGGCCCCGGGAGTCGATGCGGAAGGAGACACGGTCGTTTTCGAGGACCACATCATCGCCCTCCCTGCGGGCCCGGCTGACCGGGGCATCCCCGGCGGCACCGGTGTTGCCCGTCCGGGGGGCCGCGACGGCACCGGCGGGCACGCCCTCCTGGGCCAATGGGCCGGCATTGGCTTCAAGGGGGACGTCCCCACTGCCGGCGAGCGCCTTCAGGGACCTGTCGATGATCTCCTCCAGCTGGGCCCAGATCTTCCGGTCGGACCGCTGAACCTCGGCGTATACCCAGGCGATAGCCGATCCGGGCAGGATGTCGTGGAACTGGTAGAGGAGGACCTTGCGCCAGATCTCCTGCAGTTCGTCGTAGGGGTAGGGGGTCCCGCAGAGGATGGCGGCCTGACTGGCCCAGTACTCGGCCTGCCTCAGGAGGGATTCGCTGCGCTTGTTCCCGCTCTTGGTCGCCGCCTGAGAAGTGGCCGTGCCCCGGTGGAGCTCCAGGTAGAGCTCACCCACCCAACGGGGCGGGTTCTTCATTTCGTCCTTGGCCTGACGGAAGAAGGTCTCGGGCGAAGTCATAAGGACCCGTGGCCCGCCCTCCAGATCCTTCTGGAGCTCGGCCGCCGCCACCATCTCGCGCGTGGGGCCGCCGCCGCCGTCGCCCCACCCGTAGAGGAGGAGACTGGAGGCACCCTTGCCCTTCTCGGTGTAGTTCTTCTCGGACCGGGCCACGTCGGCCGGGGAGGCGTCGGAGTTGTACTTGTCCGACGGGGGGAAGTGGGTGAATATCTCGGTC
This sequence comes from Bifidobacterium favimelis, assembly GCF_037963085.1. Lineage (NCBI taxonomy): Bacteria > Bacillati > Actinomycetota > Actinomycetes > Bifidobacteriales > Bifidobacteriaceae > Bifidobacterium > Bifidobacterium favimelis. The sequence goes on along the minus strand of NZ_JBANDZ010000001.1, from coordinate 193,596 downwards.
CCGTCGATCCCCTGCCACATGAAGGAGTGGAAGGGGAAGGTGTCCGTATCGTTCCAGGAGATCTTCTGGGTCAGGAAGTAATCCATGCCTGCCAGGCGGGCGATCTGGGGGAAGGCCCCCGAGTATCCGAAGCTGTCGGGCAGCCAGGCGATGTGCGAGGTGACGCCGAACTCCTCCTGGAAGAAGCGGCCTCCCTGGAGGAACTGGCGGACCAGGGATTCGCCCCCGGGCAGGTTGGCGTCGCTCTCCACCCACATGCCGCCGACGGGGACGAACTGGCCGGAACGGACCTTGCGCCTGACCCCCTCGTAGACGTCGGGTTCGCTCTCCTTGAGCCACTGGTACTGCTGGGCCGAGGAAGCGGCGAAGATGAAATCAGGGTACTCGTCGGCCAGTTCGACCACATTGCTGAAGGTCCTGGCGACCTTGCGCGGGGTCTCCCTCAGGGGCCAGAGCCAGGCGGAATCGATGTGGGCGTGGCCCACGGCATAGACCGTGTGCCCCTTGGTGGCAGGTGCGCTGAGCACATCTGCCAGGCAGCGGCGGGCCTGGGCGGCCGTTCCCGCGACGTCGTTGGGGTCGATGCTGTTGAGTGCGGCCTCGATGGCATCGAGGATGTTGGCGTAGCGGGTGCGGGTGGGGTCGATTTCCCGCAGGAGGCCTTGGAGGACATTGAGCTCCTGGATCAGGTTCCACACCTGGAGGTCGAGCAGGCCCAGCTCCAGCCTCTGCAGGTGGTAGATGCCCTTCTCCTTGCCGACCCCCTCATTGCCCAGTTCGGTGGGGTGGAACGACCCACCGTTGGAGATCTGCGGGTTGGAGGCGGCCTCTATGTAGAATTCGCAGGGTTGGCCGGGGTCAGGCACGGGCACCCATCCGTTGAAGGGTTCGATGGCCTTGACCACCGAGCCGTCCGGACGGTGCACCAGTCCTTCTGCCTGGAAACCGGGGCCCAGGCCCACCTTCCCCAGGTCGACGACCAGTTCCGGACGGGTGTCGGCCTCCTGGGCCCACTCCGCCGGCACCTGGCCGGTCACGTGGAGCCACCAGGTGTCCCAGGCCGTTCCCCAGGGGTCCCCCACCGACATGGGCCTGTACTCGGCCTGCCGGGCCGTCTGGAAGTCGACAGGTTCACCGGCGACATCCCAGGACTCGATCGAGACCGGGCAGGTGTGGCGGTACAGAGCGTTCCGCAGGTGCTGGCCCAGAAGCCTGTCCAAGCGCCACAGGACCTTTTCCTCATGCGTGAATCCCAATGTTCAACCTCCTTGTTGGCGGGACCCAAAAGACCCCGCACCTACATTGTCTTTTGCCATCCATGCAAAAGTTAGTCTAGTTTACTTCTCTGTCACTTACCACTTCCGGCACCGCATTTTGCGGTCCTTTTTTGCACCACCTACACGGCCTTCCCTCTTATGGCCGTGAATTTGTCCATTCCCTTTCCGTTGGAGACGGCGGGCCTCCGTTGGAGGCGGCAGGGCTCCGCAGGAGGCGGCGGACTCCACGGGACCCGCATACGAGGTTACCCCGCCATCGCCCATCGCCGCCAGGAGGACAGGGATCCGGCCTGATATCAACCCTTCATCCCCCCGGCCAGGGAGTAAGTGCCCAGAAAACGGTTGGCGATGACGTACATGACCACCACCGGAAGGGTGTAGATCAGGGAGAAGGCGGCCAGTTGGCCGTAGATGATCATCCCGTGCTGGCCGAAGAAGGAGTAGATGGTCACCGAGGCAGGCTGCTTGCTTGGCGAGAGGAGGAGCATGTAGGGGACGAAGAAGTTCCCCCAGGTACCCATCAGGATGAAGATGCTGACGGCCGCCAACCCCGGCTTCATCAGGGGGACCACGACCAGTCTCAGGGATTTGAGCATGCTGGCACCGTCCACCCAGGCGGCCTCCTCCAGCTCGACCGGCACCGAATCCATGAAATTCTTGGTCATCCAGATGGCCATGGGGAGGGAGGAGGCGGCCAGGAAGAGGATGGTCCCCGCCATGGAATCCAGGAGGTGGAGCATGACGAAGAGGGAGTAGACCGGCACCATGAGACAGGTGATGGGCAGGCAGGTGCCGAATAGGATGGTGTAAAGGAAGGGCTTGTTGAACCTTGACCTGTAGCGCGACAGGGGGTAGGCGCACAGCACGGCGCAGACCAGGACGATCAGCGTCACCACAGCCGAGATCATAAAACTGTTCCACAGGGGCAGGAAGGTCTGGTCCCTGGTCATGATGGCGGCGAAGTTCTTCAAAGTCCAGTGCTTGGGAATCCTGGTCTGGAAGGTGGCCTCCCCGTCGAAGGCTGCAAAGAAGAGCCAGAGGAGGGGGAGGACGAAGGCCACGAAGACCACCGCCATGGCCAGGTATGACAGGAAGGCCGCCATGCCGTGCCGGGTGGGCGAGGTGGGCGTGGTCAGCTTCCCCCGCCTGCGGGTCACCGGCCGATCTGGTGCCCCGGGCCGCGTGATTGCTTCACTCATTGGTTACCCCTTTCCCGTCCCTGAGGGCGTGGACGTAGACGATTCCGAAGATGGCCCCGATGAAGAGCATGACCACGGCGATGGCGCATCCATAGCCGATGTCGCCGAACTTGAAGGCCACCTTGTATGCGAAGACGGGCAGGGTGGTGCTCTTGTCCCCGGGCCCGCCTGAGGTCATGACGAAGATCAGGGTGAAGGCCGACATGGTCTGCAGGGTGATCAGCATGAGGTTGGTGACTATGGTCTGCTTGATGACGGGGACGGTGACGTGGATGAAGACCTGCCAGGCGTTGGCCCCGTCGACGACTGCGGCCTCCGTCAGGGACCGGTCCACCTCGCCGATCGCGGCCTGGTAGTTCATCATGGAGAAGGCCGTCCCCCTCCAGATGTTGGCCAGTATGACCGAGAACATGGGGAAGAGGTAGAGCCACTCCGACCCGTGCACGCCGAAGGCGGCCAGGATCTGATTGAGCGTGCCCTCCTTGGAGAAGAAGGCGTAGCAGGCGAAACCGGCCACCATCTCGGGCATGACCCAGGCGGCAACGACGGCCGTGGAGACCAGCTTGCCGGCGGTTTTGTTGGCCCTCTGGAGGAGGATGGCCAGGGCCAGTCCCAGGAGGTTCTGGGCGATGATGGCGCTGACCACGACGAAGATCACCGTCAGCCACACGGACCTGGGGAAACTGGGGTCGGTGAGCAGGTGTGAATAGTTCTTCATGCCGACGAAAGCGGGCTGGGTGGCCGTGGGGCCGCTCAGGGAGACGTTGGTCAGGGACCCGTAAAAGGCCCAGAGAATGGGGCCGAGCATGAAGACGGCCATGAGGACCAGGGCGGGCAGGACCGTCCAGTACCGTTTGGCAGTACGCATTATGGGCATTTCCTTTCCAGGACGGGAGGGCGGGGCGGGGCCCCCGCGGGCGTTGGAGGGGGCCGGGGGGGGCCCCCCCGGCGCCTTGGGCCGGCGCGGGGGCCGGCCGCACCCGGACCACCAGGCTCCTATTACCTGACGGCGACCTTGTCCTGGCCGACGATTCCGGTCACCGCCTGGTCGTAAGCCTTTGCCGCCTCATCGACCGACATGCCCCCGGTGACCACCTGCTCCGTGGCCTTCTGGATCTCCGCAGAGACCTTGGGGTACTCGGTCACGCTGGGACGGACATGGGTGTAGGCAAGGGCCTTGGTGGTGATTTCGGTGAAGGCGTTGGTGGCCAGGTACTTCGGGTCCTTGGCCACATCGGAGCGCACGGCTATCTTGGCCTCCGTGATGTCCTTCTCGAGGGAGAACTCCCTGCTGCACAGGATCTTGATGAATTCGAAGGCCAGCTTGGGGTCCTTGGATTTGCCACCCACGGCAAGGGTCCAACCGCCGGAAGAAGTCACGTACTCCGGTTTCCCGCCGTCCTGGCTGGGGAAGAGGGCGGCACCCAGGGTCTTCTCATAGTCGGGCCACTCCTTGGGGCCGCCCTTGATCCAGGTCGAGGGGAGCCAACTGCCGTCCAGGGCGAAGCCGATCTTATCGGCAGGCAGCCATTCCATGCTGATTATGCCGCCGATGTTGGCGTCCTGGGCCTGGGAGGGGGTGGGGGCATAGCCCTTGTCATATATGGTCTTGAGGAAGTTCAGGGAGTCCTTGAAACCCTGGGAGCCGATCGTCCATTTCCCGGAATCGGCATCCCTCAGGGCCTTGTCCCCCAGCTTGGTCCCGTAAAGCAGCTGGTAGAAGCTCTGCATGGAGGTCCCCTCCCCCACGGATGTTCCGGCGAACATGTTCATGGGGACTACACCCGGCACCTTCGCCTTTATTGTGGCTGCGGCATCCAAGAGGTCCTGCCAGTTGTGGGGCTGCCAGGGCATGGGTATCCCGGCCTTTTGGAAGACATGCTTGTTGTACCAGATGATGCGGGTGTCGGTGTCGACGGGGACCCCATAGACACCGTCCTTGCCGGTTCCTATCTTCTTGGCGGTGTCTATGTACTGTGTGTTCCAGTCATCCCACTTGTCGACGAAAGGCTTGATGTTGTATAGGTAACCGGCGTCCGCGTCGGCCTGGAGGCTGTCGGAATCCTGTGAAATGACATCGGGCGCGGTCTCCGGTGAACGCTGGGCCAGGGAGAGTTTGGTCTTATAGTCGGATTCCTGGGCCGAAATCGGCTGAAGTTCGATCTTCTTGCCCGGATGTTGGTCTTCGAATATCTTTTTTGCTTTTTTGACCTGAGAGTCAAACTGGGAGAACTGATCCGTCTTCTGATAGATGACCTTTATCGAATCCCCCCCCCCGCGGAAGAGGATGTCCCCCCGCAGGCCGACAGGCAGAGCACCGTCGACACAGCCAGGGCGGTCATAACCGACAGCTTCCTTTTTCTCGTGTTCATATCTGCTCCTTTGCACTTATGCGGTCCGGCCATGCACCACAGCATCTTGGACTTCTTGAGTTTCCGACCGGTCCGATTTAATAAATCTAAATGATTTATTAAGGGATTGCAAGTCCACCCCGCCGGCCCTGATTCGTCTCCCGATAACCCCGATTCAGACGGCCCGGGGCCAGGGAGGCCGGAATCACCGATCGCACCCCCACCCGGCCCCACCTGCAATGTCATTCACGGCCCTGTGCCTGGGCGCACAAGGTCAGCGGGGGCGGGAGGCGGCCACACGGCCGGCCCGGGAGGCCAGGTCGTCCAGATCGGCGATTTCCCGCCTGTTCTCCTCTGGCAGGGAGGCCGCCTGTTGGGCAAAGGCCCCCCTGCCGTATCGGCGGTCCACCGCCGCTCGGATGAGGAAGTCGGCCACCGCAGGGTTCTTGGGCAGAAGGGAACCGTGCATGTAGGTTCCTATCACGTTGCCGACACGGGCCCCCTCGGTCCGGTCCTCACCGTTGTTGCCGCAGCCCTGGGCGTCCACCGTCCCAAGGGGCCGGACACCGTCATCCAGGTAGGTCTGCCCGGAATGGTTCTCGTAGCCGATCACATCACCGAAGCCGTCCGTGTGGTCGACCAGGTTGCCGATCATGCGGCGGTCCCGCCCCACCGTGTGGGCCCCGATTATTCCGATGCCCTCCAGACGGTCACCTGCCGAGGTCTGGAAATAGTCGCCGAAGAGTTGGTAGAGGCCGCAGATCATCAGCATGGGGGTTCCGTCATCGGCCAGGGCATGCAGGACCGGACCCCTGGCCGCCAGGTCCTCCATGATCCGTCCCTGCCCCTGATCCTGACCGCCACCGCCCAGTACCAGGTCGACCCGGTCGGGCCAGACCCCGCCGGGGTCGTAATAGTGGACGGAGGGGGCGAAGCCGTAGAGCCCGGCCCGCCGAGCCACGGTCAGGATGTTGCCCGAATCCCCGTAGATGTTCATGTCCCGGTGGTACAGGGACATGATGTCGATCGGGGGACGGTCCTGCGTGGCTTCCCCCGCCGCCTCCGCCGGCACCTTGGTCTTCTCGCTCATGTTCTCACCCCTTGAATCGATGCTCCGGCACCGCCCGTCATGAAGTTCGCCCTCCCGGCTTGTGCGTCCGCCCGCCTGGCCGTGACGGTCTCAGACCCCCACACCGGCATCCGGCACGGAGGTCAGCCTCCCCAGGGCCGCCCTCAGGCGGAGCATGGAGGTGTACGTGCAGTATATGCGCTTGGGTCTGTCGGGATGCGCCTGGAGGAAGGTGGTCAGGGCCTGGTCCAGGTCGGGCAGGACGGACCGGACCGGAACCTGGTCGTAGCTCAGACGCAGGGCCATGTCGTAGGCACGGGTGCCGGAGACGACCTCCACCCCGGAATCCCGCAGGGAGGTGAAGTCCACATCCCAGAGCCAGCTCATGTCCCTCCCGTCGGCGTATTCATCACGGATGGCGATCATCGTGTCCTGCCCCTCCGGGTCGAAGGAGGCCAGGGCCAGCCTGAACCCCATCGGGTTCTTCACCAGGACCAGCTCGACGGGCTGGCCCCGGTAGTCGATGATCTCACCCCTTCCGAAGGCCGGGGTCACCTGGCTCAGGGCCTGCATCAGCCTGCCGTCGTCCGGCTCCGTCCCCTCCATGACGGCCCTGACCGTCGCCAGGGCGGCCGCCGCGTTGAAGAGGTTGTACACCCCCTCCAACCTGACCCGGGTCCGGACGGTCCTGCCTTCGACCAGGAAGGTGGCGGCATGGTCACCCACCGATTCCAGAACCACATCGGCCGGCAGCGCGTGCCCGGGGGAGGGACCGGACCCTTCCTCATGGGCGGGGGCCGCCCCGGGGCCGCCCACCAGCGGGCCCGTATCGGACCCACGGGAATCCGCCGCACGCTGATCCCCTGCCCCTCCTTCGGCCGGGACCCCCATGTCGTCATCCGTCGGGAAGGAGGTGAGCAGGTCATCCGCCAGGCCGAAATAGGCCACCTTGGTCCCTGCGGGGGCCTGTCCGGCCAGGGCCCTGATACGGGGGTCCTCCCGGTTGAGCACCAGGGTACCCGTGGTCGCCCGGGCCACATGCGCCAGGAGGCGGGCCGTGTTGTCGATCTCCCCGAACCGGTCCAGCTGGTCCCTCATGACGTTGAGAAGGAGGGCGTAGCGGGGCCTGACCTGCTCGACGAAGTGGACGGCGTAGGCCTCGTCCAGTTCCAGCACGGCGACGTCGGCATCCAACCGCCCGCCGGGCCCCAGGGCGGAAACGAGGGCGGAAACCACCCCCCGCGTGAAGTTGGATCCGGTCGGGTTGGTGAAGACCTTGAGCCCCAGCGCCTCCAGGATGGAGGCGATCATCCTGGTCGTGGTGGTCTTCCCGTTGGTGCCGGAGACCAGGACCACCCCCCTGGGCAGGCGGGCCAGGGTCCGGGCCAGGAAGGTGGGATCCAGCCGCTCCACCACCTTGCCCGGGAGGGCGGAACCGCCATGATGGGTCAGTCGTGACAGGGCCCTGACCGCCCTCCCCGCGGGGAGGGCGGCAAAGGAGTACCAGTGGCGCCTGGGGGCGGCCGCCTCCGGGTCGGCCCCGGACTCAGCCCCCGGCCGGTCCTGCCGCAGTCCCCTCCCGTCACCGTCCCTTACGGGCGTCATGTCACACCCCTCCTTGCTGGTAGTCCTGGGGCATGTCCTTGAACTTGGACTTCTCACCCAGGAAGGCCAGTTGGAAGGTGTCGGTGGGCCCGTTGCGGTGCTTGGCCATGATGATGTCGGCCTCGCCCGGCCGGTCCTCCTTGTCGTAGAAATCGGGCCGGTGCACCAGGAAGACCACGTCGGCATCCTGTTCGATCGAACCGGACTCACGCAGGTCGGAGAGCATGGGCTTCTTGTCGTTGCGCATTTCGGGACCACGGTTGAGCTGGCTGAGGGCCACCACGGGGACCTCCAGCTCCTTGGCCAGCAGCTTCAGGGCGCGCGAAAAGTCCGAAACCTCCTGTTGGCGGGACTCGACTCGCTTGCCCGAGGTCATCAGCTGGAGGTAGTCGATGACCACCAGCTTGAGGTCGTTGGTCTGCTTGAGCCGACGGCATTTCGCCCTGATCTCCATCAGGCTCATGTTGGGGGAGTCATCGATGAAGAGGGGGGCGTTTTGCAGTTTGCTCCAGAAGTTGTTGAGGACGTTCCAACGCTCGGGCGTCACGTCGTCTGCCCTCCTCAGGGCCACCAGGGGGATGTCCGTCTCCGCCGAGATGATGCGCTGGGCCAACTCGGTCTTGCTCATCTCCAGGGAGAAGACGATGGTGGTCATGTTGTGGTGGAGGGCGGCCGAACGCGCGAAGTCGATGCCCAGGGTGGACTTGCCCATGGCCGGACGACCCGCAACGACGATCATCTGGCCGGGCTGCAGACCCTGGGTCACGTCGTCTATGCTCTTGAAGCCCGTGGGTACGCCCTTCTCCATCTCCCCGTTCTGCAGTTTGTCCAACTGCTCCAGGGTGTCGTGGACCACAGGGCCGATGGCTTCGTAATCCTGACGGACCTTGCCCACACTCATCTCGTAGACCTCGGCCTGCGCCAGGTTGACGATGTCTTCGGCCTGGGACCCCTCGGCGGAATATCCCAGCTGGGCTATCTTGGTCCCTGCGGCGATCACGTTGCGCAGGATGGCCCTCTGATGGACGATTTCCGCGTAATAGGTGGCGTTGGCGGCCGTGGGGACGGAGGCGACCAGGGAGTGGAGGTAGTCGGTGCCCCCCACCTTCTCCAGGTCTCCGGATTTGAGCAGCTCGTTGGCGACCAGGACGGCATCCACCGGCTGGGAGGCCGAGAACAACGTGATGATGGCCTCGTAGATGGTCTGGTGCTTGGGCTGGTAGAAGTCGGAGATGTCAATCATCTGACTGACCTCACCGATGGCGTCCTTGCTCATCAGCATCCCGCCCAGGACTGCCATCTCCGCATCGTCATCATGCGGGGGGATCCTGTCGAAGAGGGCGTCGCGCCCCCCGCCGTGTCCGGTGTCCGGGCCCTGTCCGTGATTGGAGAAGTCGCTGTATTCGTCGGTTGCCATATGCCCGATTCTACGGTCTGGCCCTCCTGGTTCGACCCACAGGGGAAGTTTCCGCCCAAGGCGTTTACAGGTCCGCGACGGCGGGGTTTGGGCGGGCGAAAAGCAGATGCCGGGACGGAATCATACAGGTGGTCCAGCCGCACGTACATGATTCCTACACATCTCCATGCGTGTCGTCGTGAGTTCCCGTAGTAGTCACTAATGATCCGGCATAATGTGGACAGAAAGAAAAGTTATCCACAATCTAGGCGTGTCACAGAGGACATTCCACAAAGTTATCCACCTGATGGGTATAACTCTGTGTAAAACGTGGGGACAGGCCAGATTCAAGATGGACCCACTTGCATAAGGACCTTAAAAGTGATAGCCGCCAGCCGCCCAGATGACCGGAAGAGGGTTCGTTCACCATACGACCACAGACGGTCCGCAGAACGGATGCTCCCCGGGCGGTAACATGACGCTCATGCGCATGAATGACGGCAGGGACCACGGGGGCGCCCAACAGGTCAGCGAACCGGAAAATGCAGGAAAGGGGGCGGGCAGATCAGCCGCCTACCGATCCATTGTGACCCTGGCCATACCGACCTTCGGCCAGCTGATTGCAGCCCCCCTCTTCGTCATGATCGACACGGCCATCGTCGGGCATGTCAGCGACACAGCCTTGGCCGGCCTGTCGATCGGTTCGACCGTGGTGCTGACCACGGTGGGGCTCTGTGTCTTCCTGGCTTACGGGACGACCTCCCAGGTGGCCCGCCTGATCGGGGCCGGCCGCCGCCGGGAGGGCATGGAGACGGGGATCGACGGGATGTGGCTTGCCCTCTTCATCGGCCTTGTGGTCTGCGCCCTCCTTTTCGCCTTCAGCACCCCCCTTTGCAGGATGATGGGCGCCAGGGGCCGGGTACTCGTCGACGCCAGGACCTACCTCCGGGCCCTCCTGCCTGGCCTGCCCGCCATGCTCCTGGTCTATGCGGCCAACGGGATCTTCAGGGGGTTGCAGAAGGTGAATGTGACCCTGGTGGCAGCCGTGTCCGGGGCCATCCTCAATACGGTCCTGGAAGTCATCTTCGTCTTCGGCTTCCATTGGGGAATTCTCGGTTCGGGCACCGCAACCCTGATCGCCGAGTGGTATATGGGGGTCTTCCTGACCGTCCCCGCCCTGGTCTGGGCCAGGAGGGAGGGAGCCAGCTGGAGGCCCCGGATGCGGGGAATCGTCGGGAGCATGGGAGAGGGCGTCCCCCTCTTCTTGAGGACCCTGGCCCTGCGCGTCTGCCTGTTCTCCACCGTGGTGGCCGCCGCCCACCTGGGCGACCAGGTCCTGGCCGCCTACCAGGGAGTCAACTCGGCCTGGAACTTCGGGCTGAACATGCTGGATGCCGTCGGCATAGCCGGCCAGTCCCTGGTGGCCACCGAACTGGGTGCACGCAGGAGGGGCCAGGCCCGGACCATGACCGACATCTCGGCAAGGGCGGGGATGATCATGGGGGTGGGCGTCGGCCTGATCATGGTCTGCCTGGGCCTCTTCGCAGCCCCACTCTTCAGCCCGACCCCGGCCATAAGAAGCCTGATCACCGTGGGGATGATCGTACAGGGGGTCTTCATGCCCATAGCCGGCTGGATGTGGGCCCTGGACGGCATCCTCATCGGTGCCGCCGACTACCGCTACCTGGCCGCCACCTGCTCGCTGACGGCTGTCATCTATGTGGCCTGCCTGTCCGGCTTGACCCTCCTTGCCCGGGATTGGGCTCCCGTCTGGCGGATCGTCATGCTCTGGGGGGCCATCAACGTCCTCTACATAGGCATCAGGGCAATCAGCAACGGCCTGCGCGTGCGGACGGACACATGGATGAATCGCGCCATGGCCACGGTCTGATTGCAGGGCCGCCCGGGCGCATGACACATGCACCGGGGCCTGCCGGAGCCGACGGACCACCGCCGGTGGGCACCCGGATGGGCACAGTCGGCTCCAGCCGCGTCCGCAGCCGGGTCACTGCCTGCTCACAGGGCCTGGGAACCGGTCTCCCCCGTACGCACGCGGGTGACGGAATCCACAGGGGTCACCCATACCTTCCCGTCACCTATGGTGCCAGTGGCGGCCGTTCGGACGATCAGGTCCACCAGGCCCTGGGCATCGTCATCGTCGACGACCACCTCCACTTTCATCTTGGAAACGAGGTCGGCCTGGTACCGCACCCCCCGGTAGACCTCCTCGTGCCCTGCCTGATGGCCGAACCCGTTCACCGACGAAACCGTCATGCCGGCGACCCCTGCCTCGGACAGTCCCTTCTTCACCTCGCCCAGCTTCTGCGGCTGGATGATGGCCGTGATGAGCTTCATCGTCACCTGCCTCCTTGCAACATCGAGAACGCGGCATCGGCCGCATCCGAAAGACCGTAGGCCGTCTCGCCCTGGTCCGCACGATCCACGCCGATGGCCTCCTCCTGGTCGCTGACCCTCCAGCCCATGGTCTTTTCGAGGGGGAAGGCGATGACGGCGGTCATCACGGCCGAGAAGATGACCACCATCAGGACCACAACCAGCTGTACCAGGAGCTGGCGGAAGCCCCCACCTGCGAAGAGGCCTGTATCCGCGGCGAAGACCCCCACCAGGAGGGTGCCAAGGAGACCGGCCACCCCATGGATTCCCACCACGTCCAGGGAGTCGTCATAGCCGAAGCGGAACTTCAACCCGCAGGCGAGGCAACAGGCGATGCCAGCCAGGAGTCCAGTCACGATGGCCCAAAGGGGGGAGACCGCATCCGCGCAGGGGGTGATGGCCACGAGACCGGAGACCATGCCGGAGGCGGCTCCCACCGCCGTGTAATGTCCGGAGCGGATCTTCTCGGTGAAAAGCCAACCCAGGGTGGCCGCGCTTGCCGCTATCGCGGTCGACAGCCAGGCGTAGCCGGCGGTCCCGTCAGCGGCGAAGGCCGAGCCGGCATTGAAACCGAACCAGCCGAACCAAAGGAGGAAGGCCCCCAGCATGACCATCGGCACGTTGTGGGGGCGCATGGCTTTCTCCCGGAAACCGGACCGCCTGCCGATGATGAGGACGATGACCAAGGCCGCCACGGCGGCGTTGACATGGATGACCGTACCGCCGGCGAAGTCATGGAAGGCGGCTCCTATGGCGTTGGAGACGGCACCGTCGGCCGAGAGAAGTCCATGGTTCCAGACCATGTGGGCCAGCGGTGAGTAATCCAGAGAGACCCAAAGAGCCACGAAGACCATCCAGGTGCTGATCTTGACCCGCTCGGCCAGGGCGCCGGATATGAGGGCCACCGCAATCATGGCGAAGGCCAGTTGGAAGGCGATGTCAATGGTGTGGGGGTATGCGGCCCCGCGCGGGTTGATGGCCGTGAAGACCCCGTCCTTGGCCGTCACCGAGTCACGCAGGAGGAAGCCGGTCACCGGGTCACCGAAAATCCCGCCCAGGTCCTTGCCCGCATAGGCGATCGACCAACCCCAGAGGGTCCATACCAGACCGGTGACCACGATGGCCACGGTCGACATCATCATCATGTTGAGCACGGCCTTGGCCCTGACCATGCCCCCGTAGAAGAAGGCCAGCGCAGGGGTCATGAGGAAGACCATCCCCGCTGCCATCAGCATCCATGCGGCATTGCCAGAATCCATGCTCAACCTCTTTCGACCCTCGTGCAGTTTCAGCACCTGCCGTCACTCAGGCAGGCGACCGGTTCGATTCTAACCATCGGATGGGGGGCTGCCGTTTCACCCTTCGCCCAGAATGCCGTCGACGAAGGATTCCGGGTTGAACGGGGAGAGATCGTCAGGCCCCTCGCCCACACCCACCAGTTTCACAGGGACGCCGAGCTCCCGCTGGACCGAGATGACGATTCCTCCCTTGGCGGACCCATCCAGCTTGGTCAGGACGATGCCCGTGATCCCGATGGCCTCCGCAAAGACCCGGGCCTGCGTCATCCCGTTCTGGCCGGTGGTCGCGTCCAGGACCAGGAGGACCTCATCCACAGGCAGGTTCTTTTCGACCACGCGGCGGATCTTGCCCAGCTGGTCCATGAGGTTGGCCTTGTTCTGCAGACGGCCGGCCGTGTCGACGATGAGGATGTCGGCACCGCACTCCTGCGCCTTTCGGGAGGCCTCAAAGGCCACGGAGGCAGGGTCGGCGCCCTCCCTGTCGCTGCGGACCACCGGGACCCCCACCTTGCTCCCCCAGGTCTCCAGCTGGTCCGCCGCCGCGGCACGGAAGGTGTCCGCGGCCGCCATGATCACCGACTTGCCGGCCCCCACGAAGAGGCGGGCCAACTTCCCGGCCGTGGTGGTCTTCCCCGTCCCGTTGACCCCGACCATGATGATGACCGACGGCTTGGCGGCTCCTTGCCTGTCCGCCGCCAGGGAACGGTCCATGGACGGGTCGACCAGGGCGATCAGCTTTTCACGAAGCATGGCCTTGACGGCCGCCGGGTCCTTCTCCCCCGTGACCCTGGCATCCGAGCGGAGGTCATCGACCAGCTGGCCGCTGGCCTCGGCCCCCACATCAGCCATGAGGAGGGTGTCTTCCACATCCTCCCAGTCGGACTCGTCCAGGTGGTCCTTGGTGAGAATGGAGAACAGCGCCTTGCCGAAGGGATTGGGGCTCTTGGCCAGCCGCGCCCTGAGCCTGGTAAGTCGGGAGGCCGGGGTAGCCGGGGTCACCACGGCAGAAGCGGACTGGGGGGGCCGGGCCGGTTGAGCCGCCCCCTCGCCGGCACTGCCGGAACGGGCGGACGGCCCCTGGGCGCCCGCCCCTCCCTCAGTCTGGCCCTGCAGGGGTTCTCTGCCCGAAGGCCCTTGCCCCCTGCCCTCCCGCGAGGAGGACCCCTCCTGGTCTTCGGCCTCCTGCGTCCGCTGGAGGCCGCTCTCCCTGCGACGTGACAGGAAGAACCAGATGCCGGCCACGACCAGGATCAGGACGACGACAGCTACGACGGCGATGATGCTCTTGGTATCCATACAGGTAAGCCTAAAGTCGCGAAAGGACACGGCCGAAGACTGGTCAGGCCGCCCACCTGCCGATCAGGCCTCCCGGGGGTCGGTCACTTATGGGCCGGCGCGCTTGCGGACGGTCCCTTGGCCTGGGCCACGGCCGGCAGGACCTCGGATGTCACGGCCAGGGGCTCCGCCTGCTCTGACGGTTCCCGCCCATCCTTGGGATCTTCAATACCTGCTCGATCAACCTGGTCCTCCTTGAGGGAGGGCCCGTGGCCAGGGTCGGCCGCGAGAGGGGGCCGTCCTCCAGGGGCGGGGGCATCCTGGAGGGCCTCCCCCTTCTTGTGGATGTCGTCCCCTTCGCCGGCAGCGGTCACATGACCCTGCCCCCCTGCCGTCGGAACCACCTCGGCAGGGGACTCGAACTCTGCGGTCCTCGCACCCGGCCCACCCCAGGGAGCAGGAATCTGACGGCCCAAAGGCAGGTGCACATGTATCTCGCCTGTGGTGGCTGAGGTCAGAAGGGCCCTCATCTCGACCACGGAGGACGAGTTGACGTAGACGGGACAGGCCAGGGAGATGATCCCATCCGCACCGGGTTCATCATCCTGGTCCTTCATGCGGGGAGGGAAGGAGAGCCTTCCACCGGCCATCCGAGGCAGGCGGTCCAAAGCCTCACGGTCGCGCATCGCGGCCCTGTGGATGCGTTTGTCGAGTGCCTGGGAGAAGGCACGGTCGAGAGACTCGCCCTGGGCGAGCCGGAGCACCATGACCACGAATGCCACCACTACGAGCACCCAGACACCGACGATAATCCACACCATGGTTTTCATTGTCTCAGAAACCACCGGCAGACGCGCTACATCGCACAAACAAACCAACCTGCTTCACACATGGCCCGGTTCGTCGGGCGCAGGCGGAGACGAACCGAACACGGCAGAAATCAGCCAAGCGACAGGAAGACCGATGCCCACCGGGACGAGCGGGCCTCCGTTCACAAATCGATCCAGTAACGCTCGGTCGGCCGGCCCTCGTCGTTCTCCCGGACATCCTCCAGGACTCCCCCGGCGGCCATTATGGTCCGGCGGCTGCCCTCATTGGCGGGGGAACATGTGATCAAGACGCGGTCCAACCCGTTGCGACGGGCCTGGACCAGACAGTCGGCCAGCATCTGGCTGGCATAACCCCGCCTGCGCCGGTCGGGACGTACCGAGTAACCGATGTTCCCCCCGTTCCGGAGGAGGTAATCGTTTAGCCCCAGGCGGAGTTGGATCATTCCCACCAGATCGTCGTCCCGGTCCAAAGCATAGAACTGCAGGGCCGGCACCCGCCCTTCAGGCAGGTTCCTTCCGGAGGCCTCCGCGGTGCAATCCGTGACCCAATCCCGTTCCGCCTGGATCTGGGATGCATAGTCCCCCAGTTTGCCCACGCCCGCCAGTTCATCCCCTGGCCGGCTGCGACAGGCTTGGATGAAGTACCAGGCGGCAGGCAGATAGGAACGGGAGGCCTCTGTGACCTCTTCCAGACGAATGCTCATCGGCGCCCCTTTCGGCACCCCGGACGGGGGCCCAGACACAACGCCCGAGGGGCCCCGGGCCGGGCCAAGCGTGGCGTTCGGAACCGCAGAGGGCCCACGCAACCCCCGTACGGGTTGTGATTGCCGCCAAGCCTAGCAGACGGATGGCAGCAAGGCACATGATGCGGTGGCCCCCTGTGCAAGGTTCCGGATACAGGGGAAGGCAGGCCGCCGTATCACATTCGAGGCCTGCCCTCCCCGACACCGGTCACAGCACGTACGCAGGGACCATCGCGGCCCCGGCTATCGGTTCCCCTATCTCACTCGCATTCACAGGCCAGGCAGGTGGACAGGGCCACCGGGCCACGGGAACGAGTCACACGGACCTCCATGTGATTTGTGGCTATGGGATCGAAGTGGGCGAAGTGCTGATAACCAACGGCGCCCACCTCGGCCACCTGACGGATGTTCCCGTCCACATCCGCGCTGACGCCGATCTGCTCAATCCGCTGGCCGGCCTCGATGTACTCGCGCAGGACCAGTCCGTCGATCCGGCGGGGACGGTCGAAGTCGATGGTGACGGTCGGGGCCTCGTCATCCTCCCCGGCCTGCCACCGGCCCGAGCCCTCATCGGCAGACAGGAGGGCCTGGGGGTCGTCACCGCCTGCGTTGGAAGAGACGGTCACCCTGGCACCTGCGGTGACGGTGTCCTCCCAAAACTCCTGGATCTTCCTGCCCAGGCCTGTCAGGGAGTCCACATCGGGCTGGCTGATCCGTCCCTGGGCGTTGGGCGGCACATTGAGCAGGAGGTTGGCGTTCCCTCCCACGGTGGTGGACCAGATGTCGAAGAGCTCGTCCGCCGTGCGGACCTTGTCATCCTCGGTGACGTGATGGAACCAGCCGGGACGGATGGAGGTGTCGACCTCGGCCGGGTACCAGACCAGGGGGCCACCATACTGCTCAAGGACGCTGCGGCTGCCCAGATCCTCGTCTTCCGAGCGCATGCGCCAATCAGGGTTCGCGCGCCCGGTCTGCTCCTCCTTGCCCATCTTCCACTCCGCCTGGCGCAGGGAGGCCGGGACCACGCTCCACTCGTTCTCGCGGGCCTTGCCGGCCTCGTTGCCGCACCAGCGGACATCGGGCCCGCAGATGCTGATGACCGCCTCGGGCTGGAGTGCCCTTATCACGTCGAAGTAACGCCGCCAGTCGTAGGCCTGGGTCTTGCCATTGGGGCCCTCGCCATTGGCCCCGTCCATCCAGACGCTGAAGATGGGCCCATAGTGGGTCAGGAGCTCGATCAGCTGGTTGACGTAATAGTCGTCATAGGCCTTGCCCTGTCCGTATGCCGCCTCGGTCCTGTCCCAAGGGGACAGGTAGACGCCGAACTTGAGACCGTGGCGGCGGGCCGCCTGGGAGACCTCGCGGACCACGTCGCCCTTGCCGCCCTTCCAGGGGGAATTGGCCACACTGTGCTCAGTGTAGGCACTGGGCCACAGGCAGAAACCATCGTGGTGCTTGCAGGTGAGAATCACCCCGGTCATGCCGGCGGCCTTGAAGGTCTCCATCCACTGGTCGCAATCCAGGCTCTCAGGGTTGAAGAGGGCGGGGTCCTCGTGGCCCAGGCCCCATTCGCGGTCGGTCATCGTGTTCATGCCAAAGTGCATGAAGGCATACATCTCCATGCGCTGCCAATCGAGCTGACGTCGGGACGGCTTGATATTGGCGAGATAATCCAGATTCATCGGAATCCTTCCTTGGAATTCGTCTTGTCGGTGGGTTGCCTGGGTCTACGGCCTCCTAGCGGCTCCTGCACTCCATTGTCCGTTGTCTGCTCATTCCCCAGCGGGCAGCCGGGACCCAATTGACTAACTTACCCGACCATGGCTACGAAGGAAACCGACATGCACGTGTCTCGCCCTGCTATGCGGAGCTGGAGGAATGTAAAGGCAAAGGGCCCCGGACTGAGGCGAGGAACGTCAACCGGGGGGCGGTCTCCTGCGACCCAGTCGAGCCGGGGCTCACCGCGCCTGGCGGTGCAGATCGTTTGCTGTGCGCAGGACCCGGGAGGTGGCGAAGGCCGCCGGGTTTCCCACGGGTGCCGAGGTGATGTGCCAGGTGACTGATTCACCGGGCAGGAGGGTGACCATCCCGCCGTCGATGGAAGCAGCTGGATTGACCTTGTCGACCAGGCAGAAGACATCTCGGGCGTAGGACCGGGCTGTGATGGACAGTTGGTAGCCACCCTCCACGGTCTGGACGGATGCCTCAAGGGGGTCTGGATCGAGGGTCTGAGCCACCACCTCGGCCGGGTTGTAGATGACCCTGGCGAAGCCCGGCTGGCTGGGCAGGGCCACCAGAATCTCCTTGGTGGGGTCGTCAAAGGAGGCCACAGCAGGATCCAGAACCACATCAGCCTGTCCGCCGGCCGCAATGGAGACGGGGACGGTCTGATCGGCCAGTACGGTCCCGTCCAACCGGCGGCGTTCCACCCGCCACTGGCCCTCCCATGCCCGGCGTGTGTCGTTGACCATGATCAGCGCAAGCTGGTCCGGGGGCACAGGCATGCCGGCCCAGCTGTGTTCCGCACGGTAGGTTTCGGAGACCTTGGGCTGGATGCTGGCCAGGCAGGGGGCGAAGAAGTCACGCGAAGCGAACCACAGGGGCTTGCGATGTCCGTCATAATCCACTGCCGCCCATGAAATCACCGGCCAGTCGTCGTTGAGCTGCCAGACCAGAGTACCGGCATTTACCGGCTCCAGCGAGCGCATGTACTCCACCCCGAACCGGATGGCCTGCGCCTGCTGCAGCTGACAGGCCCAATGCCAGTCCTCGATGTCCTCCCAACGGTCACTGGGAATCAGCCAGGAGTGCTCCCCGTCCGAACGGCTGCCGTTGACCACACCCCCGTAGCTGATGTCGTAGAAGTCGCCCGGGGTCAGGTGGGAACGCATGCCACGGGCCAGCTTGACATTGCCGTCCAGAGCCTTCTGGTGGACCAGCATCTGGGGGCCGAAGGGGTCCAG
>NZ_JBANDZ010000001.1:163455-175160 GCF_037963085.1 Bifidobacterium favimelis | reverse complement strand
GCTGTCGTGGACCACCCGGGTCAGGGTGCTCCAGGCCGGGGGGGCCTGGTAGCCGAACTCGTCGGCGAAGCGGGGCCGATAATTCCGGTAGGCCTTGTAGTCCTTGCTGTTCCATACATCCCAGATGTGCACGGTCCCGTCGTTGTCCTTGTTGGGCGAGGTGTACTTTGTGAAACTCATCGGGGAGCTGGGCAGGTAGACCCTGGTCGGGTCCAGCTTGGCGAAGAGGCGGGGGAAGAGGTCGGAATAGTAACCATCTCCCCAGGGACGCTCCCCGTAACCGTACTCATTGGGTTCAGCCGAGGGGTCCGCCAGGGCGTTCTTGAACCCGCCCCAGTCCGCGTAGGCCGTATAGTTCTCGTTCGACCCGTTCCACACGACCAGGCTGGGGTGGGGGGATAGCCGGCCGATCTGCTCCCTCGCCTCCGCCTCGATCTCGGACTTGTTCCCGGGATCCTCCGGGTAAGCGGCACAGGCGAACATGAAGTCCTGCCAGACCATGATCCCGTTCTCGTCAGCCAGGTCGTAGAAGTCGTCCGACTCGTAATAGCCGCCTCCCCAGACACGGACCATGTTGGAGTTGGACTCCACCAGGTCCTGAATGCGACGCTGGTAGCGGGCATGGTCCATACGGGTGATGAAGGCATCGTCGGGAATCCAGTTGTAGCCACGGGCATGAACCGGGACCCCGTTGACGGAAAGACGGAAGGGACGGCCGTCCTCGTCGGCAGCCGTATCGACGCTGACCGTGCGGAAGCCCACACGACCGGACCACGTGGCCTGCGGACGGGTTACGTCCTCACCGCCGCACCCCTGCCCGGCTTCGACGTCCACCCTGTAGAGGGGGTGGTCACCGTAACCCAGGGGCCACCAGAGTTTCACGTCCGGCACCTTGAGGACCAGACGGACCGTGTCGGCTCCCGCCCGGAGCCTGGACACCGCCTCGATGTCAACATCGTTGCCACTCAGACGCACCCGCACGGGAATCTCACCCGACCGACCCCCGGCGGCCGCCGTCTCATCGATACCGGACCTTCCCCGGCCGCCGGCCCGTTCCAGGTCCACGTCCACGGTGAGCAGGCCCTCGCCTTCATCGGTGACATCCACCAGGGGACGGACCTGTGCGATTCTGACCCCGGACCAGGAATCGATTCCGATGGGCTGCCAGATGCCGGCATTGGCCACATCTATGCCCCAGTCCCAGCCGAAGGACGAAGCCGCCTTCCGCAACTGGTTGAATGGATGGCTGTCATGGGGGTAGTAGCCAAGGATCCCCTGCCGCCTCTCACCCTCCCGGACGGGGGAGGTAAAGGAGACGGTCAGGGTGTTTTCCCCATCCTGGAGGAGGTCCCTCACATCCCACCGGTAGGAGCGGTAAGAGTTCTGGGTGCCACCCACTGGTCGGCCGTTGAGTTCCAGTGCTGCGACCGTGTCCAGGCCGTAGGCCACCAGGTCGTGACGCTGGGACCCGTCGTCATGCCAGTCGAACCGGCAGGTGAACCGCCAATCCACATCCCCTATCCACTGCTGCGCCTGCTCGTTGTCCCCGTCGAAGGGGTCGCCGATCAGGCCGGCCCGGAGAAGATCCATGGTCGCCTCCCCCGGCACCCGGGCCGGGACCCCGTCGGTCAGGCGGTCACGGAGTCCTTCCGGTGCCGCCTGCGGATTGAGGGCGGTCATGATCCAGTCCCCGTTCAAAGGGATGAATGTGGATGGGTGATGTATAAGCATGGTGCTCGTCTTCCTTGTCTTGCGCTCCGTCGGCAGAGGCTTCAATCTTCCCCCGAAGTCCCGTGGTGGTCATTCAACGCGGTATCTTCGTGCACAACCCTAGCAAAGGGGCGGGCCGAACAGCAGGCCCTGGAGTTTTCGCAAGGGGAGGGAGGGGAAGGCGGCCATGGCGCTGCACAGGAGGGTGCTGAATATCACGTTGACCTCTCCTGTCTCCTGTCTCCTGTCTCCTGTCTCCTGTCTCCAGTCATGGAGAGTACGCTCCCTATGCGGATTCAATTGTGACCTTCCCTCCACGCCCCTCGGACATTTGGCCGAAACGGACTGCCCCGTGTGGGAGACGAATCCGGCAGACACCATTGATTCACGCATCCCAGCCGTCCTGAACCGGTAGATTGCCGGACAGGCCGCGGCAATGTGCCGTCGGCAGGGCATGAGGTATACTGTGCGGTGTTGCCCCTCTAGCTCAACGGTTAGAGCAGCGTCCTTTTAAGTCGTGGGTTGTGGGTTCGAATCCCACGGGGGGCACAAGTCCTTCGGGTTCAACGAAGAACTTGGGGCTTGCCGGGTTGTTCACTTTGCCTTTATCACCCTGTAGACGGCGGCTAAGGTCCATCAGCAGACTTGCCTCTCGTCTCCGACGTTCTATTTCTTCGACCATTGCTCGATCATCCAACAGTTCATCGAGCGTCACGCCCAATTCATCGGCAATGATTACAGCATCCCTGACGGTGACCCTTCCAGGTTTATTGATTTTCTGAGACATACCGGCCGTTGTTATACCGAATCTTTTTGCCAGTGATGTTTGCGTGACGTCTTTCGATTTGGCCAGAAGTGCTTTTATGTTGTAGCGCAGCACGCTGTCTTCGTAGTCGGCATGGTCCGATTGTCCTGTAAAAGCGGGCATTAGCACTTGTGAGCTCATTAATATCTCCTGACCATACATTTTAACTCTGAAATAAGTCTACCCCAGAGATTTGCGTTAAGTCAAACTTAACGCTAAGATATAATTGTCAGGTAACATTAACTTTGGGAGGCCGCATATCCAACATGAAGCGCTGGCTTAAAGCGCGGGGGATACCTTACTCCTCGCTGGCAGTCATGCTTGGCCAAACGACTGCCAATGTCAGTAACAAAATCAATGGCATCATCCCCTGGCAACAAAACGATTTGCTGAAGATCAATGAGGAGTACGGCCTTTCGGCCGACTTTGTTATCAACCTGCCTCAGACGGCACAGGAGATGGAGGTGCCAAAAGGCTCCGGATTGCAGTCCGGAGCCAGTTTGCGCGACCGACGCCGAACCTGTCCGCCATCTCCTCGGCGGTCACCTGCCGGAGGGAATCGACCTGTAGGTTTTCTCCGGATCGCCGCGGCGTCCAAGATACTCGCCCAAGGCGTCGCGTATGACCTCGCTGGGTGTAGTGTCTGTTGCCCTGGCGAAACGGTAGAGTTCGTCGTTCAGTGCCCTGGGGAGCCTCACCTGCCGACGGGGGCTGCGCCCTTCCCCGGTGGCCTTGCGTGAATCCAGGGCCGGTCTGCCGGCCATGCGCATCGTCCGGTCGGTCAGTCTCCCGGCCTTCTCGTCGCTCAGCGCGAACCCGTCTTCGACGGGCCCATCGGATTCGGCCCAAGCGGTCAGGTCGGCCAGGTCGCGTTCGTCGAGCTTGCTCATCGCGTCTCTCCTTCCATGAGTCGTCTGAATTTGTCCCTCAGCTGCATGCAGTGGAAGACCACCACGTCATGGGGCGGATTGATGTAGGTCATCACCTCGATGGGGCTGCCGTCCACGGACAGTCCCACCCACGGGTCGGATCCGCCTTTCGTGCCGCACTCGACCGGTCGAATCCCCTCTTGACCTGACAATGATGGGCAATGACGTTGAATGCGTCATCTTCGGCGTAGCTGTGCTTGCCGGCACTCTCACGAAATCTGATGGCCACACCAATATGGTATTACCAAATATGGCGCTGTGTAGCTCCAAACGCAACGGAGTCCATTACGACCGCGACGGCCACACCATCAGCTACAGCACGGACGAATAATGACCATCACCATCAAACTCAACAGCATCGGCAATCGGGCCGCGGGCGAGTTCCGCGCGCTACGGAGCGCTTACCGGAGACTGCAACGACAATGACGCCTTCAGGCTGGAGGTGGGCCGACCGCCGCTGTCGGAGAGACAATGCGCGGGCCGTCGGTAACCGTGCACGCACGCTTCACGGAGCAGAGCGTCGAAGCGATGAACGACCGGATTGCCAGCCTACACCTGTCCAACAGCAGCGAGTACCTACGCACCCTCGTCGACCATGATCTCCACCAGACCAGCGGGCAGTCTCAGGGTCCCTGAACCCAGGCGCCTTATCCCTCGCGCAACGCGGCCGCTTCGTCCATGGCAAGATCTTGGTGTGATTGTCATCAATGTCTCATACCGTATCCATATTCTGGGTGTACCATTCGTGAGCCGCGTCAAACGGCATGGTGAACATTGCGAGCATGGTACGGATGGCTTTTTGGAAGTCGCCCTTCGACGTGCCACGCGACGCTGCGGAGAAAATCTGCCGGTACATGGGTTCCCTTTCCTTTTCGAATTCACCGGGGTTGCTCGTGTACTCGTCATTGAAGTACCTAGTAAACCGCACCCTGTCCGAATCGCTTGAGTTGAAGGCCGCTAGCTTACCTGCAAGATCGCACACCCTCCATACGTTCGTCAGCCGGGCATCGTCATCGGCGAAGTACTCCGGCCGTTCCAGGGCGATGCCAAGCAGGAGCTTGATGGTTCGCCTATTCGTTCTGCGTTGCGGGACGACATAGTCCAAGGAAGCGATTCTGTTGATGCCCCTGTTCAGTTCTTCGACGGTGTTTTTCTGATCGTCCGTGAGATCACCCAAGTTCTCGACGAAGTTGACGACAGTTTTGTCGGCGGTGTTAATCTGCATTTTGCCGAACCAAAGGCCGAGCATGGAATAGTACAGCTTCTCGAACTCACCGCGGTGGTAATTGCAGCCGATAGCATGAAGGAAGTCGTCGACCTTGGCCGCTTTGAAATAGGGACTCACGGAACTGGGAGGAAGAGCATTAATGATTTCTCCGGCCTTGAGCTTCTCCTGGTTCTGCAGGACCTTGAAGTAGTCACGGATCTGCTCTGCGTTGGCGGCCTGCATCGTGTACACCGAAATGTTATAGTTGTCGAAGTTCCTGCCGATACTCTCAGGTAGGTCGTTGTAGCCTAAACGGCTAACCTTGTTCATACGTTCGATTCCCTCGTGGTCGTTGTCGCCGATGATTTTTCCGATGATCTCCTTGGCCCGTTCCGAATTCTTCTTGCTGAGCTTGCACCATGTATCCTCGTCTTCGAGCCACCTGTCCGCGTCCCTACCTTCTTTAAAGCGCATGATAGTGGTCAGTCTTTGTTTACCGTCCACCAGCTCCTGTCGCGCGTTCCTTCCGTTGGGATGGTCGAGGTTGTTAATCACAATGTTGCCAATCGGATAGTTCAGGATGATGCTCAGTATTAGCTGGTCCTTGAACTCGTTGGACCAGATGTAGTCGCGTTGGTACTCAGGCGAGATGTCGAGTCCTCCCGTTTTCACATTCTGCATGTCGCCCACAACGCCGCCAACGGTCTTCACGGTCGGTTGCATGTTTAGTCTGTCATAAATCATCTCATCCTCCTAGGTCCTAAGCAGTATTGTTAGTTTATCATAGCTTTTTGTTTAGGACCTAGGCTTCTCTATCGGAAGATAGCCTATGGGCATCATTCGCGCCTACGGCATTAGGGGGCATGGCGTGGCGGAGCAGAAAGACCGGTGCAGGCCCGCAACCACTCCTCCACGCCTATCTGCCTCAATCACTGAGCGCAATCAGGAACCGTATGTCCGCAACATAAGCGTCGAAGTCGCACCTATCATCTTTAATCATGTCACCTATGACCATAAATCTGCTGCCGTACCGACTAAGGTGTCCTATCGCTGTGCGGGCATGATTCGTTCATCCCAAAGATGCTTCAAATATTCCCAGACGGCAATGGTGAAGAACACCTCGAGAGACATGTGGAAATCAGCATATCCCTCTAGGAATGGCTGCCAAAGCACTGCGAATACGAAGGCCACAGTAATCACCTCGAAGATCGCGGTTCGCTTGAACCATCGCAAGGATTCAACACTGGCACCTCTCCAAAGATCGTGGATATATAGCAGCAGGTTAATGGAGGTTATCACTGCGGTCAGTAGAATCAGACCACCAGGTATCAGTGCAGCTCTAGGACAATAACCTGATTCTCCCTCGAAATATATAGATGATGCCGCAGCGGATAACACACTGGTTGCCATTAAGAACCAGGCATAAATCCAGAGAGAATAATCATTGCGTGCCTTATCGCGTTGGGTACCGAGCATAACACACTCGAAAGCCGCTAATAAGACAAACATGACATTGAGCAATCCTGTCCAAACATTCGAATGGTTTCGGAATACCAAAACTAAGGTTAAGACGAGTATAGCTGTTAAGAAAACAAGGGAAAGAAGCATGGTAATAAGCAGCACGACTCGGGCGACTTTCACCCACTTTTGAGCATTCCCTACCCAATCCTGTATGAATCTCCATAAATGTTGACCATCTACTTCTGTGTAGAGTTCCGAATCCCGGGACCGCGCAGAAAAGGCGGATGCCATCATAACTATCAGAATGACGCTCAGACCCATTATCAGCCAACGCATCATCAATGTGTATCCATTCCTTCGCCTCCGTCATTGCTGAGGTTTTACCGCTGTGTTGCAACGATTACCTTGCCCGCTTCAATCCGAACAGGATTTGATTCCCCGCCGTCGCTAGTCGTATGTTCATCGAATCCGCTATTCGGCTTCTTTCACGGCGTTGTTAATATCCTGAATAGCGGATTCGATTAACTCTTCTCTAGTGGTTTCCGGAGTAAAAATCTCATTGATCAGTTTAATCAGACGTGCATTGAATTGTTCTATCTTGTAATCGGGAACTGCAAGTTGAGTTCTTCCTATGGTCGCATCATGCAAGTATCCTCTGAGGAATACGGGAACGTTCTCGTATGTGACTTCGTAGTCACCCGTATTCTCCTGCTTAGAAAAGCGGGCCGTTATTCCATGCTGCAAAGTAACCGAGAAGTCTTCATCGCTGTTCCGCTCAATACTGTTCCCAGACAAAATACGCTCCCTCCAATATTGTTTAGAGCTTATATAGTTATGCGAAGAACTGGAATGTTGCCTAGAACGTTCAACGTTGTCTAGCGGTTAACACATCCACAGCGACGACAAGATCACAAGTATTCATGTGCCAAGTCTACGCGATTATTGGGTTCGGGTGCTTGGCTCGACCCTTGCGGGGCTGGTTCCGCAGGCCTGGCCTCACCTGTCCATGCCCATGCCCATGTCGGGTCCTTGCGCGCCGGGCCCGGGGCTCATGCTCCCAAGCGCGGAATCCGGGAACCGCCCGTGCTGCGGTGGCTCGAGGCCGCCGATGGAGGGGGGTGGCCCTGTGGCCCTCCTTGTCCGGACGCTGTTTCGGTGCCGCGCGGTTATCTGGTCGAACATGTTTTCCAGGGGCCTTCTGTTGCCGGTCATCATGGCGGCCTTCGACGTGTCGGCGATCTGCTCTTTCGTGGCCCGGGTCCAGTCAATCTCCCACCCGGCCTGTCTGGCGATCGATGTCCAGAAGACCCGTTGGGTCCTTCCGTTGCCTTCGCGGAACGGGTGCAGGACGTTGAAGTCGTCGTAATTGATGGACAGGCGCCTGATGAAAGTGTCATGGTCCATCCCTGTGAGCATGTGGTCCCCGCGCAGGGTCTCTTCGGCGTATCTGGCGCCTTCGCGGAAGAGTTCGATGGGCTGGAATGGCACTCCCCCGCTTTTGTGGATGTCCACGGTCCGGATCTGTCCGGCCCAGTCGTACACGTCCTGGAAGAGATGGCGGTGGATGCGTTGGAGCTGTTCCACGGTGCCTTCGGCCTTGAACCGGGGGTCTCCCAGGATTTCGATGGTCCGCGCCGTGCTCAGTTCGTATTCGGCCGTCGCCAACGTCCTTCCGTCAGTGATGCCCAGTTTGTTCCTGAACACGTCCGTTCCCGGGATGAGATACGGGTCCCGCTGATCGTTCATGACCGGTCCGCTCCATACCTTGCCCTGGTACGGGTCGCGAGCCCGGCCGCGTCGATCTTGCCGTCGATGTAGTCCTGGACGTCGGCGCGGAACGCTTCCGTGACGTATCCGCCTTCCAACTCTGTGGAATGGATGGCCTCACGTGCCGCGCGAGCCCTGGCTTCGCTTTCTTCCTTGCTGATCATGCCCTGTCAGCCTCCTTACCGTATTTCCTGACGACACGGAGCACGTCGTCCGCCAATTCCACTTTTTGCAGTTGCCTTCTTGTCCACCGGGAGATTTCATCCGTCCGGGTCGCGTCGTCGGTTGCGACGGTGGGGGCATTGGTTTTGCTGAAGACCTTCAAGCTCTCTGTCATCGGGTCTTTCTTGAAGTACTGACATACGGCTTCGAACTGTGCCAGTGTCAATGGGTGCCCTTCGTATTTAAGCATCCGGTACACGGTCTGGTACGAGCAGCCCAAATAGGCGGCCAGCTTTTTCACGCCGGCCACCTCACCCGATTCCCTCAGCCACGAATTGACAAGACACATCGCTACCTTGTCAGTGGCGGCCCATCCGCTGACCTTCATCAAGAAGCAGTTTACGACACGTACCATATTCACAACATATTCGAACACGGATTGCCGTCGACTCGGTCCAGCCATGACATC
Organism: Bifidobacterium favimelis; assembly: GCF_037963085.1. Taxonomy (NCBI): domain Bacteria; kingdom Bacillati; phylum Actinomycetota; class Actinomycetes; order Bifidobacteriales; family Bifidobacteriaceae; genus Bifidobacterium; species Bifidobacterium favimelis. The sequence goes on along the minus strand of NZ_JBANDZ010000001.1, from coordinate 166,650 downwards.
AACCGTATCAGTTGCCGACAGAATCGTTGATGGGACAACGGGGCAGGAAAATCCCGGTCGAGCCGGGGGATGTTGTGCATGCGATTCGTTGTAGCATGGCGGCCCGGTTATGCTGGATGATGAGTATGCCCCGTCTTGTAGCAACAGGGGATGGTGCGAATGATTCAGGGATGCACCGGCAACAGGAGCCGGACGGCCGTGTGCTGCGGCTTCCCGTCAAAGGAGGGTCGGCGTCCGGGTTATCCCGCCATGTGGCGGCATCCTCGCACTTGTCGGCTCCCGGGTGTGCACCCGGGCTTCCGATGCAACAGAGGATGGTCCATCCGGTACGGGACCTTTCAAAAAAGATGGGAGAAGGAAGCATGGAGTCTGAAGGAGATGCCCCAGAACCCCGTGGCCTGTCCCGGGCGCTGAAGGTGACGGCGACCTGCCTGGCGGCAGTCATCGCGGCGGCCGCCATCGCGGCGGCCGTGGTGTGGAAGGTGTCTGAGTCCAAGGCGCATGGGCGCGCCGAGGCCGATTGCTCCCAGGCGGTGAAGGCCATGACCGCTTCGTCCGCATCGTTCAGGAAGACCGTAAGCCAGCAGGAGGATGTCATGGCGGTCACGGAGGCCCAGGTCAAGACGGCCGGGACGGTGAAATCGCTGCATGAGGCCGTGAAAGACCCCGACGTAGCCTCCGTTTCGTGCCGGTCGGGCATGACGACCCAAGAATTGCGGGATTCGGCCGAGCAGGCGCGGAAGAACGAAGCCCTCTACCTCGCGGGATCCAAGCGCGTGGAGTCGGCGGCTGCCGCCGTGACGGCATCGCGTGATGCGAAGACCCTGGATGAGGCGAAGAAGGCCCTGTCCTCAAGAAAGGACGAGGCGTCCAAGCTCTTGGCGGATTCGGACGGGAAGGTGGCCGACCCGGCCACGCGCGACGCCCTGGGCGAGGAAATCGGGAAGGCCGGCAGGCTGTCCTCCGGCAAGCCCGCCGACTACAGGAAGGAATCGGACGCCCTGGGCAGGGCCATGGACGCGGTGAAAGCGTCCATGCAGGCCAAGGCGGACGCTGACAAGGCGGCAGCCGAGGCGAAGGCGGACGACCCTTCCCAGGGCGGTTCACGAGGGTACGCCACCCAACCCCGCCGGCAGGGCTACGGCCGTGGGCGGGTCTACAGGAACCCGTCACTTCCCCCGCGTAGGCAGAACGTCAATCCCCCCAGGAAACAGGCCCCAGTTCAGAACAACGGGGGAGATGACTCCTGGCGAGACTGGATGAATAACCAGAAGCCGATTGGAAACCATGGTTGCAATCCTGATGGTTCCTGCGGGATTGGCTGAAGAAGAGATGCGAGGAGTGTGCCCGGTCGGGGCGGTCGGTCTGGACGCACAGACAGGCTATGCCGCTTTCTTCAGGACGGTGTCGGCACGTTTACGGAACATAAGATACCTGGACCAGGGCATACACCCTGTAGGAACAGACATGCCCGCCGTGAAGAACGGGAAAACGTAACCCTTGGGAAGCGCCGACAGATCACCGGCCAACCCGTCGCCCAGGGGCACCATCCGGTCCCTGCCGCCCTTGCCATGCACCAGCAGGCTCATGCCGGACAGATCCTTCATTTGAATTGCTCCATTAAGCTGTCGTGTATCGCGATTTGCGGTTTCCCTCTGTCTGCGTCATGCAGGTAGTCTCTCAGGGAGACGGGGACGTTGACATATTCAATGCCGTAGCCACCCGTATCTTCCCGTTTGGAAATGTGGGTGGCCACTCCAGACTGTAAGGAGACTGAAGAGTCGTCCGCATCATCCCGCTCAATACCGTTCTCAGACACGTTACGTCCCCCTTCAGCTTATTCAAAGCTGTTTACTACAAAAACGTGGGGGTACACTATCGAGAATCTCCCATGTCATCCAGTGGTTACCAAATTCGCGGCGACGAGGGGCCGCATGCATAATGCTAAAGTGACTGTTCTAAGTTCACCGTCCTTTGAACGGTCAACGATCTTGGTCGCTTGATGAAGGACCAGAACCCTACTGGCCTCCGGAGTGCAAGTTCCGCTGGCATTCACCTTTCCCGGCGGCACTTGCCAGGACGTGGTTTCGCCATGGTCATTGGCCCCATGTGCCATAAGCGTCAGTGACACATGGATGACATGAGGTTCCCTGATGCGGCACCACCTTCAACCGGTTGACCCGCACCGCACATGTTCCCCCCAGTGACCATGGCCGTGCGTTCGGGCCACTGCGGAATTCCCCACCACTCTTCCCGGGAAGCCGGTCTGGTGGAATGCCCGGAGTCATCGGCACCGGAGAAGCCGGCTGGTTTGGTCAGGTTTCCACCACACAGGGCAGACGGATATGGAGCGGTCACGGCCCGCAGTCCTCTTGACCATTGGAATCGGTGTCCGAGTGATTGTATAAGATTTTATTCTGTTGTGTTTCCGTTGTGTTTCTCCGCGGTATGCATCTGTGCATCGCCCGTTGCGGGGGGGAGGCGGAGCCGCGCACACAGTGGTACGTACATTCACAAGAGGAAGGGATTCGTAGTCTATGCATCGTCTCACCCACGCCTGTCGTCCATTGACGGCAGTCCTTCTACTGATTGGCTTGGGCCTGACCAGCGCCGGCATAGCCGGCGCAGACACGGGCACATCCACATCAACGTCCGCCACCTCGTCCCCGCAGACAAGCACCGCCGGTCGGGAGTGGTCCATTGACCCCGACCATGGGCCCAGCGCAGGCGGCACCGACATCACCATCACCCCACCAGTTGCAGACAACCACTTCACCCAGGTCGGCGCAGGAGGCAACCATTCCCTGGCGGTAGGCTCCGACGGCAACCTCTATAGCTGGGGCGACAACCACTATGCCCAGCTGGGACGCGACACAGACACCACCCCAGCTGACCGGCCCGGCATCGTGGCCAAACCCGCAGGCGTCGACAAGTGGATCCGGGCCAGCGCAGGCAACTATCACTCCATGGCCATCGGATCGGACGGAAACCTCTACACCTGGGGCGAAAACAAATACGGCCAGCTGGGACGCGACACCGGCAGCAGTAAGCAGGACAACAATCCCGGCATGGTGGCCAAACCCGCCGGCGTCGACAAGTGGATCCAGGCCAGCGCAGGCAACTACCACTCCATGGCCATCGGATCGGACGGAAACCTCTATAGCTGGGGCGACAACAGCTTCGATGCGTTGGGAC
>NZ_JBANDZ010000001.1:163208-163411 GCF_037963085.1 Bifidobacterium favimelis | reverse complement strand
GCGGCACCGGCAGGGCCCAGAAGGACGCTACCCCCGGCATAGTGGCCAAACCCGCAGGCGTCGACACCTGGACCAAGATCAGCGCAGCAGGATACCATTGCCTGGCAATCGGCTCTGATGGCAACCTTTATTCCTGGGGGAGCGACGGCTTTGGCCAGCTGGGACGCGACGCCGTTACCAACCGACCCGACCGGCCCGGCATT
>NZ_JBANDZ010000001.1:162255-163161 GCF_037963085.1 Bifidobacterium favimelis | reverse complement strand
GTGGCCAAACCCGCAGGCGTCGACACCTGGACCAAGGTCAGCGCAGGAAACGCCCATTCCTTGGCGATCGGCTCGAACGGCAACCTCTACACCTGGGGATGGAACGAATTCGGCCAGTTGGGACGCGGCACCGGAGGCGACGATGAGGACGCAACCCCCGCCATGGTGACCAAACCCGCCGGCATCGACACCTGGACCAAGATCAGCGCGGGCGACAACTTCTCCGTAGCAGTCGGCTCCGACGAGAACCTCTACACCTGGGGACGCAACAGTTCCGCCCAGCTGGGACGCGACACCGACAGCCACGGGCCGGACAAAAACCCCGGCATGGCGGTCAAACCTGCCAACGTTGGCACCTGGACCCAGATCAGCACCGGGGAATTCCATTCCCTGGCCATCAACTCGGACGGAAACCTCTACACCTGGGGGGGCAGCGGCCTTGGCCAGCTGGGACACAGCGGCAACAGCAAGTTGAACAGGGTCATCTTCCCTGGTGAGGTTGTGCTGACGGGTGTGGAGTTTGACGGCCAGGCGGCCACCGGCCTGACGGCCCAGGGGGACGGCTCCTGGACGGCGGCCACCCCCGCCCACGCGGCAGGCCAGGCCGACGTGACCATCTCCTGGACCCTCAACGGCACCCCCCAACCCGACCAGCACCTGACCTACACCTACGAGCCAGCGCCACCGGCCATGCGCACCGTCACCTTCGACCCGGCCGGCGGCACCCCCGTCCCGCCCCAACAGGTCACCGACGGGCAGAAAGCCGCCAGGCCCGCCGACCCCACCAGGGACGGCCACCGGTTCAACGGCTGGTACGACGGGACCCAGGCCTACGACTTCGACCAACCCGTCACCCGGGACCTGACCCTCACCGCCCACTGGACGCCCGACACCACCACCGCCCGG
>NZ_JBANDZ010000001.1:0-162099 GCF_037963085.1 Bifidobacterium favimelis | reverse complement strand
CAGGCCGACGTGACCATCTCCTGGACCCTCAACGGCACCCCCCAACCCGACCAGCACCTGACCTACACCTACGAGCCGGCCGAGGTCCCGTCGGAGGACGGCGGCGGCACCACCGACCCAGTCGACCCCGGCAACCCCGGCGAGCCAACCGAGCCAACGGAACCAGTAAGCCCGGCTGACCCTGCTGACCCAGCCGAACCGACTGAGCCAACCGAACCCGCCGAGCCAACCGAACCAGTGAAACCGGCTGACCCTGCTGACCCGGTTGGCCCTGTCGACCCTGCCAAGCCCGCCAAGCCCGCCAAGCCCGCCAAGCCAACCGAACCAGTGAAACCGGCTGACCCTGCTGACACCGCCGGCTCGTCTGTCGGCATCCTGTCAAGCACGGGCAGCGACACCACAACCATCCTGACCACGGGAATCCTGGCCCTGTCCGCAGGGCTCATCCTCCTGGCAGGCTCCCTTGCATACCGACGCCGCCGGGAAACCGGACGTCACTCCTGCGCCAAGTAGGACGGCGTTCGGAACTGCAACCCAAAGAATCACAGGACGGCAGGGGGGGGGGGGGGGGTGAGGGGCCCCCCCCCCCCCCCCCCCCCCCCCCCCCCCCCCCCCCCCTGCCGTCAGTCCACTCACCAATCGTTGTGCCGACTGGCTGCATGCGTCCGGTCCGGCGAGACAGGCATCAGACTGTTCTATTCCGGTCGTAGGTTGCGGGTTTGAATTCCCCGGAGGCCCGGACGGGCCGAACACCTCGACAGGCGTGGACCTGGGACCCGCCGCCCGGCCGGCCGGCCGCCCCAGAAAGAAGCGAGGAAGCACAGGGAGGGCCTCGAGGCGCCGGGGAGCAATCGGTCCATAAGCCGGGACCAAGACGATTCACGCGGAATCATATGGTCATTGGCAGGCATGCACAGCCCCGATGACGACACGCATCGCCAAGTTCAGGCATTGTTGTAATGCCGTTGGTTGAAACTCGACCGATACCGGGTAGGCGTCAGTCCCGTCTGCCGCTTGAACATCCTCATGAAGTACTTGGCATCGGAATAGCCGCAGGCCGCAGCGACGTCCCGCACGTTCATGGACGTGGACAGGAGCAGGTCCTGGGCGCGTTCGATGCGGATCCGGGCCATTTGAGTGGATATGCTGATGCCGAACTGGCGTTTGTAAATCGTCGAAAGATAAGACGGCGAGTAATTGAAGTAATCCGAGACACGTTTGACGGTGATTCTGTCACAGGCGTTGATCCGTATCCAGTCGTGCACCTGCTGCAGTTTGTTCCGTTCATCGTTCCCCGTAGGCAAAACCCCGGCCTCGGTCATGCCGATCGCCATTTCCATGAGCATGCAGGTCATGAAATAACTGCAGTAGGTGCTGGGATTCGGATAGGACCGCTGATAGATATCCAGAAGCTGGTTGAACATGACGTTCAGACGATCGCTTCTGACGCTCGTGCGGCCGATCGGCAGAACCATATGATCCTTGTCGCCCTGGGGCCGACCGTCCGGAGGAGAGCTCTCGTCAACGGCCTGCCAGCCGCGTATGGCGAAATGCGCCCAGAAAAAGGTCAACGATGAATGCTTGAGCCGCCTGCTGCCCTCATGCGGCGATTCAGGCGGTATGAGCACCAGGTCATTGGGACCGAGTTCCAAGTGGCTGCCGTCGACAGTCAGCGGAAGCGTCCCGTCTTCGACAAGGATCAGCTCGAAACTGTCCACCTTCCGGCGTTCATGAATCCACCCCGGCGTGCCGATGAACCGCCCTGCGGATTGGAATTCCACGGCGGCATCGGCGACGCTGGCGATGATTTCCCGATTCGTCTTACCGATCTCCCTTGTTCCCGCGACGACAGAGAGGACCTGAAAATGAGGCCTCCCAAAGGCTCTCATCCTTCAGGATTGCTGAACACCGACATACATATGATATCGCTCCTGCGCAATCATGGGCAGGGGGACGAAGGTCAGGCCGCTGGGCTTGTGCATGAAGACCAGCTGGTCCTTCTCCCGTCTGAAGGACCGTTCAGGGTCTTGTCGGTCTATGGCAAGTTGCAGGGTCTCTTCGCTGTCGCTCAAGGCCGCAAGCACATAGGGCCCCCACATGACTGAAACCAGGTCAGGCCGATCCGGGGTTCCGACCAGATGAATGGAGGGGGCAAAGCGCAACCCGATCCGGACGCCATCCCAGGAAGGCACTCCGCACAGGGCCTTGTCGAGCACGATGGTTGTCTGCGCGCGCCCTTCGCCAGGCAGGTCAAGAGCTTCGCCATTGACGGTGAGCCGGACCTGCCCGCGGCTCCAGGCCGGAATGCGCAAGGCGATGTTCCCCCGTTCCAGATGATTCAGACGAATGTCCACCTTGTCCGGATGCCGGTCCTCGGTGTTGATGGTGAAGTTGATTCCCTCAGATGGATCATCCACCCGGCATGAAAGGTACTGCTGGATGGACAAGCTGTCGGCGTCCGTGTAAAAAGCGCCGTTGGCATAGTAGAAGTGGGATTCCAGACCGGTCCCATGACAGCAGCTGTTCTCCACGTCGAATTCCTTGCGCCCGCCGGGCTGGGTGGGGAAGAAATACAGACTCCCGCCTTGGGGCACATGGTCCGTGCTGGCCGCGATGTGGTTGAGTGTGGTCAGTTCGGTGTAATCGCTGTAGACGGTGTCGGGGTCGAAGGAAAACAGGAGGGCGGCCAGTTTGAGCAGGTTGTAAGAAGCGCAGGATTCAGCGGTGTTGTCCCTGAGCAGGGCCCCGATCACATCAGGCTGCTGGAACATTTCGCCCTGGCCCGTGCCTCCCATGGCATAAGCATGGTGTGCGATGACCGACTTGAGGAAGAACTCGGCCTGGTCCAGATAATAAGGAAGTCCTGTCTGACGGTACAACTCGACGGAACCTATGACCTGAGGGATGTGCTGATTGGCATGGAGGCCGCCCAAGGCGTCGACCTTCTGCCTCATGGGGACCATGAGCCGGTCATTGTCAAACAGCCGGGCGGCCGCCAGGTGTTCCGGTTTGCCGGTAAGGGCATGGAGTCTGGCCAGGGATTCGTTCATCCCGCCGAATTCACCGGCGATGTACATGCTCCACATGTTCTGCAGCTGCTCATGAGGCAGCCTGTGCACGCGGGCATAGACCCAGTCGCCGAGATCCGAAGCCACTCGCAGGGCGGTCTTGTTTCCGGCATACTGATAGGCGTCGATCAGACCAGCCAGGATCTTATGCAGGGTGTAATAGGGCGCCCAGATGGTCGGATACGGCGTATAGGTTTCCAATTGGTCGAACTGCTTCTCCGAATATGCCGACAGGAATCCGGGTTTGGTGTCGGGGTCCGCCTCAAAGGCCTTCTGCACCTCGGCCAGACCGTCAACCAGGTAGGTCAGTTTTCTCCTGAGCGCTTCCTCCCCGCTGGCGGCATACCCCAAGGCATAAGCCGAAAGCACATGCCCCGTGGTGTGGCCCCGCAGGAGGGAATCGGGCGCATCCCACCCGATCATCGGCGCCGCACCCTTCGTATCCAAACCCGACGCCTTGCGGAACTCGCCCAGAAGCTGATCGTCGTCCAGGGTCTTCAGGAACTCAACCCGCCGCCGCTGGTTCCCCGCCAGGATCCCGTCTCCCGTCAACCTGACGACACCGATCGGGATGGGCGTGAGCCGGGGATGCGAATCGACGGTTCCATGGGGGTCATCCTCGGTGATCTCGACCCTGCACTTCACGGCTATACTGCTGCCGTCGATGGTCCCGTGGAAGGTATGCTCACCCAGGGTATCGCTGCACTGCTCGACATCCTCGTCCCAGTCTATTTTCTGTGACAGGCACTGGCCGTCAGTGGTCAGCACCGCAGTGAACATGGGCAGATGGTAGACGCTGCCCTTCCGCGCTCGCAGATGCATGGGGTAAACCCGTTCAACCTCGATGCGGTTGGGAAGTTGCAGGACTTTGACGTCGAAGACACGTTGACTTTCGGCCTGTCCCTTGACGATTGTCGCCGTCAGCCGCACATCCCGGTCACCGCGTCCGTATTCGGGCTGATGCACGGTTCCGTCCGTCTCGATCCAACGTCCGTCGCTGCTTGCCCAGCTGATGCGGGTTCCCAAGGCCCCCTGCACAGGCAGGTCCAGATTGAATTCAACCGTCCCCGTGTTGCCGATGTACAGCTGCCGGGAGGCCTGGTCAACGCATTCCTGGTCGGTTTGTTCGGAATCCATTTTGAATTACCCGCTTCCTTCGTCGCAAGGTCACCATCTCCATGACAGGCTTTCGACACCCTGTCACCGGAAACAGCCGCAGACCGGACCGAAGGATCGGCACACACATCGCATTGTGCCTCGCCACGGTGCCCTCCGGATTTCCCCGGCTGCGTCCTATGCCATCAGTATATGAATCGACTCCGCTGGTCGAAGGTGGGTGAAAACACCGATTCGGTGGACAATTCATTGGCCGTGGACGGTGCTCCCGGCGCAGGGGGGAGACAGCACCCAGGACTCGACCCCCTACCGCCGCCCTGCCCCGTCAAGGAGACAATCACGACCTTGAGTGGGGCAGGCACCACCTGCATCACGAAGAATTCTCCACCTTTTCCATTGTCTATACACCTATCTCAGCGGCCTGGCTGCTTTACCATTCCAATTGAAACGATTGTGGTTTCACGCAAGCAAGCGTGCCAGGACGAGGGGTGTCCGCACGCCAATCAGTGAGGAGACACACATGGCAGACGTACCGGAACGCAGTGCGGCACAACCGGATCCAGCAGGGTCGACTACCGTGGTCGACGAATCCGGTCTGATGGTCGATTCCAAGGAGGAGCAGGAGCTCAACGACTTGCGGAAGGATCGGTCCTTCTTCGGGTATCCAAAGGGCATCGGCGCCCTGGCCACAGGGAACTTCTTCAATTCAATCTGTTGGGCCTCTTACGGGGCCGTCTTGATCTACTACCTATATAAACCATGGACCCAGGGATTGGGGTTCTCCCAGGGCGAGGCAGCCCAGCTGATAGCAATCGTGGGGGCCATCAACTCCATGTTCGGCATCATCGGCAGCTGGCTGGCGGACAGGGTCTTCGGAGCCCGCAAGGCACTGGTCATCGGGAACATCACCAAGGGGCTTTCCTGCGGTCTTCTCGCAATCCCGGCCCTCTCCATAGGTCAGGGAAGGGCCTTCGCCCTGGTCGGCATGATCCTGATGAACCTTCCGATCATGGGGGCGTCGAACGCCTCGCTGACCGGCATGCTCTTCCACCGCAAGGACAACCGGCGTGACGGCGCTTTCGCAATCCATGCCATTGCCAACAACATCGCCGGATTCATCACCCCCATCATCTCCGCGCAGCTGGGCCTGATCAATTATCACTACGGCTTCGCCATAGGGGCCGTAGCCGCCTTCCTCTATGCGGCGGTCATCGCCCTGCCGGGCAACCGCTTCTTCGGTTCCCTTGGTTCCAAGCCTTCACGCCCATTGAACAAGGAGGAGCAGAAGCGCTATGGACTGATAGCCATCGGCGCCCTCGCCGTGATCGGTCTGTTCATCGCAGTGCTTCTGCTCTCTCACAAGGTGAGCATCGGTTCCCTGGCCACGGCGGTCAGTTCCTGCACCTTCCTGGTGGCGATTGTCTTCTTCGCCGTCATATGGCGCTCCAAGCGGATCGGCAGGGGCGAGCGCCACCGTCTCAACGCCATCATCCCCATTGTGATCATGCAAATCGTGATAGGAGTGGATTATGCCATGCAAGGCACCACCCTGCTCATGTTCCTGGACCAGAGGATAAACAGGAAGTTCGGCGGCATCGAAATCGCCCCCGGGTCTTTCAACACGGTCGTTGGCATCATCTCCCTCCTCTCGGGTCTCTTCTACAGCTGGTTCTGGCTGACGGCCCCGGGCAAGAAGTGGAAATCGACCAATCGTCTTTGGTTCGGCTTCGCCTTTTCCGGCATCTCCAACCTCCTCCTCATCGTCCCCACGGTGGTGCTCAACCCCCAGACCGACAAGTATTCGGTCATCTGGCTGCTTATCTACTATCTCGTAGGCAACTTCGGCGGATTCCCCTACGGTGTCGCCGCCAACTCCATAGTCGCGGCCATCGCCCCTAAATCCTATGAGACGCAAATGCAGACCGCTTTCACCCTGTCAGCGGCCATCGGCACCGCCATCATGCTGGTCGTCTACGGGAAACTGACGACACTGACCCAGCAGCTCCCGCTCTTCCTCATCATCGGCACTCTGGAGGTGGCGGTCGCCCTGGTCATCATGATCTTCCGCAATCAGATAGAATCCAGGGTCATGTCAGACTGAGAGGCAGCCTGTCATCCTGCTTCCGTCAGGGCCGCCTCCACCGGCAGGCGGCCCTGACCCATGTCTGCCCGCTCGCCGCATCCGCACGTGATCGGAGACTCGTCCTCGGGCGACTCCCCCCCCCCAGGTCTCCGTCAGGCTATGGGGTTGGTAGTGGCATCGGAGTCGATCTCCGAACCGGCCTTGTCGATGACGAGCGACCTTCCTGCGACCTGGCCGCCTGAGCGACCGGTCACCTCCACCGTGAAACTGACCGTCAGCGTGTTCCGCGGATACAGGTTGAGCGGTTTGGAGGTCATGCCCGACCCGTCCGAATCCGTCGTGAACTGGTCCGAAACGTCCACCGGTTTGGTCAGATCCCTGTCATGCCGGGCATATATGGCGCTGATGGGGCCCTTCAAGACGGCATCCGGCCCCCAGGTGTCCCTGATCGTCACCGTCGGGTTCTCGAACGAGGTGCGATCGTTATGAATCAGCACCGTGTACTCGATTTCATCACCCTTACGGACCGCCTTGCCCTCAAAGGGGTAGGCATTCCTCGATATCGTTATGTATTTGCCGACGTTCTGGATGAGCGGGACGAAATATGCGGGCCAGACATACCTTGGGGTCCCGCCCAGGGAGGCAGAGGCATCCTTCACGTTGTAACGTTTGCCGTTGGCATCGTCCGTCAACGGGGAAACGCAGCTCAGGACCTTGCTGGGGTTTGTGGCATCGACCAAGCCCGGCAGACAGATGTTCCCGTCTCCCCCGCTGTCGAAACCGGAACGGCCGCCTGCCGCGGCACCGCCGCCGTTATCCCCCCAGGAGTAGATGCTTCCGTCTTCGAGGTTCAACGAGGCGCCGTCCTTGTTGCCCCCCACGCTCACCGCCTTCCTGTGTTGGGGGTCCTCATCGGGGGACCAGATCAATCCCGGCGAGCTGTCCGTGTTGAAGGGGACGGCCCAGGTGATCTGGTCCCGTGTCGAGGCCTCGACCCCGCCTTCATTACGGCGGCCCCACCCCCAGACGGTGCCATCGGACTTCACGAAATTGCCGGCATAGTATTCCATGTTGAAGTCAACCACGTCTTCGCCGGTGACCATGTTCCCGTTCATGTCGGGGGCATTCAGCACCTTCGGCTCCTCCCGCCAATTCGCGTTGTTCATCTTGTTCGCCGGGGCTTCGACCATCCCTTTGCGGTTCTGAGCGCCGCCCCAGGTCCAGAGCTTGCCGTTCTTCGTCAGCAGGGCGCCGCAGGCGTAGCCTCCCATGCCCTTGACATATCCCCCGTTCTGGCTGATGACCTGCTCGAGATAGGGGACCTCAACGGGGGCGAAGCAGTAATATTGCTGCGCACTGCCCAGAGCGGTACAGGGTTTGCTCTCGTCGTCGGAGGCGACCGCGGCGAGCTGATCGGTGGTCATGGCGGCACCGCCGGTGAAATTCCGCCCCCAGAAATACACCTTCTGCCGGTCCGTGACGGCGAAATAGCTCTCATACCCGGGGAAGAGATCCGTGATCTTTTCATTGCCGGGAAAGACCACCTGCGTGGGCGACATCGCAAGCCCGGAATCCGTGCCGACCGGCCAGCCTCCGGAATTGATGCTCCCCCATTGGCCGTTGTTCGCGCCGTTGTGCTTGCCGGCACCCCTCATGCCGTAGGGATTGAAGCCGACGCTCCAGACCGTTCCGTCTTCCTTCAGGTAGGCAAAACCGTACTCATTGCTCGCCGCCTCAATGACTTTGGCGGTGTTGTCCCCTCCCGGATAGGTTCCCACCGGTGCCCCGGGGCCGTCAATCGGCTTCCAGGTCGCAGGAGACTCATTTGGATTCGCCTGATTCACCACATTGGGGATGCCTTCGGGGGCACCGGTCTGATCCTTGTAGACGCCGTAGACGCCACCGGTTATGAGGCTGGTTTCATCCTCATAACCGGATTGGCTGGTGATGGCCGCATTGGCGGTGAATTTCTCCCCCCTCTGGGTGTTGTCACCCCAGCCGTATATGTTTCCGTAGCAATCCACCGCCATCAGGGCATAAGCGGAACCTGCCACCTCTTTCACGCAACCGATGCCACGCACGATGCCGGGTTGATGATAATTGCCCAGGAATGAGCCATTCGCCTTGGGGACCTGGGCTCCGTTCTTCTCCCACTTGCTTTTGTTCGCGGCCCCCTTGAGGGTCCACGAACCGTTTATGCCCGTGTCGGTCAGTTTCTGCCCGCCGGAATAGTAACCCCACATCCATATGTTTCCGGCCTTGTCCAAGGCGACCGTGTCATCAAGGGCATAGGTACCCCTGACGCCGGCACCCGTGCCGAAATCCTCTATCGGGGTCGTCACGTCGACCCGGCTCTTGCTCACGTATGCGGCATCCGCCCGGGTGAGCCCGACGGACAGGAGGATGGCCATGGTCAAGACCACGACCGCCGCCCGCACGATCAGAGACCGCCAGGACTGGGACTCACGCATCTTCAACGAACTACCCATCTATCACACACCCCTTGAACCTTGTCCGGATACAGGCCGTCTGCCGTCTCACAGGGTCTCGCCCTTCACGACCAGGGACAAACCCGTGGTCGTCCCGTTGTAGGCGGTCAACTCATCCTTGTCCATCGTGCTGTCCACATAGACCCGCATGGTGAACGTGTGTTCCGCATCCCCAGGCTTCAGATCCACCGGCATGCTCATCTTCAGATACCCCGGTCTGGATGGATTGTTCTTGGAGGGGTCTTCGAGCTGGATTTCGCCATCCGTGCCCAACTTGCCGTCCCACACCTTGCGCTCCCCGTCCAGGACTTCGAAGTGCAGCTGGGTGAACAGATCAGGGTAATACCGATTGTTCAAGGGGCCCGGCTCCCCCATGGATGTCGGCGACATGTGGGCCTTCACCTTACGGTTGGGGTCCGTATCCATGAATTTGATCGTCAGACGGCCCATCTCGCCCTTCAAGGAACTCACGCCTATCGTCCAGGTCTGCGGGCCGCTTGAAAAGGCATCGCGGAGGTCAACGGCGATGGGTTCACCGGATACACCGGTCGAGACCGGATCCGTCCCGTCCACCTGCGCGGCCGTCACCGACACCTTGAACTCCGTATCACCGGAAGCCGCACGGACCCCCAGCAGCCCTGCGGCGCCGACGCCGCCACCCGCCAACACGAGCAAGACCAGAACGATGGCCAACGACAGCTTTACGGCAGCCGCGTGCCCCTCCATCAATCTACGCATCAAGACTTCTCCTGCCCACTAACAGCGGAGGACGTGAACCCCCGGGTCCGGGAGGCCCGTCCATCAACTGCGACGTGCATACCTGTCAACCGCATACCCGGCACCTACCAGACAGGCGCCAAGCGCCGCCACATACACCGGCCACAAACCATGGCCGCCACCTGTAAACGGCAACCTCGACACCGGGTCCATCCCTTGCACTCCAACCTGGGTGAGGGGTCCCTGCCTCGACTGAGGCGACTGCACGCCATTTTTCAAGAACGTTCCCGGGCGCGCATCCTGGTGCACCCGCACCCTGTAGGTCACGGTCACGGTCTCGCCGGGGGCGATCCCGCTTGAATCCGACCAGGACAGAAGCCCGGTGCCTGCATCGAAGGCGGGGGCCGCCACCTGATGACCGGCAACACTTGATGTCGCAGACAGGTCCAAAGGCCCGTCAGCGCCGCCCAAGACCCCGGACAGATCGTCGTGCAACGAAGCGTCATGGACGGTCACCCCGGTCGCGTTCTTGTAGGTCAACCGATAGAACACATCCTTGCCAGTCTTCACTGAAGAAACGGGTTGGGAGGAGGACTGCGAGCCGAACGCCCCCTTGCCCAGATCGACATCCGACACCGCGTTCACAAGACGTGCCGAATCGGGGCCACGATCGTTCGTCGCCAGGTTCGTCAGCTTGTGATCGCCTGCAGGGGCGTGGTCCGCCGGATAGGTCGTGATCCGGACCTGGATCACCGCGCTCTGCCCCTTGCCCAGCGACCCCTTCCATACCACCGCCCCCGGGGAGGAGGCATCATCCCATGTGACCGTGCCCACAGGTGCGGCGCCCACCAGGGATGCGCCCTCGACCCTGGCATCATCGACCACCTCGCTCATATCGTCACGGACGGTCACGTCCACAGGGTCGGCGAGCGCGTCGGCAGGTGTCGGGTTGGACACCTTCAGCTCATATACATACCGCTGTCCGAATGCCACCGACGCACCTTGCGCGACGGGCGACAGCGAACCGTCGCCGGCCACCGCCAACAGACGCTTCTCCAGGTCGATATGACCCAGTCCGTTCGACGTTACCGGCCGGTCCCGGGAATAATCCGACAGGAATGCGTTGTCGACGGAGCCCGTGTAGTACGACAGGTCCTGGCTCCGCCGGACCGTCACGCTGTACTTCAACAGGACCCTGCCCGGGCCCAGGGCCGTGCCGCCGGGCACGGCCCCCTTCCACGACAGACGTCCGGCATCGGCATCCACCAGGGGCGGGGCCGGCGTGGCCCCGGCCGGGTCGTTCGACACTGTCACGTCATCCACTGTCCCGCTCTGCGAGAACGGCAGCACCCCGGAAAGATCGTCCACCAGCTCGGTGTCGACCGGAGCGCGATTCGGATTGCTTGCCGTCAGGGTGTAAGTCAGGCGCTGGCCGGGGAAGACCCGTGCTCCTGTGGCCCGATCGGCCGACTTCGACAACTGCAAAGGGATGGGGGTGCCGAAGTGGTATACACCGGTCCGCGCCGTCACCAGCAGGTTCCTGTATGGCACGCCCTCCTCCGTGAAGGTGCTCGCCACCACTGCCCCGCCGTACAACCCCAAGGAGCCGAAACCGTCACCGCCTGCGGCATCCATCGGCTGGAAGGTCGCACGCTGCACCTCAGCGCCGTCACCGGCAGGAACGGCATAGCCGGCCACGCGGCCGGAAGAGGTGTCGTCGCGGTAGGCCACGAAGACCGTATCGCCGCCACCGGGCGCGTCGCCGACGGCCAGGGAGGTGCCGAAATATTCCGCCCCGTCGCTCCCCCTCAGGACAGACTTCACCGAACCGTCAGCCACGCTGAACCTGTACACCATGCCAACCTGCATGGTCCACGAAGCAGAGGGGTCCCACGATGGTTCACCGGCAAGGAGGGAACCTCCATCGGAGCTGAAGGCCAGGGCACTGCCGAGACCTGCACGTGCCGTCGACTCATCGGCGACCGGGTACGACCCCTGTGACATGTCCACATGCAAATCGCGCACAAACCCCGATCCTGAATAGAGCTGCACGCCGCCGGTCAGGCAGTCGACACCCGCCACGGCGCCCACCAGGCCCGGAGTGCCCAAGGCCGCCATGCCGCCGTGCACGGTAACCGTCTGGCCGGCCAAGGCGCCCTCGACTATCGACGGATCGCCCTTCGGCGCAATCAGGGGCACCGGGACCGATGCTGCATCGGACAGATCCACCAGGAACCCCATACCGGCATCGTCGATGTCGTCGACAATCGAATTCGGCGCCCCGATCACCAGCGAGTCCCCGTCGAGGGCCAAGGACTCACCGAAATTGTCGGGTGAAAACCGGTAGGAGTCAGGGGGGACCGCAATCGTGCGCACCAATGCACCCGACAGGTCATAGACCAGCACCTCCTGTGACCACTTCGCACCTACCACCACGAACCGATTGTTCATGGCCATCTGGTACCCGAACCCGGACACCCCCGCAGGTGCCGGGATCCTCACGGAACCTGAAGGAGCCGAGGCGTCATCGGCATCGCCGCTCCACGCACTCACCCCATTGGAACCGGTGGACAGGGTCTGGATGACCACGGCACCGTCACCCGAGGCGGTGGGCAATCCCTGTGACTCCACGTAAGCCAGATGCTTGCCATGGGCGGCGGCCCCGAAACCGACCCGGTTCCCGCCGACGAATCGTGCATCCTGAACCAACCGGGGAAAATCAGACTTGTCAACGCCCGGCAGTCGGGACCCGGCGACCAGGCCGGCGGGCAGGCTGCGGCCGGCAGGAGGAATCAGACCGGGCGCCTCATCGCCGTCTTGGGAGGTCGCAGCCGAGACAAGGGAGGTGAATATCAGGCACAAGACAACCAGCAGCCACATGACCCAGACGGGCTTCTGCAACCTTCTCACTGCGCCCCCCCCCCACATGCGGTATTCGGCATTCGCAAACGAATCTCGGACAGGACCCCCTGAACGGCAGCTCCTCCAGCGCCTCCAAACGGAGTTCACATTATAAGATAGAAGATGAATCATGCAAAAGTACTAAAAAAATCCATGATATTCGGGTGTGTCTTGCACGGATAATGGGGCCTGTCAGCCAGCTTCCGCCACGCCCCTCCCCCGGTCGCCCACCATGCGGCCCCCTGGCTTCGTCGGGCGGCATGGGCTCGAGGGCTCCCAGACCCGACAGCCTACCCCGAAGGGCCTATATGAACGGTTTGCGGGCCATGTCACCGGCTCCTTCAGCTGCCGGTGTAAGGCGATTTGCCTTCAAGCCGGGTTGAAGCAATACCATTCAACCATTTACGAAGAAAGGCTCACAAATGGCGAAGAATCTTTGGAAGACCCTGGCCGCACCGGCGGTGGCCCTGCTGCTGGGTCTGGGGCTCGGGGCCTTGATCTGCTATGTGGCCTTGGAATCTTCTTCGGCATCGGACCAGACCAGGGCCAAAACCCAGGAAGGAACCGCCATGCAGGGCAGGGACAAAACCGGGCAGGCATACGCCAAACCTCAGCACACGGGAACCGCGACCAAGAAGGTCTTTCTCAACGCCAGCCAGAATGTCGACGGGAACACCTCCTCCCTGGCCAAGGAACTGATGGGGGGTCAGGACTACAAGCAGGTCGACCTGGCCGAATACCGCATCCCCCAGGTCGGACAGGGCGACGGGGACTTCAACCGTGTCTGGGAGCAACTCAAGGGGGCGGATGTCATTGTCATCGGCACGCCCGTCTACTGGTCCAACATGTCCGGATACCTGAAGACCTTCATCGACCATGTCGTCGTCAACGACGATCTCAAGGGGGCCGACCTCTACCTGATTGTGCAGGGGTCGGACAGCGACCAGACCCGGGCCATCAACGCCACCTACGGCACCTTGGACCGCGTGGCCAAACGGTTCGGGCTCAATCTCGTCGGCATCGCCCAGAACCGGGACCAGGCTCAGCGCCTGCAGACCGTCATGCTGGGGAAATAGACCGCTCCGATCGACTAGACGACGAAGCAGAGGCGACGGTGGCGGGAGGCAGGCAGGCTGTGGCATCAGGTCATTGCCCTCCCAACACCGGCCCGGGCCGAACAAAGAAGAGTGAAAAGGAAAGGAAAACCATGAACCTGCTGATTCTCGCAGCATACGGACAGATAGCCCGCATCGTCGAAGACCGCATCCTGTCCGAACCGGACTTCAAAGATGTCACACTCACTCTGGGGCTGAGAAAGAGCGACCGCCTCAGCAGGCTCGGGGCCAACCCCCGTGTGACCGTGGCCGAGGTCGACCTGGAAGACCGGGCAGACATCGATGCCGTCATGAAGGGCCAGGACCTGGTTTTCGTGGACGTCGTCGACCACGACCCCGACAACGCCATGACGCGCAACGTGATAGCCTCCATGAAGGCCAACAAGGTGGACCGCGTCATCTTCGCCAACGTCGCCGGCATCTATGGCGAGGTCCCGGGGACCTTTGGCAGGTGGAACGCGGAGATGGTCGGCAGGGGCCTGCCCACCGCCGCAGCCTCCGACCGCCTTCTGAGAGAATCCGGCCTCGACTACACCACCCTCCGCCTGTGCTGGCTGACGGACCGCGACGAGGTCCGATATGTCACCACAAGGCGGGATGAGACCTTCAAGGGGGTATCCGGATCCAGGAAGAGCGCAGCCGACCTGATCCTGCGCATCGTCAAGGACCCGACCATCGGCGCGAATGACAGCCTGGGAATAGCTGATCCCACCACAGAGGGATCCGACCGGCCCGTCTACTGAGAGCGCCCTGAAGCCAGGTCGAAACACGAAATCGACTCGAAGGCCACCACCTCCGATGGCGGGGATGGATAAATCCATGCCCGCCAGAAAACAGGCGGCAGAATCTACTTGCCTCCTACAGGCAGGTCCTTGGCGATTCTCGACGTATAAGTGCCTTGCCGCCAATCAGCCAGGTTACCTATGACGTAGATACGGCGCTTGGCCCTTGACACAGCCACATTGAGCAGGTTGGGGGTTGAGTTCACCCATGATCGCGACCCTCCGCCCTGGCTGCCGGGTCGACTGCCAAGAACCAAGAAGGCCACATCAGCCTCCCTCCCCTGGGAGGTGTGAACGGTACCGGCATGATTCCTAGCCATCGTCCTTGCTGTTTTTGGATCACAGCCGCCATAGGTCGTAACAACATCCTCATATGTTTCACACACCTTGTTGGCCACCGCCTTAAAAGGCGCCATGACCAAGATGTCCGCGGGATTGATACCCCCTTCGATCAGGTCGCGCAAGCGCCTGTACAGTTCACAGCCCTCCTGAGGCCTCCATTGGGTGGATTCCCATTCATCCGCCACCGCCGGCACGTCATACCAGCAAGAGGGAGGCAGTTCGCTGCCGGCTCTCGTGCCTGCCATATAAGTGCAAGGTTTGTGTTCCGGCCCCATGCGGATCATCCGACCGGAATAGGCCATATCGTTGCATATAGAGAACATGGGCTCATCGCAACGCCGATGAACGACCAAGGGCATGCCCAGCCAATGACCGCTGACATCATCCTGCAACCCGCATGGGGTCTGATAGTCCACCATGACTTGCATATTGTCGGACTCGAGACCCATTTGAATGTTGTGGGTACTCGCCAGAAGCTCACGCATGGGTCTGGGCATGGTATCAACGGGCGGAATCTGCATGGGATCACCGACTGCCACAGCATGCCGCACCCTCTGCAGAAGGCCTGCCGCCGACTGGGGAATAGCCTGTCCCGCCTCGTCCACGATGGCCCAACCAAGAGCCTGCCTTCCCAAGCCCGAGAGCATTCGGGAGACAGAAGCGAAAGACGTGGATATAACCGGCACCACCAAGAAAAAGGTCTGCCAAGCCGTCAAACGCTCATCAGGGTTGAATCCGCTTGATTGCATCACATAATATGCCAGAGCCAGATTGTCTTGGAACTGTGCGGCAGCCCCTTCCACCGCCTTCTGATGAAGAGCCAGGGCCTGTATGAACACCTCAGTCCGTGCCTTGTTCCATTCCTCGTCCACCCATTCGACCCTGTCGTCTCCAAGGCCATGTCGGGACCCGGCCTGCTGCTCAACCTGGCCGATCTGTTCTCCGAGACGGGCCAGACGGTCGGACAACATACTCGCCCGATCCTCACGCTCCTGCAACCACCGATCCCCTCTGTTCAGGTTGTCTTGAAGGGACTGAAGCTTGCCCTGGATCCGGCAATATGCCGAACGAAGATCGTTCATTCTCAGTTGTGCCTGCTGAGCGGCCGTAAAGAAATTAAGCTCGTCCCTCCGACGATCCGCACTGTGGAATAGAGATCTCAGAGGATGCAATCCCCAGTAGGATACGTGGGTCTTATAGGCATAATCGGCCTGCTGGTAGTCGTAGACTGCGGTGTCGGCCCTGTGCCTGGCCTCCACAGATTGACGGTTCAGAATCTGAACCTGTCGCAGGCATACCTCGCGATCGGAGCGGGCCTTTCGAATCTGGTCGCCGAGAGACTTCAATTCATCATCGACTGCCAATCTCTGACGACACAGGTCAGGATATGCATGCCGGAGGTTGAACAGGGACGTTTTCCTTGCACGGATGCCTTCCTCCTTGTCCAAGGCTCCAAGGAAGGCCCGTCTGGCATCATTCCAATCCTCATCACCACGGCGAGTTTGTTTGCGGAACTCCTTTAGCGTCCCATAAATGAAATCGCTCTTGAATGGTTGCAGAAACTTGCTCTTGTTGTCGCTCTTGCCCAGGACCGCTGAGATGAGGGCCCAGGAGGAGGAAGTACCCGCGTCCGGTTCACCCTTGCCACCAGAGGTCCCGCCAACAACCTTATCGGCGAAATCTCGGAAGTAATAGCCGTCGCAAAGACCTTTGTACTCACGCTCGATGCGGTTTTCCCACTCTTCGTCTATGGCATCGGCGCTGGGCAGATCCTGGCTGACATTCTCGACGGCCCGGTTGTTGCTCGAAGCCACCACGATTTCGTAACCCGTCACGGAAGGGTCGAGAGTCCAATAAGTCCGGTCCTTGTCCATGAAAGTGTCCGCGGCCGTGCACCTTTTGAGAAAAATGTCACGGGGCCGGGCCAGCCTGGCCAACCGCTTGGCTCGAGCGACGATGATTTCGGCCACCACATCCTTGAGAAGGGTCGTCTTCCCCGTCCCTGGAGGGCCGTTGACGCCCAGGAGAGGGGCACCCTCAGGATCCTCTATGGCCGATCGAATCTGATTGATGGCCAACTGCTGGCCCGCGGATTGGAATTGGGCGGAGGCACTTGGCCACCGACCGGATGGGATGCAGCCAGGCTGTGTATATGAATCAAGAAGCTCCCCATTACCATCCGAGGCAAGATCATACCGTTGCGGATGCCCCTCCGACAGGTACTGTCTGACCGGTTCCGAGAATGAAGACACACCACCGCGATACAGATCTTCCAAATCTCCAAGGAAGAATGAATCCATGATTTCCCCCTCGGAAGGGCCCTGCCCCTGTACCAGCTTATATGACACACGATCCCGTATCACCGGAGAACCGTCACGTTCGGAATAAAGAGGTGACTGAATTACAGTGTCATCATCCAGACTCATCTCAGCGATTGCACGGTCGATGATGTTACTGATATCCCGTCTGGTGACCGTCCTACCGTCTATTGCCTTAGATTCCTGCCGGGCACCGAAGTCTTGCCTGCAGAAGGCATCGAAATATCTTCCTGCCCTGGCCTCGGGCTCGTCGAGCATCTCGATGTGGGGCCAGCCGGCTGGGCACTCCGGCCATCCATGATGGTTAAAAAGACAGGAAACGGCCTTAGCGTACTGAGATATTTGCAGAGACCCAGGAACCAAGCGGCCGTCATCGCCAATGCAAAACTCCATGAATGAGGCCACTGACTCATGTCTGCGCGAGCGTCTCGACTGTCGGCTCGCAAGCTCCTGCAGGACCTCATCCTGCCCCACTTCCTCTTCAGGGGAAAGACGGCGGATCAATTGCGCCGCCGTGATCATTGCATCCAAGGTCTTGTCTTGCGAGAGCCCGGTCTCAATGCGGAAATATTCATGCTGAAGCCACCCAGGTTGGCCACTTTCGGTCCCCGCCTTGTCGGGCTGCTGTTTCAATTCGACTTTTTTGTGCACTGACCGTTTGGCCCAATTGTGATCAAGATTCTTGCGGTAGACCGCACAGGCCACACCAGGGAGCCCGACGCTGCCGGCCAAATCACCTACCGTCTGCAGAAGACAGGAGACCATGGAATCCGTCAGCAGGGTACCTTCTGGCAGGTATTCCAGGCCATGAACCTCCTTCGACCAGAGTGATTCAAATCGTTCGTATATACCGGTGACGTCGGACTCTTCCACACTTGCTCCAGGTACAGCTCTGCGCAGCCAGTCCATGGTCATTGCACCGAAGGAAAAGGGACGCGTCAGCCTGGCTTCCATATCCGTCTGAATCTGGTATATCTTCCCTTGCTGCAAGTCATTGCAGAGTTTTGCCGGGGAACGACGGGTGTTGGGCACTAATCCGATGAAGAGATCGGCCCGTATGCGCTCCCAGGGAAGAGGGCCGCCCTCCTTTCCTTCCGTCTCACGACCGTGCACACTGGAATCATGGGGATTCAAGAGAATCAAATCGGGCTTGAGCCAGGACTGAGGAGAGAACAACTCAACGGCACACCAATACGAAAGGACATCCATTGAATGCTGAGACCCGTTTATTCCCATATCTCAAGAATGCAAACGAGCCGGGACAGACAACCGGCCTGCGCAGACATGCCCAATTTGAGGCAAACAGCGGATGTATATACTGAGGATTGGAAGGACCTCTCATCTGCCGGCCGAGCCGCCAGGAGCAGAAGAGAGGCTTCCATCCCACAGCAGGAGGAAATCGATGCAATCCACCACCAGAGAAGAGCAGCGTGCCGAGCTCCACAAGACCATATGGCGAATAGCCACCGAACTGCGGGGTTCCGTCGACGGGTGGGATTTCAAATCCTACGTGTTGGGTCTGCTTTTCTATAGGTTCATTTCGGAGAACCTGACCACCTATATAAACCAGGGGGAGCAAGAAGCGGGAGACCCCGGCTTTGATTACTCCCGGCTTCCCGATGACCAGGCGGAACTGGGGCGGGGTGATACCGTGCAGGAAAAGGGCTTCTATATACTTCCCTCTGAGCTGTTCACCAATGTGCGTGCCCGTGCACCGCATGACGAGAACCTGAACGAGACCTTGGAGCGGGTGTTCAAACACATCGAAGGGTCAGCCGTGGGCACGGCCAGCGAGGACGACCTCAAGGGGCTCTTCGATGATCTTGACGTCAACAGCAACAAGCTCGGCCCAACGGTTGCAGACCGTAACAAGAAACTGGTCCGCCTGCTGGATGCCATAGGAGACATGCAGCTGGGAATCAGCGAGGGAACGCAGATCGACACCTTCGGCGATGCCTATGAGTACCTGATGACCATGTATGCTTCACAGGCCGGCAAATCTGGTGGTGAGTTCTTCACCCCTCAGGAGGTTTCCGAGCTGCTGACCAGGATCGCCGTTGTGGGCAAGACCCGGGTGGACAAGGTGTATGACCCGGCCTGTGGTTCTGGTTCCCTCCTCCTCCAGTTCGACAAGGTCCTGGGCAAGGAGAAGGTGGGAGGGTTCTACGGCCAGGAAATCAACCTGACCACCTACAACCTGGCCCGCATCAACATGTTCCTTCACGACATCAACTATGAGCAATTCGACATCGCCCATGGAGACACCCTGACGGCACCGGCACACGGCGATGTGGAGCCATTCGAAGCCATCGTTTCCAACCCGCCCTACTCCATTCACTGGGAGGGCAAGAACAACCCCCTGCTCATTGATGATGAGCGGTTCTCCCCGGCCGGGGTGCTGGCCCCTCCTTCTAAGGCCGACCTGGCCTTCACCATGCACATCCTTTCCTGGCTGGCTGTGAACGGGACAGCGGCCATCGTCGAATTCCCTGGTGTGCTCTACCGTGGCGGGGCCGAGAGAAAGATCCGCAAGTACCTGATCGACAACAACTATGTCGATGCGGTGATCCAGCTGCCACCCAATCTCTTCTTTGGCACAACAATTGCCACCTGCATCATCGTGCTCAAGAAGTCTAAAAAGGACAACGCCGTACTCTTCATCGACGCCTCCGACCAGTTCACCCACTCGGGGAACAAGAACCAGCTCGATGTCGACAACCGCCAGCAGATTCTGGACTGGTTCACCCAGCGGCAGGATGTGGACCATAAAGCCAAGCTGGTACAGAACTCGGAAATCGGCGAGAACGAATACAACATCGCCGTATCCAGCTACGTGCAGCCCGTGGACACCAGTGAAAAGGTCGACATCCACGAGCTGAACCAACGCATTGAAAGCATCGTCAAACGCGAGCAAGAGCTGCGTACGCAGATTGACAGAATCATCGCCGATTTAGAAGACAAGTGATAGAAATTATCTGAGACTCGGGGGAAGATGCGAATATCGGACGTACTCGGCATGGAGCATGATTCCAACGACCATCAAGTAGAAGGATTCCTTGGTAAGTCGCCGATGAAACCTGGAACATCGCGGAAAATAAAAGCCGGGAAAGTGGGGCGTAACTATTATTGCCCACACTGCCGTTCCAACAGGACTTTTACATCTATCGAAGAGCTGACCTGCCTATTCGAAAATGAGCATCTTGTCAGTATTGACACCTTTTTGAGTTGCCCGACGTGTCCGCCAAATGCGCCTACAAACGTTGAAGCTTGGTTTTTAATTGGTTGTCGCGACACAGTCCTTTCTGCTTCCCCTACGGTCTATCTGCTTCAATGCAGCGAAAGGCTAACTGGGGGAATTTGTTATCCAAGAGAATCTCGAAAGGAGTTTGCAGATCTCTTGGAGAAGGCGGACCGCGCATACAGTAACCAACTCGGTGCCGGAGCGGTGATATATCTAAGGAAGATATTCGAGAAGGTAACATTTCAAACAGCTACTGCATGCGGCATCAAGATAACAAACCAGAAGAACAAGAGAATACCGTTTAGGAATACACTTGAAAAGGTTAATAAACAACATCCGATAATACCAGAAGAGTTTTCACGAAATGGATATCGATTATTTAGCGATCTCAGCGATGTCATACATGGTGACTTTGACGAAAATGTTGCACTTACTAAATATGAAAGCTTTAGACGCCTAGTGTGTGGGGTCCTTGACAATATTAGCAATAGTAAAGAGTTGTCTCAAGCAGTAACCAGATTAGGCTGGGACGATAACAAAGTAGCACATATTAGTGGTGGACCGGGGAATTATGCCTGAAATCAATAAAGTCAAAGCACTACAAGAGGAACCGGTACCTTTCTTGCCTCTAGAAGAGGTAGCGGAAATCCACAATGGCAAAACTGACAGACACTTAGCTGCAGGGAATGTCCCTGTATATGGGAGTGGCGGCATAATGCGATATGCCAATAAAGCAGCTAATAGTGGCCCTGCTGTACTCGTTCCTCGTAAAGGTTCACTCGCAAATATAATGTATGTTGACGGCCCATTCTGGACAGTAGACACACTTTTTTATACCCTTGCGAAGGATTTCATCAGACCAAAGTTCTTGTATTATTATCTTCTTACCCAACACATTGAGGATTTGAATCAAGCCGGTGGCGTACCAAGCTTGACGCAGGCCACATTGAAACGAATCCGTATTCCTGTACCTTCACTCAAAGTACAAGAAGAAATCGTACGGATCCTTGACACATTCACTTCACTGGAAGCAGAACTGGAAGCAGAACTGGAAGCAGAACTGGAAGCCAGACAAGATCAATACTGTTATTATCGCAATGACATCATTAGCAAATGTACCAATTCAAGCAAACGGATGCCACTTTCAGACATTGGAATGTTGATACGAGGGCACGGCATGACAAAATCTGACTTTACCGATAAAGGAATTGGTGCTATACATTATGGCCAGCTCTACACCACATTCGACACGGCGACTGACTCTGTCATATCATATGTTTCCCCAGCAATCGCTCAAAGCCTGCTTACAGTCAACCCAGGAAACCTGATCATAAGCAACACAAGTGAAAACCTTGATGACGTTGGTAAAGCTGTTGCGTGGTTAGGTAATAATCAAATTGTAACCGGCGGACATGCGACGGTACTCCGCCACAATCAGAACCCAAAATATCTCGCATACTGGTTCCAGACGCCGGATTTCCAACTCCAAAAACGAAAATATGCAGCAGGTACAAAAGTGATCGAGCTACCAGCAAAAGCACTCGAAAAGATCATGATCCCTCTCCCCTCATTATCTATACAGTCACGAATTGTGTCTGAACTGGATAAGTTCAGGTTATTAAATGTCAGCATGTCTTATGGCCTGCCCGCTGAGATCGAGGCACGCCATAAGCAGTACGAGTATTACCGGGACCGGTTGTTGACATTCAAGGAGCTGGATTATGAGTGAGGCGGCAACCCCTACATTCAATCCGATCGCCCTGTCGTCCGAAAGTACGGTGGTTGCCGAATATAAGGCTCTCGAATCCGAACAGACGGAGTACCAGACGGAGGCCGACCTTGAGAAGTCCCTTATCTCACTGCTGGAATCCCAGGCTTATGAGTATCTGCCCATCCATACCGATGCCGATCTGATCGACAACCTGCGTGCCCAGCTCGAAGAGCTCAACCATATGACCTTCACCGATGAGGAATGGGGACGATTCTTCAAGCACAGTATCGCTGACAGCAATGAAGGCATCAGGGAAAAGACCATCCGCATTCAACGGGACAGCGTTCAGGTGCTCCGCCGTGATGACGGCTCCACCAAGAACGTCGTGCTGATAGACAAGAAGGACATCCATAACAACAGTCTCCAGGTCATCAACCAGTATGTGGTGCCGGGCAGGACCGAGGGAGGCACGGCCAGGTATTCCAACCGCTATGACGTGACCATCCTGGTCAACGGCCTGCCCCTGGTGCACGTGGAACTAAAGAGACGTGGCGTGGACCTGCGCGAGGCCTTCAACCAGATCGACCGTTACCAGCGCGACTCCTTCTGGGCAGACTCCGGCCTTTTCGAGTACGTCCAGCTCTTTGTCATCAGCAATGGCACCCTGACCAAGTACTACTCCAACACCACCCGCCAGCAGCACATCAACGAAGCCGTCAAGCAGCGGAAGACTATACGGAGCCAGGCATCCAACAGCTTCGAGTTCACCAGTTGGTGGGCCGATGCCACCAACAAGCCGATCATGGATCTTAGGGCCTTCACCAGGACCTTCTTCGCCAAGCACACGATTCTGAACATCCTGACCCGATACTGCGTGCTGACGGCAGACGATACCCTGATGGTGATGCGCCCCTACCAGATTGTGGCCACCGAGCGCATCCTCCAACGCATCCTCGTCTCCACCAACGCCCATCAACTGGGTACGGTCAAGGCGGGCGGTTACATCTGGCACACGACCGGATCAGGCAAGACCCTGACCAGCTTCAAGACCGCACAGCTGGCAACCCAAATGGAGGGTGTCGACAAGGTTCTCTTCGTGGTCGACCGCAAGGACCTGGACTACCAGACCATGCGTGAGTACGACCGCTTCCAGAAGGGTGCCGCCAATTCCAACACTTCAACCAGGGTGCTGAAACGTCAGCTGGAAGATCCCAAGGCGCGAATCATCATCACCACCATTCAGAAGCTGTCCACCTTCATTCATGCCAACCCCGGCCACCCTGTATATGAGAAGCATGTGGTCATCATCTTCGACGAGTGCCACCGATCCCAGTTCGGTGACATGCATACGATGATCACCCGCTCCTTCAAGCGCTATAACCTCTTTGGTTTCACAGGAACCCCCATCTTCGCAAGGAACGCCGGCAGTGGCAAGAATCCCAAACTCAGGACCACTGAGCAGGCCTTTGGGGACAAGCTGCACACCTACACGATCGTGGATGCCATCAACGACAAGAACGTTCTCCCCTTCCGCATCGACTATGTAGACAGCCTGGGTGAGAACAACACTATCGACCCCACTGCCACCGTCCATGGCATCGATACCGAAAAGGCCCTCTTATCTAACCGCCGCATCTACCAGATCGTTAAATACACTCTCGAGCATTTTGCGCAGAAGACCCGGAGACTCGACTCCTACCAGCAATCGGTTGTTACCAACGTCCGTGATGTGATCTCATCACGGCGCAAGGTCGAGGAAGTCAAGCAATCTCGCCGCGTGCATGGATTCAACGCCCTCTTTGCCACCGCCTCGATTGAAGCCGCCAAGCGGTACTATATCGAGTTCCAACATCAGCAGGCCGATCTGGTCCCCGATGAAAGACTAAAGATCGGTCTCATATACTCCTACGCCCCCAACGGACCACAGACTGACGGAATACTGGATGACGAGGATTTCAGCACCCAGGACCTGCATAAGGATGATCGGGACTTCCTCGAAGACGTGATCGAAGACTACAACCATATGTTCGGGACCAGCTACGACACCAGTGCCGAGAAATTCCAGAACTACTACAAGGACCTCTCCATGCGGCTCAAGAACCGCGAGATCGACATGGTGATCGTAGTCAACATGTTCCTGACAGGGTTCGATGCCAAAACCCTGAACACCCTGTTCGTAGACAAGAACCTGAGAATGCACGGACTCCTCCAGGCCTTCTCAAGGACCAACCGAATCCTCAACTCGGTCAAGACATATGGCAACATAGTCTCCTTCAGAAACTTGGAGCAGGAGACCAACGAGGCCCTGGAACTCTTCGGCAACAAGGAAGCACGAGGACTCGTCCTGCTCAAGCCGTATGGAGAGTATCACAGGGAGTATGCCGACAAGGTTGCCAGACTGCTTGATTCCTCCCCGATCGGTCAACCCATCTCTGGAGAGCGGGCGCAGAAGGACTTTATCACCCTCTTCGGGAACATTCTCAGGTTGCAGAACATCCTCAACAGCTTCGATGACTTCCAAGGCGACGAAATCCTGTCCGAGCGCCAGAGCCAGGATTATCGCAGCATCTACCTGGACCTGTATGCCGAGTACAGGAAGGCCGGGGAGGCCGACAAGGAGAACATCAACGATGATCTGACCTTCGAGATCGAACTGGTCAAGCAGGTCGAGATCAATGTCGACTACATCCTGATGCTGGTGGAGCAATACCGTCAGAAGCATGGCAACGGGGAGGACAAAGAGATCCGCACGGAAATCAACAAGGCGG
Source organism: Bifidobacterium favimelis (assembly GCF_037963085.1). Taxonomy (NCBI): domain Bacteria; kingdom Bacillati; phylum Actinomycetota; class Actinomycetes; order Bifidobacteriales; family Bifidobacteriaceae; genus Bifidobacterium; species Bifidobacterium favimelis. The sequence goes on along the minus strand of NZ_JBANDZ010000001.1, from coordinate 137,448 downwards.
TGTCGGCAAGCCCCTCTTTGCGCAACAAGAAGGACCTGATCGACGACTTCGTAGACACAGTCTCGATGACGGGTGCGGTGGATGACCAGTGGCGTGAGTTCATTGAACGTCGGAAGAAAGAAGAACTGCAGGCCATAATCAAAGAGGAGCAGCTCAAACCTTCACCTACGGAGCGCTTCATGAACGAGGCCTTCCGTGAAGGTGCCCTACAGACCGGCGGGACCGCCATCACCACGATCCTTCCTCCTGCATCACGCTTTGTCCCTCAAGGAGGGCACGGGGAGAAGAAACAGAAAGTCATTGACAGGCTGAGCGGGTTCTTCAAAAGGTTCGACGGCCTGGGACCCGGCAGGAACTGATTCGGCTGAGCCGGTCACGCCCCGGGTCCCCACCGGCTGGCCGAGGCCCCTGGCCAGGGGCTTCGGCCATCACAACATCCGGCGGTAGATATCGATCTTCCGATCGATAAAGTCCATCTGGGTGCGGACCTTCCGCATCCTGCCCTCCAGCTCCCTGCGCTGCCGGTAGAGCATCTCCAGTCTTTGTGGCACGGTCGAGTCGCCCTCCCGACGCAGACGGGCGTACTCTTCGACCTGAGCCAGGGGCATGCCTATCTCCAACAGCCGCTGGACGAAGGCGATCCAGGCCAGGTCGCCCTCCGTGTAGTCCCTATGGCCCTCCGGCGAGCGCCCCGGCTCCAGAATCCCCCTGCGTTCGTAATAGCGGAGTGTGGAAATCGGCAAGCCCGTCCTGTCTGACACCTGACTGATTCTCATGCCCCTCCATTTGCCTTAAACCGTGGTTTACACCATACGCTGTGAAGCAGGCAAGAAGTCACAGGAGAAAGGAAGAACCATGGCGGAGTCACGATTTGAGCGGGGTTCACGGATATTGGCCTCCATTGACGGGCAGGGCGGTCAGGCGGTGGTCGATTCCCTGCAGGACATCGCACCCGAGCTGGGAAACTGGATCGTGGAGTTCGCCTTCGGCGACGTCTACGCAGACCCGACCCTGGATGCCCGGCAACGCGAGCTGGTGACCCTGGGCAGTCTGGTGACCCAGGGGGACACCGCTCCGCAACTCAAGGTCCATATAGCCGCCGCCCTGCATGTCGGCCTGTCCAGGGCCGAAGTGATCCAAGCGATCCTCCAGACGGCGCCCTACGTCGGTTTCCCCAGGGTCATCAACGCCGTCAACCTTGCGAGGGCGGTCTTCCAGAATGAGGATGAAGCCAAGGTCCATGAGGGCTAAAGAACCGTGCCGGCCACCAGATCCCGGTAGACCCTGGCGCTCCCCTTGGGGGTCCGGTCGTAGGTGCCGCCCGTACGGTCCACAGAGCACAGGCCCATGTGGACGTCGTATCCGCTGACCCACTCGAAGTTGTCGAGGAGGGACCAGTGGAAGTATCCCAACAGGGGCAGGCCGTCGCGGACCAGGTCGGTCAGGGGGGCCAGGGACCGCCTGAGGAAGCGTGATCTCAGGGCGTCATCCCTGGTGGAAATGCCGTGTTCGGTGACCACGATGGGCAGTCCTGTCAGCTGGTGGACATAGACGACCGAGCTGGCCAGGGAGGCTGGGCAGACCGGGGACCCGGCCTCGTTGACCTCCTGGCCGGGGGAGGGAGGAATCGGGCCCCTGTCGCCGAAGACCTCGCGCTCGTAATTCTGCACCCCGATGAAGTCATCCCCCCGGGTGGCGGCCACCCAGGGCTCATAGCAGGCCCGGCGCTTGGCCAGGGCCATCTGCCTGCCGGACGGGGTGACATAGGACTCGTCGATCACAGCCAGGGAGAGGCCGACCGGCAGGTCGGGCCTGGCGGCGCGAACGGCCTGGACCGCTGCCCGATGGGCCGTCATGAAGGAGGCCTCCAACTGGCCGACCTCCTCGGGCAGGAACACGTTGCCCGACCGATACCGCTCCACTCCGGCCTTGGCGCCGGCCGCGTGCAGGCAGGCCCGTTGGAGGTCGGTCACCTCCTTCGGCAGGGAGTATGTCAGAATCCTGGGCAGGTCAGGCTCGTTGAAGGTGACCGCCATGGCCAGGCGGTCACCCAGAGCTTCGATGACCCGGGTGCACTCGTCCGCGAAGAGGGAGGGGGCATCCGGGTTGAACCAGCCGGCCTTGGCCGCGAACCACCCGGGGGTGGTGAAGTGGCTCAGGGTGACCACCGGGGACAGGCCCCGCTCCAGGCAGCCGTCGACCATGCGGTCGTAGTGGTCCAAGGCCGACCTGTCGACACTTCCTTCTTCGGGTTCGATGCGGGACCACTCCACGGAGAAACGGTAGGCGTTCAGACCCATCCCTTTGACCAGGTCCAGGTCGTCAGCCCAACGCTGCCAACTCATGCAGGCCCTTCCGGCCGGTTCCTTGAAGACGGTGGGGCGCACCCCCTCGAGGAAGGTGGTGTCCGAGGCTTCATCCCCGCCGTCCACCTGGTGGCCGGCCGTCGATGCCCCCCACAGGAAATGTTCCGGCATGACAGCAGTCATGGAGCCCCTCCTTCTTGCCGTCGGCCAGGTCCGGCCGCGGCCGTTTCAACCACCATGGTACTTCCCCGCCGCCCTCTGCCGGGGCCCGCCTGCGAGGACGCGTCCACCCACAGACCAGCTCGCCGCCATACGCCACTTGCAGAGGGACCGCCTGCCTGCGGCCGGAACCGCGCCCGGTCAGGACCCGTCCGACGGCTATATAATTTCCAGTGGTGTCCGAAGGCGGACACCAGTTGTATTGAAAGGATGTTCCATGACGAACATACAGAAGGTCACCGTCGCCGGTGGCGGCGTGCTCGGCAGCCAGATAGCCTGCCAGTGTGCATTCAAGGGGAAGACCGTGATGGTCTACGACATCAACGATCAGGCGGTCAGACAGGCCGAGGAAAGGGTCAAGGCCCTTCGGGAATCCTACAAGCATGACCTCGGAATCACAGACGAGCAGTTCGATGCCGGACTGTCCAACCTCTCCTACACGGACGACCTGGCCCGGGCGGCCGCCGATGCCGACCTGGTCATCGAGGCCATCCCCGAAAAGCCGTCCATCAAGCATGACTTCTATGCCAGCCTGGCCAAGGTGGCCCCGGCGAAGACCATCTTCGCCAGCAATTCCTCCACCTTCGTCCCCTCCACCTTCGCGGGCGACACAGGCCGCCCCGAGAAGTTCCTCAACCTCCACTTCGCCAACCAGATCTGGCTGATGAATACGGCCGAGGTCATGGGAAGCCCGCGGACAGACCCCGACGTCTACAGGGAAGTGGTCGAATTCTCCAAGGAGATCGGCATGGTCCCCATCGAGCTGCACAAGGAACAGCCCGGCTATGTGCTGAACACCCTCCTCATGCCCTTCATCAAGGCCGGCGGATACCTGTGGTCCAACGGGATAGCCGACCCTCAGACCATAGACAAGACATGGATGATCGCCATGGGCTCCCCCAAGGGCCCCTTCGCCGTCCTCGACATGGTGGGCCTGCGCACCGCCTACAACATAACCAGCGAACGCATGGGCGACGACCCGCAATCCAAGCCCTTCCTCGACAAGATGAAGGCCATGATCGACCAGGGCAGGTTGGGCCTGGAGTCCGGCCAGGGCTTCTACCACTATCCGAACCCGGAGTACGAGGATCCCGACTTCCTCAAGTCCTGAAGACCGGAGGCATCCTCCGGAACCGATGGGGGACTGCCGTCCGGCCCTGGCTGGCCTGCCTGGGCCGGACGGCCGGACCGGTCAGTCGGCGGTGTCGGGCAACCCCCTGAGGAGGGTCCGGCAAGCTTCTTCGATCGCCCCTGCCTCCGGGAGGTAACCCTGCCGGGAAGCCACCTGGGGGAGGAGGGCGACATCGGCATCCAGCCACCGGGCTGCCCCCTCGGTGAAGGTCAGGTCGGCCCCCTCCCCCTGGTAGGCCTGCGACCCCGACGCCGCCAGGGCCTTTTCCAGTTTTTCCATGGCGGATGCCGAATCGATCAGATCTCTGATGGTGAGCATCGGGCCCTTGCGCGGGCAGACCTCCTCCATAGGGAGGTCCCAGGAATGACTGCCCTCGCCATACGTCCGGTCCGCGACTTCCGGCAGGCGGACCCGGGCCCGGATACCGACGGGCAGCACGGCCTCCAGGTGGAGGGTCTTCCCCCGCACCTCCCACTTCACGCGGATGAGACCGTAAGGCGTTTCCTGAGCGACTTCGACATGGGCCAGAGCCCTGTCAATCACCGGGGCGATGGACACCCTGCGCCAGCCGGCCTCCTCCATACGCAGACCGGCCAGCCCGGTCATCATCCAGTGGGCTATGGCCCCCAGGGCGTAATGGTTGAAGGAGGTCATCTGACCGGGGTTGATGGAACCGTCGGGAAGCATGGAATCCCAACGCTCCCAAACCGTCGTGGCCCCCATCCTCACCGGGTAGAGCCAGCTGGGACAGCGGTCCTGCAGGAGGAGGCGGACCGCCAGGTCCCCGTGGCCGCTCATGACCAGGGCCGGGCAGATCAGGGGCGTGCCCAGGAAACCGGTGGAGATGCGGAAACCGCTGACCCTGACGATGTCAGCCAGGCGGTCGCCGGCCCCTCTTCTTTGCTCCGGTGTCTCCAGGAGATCCCAGACCAGGGCCACCGCGTAGACGGAGGCGCAGTCGGAGAGGACGGCCCCTCCCTCGGTGACATACTGGTCCCTGAAGGCATGGCCGATCTGATCGGCCAGACGGCCGTAACGCCTCCCCTCCTCGGCCTGGCCCAAAGCCATGTGGGCCGCCGAAACCAGGCGGGCCGAATGGGCGAAGTAGGCCGTGGCGATCACATCGGGGTCGGCCTTGGACCGTCCCGGATCGTCCGGGGGAGCATCCGGGTCAAGCCAGTCGCCATATTGGAAGCCTCCCCTCCACAGGTGGGTGCCACGGGTGAGGGACTCGACCCCGTCCACGAACCTGTCCATCATGGGCAGGAAACGTCTGAGGACCCCCGCGTCGCCGGTGGCCTGGTAGACGGCCCAAGGGACCAGGACCGAGGCATCCCCCCAACCGCAGGTCAGCTTGGGTCCGTCCAGGACATCGGGGACAACCACGGGGATGCCCCCATCCGGCGCCTGGCTGCCAGCCACGTCCTCCAGCCAGGAGTCGAGGAAATCCCCGGCGTCATACAGGCTCATGGCCGTGGGGGAGAAGACCGCGATGTCTCCGGTCCATCCAAGGCGTTCGTCCCTTTGCGGGCAGTCGGTGGGGATGGTGATGAAGTTGGCCCTGGTGGACCAGCGGACATTCTCGAAGAGCCGATCCAGCTCAGGGCGGGAGCTGGAGAAGGAGGCCAGGGACTCCATGTCGGCCGAGACCACGCAGGCTTCAAGGTCCTCGGGGCGCAGGTCGTCGACCCCCTCCACCTGAACGTAGCGGAAGCCGTGCTGGGTGAAAATCGGTTCGAGGTCCTCCTCGCCGCCCGAGAGGATGAAACGGTCGGTGGCCCTCGCCTTGCGCAGGGGCCGCGTACCCAACTCCCCGTCCTCCAGGACCTCTGCATGCCTGAGCACAACCTGGTCCCCGGGCCGGCCGGATCTGACATGGAGGCGGACCCACCCGGCCACGTTCTGACCGAAGTCGACGATCTTGCCTCCGGAAGGGGTGAGGACAAGTCTGCGGCCAGGCAGACGGCGGATGATGACGGCGGGCGGAGCCTCCTGGGGACGGATCGCAGCACGGGGCATGGGGATGGTCTCGACCGGCCCTCCTGTGGCTGACGGGTTCAGCAGGGGGACGCGCATGTCCTGCATCTGGCCGTCGTACAGGTCGTTGGCCAGGATGGCGGAGGGCCGCCAGGTCCATCCGCCGTCGGTGGCCAGGCAATGGCCGCCTCGGGCATCCTCCCAGTCAAGGTTGGAAAGGAGCCACAGACGGCTCCCGTAAACCTCCGTCCGGCAGGTCCAGGTGAGCTGACCCCGGTACCACCCGTTGCCCAGGATGACGGCCAGCTCATGCTCCCCCGGGGTCAGGGACCCGGTGACGTCATAGGTCAAGGCGTTCAAGCGCTTCCGGTAGTCGGTCCAACCGGGGGTCAGCTGGTCCCGCCCGATCCTCCGCCCGTCCAGGTAGGCCGCAAAGATCCCGCCGGACGTCAGATGCAGGCGGGCCCGTGCGCACTCCCCCTCCACCCTGAACCGGACGGCCATGACAGGGGCCGGGTCCAACCTGCCCACTGGGGTGGCGGGCGTGATGGGGGCTCCCCGCCAGTCTTCATCCTTCAAGAGGCCGGTTTCCACCTGGGCCGGCGGCGACCATGAGGACCAGGCCCCGTCATGGCCGGCCACCCTTACCCTGACCCGGGCCGCCCGGCCAGAGCCCAAGGGGCGACCCGGCCAGGGACGGCAGACCTGCCCGTCACCTTCCAGATCATGGATTTCGGGGTCCCCTCTTCCATCCGATATCTCAACCTGGGCACCGGCCTGTTCCCACCCCTCGGGGGCCTTGACCACACGCCAGGAGAGGGAGGGCCTGGGATCACCGTATCCAAGGACCCTGTCCGCAGCCTGCCGGTGGCCGAAGCGCACCCGGGAGACCGCCAATGTCGTCGACTGCGTTGTCATCTTGGCTCCTTCACCTTGTTGGTATGTCCACAGACTACTCCGGCCCGGCCAACATCTTCCGGGGTCACTGAGGGCATGCTAGAGTGGATATTTATGACATTTTTGTGAAAAAGTCCACTGGGAGGACGCCCCGACAGGAAAACAGACATCCATATGGAACGACGGCCCCAGGGCCGGAGAAGGAACGATGGCAGACAAAGAGACAATGAAGACCGGTCGGCAAGACCCCAAGGACGGAAAACAGACGGGACAACCCAAGCGAAGGGGGCCCCGGCAGCGCAACCATCCCCTGCGAAGGTGGAGGGACCGCCTCCATATGACGGACATCACCGTCGTCGACAAATCCACCCTGAAACGGGCCATAGCCGGCACGGTCGTGGGCAACTTCATGGAGTGGTATGACGTCGGGGTCTACGGCTACCTGGCCGTCACCATCGGCAAGGTCTTCCTGTCCGACGCCTCGGACACCATCCAGCGGCTCTTCTCCCTGGGTGTCTTCGCCGTCACCTTCATCGCCCGCCCCCTGGGCGGGATCGTACTTGGCCAGCTCGGAGACAGGATCGGCAGGCAGAAGGTCCTGGCATTCACCCTCCTGAGCATGTCGGCAGCCACACTGCTGATCGGTCTCCTGCCCGGGTATGCCGCCGTTGGCCCCCTGGCGCCCGTGGCCTTGATCCTACTCAAACTCCTCCAAGGCTTCTCAACCGGCGGCGAATACGCCGGGGCCTCCACCATGGTCACCGAGTACGCGCCCGACCGCCACCGCGGCTTCTTCGCCTCCCTCTTGGATGTGGGATCCTACTTCGGCTTCGCCTTCGGCGCCGGTCTGGTCTCCCTGCTCGAGTTCAACCTGACCCCGGCCGACATGCAGTCCTGGGGGTGGAGGATCCCCTTCGTCCTGGCCCTGCCCTTGGCCGCCATAGCCGTATACTTCCGCAACAAGGTCCAGGACACCCCCGCCTTCCAACAGGCCCAGGCCGCTACCAGGGCCAAGACCCAGAGCGAGCAGAAGGGCTTCCTCGACCTTATCCGGGAATACTGGCGGGAGCTCATCCTGGCCTTCATCCTGGTGGCGGCCGCCAACACCCTGGGCTACACGCTGACCACCTACATGCCCACCTACCTGTCGGGGACCCTCCACTACAACACGGCCGAAGCCAACCTCCTGGCCCTGCCCGTCCTGATCCTGGTGGCTGTGTGCATACCGATCACCGGGGCCATCTCCGACCGCTTCGGCCGCAAGAAGGTCCTCTTCCTGGGAGCCCTCTTCGGGCTTACCCTGGCCATCCCGGCCTTCAAGCTTCTGGAAAGGGATACGACGGGGGCCGTTTTCGGGGGCCTGGTCCTCCTGGCCATACCGGTCATCTTCTTCGTGGCCAACCTGGCCTCCACCCTGCCGGCCCTCTTCCCCACCGCCTACCGGTACGGGGGTATGGGCCTGTCGTACAACCTGGCCGTAGCCATCTTCGGGGGGACGGCGCCGGTGATCATGGAGGCCCTGGTCGCGGCCACGGGCAAGCCCCTGGCACCGGCGTACTGGATCATGTTCACCTCCGCCTGCGGCCTGGTGACCGTCCTCTTCCTGGCGGAGACCGCGCGCAGACCCATGCCGGGCACACTGCCCACCGTCCTCAGCCAGCAGGAAGCCCGCGACCTGGTGGCCACCCAGGACCAGAACCCGGACCTGGACGTCAAAAACATCATCAAGGAGGCTGAGGAGAACGGCGTGCGCAAGACCCCCCAGATGATGGTCGCCCAGGTCAAGGAGGGCCTGAGCGAGGCCAAGGCGCATGGGAGTGCGGACGCAGACGGGCAATCGGCCGGACAGGATGGGCAGTCCCCCGACCAGTCCGGCCGGTAAACGGCCCGGACATCCGCCCGGCCGCACCGCACGATCGGAATCAGGATCAGGCGGGGTGGTCTTTCAGGTCCCGCTCGATCCAGGCCATCACCAGGGCCGCCAACCTGTCCACCTCCCGGTCGGTCAGGGGGCGGCCCTTCGGTATGCCGTGCCAACGCTCGATGCAGCCCCGGCAGCAGGTGCCGGTTGCATGTTGGGCGGTGAAGACAGGATGACCCCGATAGGGGGTCTGTCTGCCATCCTTGGGCGGGAGGGCAGGACCTACCCTTTTGGCCAGGAGTTCGTGGGCATGCCGGTCGATGACGGCCCTCCCCTTGGCCCTGGCATAGGACCGGTCCTTGGCGTTCAGACTGAACCCGGAGCGGAACCGGGAATGCGACAGACGGCCCAGCGTGCGCGAGCACCAGGCAGGAACCTCCCTGTCCGGCAGATTGTCAAGGACCTGGTCGCGGGATGAGGACCAATGACCACCGGCCGCCCCCATGACCTCAACCGGACCGGCACCCTCCGGCGACCCGCTTGTGGATTCTCGCCGGACCGCCCCCGGGCACCGATCGGCTTGTGCGCGTCCCGCTTCCGCCGGCTCTGCGGACCCGCCGCCGGGGGTCACCCCGGCAGATTCCACTCCGCCCTTCGACCTGGACACGACCCCCTCCTCTGTGACTGACCACAACCTACCACACCAACTGCGGGATGTCCCGGCCTGCCCTCAAGGACAGGCCGGACACCCTCCCTACCGCTTTCGCCCATCATCCCCCGCCCAGACAACATACGCCAAGCGTTGATTTTCAGCACTTAAACAGGCAAGACGGGCCCGCGGAGTAATCTGGAAACAGATATACACAACTACAGTAGGTTTCCATCTGCCATGACGTTGCGGCGGGGGACCGAAAGACAAGGGGGCTTCATGGCCAGAAGCACAATGACAGTTGCCGAGATGATCGGTTTATTCCTCGATCCCGATGCGCCCGTCCAGGTTAACACCTTCGACGGCTCCCACTTCGGCAGTGACGACGCTCCTCTCCATCTGGAAATCAAGAACTCGCGGGCCATGTACTACATCGCCGAGAACCCCAACGACCTCGGTCTGGCCCGGGCCTATCTCCAGGGCGACCTGGACTCCCCGGAGCTCCTGCCCGGCAACCCCTACGAGGTCTTCAAGCGCCTGGTGGCACTCAAGGACCACATCCACAGCCCCAACAAGCTCGACCTGGCCAAGGTCACGGCCGCCATCTTCTCCCACGGGGTGCACGTGCCCGAGCCGCCGGCCATCGAGGGTCCCTCCCTGGCCAAGCGCCTGGCGGAGGGGATCCGCCCCCACACCCGCAAGGGGGACGCGGCCACGGTCAGCTATCACTACGACCAGTCGAACGACTTCTACCGCCTCTTCCTGGGCCCCTCCATGACCTACACCTGCGCGGTCTTCGAATCCCCTGACGATTCCCTGGAAGATGCCCAGTGGCACAAGCTCAACATGGTCCTCGACAAGATGAACCTCAAGGAAGGCGACCGCCTTCTCGATGTCGGCTGCGGCTGGGGATCAATGGAAATCGCCGCCGCCAAGCGCGGCATCCACGTGATCGGCGTCACCCTGGCTGAGGAACAGGTCGAATGGGCCCAGGACTGGATCAAGAAGGAGGGTCTGGAAGACCTGGCCGAAGTCCGCTTGATGGACTACCGCGACGTGCCCGAATTCGACTTCGACGGCATCTGCTCGATCGGCATGATGGAACATGTGGGCTACAAGCAGTACCCCGCCTACTTCAAAGAGATGATGGACAAGCTCCGTCCGGGCGGGATCCTCCTCAACCACCAGATCACCAGGACCAACTCGCATGACGGCAAGAGGGCCGGCGGGTTCATCGACCGCTACATCTTCCCGGACGGCGAGCTGGCCAGCCCGGCGGAAATCGAGCTGGCCATCCAGGATACCGGTTTCGAAGTCATCACCCAGGAGAACCTCCGGCAGAACTACGCGCTGACCCTGCAGCACTGGACGGAGAACCTCCAGGAGCACTGGGACCAGGCCAGGCCCATGGTCGGTGAGCCCAAGGCCCGTCTGTGGGGCCTGTACATGGCAGGAGCCCGCCTCAACTTCGAACTCAACAACATCCAGGTCCACCAGTTCCAGTGCATCAAGCCGGACCCGGAGACCGGGACCGACACCTACCCCCTCCGCCCCTGGTGGAACAGGTAGCCTGACCAGGCCCCTGACCGCCTGCGGCCAAGACCGGCATGTGCGCTCAGGCCGCAGGCAGGGGCCTCCTGCCTGAGCGCTGCGCCGGAAGGACAAGGGCGGATGTGCCGTCAGGAGAGGGCGGCCGACTGGGGGTTTCAGCCCTCCTGGGCCGAAGCCTCCAGTCGGGCCAGATCAAGGGCCTTGTTGAAGGCATCCGAAGTCCAGCTCGCCCCTGCGACTTTGCCCACCTTGAGGTCCTTGAGGGGCTTGCCCTGGACCACACCGGGCACGGCCTTGATGAATTCGTCGATATGCTTGCGCGATACGGGGGACTGGGTCCTCCCCTCCACCTTTACGGTCTTGACGGAGCCGCCGGCCAGTTCCAGATCCACGTCGATGTGGTCGGATCCCTCCTCCCCGTATGTGCCGGTGAGAGCATAGGTGCCGTCACGGTACTTACCCGTATCGGCAGCGGCCGCCTTCCTGCTGTCACGCGGAGAGGCGGTCGGTGTCCCCTCGCCGCCAGAGGGCCCGGAGTCGGCGCCTCCATCTTCGGGAGCCTTGCTGGATTCAGCCTTTGAGCCTGCGAACTCGTCGTCCATGGGCTTCGCCTTGGACTGACCCCCGCCGCAACCCGTCAGGAGGGTCCCGGCCGCAACCAGGCCCACCAGGACCGCTGTCAGGCACGAGGTCCCCCTGCCGGGACCTGCAGGCCTGCCTGCGTCTTCGTCTTCGATGCCACTCTTGGCCATGACACATTCCCTCCTTCGCTGGTCGTCGTCCCAGTCTCCTCCCGCCTGACGACGACCGTCCACATTCCCGCTGTCCAACCCGTCCGCAATCAGCCGCCGGACGGGCCGGCACCACAGGTCGGCGCCGGGGCCGGGAACCGCCCCCCGGTATCCTGCACTCCCCCGATAAGGTCCTTCACCCCTGGCTGCCACCGGTCTTGGCTGCCTTGGTGGGGTCGGTGAAGCCCACCGGCACATCACCCGCCCCTCCCTGTGACCCGGCGCTCCCGCTGGAGGCAGGCTGGCCGCCGGCGGCCATGTAAGCGCCCTTGGCCTTCCGGTCGTTCCACTGCTCCCCTACCAGGACACCATGGTTGAGCATGATCTCCCGCTGGGCGCAGGAGGCGACCAGGGCATCATGGGTGACCACCACCAGTGAGGTCCCCTGGTCATGCAACTGACGGAAGAGGTCCAGGACCAGCTCCTCGTTGGCCTCATCGAGATTCCCCGTCGGTTCGTCGGCCAGAATCAGCTTGGGGTCGTTGATCAGGGCCCTGGCCACACATACACGTTGCTGCTCCCCGCCGGAGAGCTGCCCGGGGAGGTGGCGGGCCCGGTCAGCCAGCCCCACCCTGTCCAGAGCCTCCATCGCCTGTTTCTCGTCCACCACCGAGTGGTAATACTGGGCGACCATCACATTCTCGAGAGCCGTCAGGTGGGGGACCAGGTAGAACTTCTGGAAGACCAGGCCGATCACGTTCTTGCGCACATCCGCCAGCTGGGTGGGGTTGAGGTCCTCCAGGGGGCGGCCCTGCAACCTGACGGACCCCGTGGTAGGGGTGTCCATGCAACCCAGGATGTTCATCAGCGTCGTCTTGCCGGACCCGGAGGAACCGACCACGGCCAGCCACTGCCCCCTGGGAACGGTCAGGTTCAAGTCATCCAGGGCATGAAGCTCCCCGTAGATCTTGGAGACATGCTCCAGGTCGAGCAGCATGCCCCCATCCCCGACGGAGCCGCCCACGTCGGCAGGTGCCCCCGCCACGTCTGTCTTCTTGTCTGCCATGTTCATTCCTCCCTCAGCACCAGTGCCGGGTCGATGCGGGAGGCCCTCCGCACCGGCCGGATGGATGCGGCTACAGATATAAGCACGCTCAACAGGACCGAGGCCAGGGCCAGCCACCAGTTGAATTCAAGCGAACGTTCGAAGACGGTCTGGCAGAGGAGGCGGGCGAAAAGATAACCCAGGGCCGTGCCGACCAGGCCCCCGGCCAGACCGTACAAGGCCGACTCCGCGTAGAACTCGGTCCCGATCCCCCGTGACGACGCCCCCAGAGCCTTGCGCAGGCCTATCTCGCTGCGACGTTGAGAGACGATCGAGGTCATGGTCGTGCCTACACCCACGAAGGTGAGCACGAGGACCACGACCGACACCAGCCAGAAGAGCGTCTGGAGCATGGCTATCGTGTGGGTGTCCGCAGAGGTGATCTTGGTCACCGTCCGGGCTTTCACACCCATGCTGGTCATCTCGTTGATGCTTCGGGCTATGGCGGTCAGGTCTTCCCCCATGGCGCTCGAGGAGTACTCGATCACGTCCGCCCCCCTCCGCGTACCGGTGAGTCCTTCCAGGTCGGCCAGGGTCCCGTAGATGATTTCATCCTCGGACCCTCCCGTCTGCACGATACCGGCGACGCGGAACTCGACGCCCTTGACCTTGGACTCCTTGCTCAGGGCCTTGTCGGCGGCGCTCTGCCCGTCGTCGTCATCCCCGTCCCCGGCCGCCTGCGTCTGGGCTCCATTGTTGTCGGAAGCCCTGTAGCTCAGCGAGACCCTGCTTCCGACCTTGAGACCCATGGTCTGTGCAAGGTCCTCCCCCACCATGACCGACCCCTTGTCCGGCCATCCGCCCTCGACGCTCCAATGATGGTTCAGCTCATGCACCTTGGCCGGGTCGATCCCGGCCATCAGGTACGACCCCGCATTGACGCGCACGTTCTCGTAACGGTAGGTGGCGTACCTGGCTGGGGTCTTGGAAGTGACCATCTCCGTGGTGTGCTCCACCATGCCCTCCTCGATGCCGGCCTTGGACTTACCCGCCTGCTCGATTGGGGTGACCACCAGGTTGGCCCCGTATGCCCTCATCTCCTGATTCATCTGACTGGGGACCTCCAGGCAGACTGCGGCCAGGCAGAATAGGGTGGCCGCCCCGACCATGGACGCGACCACGGCCATGGTGGCCCTGCCCCGCCGGCGGAAAACCGCACCGAAAAGCATGGTCAGGAACATGCGGGTGTTGGTCATGGGCCGGTGCCCTCTGCCGACACCGGGCTCTCTCATCTCACCTGCCATGAAGCACCTCCGCAGGTCGCAGCCGCAGTATGGAACGTATGGACGAAACCGAGGCGGCCAATATGGTCAGCGTGAGGAGGACGAAGACCAGGACAAAGACCATGGGACGCATGGTTATGCCGGAGCCGAAGACCACACGGCCGATGATTTGGGCCACCCCTGAACCCAGGAGGGCGCCTGCCAGTGCGCCCACCAGGCTGATCACGGCGGTTTCGGCCAGGACCAGGCGGGAGACGGCCCCGTCGGTGGCCCCGATGGCCTTGAGGAGGGCGAATTCGGACGACCGCTCAGAAATGGTGGCTGCCATGAGATTCGCCACGGCTATGGCAGCGGCCAGGAGGCTGAGGACGGTCATGAGAATCATGACGGCCTGCGTCTTCTGAAGGACATCGCCCTGCAGGGCGGCCACCTGCCTGACCTGTTTGGCCACGGTCCCGGGGATGGCCTCCTCGATCTGGTAAGCGATGGCCGAAGGATAGGCCGTGCAATACCAGGTTTCCCACTCGTCCTGGGAGAGGGCGGCCGGGTTGCGGGCGGCCTTGCGGGCCAGATCGTTCTCAGGTGTTGTCAGGGCCTTGACCTCGACCCGGTCCACCTGGTCCTTCAGACCGGCCACTTCCTGCGCCGTGGCCGTGGGGACGTACAGGGCCCCTGAATCGTCGTCACCGGAGTCGAACACCCCGACGATGGTGACGGCGACCTTCCTGCCCCCCATCGACATGGTCACCTGGTCCCCGACCGCCTTGCCCCCCAACCGGGCGGCAAGGTCCTTGCCGATCATGGCCTCCGGCTGGGAACCGGCTGTAGGGTCCCGGGCCCAACGGCCCTCCACCTTCCACCAGGGACGCAGACCCTTGACACCGGCCACCGTGCTCTCCCCGCTGTCCATCCGGATCGTCTTGCCGAACCAGGTGCCCACCACCGGGACGCGATTGCCGTCCACCTGGGTCCTGATGTTGAGCTGCGGCGCGAAGTCGGTGATGTTGAAGGCCCAGAAAATGGTCTTTATCTTGGGCACATCCGACTCCTTGAGATAGGCCCCCGGCAGGTCGCCCTGTCCGCCCGCCTGCGCGGAGCCATCCTGGTCCCGGCCTGTTTGATCCGTGGAGTACAGGTCGGAGACGACCGCATCCGATTTGGGCTGGACGGTGATGTTCGAGCCATAGGTCGACAGTTCCGCATTCAACTTGTCACCCACGTCGAAGACCACCCCCAGCATGGCCACGGCCACACATGCGGAAAGGCAGACCGTGACAGCAATCAGGATCCTCTTGCTGAACTGCCTGCTGAATGACCTGGCTATCATCCTGAGAAAGAACATGCGAACGGCCCCTAACTCTTGAAGTGTGAGGACAGGGCGTCAAGGTCGGCCGTCTGGATCAGGATGGCTCCCTTGGTGGTCTTGTAGGGCAGCGGTATGGGGTTGCAACCCCCCTTGAAGCCGATGGTGGCGAGATTGATGGCCACGTCGCACTTCTTGCAGATGATCTTGCCGTCCTTTTCGTAATAACCGGCATCACCGCAGTTCTCACAGGCGTCGAGACCGATTCCGTACGCCGCCCCGTGCTTCCTGATGATGATGAAGCGCATGACGGTGCCGTCCTTGGCCTTGTACTCAAAGCGGTGAAGATGGCCGTCATCCACCTTGGCGAACTGGATGGTGGCGGTTCCCGAGCTCAACGAATACTCCTCAGGGGGGGAGAGGACCGGGACCTTGTTCACCTGGGCCACGCCGACCGTGAGGGTCAGGGTGACGCCGATCATGGCCACGAGGCTCCAGACGGCCGAGGCCAAGGCCTTGCGCTTGAAGGCCTTGTTCAAACGGGTGTGAGCCGCATCCTCCCCATTGAGGGGGAGCCGGAAACCGGCGATCAGGCAGGCGGCGGCAGGTATGAGGAAAATGCAAGTCTGAGCCAGGACGAGTTTCAGGCTGGAATTATAGAAGATCGACATCAGCCTGAACGCGGTCCCCCGGAGCACCAGATCGCCGGTCGTCTGCATGATGGCGAAGAGGTCGGTGGCATGTTGCACCAGGATGAGGAAGACCAGGAGGAAAGAGGTGACAGTGAAGGCCCGGTAGGAACATGTGGCCCTCATGGTCCTGAACACCGCGGCCACGACGATGGCGGCGAGGATGCCGAGGAAGAAGCCGAGGGCCCGCAGGAGCATGTCCGAGGTGAATACCGGCGCCCCCGGCTCGACGAAGGCCGTCAGCCTGAGAATCACATCAGGCAGGGCCCGGAAGACCGTCAGGAAGACGGCCAGGGCGGCGGTACCGTTCGACAGGTGGAGGAGGACACGGTGCTGGTGCCAATCCTCCGTGACCCGTCGCGCAAGGAGGACCACGGTCAAGGCCGCAATATCGACCACCACACAGGCGATCAGGGTCGGGTAATTGACCATGGTCCTCCTGTCGAGGACCGCTGTCGCGCGCAGGAGGGCGAAGACCACGGCTGCAACCGTCCCCAGGGCGAGCCCCCATCCCCTCCATGAGGAGCTGAACGGTTTGTCCCGCCCTTCCCCGACCGACAGAAGGACACTGAAGACCATGACCAGGAGGGCGGGAGCGAGCGTACCTGGCAGGACCGTGACGAATTGCTCAAGCATCCCGACCACCTTTCCCGCACATCAGAACGTGCGCTGTCATTGAATTTGATTCCCTGCCCCGGTCACCTTCCCAGGCGGCCCCCCACACCCATCTGCGGGGGCGGGGGGCCGAGAGGGAACCGCCCGAAACACGACCCGGGCGGCAGGGGGGCCGGAACGGGACCGACCCCCTATCGCCCGAAGTGATCGATCACCACTGGTGCGGTGTGTAGTCCCAATCCCAGCTGACCACGATGGGTTCGTTCCAGAAGTGGCCCTTGACACCGGTCTCCGGGTCCACGTGGAGCATCCACCCCTTTTTGGCAGGGGATTCGATGGAGTAGGTCAACTTGTAGGAGCCGGCCTTGTCCAACTTTATGTTGGCACCGTAGTGGGGTCCATCCGAGGCGTTCATCTGCATGAAGGTGCCGGATTGCTTGTTGTTGGGGTCGCTCTTGTCCTGGATCGTGTAGTTGACGGTCAGGTCCGGCACGAAGTCGCCCTTCGCGTACCCCAGGTCGTTGTTCTCCAAGGCGTGTATGTCGGCCTCGAGATGGAGGCTGGAATCAGCCGCTTTCAGACCCATGCTGGCCGGTTCCATGTCGATCGGCTGGAAGAAGACCGTGCCGATGTTGAGCGGGCCCTTCTGCTGGTCCTCAGGCGGGATGGGGATCTCTTCGAATCCGGCGGACTTGCCGCCGTCCTTCGACTTATCGTCATCCTTGGCCTTGTCGTCCTTGGCCTTGTCATCCTCCTTGGACTTCGAGGCGGTGGCACCTGCGGACGGGGCTTCCTTCACCCCTTGGGCGTTGGATCCGCCGCACCCGGACAGGGCCAGCACACCGGAAAGCATCAGGGCCGCCAGGGCTGCAAGTTTTCCATGCTTCATTGATTTTCCTTTGTTCGGTTGATCTTTGTATAAGCCCTGTGCCCGGGCTTACGTCTTAACGGTCCATCTGGGTGGCGGGCCGGTCCCTGTCCTCCGTGGAGGCCTTCCCTTCACCTTCGTGCCGCCGCTTGCTCACGTAGGAGACGGCGAAGAGGGCCACGACCGCAACCAGTGCGAGCGCCTGGGCCCCTATGGTCTGCACGTAGGGATAGAGCCCGATCCAATCGCTGGTCGGGACCCCGGGCAGGTAGGTGGCCGGGACCAGGTCACCCTCGATCAGGGCATGGACGCCGCCACCGGCGAAGATGACCACCATGATGGCCATGAGGGCACTCGTGATGATAAAGAAGGGCCTGATCGGTATCCTCACGGAGGTGAATCGGATCAGTGCGAAGATGATGACCAGGAGGACGGCCGCGGCGGCAAAGCCCATCCAGATTTCACGTGTCCCGCTGGGGGCCATGGCGAATATGGCCTGGTAGAACATGACGGTCTCCGCGCCTTCTCGGAAGACCGCAAGGAAGGAGAGCATCGCCAGGGATACGACGGACCCTGTGGAAATCGCCGCCACTGTCTTGTTCTTGATGTACCTGTTCCAGGATTCCACCGAGGACTTGGAGAGCATCCAGTTGCTGGTATAGAGAAGCATCACCATGGCGACCAGGGCCACCACCCCCTCCAGGATTTCCTGTTCGGGGCCGTTGCCGTTGAAGAGGAGGGTGAAAAGGATGGCCACCACACCGCTGGCCGCCAGGCCTGCGAAGATTCCCCAGTAGATGTAGCTGATGGTGTGTTTGTAACCGGTCTTGACCAGATAGGCGATGATGGCGGCGACGACCAGGATGGCTTCCAGCCCCTCGCGCAGCAGGACCACAAAGGCCTGACCGAAGGCCGAGGTGAAGAAGGTCGTCAGGCCGCTCACATCACCGGCAGCGCCCCCATCCAATTCGGCTGCATCCGTCACCAGCATCTTCTTGAGGTCCTCGACCAGCGTCTTGACCTTTTCGGGCGACTCGCCCCCGCTCATGGCCATGCGGGACTGTTTGAACTGGTACTCCACCTCCGAAACCCGGTTGCCGCTGATGGCGTTCATCACGTTCTTTTCGAAGCCCAGCTTCTCGTAATACTGGTAGTAGGCCTTGTTGACCAGGTCGGCCCCCTTGCGGCCCTGGCCCTGCTTCGCCTGCCGGTAGGCCTCATCCAGGATGGGGGTCATCTCCTTGGCGACCTCGGTCCAGGTCTTGTCGCCCTTCCCGTTGTTCTTATGGACCTTGGCGGCATCCAGCTTCTTGCGCTCCGCCTTGATCTTGTCCTGTTGGGCCTTCACGTACTCATTGGGCTTGGCCAGGGAGGGGTCGGCATCCATCTTGGTCGCCGCCTCGCTCAGGGCGGATTTGATGGATTGTATCTGACCGTCTATGGCCACCTGGCTGTCAGGGGTGTATGGCAGGGATTGGAGGGTCTGGAACTGCTTGTCCAGTGCCACCTTCCGGTCCTGTCCGAGGAGATCGGTCAGGGCGCTGACGAAGCTGGTGCCCACATACTCCGTATTGTAGGCGGTCATGAAATCGGAGGCGGCCCCGGCCTGATCGCCCGAACCGTAAGCCTTCCGCCCCTCTTCCAGTTCATCGAAGACCCCCTGGGCCACATGGGACCAGGTGTCATCACCGGGGGCGGGTGCGGCAGTGGCGGAAAGACCGGGCAGGAAGACCGCGAGAAGGAGAAGGCAAAGACATGCCAGGACGGAGGCCGGACGGGCCAACTTCCCGGATTTTGCATTCCCGACGGGCATCTCCTACCTTCTCTCACCGCAGCCTCCGCCGGGCATTCCAAGACCCGGCTCGTACATGGGACAATCTATCGCCGAATTGCCGGGAAAAACAGACTTGACTTTTGTGGAGCCCAGCGGTATACGACTCCTTTTCGTGGGGGAGGAGCCTCCGGATGGCAGCCGGGAAGGCACAGACCGATAATCCATGTACCAGTATGACTTAATCGGTACAGTCAACCCCCTTGATGACCTATACTGATTGCCAACGGCGGATTCCCTCCTTTGACCCATCCGTCTACGAGGAAGCGGGAGGCGACCATGGACCGACAGGAAGACCCGAGAGGGCCTGCTGGGCCCCAGGCCACGAACGCAGCCTCGGGCCGGACGCAGGCTGTCCTCGACCTGGCAGGTTCATCGCAACCTCCGCAAGGCAGGTGGAGGACCCTGGTCTCCCTCCCCCCGGACAGGCGGTGGCCCTACTTCCGGCAGGAACTTCTGGCCCGGCTCCTGGTGGCCGTCACGGCACTGGCGGTCATAGGGTTCCTCCTCGCTCATCTCATAAGCCCCCCACCCGGCCCAAGGCTCTACCTTGCAGCCTTCGACAGGGCCCTGGGACCGGAGGGCGGCCAGACTTTCCAGGATGAGGCGGCCAAGTCCCTGGGAATGCCCAGCGGACATCGTGACGGCCTTGTGGTCGACACCGGTTTCATCATGGCGGAAGACGGTCTGAACAAACTTCAGACCATGCTGAACTCCCAAGCCGTCGATTTGATCGTGGCACCGGCAGACACCTTCGCCCTGCTGGCGGGGTTCGGCTACCTGTCCCCCCTCCCCGCCTCCCGAACCGCGGACTTCCAAGGGGCTGTGGCCTCCTACCCCGGTTTCGACGACGGGGACTACCAGGACATGGACTATGACGGTTCCGGCAAGGGCCCCCTGGCCCCCTACGGGGTGGCCTACCACATCGATGCCGCCGCCGGCGACGGCCGGCAGGGCGCTCCCGGGCAGGGGGCAGAGGGGAGGGTCCTGGTGGGCATCGTCGGCAACACCCGCCATCGCCATACCGCCGAAGCCTTCCTGGCCGGGGCCGGACACCTGCCCGGCTGGCACCTGGACGGGGGGACCGACAAGGGGACCGACAAGGAGCGCCGGAGAGGGGTGGGTCAGTGAAAGCCTTCAGACAGGACAGCCCCTTCAACGACTTCATGTCGACCCTGGGCGACCTGGCAGTGGTCAACATGATCTGGCTGGTCTGCTGCCTGCCCATCGTGACGATAGGGGCCTCCACATCGGCCATGTTCGACCTGGTCCAGGGGCTGCGCCGTCAGGAGGACACCCACATCCTGAGCCGCTTCTTCAGGGCCTTTGGCCGGCGCTTCACCACCTCCCTGGTCCTGACCCTCCTCTACCTGACCTTCATCGGCCTGTCGGCCTTCGACCTTTGGTACGCATCCAGGGCCATGGAGGACACGGACTTGGCCTCCCTGGCCTATGGGGTCACCCTCACCTTGATCTGCCTGGTTCTGGCCGGTACGGCCTTCGTCTTCCCCCTTGCCTCGTCGGGCGGCCTGTCCGCCTGGAAGCAGGTGAAGCGGTCGGCCCGGCTGGCCCTCCTCCACCCCCTGACAGCCCTGGTAATGACCGCCCTCCAGGTCCTGCCCGTCCTGGTCTCCGTCCTCATACCGGGGGGTCTGCCATTCACGGTCTTCTTCTGGAGCATAATCCTCACCTCGGCTTCGGCCTGGCTGGACACGGTCCTCATGGACAGGGCGGGGATAGGACGGGGATAGGGACCGGCGGCCTCACTCCATGTGGCCCTGCCCCCGACGGGGATGAACCCCCAGAGGACCGCTGGACTGGCGGAAGATGAGCTCATTGTCTTCCTGCTGAACCGACTCGACCTGACGGCCGTCGATCAGGGAGAGGAGCATCGTGGCCGCCTTGGACCCCCTCCTGACGACATCCCGGTTGAGCGCTGTTATCGTTGGCCGGCTCACCTCGCACATGAAGGAATCGTTCCACGAAACGACCGACAGGTCGTCAGGGACCCTGAACCCCATCTTCCCGATGGTCTGCAGGGAGGAGAGGGCCATGACGTCGTTGTCGTAGACGATGGCCGTGGGCCGGTCGGGCAGGGAGAGGAGGCGACGTGTGCACCGTTCCCCTCCCTGCGGGGAGTAATCCGTATGGAAGCAGCTGTACCGCAGCCCCAGCTCAGCTGCCTCGTCCACGAAGGCGTTGTCGCGTATGAAGGTGTGCTCCAGCATTTCGGGGCCTGCAATCCGGGCGATGTACTCGTGGCCCAGTTCATGAAGGTAGTCCACTATCAGGTGGGCGGCACCTCCCTCGTCGTCGGCCAGGGCCGGCAGGCCGCCGGCCATGGAGGCGTCACAGAGGGCCAGCGCCGGCACGGTGGGCTTTTCCTTGAAGAGGTCGATGCGGGAGTCTCCCAATTCCACGTTCATGATCAGGACCGCATCGACAGCCCCGGCGGCGATCCACTCCTTGAGAATGGACCTCTCCTCCACGTGACTGGGGGAGGAACGCAGGAGGAGCGAGTAACCCTCGGTCTCCAATTCGGCCGTCAGACCGGCAATCAGCTCCATGGTGTAGGACTCGACCGAGAGGACTCCCGTGTCGTAGGTCAGCACCAGGCCGACATTGTGCGTCTTGGCATCCGAAAGGGCCTTGGCGGCGCTGTTGGGCCGCCAGCCAAGGCGCTCGGCCACGTCGAGCACCTTGGCCCTGGTGTCTTCGGACACCCCCGGCTTCCCGTTGAGCGCGTATGAGACGGCGCTGTTGGAGACCCCGGCGGTTTTGGCGACATCGGAAATCGTGGTCTTGGACTTCGGAAGCGTCATGCTGTCCCCCATTCCCGTGAAACGATGATGGCAGAGTTCCCTCCTGGCGGCAAGGAGGGCGCAAGCGGCCGAACGCGAAGCGATGCCACCAGATACGGTACCGCCAGTATAGGGTTGAGGGACTGAAAGGCCCTGGCCGAACCGACCCGTCACGCCGGGTCGACCATGGCTGTGCGGGGTTTCCCGACCCCCGCACCTCTTGCCGGACCGAGGGCCGGGGAGGGCCGGGACCGGCGGCTAACCCCGTCTGGCCGCCTTCAAATCGTTGGCGCTGCGCAGGACCCTGGGGTCCAGGAAGGCCGATGGGTCCACAACCGCTTCCGTGCTTATGCTCCAGACCAGCGACTCACCCGGCAGGAGGGTGTCCATGCCGCCGTCGATGCGGGCCTGAGGATCGACCTTGTCCACCATGCAGAAGATGTCACGGGCATAGGACCGGGCATCCAGGGTGAGCCGGTAGCCATGTTCGACAGCTTCCACATGCCCTTGGAGGGGGGAGGGGTCCAGGGCCTGGTCCACCACCTCGGCCGGATTGTAGATGACCCGGGAGAAGGGGCCCTGCCGGTCGTCGGCCGGCGATGCGACAAGGACCTGCCTGGCAGGGTCATCACAGGTTGCCACCTGCGGGTCCAGAAGGAGACAGGCCTGCCCCGGACCCGACAGATCGGCCTCCAGGTCCTGTGCGGCCAGAACCTGTCCATCGATGGTCTGTCGGGTCACCTTCCAGGACCCCTTCCACGGCGTCCTGGTGTCGTTGACCAGGACCAGGGCCAGACGGTCGGGCCCGACGGGCGAACCCTCCCAGCTGTGTTCCGCCCTGCGGGATTGGGAGACCCTGGGTTGGATGGTGGCCAGGCAGGGGGCGAAGACGTCCCGGGAGACGTACCACAGGGGCTTGCGGTGGCCGTCATAATCCACGGCCGCCCAGGAGACCACGGGCCAGTCGTCATTGAGCTGCCAGATCAGTGCGCCCGCGTTGAAGGGCTCCAGCGAGCGCATGTGCGCCACCCCGAACCGGATGGCCTGCGCCTGCTGCAGCTGGCAGGCCCAGTGCCAGTCCTCCATATCCGCCCAGCGGTCGCCTGGAATGAGCCAGGAGTGCCCTCCGTCGGTCCGGCTCCCGTCGGGCAGCTCACGCTGGGTTGCCGGTCCGGTGCCGTCAGGCAGCCCCGTGTAACTCACATCGTCGAAGTCGCCCGGAGTCAGGTGGGAACGCATCCCCCTGGCCAATTTGATATTGCCTCCCGCCGCCTTCTGGTGGACCAGCATCTGGGGGCCGAAGGGGTCCAAGGGGCTGTCGTGGACCACCCGGGTCAGGGTGCTCCAGGCCGGGGGGGCCTGGTAGCCGAACTCGTCGGCGAAGCGGGGCCTGTAGTCGGCGTACCTGCGGTAGTCGGCCCGGTTCCACACATCCCAGATGTGCATGGTCCCGTCAGTGTCTTGGTTGGCGTCGACGTATTTGGAAAAACTCATCGGGGAGCTGGGCAGGTAGATCCTTGTGGGGTCCAGCCGGGCCAGCAGGGCGGGGAAGATATGCGAATAGTAGAGGTCGCCCCATCCCTTTTCGCCATACCCGTACTCGTTGACCGGCAGATCATCGTCCCTGAGTGATTCCTTGAACCCCGCCCACTGGGCGTAGGCCACGTAATTCTCATTGGAACCGTTCCAGACCACAAGGCTGGGGTGACACGACAGGCGGTTGATGTGTTCCACGGCTTCGGCTTCCACTTCCGCCCGGGTGGCCGCATCTTCGGGGTAGGCCGCACATGCCAGCATGAAGTCCTGCCAGACCATGATCCCCTCCTCGTCGGCCAGGTCGTAGAAGTCGTCACTCTCGTAGACGCTGCCTCCCCATGCCCGGACCATGTTGGAGTTGGATTCCGACAGGTCCTCGATGCGGCGACGGCAGTCCTCCGGGCCGACCCTGGAGGGGAAGGCATCCAGAGGGACCAGATTGTAACCGCGGGCATGGATCGGCAGGCCATTGACGATGATCTGGAAGGGTCTGCCCTCCCCATCCGCCCTGGTGTCGACACGGACGGTGCGGAAGCCCACCCTGCCCTGCCAGCACGACCGGCCCGTCCCTTCTCCCGCCCTGATTTCGAGATCGTAAAGGGGGTGGTCGCCATAGCCGGCCGGCCACCACAGACGTACCCGGGGGACTCTGAGGCTGATCGCGGCCGAACTGCGGCCGGCCTCCACCTGGCCCCGGCAGGTCAGGTCCGTCCCCTGCCCGTGCAGGTGCAGGACGAACGGGACCGGTTCCTCCCCTGATCGGACTGCCCGCTCCACATCGAAGGTCACGTTCAGGAGGCCGTCGCCGTCAGGGTCCACGTCGACCAGGGGGCGGACGGCCCGAATCCGCACACCGGACCAGGAGTCGATGCCGATGGGCCGCCAAATCCCGGCATTGGCCACGTCTATCCCCCAATCCCAACCGAACTGGTAGGCCGGTTTGCGCAGCTGGTTGAAGGCGTGGTGTTCGGTATGGAAGTAATGCCCTCTCAGGGCCTCCATGTCCTCGGTGTGGCGCACCGGCGAGGAGAAGGCCACCTCGATCCTGTTCTCCCCCTCCTGCAAGAGGCCGTCGACCGGCCAGCGGTATGAGCGGTGATAGTTGCAGGTATGGGCCACCGGCCTTCCGTTGAGGCTGACCGAGGCCACAGTGTCCAGGCCGTAGGCGACCAGGTCCTGCCTGTCCTCGCCCCCGGTCCCCCATCGGAAGAGGCAGGAGTAAGACCAGTCCATGTCGCCTATCCACTGCTGGCTCTCCTCGTTGGCCCCGTCGAAGGGGTCCGGGATGAGTCCGGCCCTGACCAGGTCAAGGGTCACCTCCCCGGGGACCCGGGCCGGGACCCCCCGGGCCAGCCTGTCACGCAGGTCGGCCGGGGCCTCCTGGGGGTTGAGGGCCCTTACGGTCCAGCCTGAATCGATCGGGACGAATGTGCTTGGCATGTGGGTCATGCGGTTTCTTTCCCCTTCCGGGATGTTGTCGGCTCTGCGGTTCATTCCTTGACGGCCCCTGCGGCGATGCCGTTGTATATCTGCTTCTGGAAGAGAAGGAAGAGGACGAGCATGGGCAGGAGGGTCAGGATGACCCCGGCGCAGATGAGGTTGTACTTGCTCCCCTGCGGGCCGGTGAAGGTGTAGAGGGCGATGGCCACCGTCTTCAGCTCCGGGCTCTGCAGGTACAGATTGGCGGCATAGTACTCGTTGTAGACCCCGACCCCCTTGATGATCACGCAGGTCACGATGGCCGGCTTGAGCAGGGGGAGGAGGATGCGCGAGTAGACGGTGAAGTAGGAGGCCCCGTCCACTATGGCCGACTCGTCGAGGGAGATGGGGATGTTCTCGAAGTACTGGATGAAGACGTAGATCGAGATGACATCCGTCCCCATGGACATGATCATGTAACCCCACAGGGAGTTGACCGCATGGAGGTTGACCATGATCTTGTAGAGGGCCACCTGCATGGCGATGCCGGGCAGGAGGGCGGCGACGGTGAACAGCCCGCGGATCAGCGTGTTGCCGGGGAAGGTGAACCGGCTGAGGACATAGGCCAGCTGGGTCCCTATCAGGGTGGTGCACACCAGCACCACCACCAGGACGATGGCCGAGTTGCGGAAGGCCACCCCCATGTTGGACAGCTTGAAGGCATTGATGTAACTGCCCAGATTGAACCAGTTCTCCGGAAGCTGGGTCACCGTCGTCGTCGCGTATTCCTTGTCCGTCTTGGCCGCGGTGATCAGGCAGCTGACCAGGGGCAGGACGAACCAGAAGGCCAGGAAGACCAGGGAGAAGTACTTGAGGAAGGTGAACAGCCCGTTCTTGATGCGCGATCCCACCAGGCCGTCCTTGCGGATGGCCGTGGGGCGGGATTCAATGATCGTGTCCGACATCAGTCAGCTCCTTCCGTCCGAGCCGCCGCCCCCGGCCTCTTGAGCGAGACCAGCGGGGCCGCCTTGACCCCCACGCGGTTGCGTCCCTTGCGGATCCGGCGTTCCCTGCGACGGGCCGCCTTTGTGCCGTCATCCTGGTTCCGGAAGGCGAATTTGAAGAAGATCTGCTGCAACAGGGCGAAAACCAGAATGACCACAAGGAGCACCACGGCCATGGCCGAAGCCAGACCGACCTTCTGGTTGGTGTGGGCGATCCTGTCCATGAGGACGAAATAGCTTCCGGTCCCGTTGGCCCCGGTGGTGATGACGAAGGGGATCTCGAAGACGCTCAGCGCTCCTGTGACGGACAGGATCACGTTGAGCACGAGAATGGTCTTGATGCTGGGGAGGATGATGTAACGGAACTCATGGAACTTATTGGCCCCGTCGATCTCGGCGGCCTCATACAGGGACCTGTCGATGGACATGATGGCCCCTATGAAGAGGATCATGGTCTGTCCCATATAACGCCAGACCGAGGCACCGACCAGGGACCAGTTGTTGATGGACTGATCCTTGAGCCAATACGGCAGGGAATTCAGGCTGAAACCGCACCACTGCAGGACGCTGTCGAAGATGAAACCCCTGGTATAGAAGAACTTGAAGATGAACCCGACCGCGATCCCGTTGATCAGGTAGGGGAAGAAGAAGAGGCCTTTGAAGAGGTTGCCCCCCACGACACGGAAACTGAGTATGGTGGCCAGATACAGGGCCAGGCAGATGTGGATCACCGACCCCGCCATGTAATACAGGCTCAGCTTGAGGGAGGGGAGGATGTCGGGCCTGGTGAAGATCTGAGCGTAGTTCTGCAGACCCACCCACTTGGGGACCCCTATGTATTTCATCCTGTAGAAGCTGAAACCGACCATCTGCCCGAAGGGGAGATAGGTGAAGACCACGAGCAGGGTGAGGGGGATGGCGCAGAAAGCCACGATTATGCCCACCTTGCGCCAATTGACCGGTCTGGAGTTGACAGGTACCGCTTCAGGGGCGGCTGTTTGCATGGATGCTGATGTCATGAAACCTTCCTTGCACAATCGGTTCTTCGGATTGGCGCCCGATCCGACGCCAACCGCATACAAGGCCTGAACGGCCCAGGGCCGCGGACGCCGCCGCGCCTGCGGCCCTGACCGGTCAGACCGACCTTGCGGTCATTTCACGACCGTGTCGTATTTGACATCGACGCCTTCCGTTTTCAGCGCATCGTTCCACTTGCCGTTCCATTCCTTGACCAGGTCGTCATAGGACTTGTCCTTCTTGGAGGCGTGCTCGACGATGGTCTGTATGCGGGCGTTGCCGTTGGTGTTGATGGCCAGTTCCGAATCCGAGTTGAGCGTGTTGCCCAGGTCCTCTTCCCCCTTGACGGCAGGCAGATCCTCCAGGAACTTCACGTCTTTGAATTCGGAATATGCGTCCGGCATGGAGGTATCGGAAAGCTCGGTGGGAATGCCGCCCTCGTTCTTCGCGAAACCGGACTTCTCGGTCATCCACTTGATGAAGATCATGGAAGCGTCACGATGATCCTTATCGGAGTTCTTGTTGATGCCGAAGGCATAGTCCCCGGCCGAAACCGTGTACTGCTTCCCGCCCACGCTGATGGGGAAGGGCATGTAACCGACGTCATCGGGCTTGTTTCCGGCATTCTTGCACTGCGATACGGCCCAGGCGCCCAGCACCATCGTGGCTATGTCGCCGCTGTTGATCTTCCCCTTGCTGGACTCCCAATCCGTGGTCGAATAATCGTTTTCGGTCAGGCCTTGAGCCACGGCGTCATACAGAATCTTGTAGACGTTATAGGCATGAGTCCCGTCTTTGGGGTCGGAGAAGGGGTTCTTGGTGTGCAGGAGCTCCTGATTCTGATACTTGGCGTCGCCGGTCGCATTCACGCCTATGTACCCGTCCCAGGCCCCCATGGTCCAGCCGGCCGCATAGTTGGTGTACAGAGGGGTGGACTTGGTCTTTTCCTTGATGGCCTTGAGGGCGGCGATGAACTCATCCGGCGTGCGCGGGGGGGCGGTGATTCCCGCCTCCTTGTAAATTCGCTTGTTGTAGACGATTCCCAGGCCGTTTCCATTGGAAGGAATCCCATACACCTGGCCGCCGTACTCCGACTGGTTATACCAGCGAATCTGTTTGCTCATGGCTTCCTTGGTGCCGAATGAGAGGAAATAGGTGGCCAGGTCAGCCTTGTCGACGGCGGGGATCATCATCATGTCCCCCCAGTTCTTGCCCTGCAGGCGGGTAAGGGCATCGCTGGCATAGTTGGTGTCGGTCTCCACCTGGACCTTGATGTTCGGATACATCTTGTTGAAGTCGGCCACATACTGTTTCCAGTTCTTGCCCGGATAAGTATCGACCGCCATGTCGGTCTTATGGTTGAACAGCTTGATGCTGGTCTTGATGTCTTTGCCCGTCTGCCCGAGCACGATTTTCGGATATGTCAGGCCTTCGCCCTCGGACCCGCCCGCGGCCGGGGTGCTGCCACCACCACCGCAAGCCGTCAGACCTGCGGCGCAGGCTCCTGCTATACATGCTGTCACGAATTTTCTTACAGTCTTCAAAGCAACTCTCCTCATTGATAGTCTTGGCTGGTCCCATGTGATTGGTGGCCCTGCCGGAATCGATGACCTTGTCGTCATCCCGCCCCATCCAAGTTCCACCGGCCGGTCGGTTTCCTCGATGAATCTTCCCGACAGCCGTCGATTCCCCAACTCCTTCCTTTGCAGCCGTAGGATCAACACATCCAAAGATAGCCGACAAGCAGAAGGTTTGTCAACCGGTTAAGTTATTGTCATGTCTCGGTTGGAGGCCTCTCAATAGGGGGCGGCCCCCCTTGGCTCCACCAGGGAGGAGGGGAGGACAGGGCCCGCCGATGACGGTTCCCGACTGCCAATGGAGCTTTGAAAACCTTGATATTCAGACAGTTTGTCGGGGAACGTCGTCGGCAGCCAAGGGACGCGGCCTCTCTTCGGGAAGGGGTGAAATGACACTGAATCGCTTCAGTTATCCTTGCATCCCCGCAGGGGGCCAGGTGCTACGGAAACCGCCCGTGGGCTATCCTGGTAGCCAGCGAAGGCGGGCAGACATGATGCGTTTCAGTGCATCCCCTTCTGCGGGGGAGGCCAGCCGGGGCGGCCCCCTCCCGAAAGAAAGCTGTTCCAATGCCCGGCAGGGAGGAGAGGACGACATGCCCTCAGCAAGACGAACCCGCCTGATTGAACCGGACGACCCGGCCCTGCAGTATATGGGCCGTATCGATTGGGACGACCCCAAGGGCCCGGTCTGGGTCTTCCCCTACACCCAGGTCCGCTTCCGCTTCACCGGAACCAGCCTGGGCCTGAAGGTGATCAACCGCAGGCAGAACGGACCCAGCCACCTGGGGGTGATCATCGACGGGGTCCAGACCAGCCTCCCCATCGACCACGACGGGGTCCCGGTGGAGCTGAGGGCCGCCGGAGACCTGCCGGACATCCAGCATGAGGCCGTCATCTTCAAAAGGCAGGATGGCCAGCACTACCTGACCCTCCTCGGCATCGAGGTTGACCGGGGGGCCGGTGTGACGCCTCCCGAAACCCCCCTCCCCTCCCGCCGGATGGAGGTCTTCGGGGACTCGGTCTCCTGCGGGGAACGCAACGAGGCCAGCTGCTATCTGGGCCGTGAAGACCCACCGGCCGACCTGACCCCCTACAGCAATTCCTGGTACTCCTACGCAGCCATGACAGCCCGCAACCTCAATGCCCAGCTGCATGACATCTCCCAGGGAGGGGCCTCCCTCCTGGACGGCATCGGATGGTTCAACGGACCCGACTACCTGGGCATGGAGAGCATCTGGGACAAGGTGGAGTACAACCCGGCCCTGGGCCGCGTCAAGACCTGGGATCCCAAAGCCTACGACCCCCAGGTCATCGTCGTCGCCCTGGGTCAGAACGACTCACACCCCGCCGACTTCATGGCCGATGACTATGAAGGGGTCCAGGCCCGCCTCTGGCGGACCCGCTACGTGGAGTTCATCCACACCCTCTTCGGTCTCCATCCCCGGGCCCATATCATCCTGACCACCACCATCCTCATCCATGACCTCTCCTGGGACAGGGCTATCGACCAGGTTTGCCGGGAGGTGGGGGATGAGAGGGTGAGCCACTTCCTGTACAGCCGGAACGGGTCGGCCACCCCCGGCCACCCCCGGGTGGCCGAGCACCGTGAGATGGCCGACGAGCTGACCGCCTACATCCGGAGCCTGGGCGAAGGGATCTGGAATGCCTGAGCCAGACGACCGCTCCCCCTGCGGGCGGCCCGCCACCGGTCCGGCCCCCGGTGTCGGACCAGTCGCCCCCCTGCCGGGCGTGGAAGACGGCCCACTGAGAACGAGGGCGGGAGGTCTGGAGGTCGCCGCCATCTTCGACGACCACATGGTCCTCCAGGCCGGGCGTCCCATCCCCGTCTTCGGTCAGGCCCCCGCCCCTTCCGCCGTCAGGGTGGAGCTGTACGACGGCAGCGGCAGGGTGGTGCGCAGGGCGGCGGGACATGAGGCAACCCGCCCGGCCCGGGACCCCCTCCCCCAGCCCACCTTCCGTAGGACCCAGGGCGGGTCCGGACCGTGGATCGCCTGGTTGGACCCGGTCGACGGCCCCGGACCCTACCGCCTGGTTGTGACCTCCGACGGGGCGGCCGGAGCCGATCGTCCCTCCGGGACCGAGAGACTCGTCTTCTCCGACGTCCTGGTGGGCCAGGTCTGGCTGGCGGGCGGGCAGAGCAACATGGAACTGGAATTGCGCAACAGCCTGGACGGGAAGCAGTTCGTGGACACGGGCCGTGACCCCCTCCTGCGTTTTTTCAACGTCCCCAAGACCGGGAGCGTGGACCCGGCCGCCGAAGCCAGGTCCCGGTGGTTATCCGCCTCCTCGCGCCAACTGGGAACCATGTCGGCCGTGGCATATCACTTCGCCCGGAGACTGCGCCGGATGCTCCCCGAAGGGACCCCTGTCGGCATCATCGACTGTTACATAGGCGGCACCTCCATCTCGGTCTGGCTGGACCGGCCCACCCTGGAGTCCTGCCCCGAGGGGAAAAGCTATCTGGATCGCTTCCACCAGGCCGTGAAAGGGAAGACCCGGTCGGACATGGAGGCCGAAACAAGGCAGTGGCAGACCCGCTTCGACTCCTGGAACCAGTCCGTTACGACGACGAAAAGGGAGCACCCCGGACTCACCCAGGCCCAAGTGGACGCGGCCTGCGGACCCTGCCCCTGGCCCCCGCCGATGACGGACACCTCCATGTACAGGCCCTGTGCCGGGTTCACCTCCATGGTCGACCGGGTGGCCCCTTACTCCCTGGCAGGTTTTCTGTGGTACCAAGGGGAAGAGGACGAGCCATTCTGTCGGGACTACAAGCCCCTTCTGGAAAAGCTCATCCGCCTGTGGCGGTCCCGCTGGACACCCCAGGCGGCAGGGTCGGAGCGGAGAAATGCCGTGAGGCCCCAGAGGCCGGCGGCCAAGGGCGAGCCGGATGGGCGCTTGCCCTCCGAAGGCCCGTCCGGAAGGATGGGGCCCCTCCCCTTTGCGATAGTCCAACTGCCCCAATGGACGGACCACGACAGCGCCGCCGCCGGCCGGGACCTCCTGCACTGGCCGGTCATTCGCCAGGCCCAGTGGGAGGCGGGGCAGGACCTGGAAGCGGTCTACACGATCTGCACCATGGACTGCGGGGAATTCGACAACATACATCCCGCCGACAAGGCCACGCCAGGCCAACGGCTTGCAGACATGGTCCTCAACAGGGTCTATGGGCAGATGGACATCACAGCCGGATCCCCCACCCCTCATCAAATGGTCATGAGCGGGCGGGGGAAGGTTCTCATCACCTTCAAACACGCCCGCCACCTGGATTTCGTGGGGACCTGCCCGGGAAGCCCGACCGCCGACGGAGGCCTTCCGCAAGGCCGGAAGACGAGGAGGGCGGGGGAATCGGGCTTCTCCCTGGTGCTTGAGGACGGCAGGACCTTCGACCTCGCCGCGACCATCGTCGAACACGGCCGGGAGGGGACCTCAGCGACCCCTTCCCGCAGGTCGGCAGGCGGGGAGCCGGCTGTCCTGCTGGACCTGCCCGCGCCCGTGGGGACGACGGTCGAGGGGGCCTTCCGGATCCGCTACGCCTGGCGCAGCTGGGGGCCGGCCCCTCTCTACAACGAGCAGGGTCTGCCGGCCTTCCCCTTTGACCTCACATGCCCCCGGTGACCGGGGCCGGGCCCCGGTCACCGTCATCGGCTTCCACCCCCCTGTGCCTTGCCAGGCAGATGCCCCCGAAAACCACCAGCCATATCAGGCCTGCGATGGCGGGGACCCTGGTGTCGGCTGCGAAGAACAGGGAGAGGTAGACCATGACGAAGAAGGCGATGGCCACTCCTCCGGTCACCTTGTAAGCGGGCATCAGGAAACCGTCCGGCATGAAGTCGGGGCTGACCCTGTAGCGCCTGTGGGCCAGGAGGGTCAGGATGTAGATGAAGATGATCACCGCGCTGGAGCAGGACGTGAAGAGGACGAAGGTGTTCGCGAAGCCCGGCAGGAGGTGGAGGACCGGCGACAGGAGGATGAGGAAGGCGGAAAGGATGATGGCCCGGGCCGGCACCCTCCCCCGCTTCGAAACCGTGTGCAGGCCTCTGAGGAGCGGGTTGGCACCATTTTCGGCCAACTGGTAGAGGTTGCGCCCGGCCGAGTAGAGGAGGGAGTTCAATGAAGAGCTGGCCGCCGTGATCACGACGAAGAAGACCAGGGCGGCAGCCCAATCGACGCCGGCATAACGGAAGACCATGACGAAGGGCGAGGCGAAGTTGCCGTCCGCATCAGGTTTGAAGGAACGCCAGGGGACAATCAGCATGATGGCCACCAGGGCTCCGACGTAAAAAATGAGCACGCGGATGATGATCTCGTTGATCGCCTTGGGAAGGACCTGGCGGGGGTTGCGGGTCTCCGATACGGTGATGCCGACCATCTCGATCATCTCATAGGCGAAGAAGACCATCTGGAAGCTCATGAAGAAGGACATCCAGCCGTTGGGGGCCATGGAGAAACCCTTGAAGATGTTGTCGAATCCGGCATGGCCGGCCGGGCTGATCTGGCCGGCACCCTCCATCCGCACGGCGGGGTACCTGAAGTGGGTCGCCACCATGACCAGGGAGGTTATGATCATGGCCAGTATCAGGGTGATTTTGATCATCGAGAACCAGAATTCCGTCTCCCCGAAGGCCTTGACCGCTATCAGGTTGACGGCCATCATGGCCAGGAGGAAGGCCAGCTCTATGAGCCCCCTCCACCTGCCCAGGTCGATTCCGAAGGTGCCGAAGAAGGTGACGAAGTAGGTGCCCACAGCCGTCAGCTCTGACATGCCGATGAGGATGAGGACGATCCAGTAGGACCAGCCCGCGAAGGCCCCCCACCCCCTTCCCAGGTAGCGGGCGATGAAGACGGTGAAGGTGTGTTGGTCGGGGCTGCGGTACATGAGCTCCCCGATGCAGCGCATGAGCAGGAACATGATCAGGCCGACGCCTATGTAGACCAGGACGATCGAGGGACCGGTCAGGGCTATGGACTTGCCGGATCCCAGGAAGAGACCGGTGCCGATGGTCCCCCCGATGGCGATGAACTGGACATGGCGGTTGCTCAGACCACGCTCCAGCTGGTTGCCGGCATCCCGCCCGGCCCTGCGGGCCCCGTGTGCGGCGCCCCCCTCCCTCACTCCACAAGGGGTTGTGCCGCCACCTGTCCGACCCGTCATGCCTTGCCCTCCTGCCGGTCAACTTGAGAATCAATCGTCACGCAAACTCATTACGCTACAACATTCTCATTGCCGCAGGATGTTGGGTGTGGTCACCTGACCGGTTTCAGGGCCCGCATCCTGACATCGAAGGTGCCTCCGTCGGTGCTCATGGCGAAATCGCCAACCAGGTCGTCAACCCCGCTTCCATCGCCCGCGAAGAGGATGGCACCGGCGGCTTCGCCCTCGTTGAGGAAGACTTCGGTGATGTCCCCGTCCTGGAAGACCTCCACCCTGTCCACGCGGTCCAGGCCGCTGGTGAAATCGATGCCGTCGGTGGGCGCACCCTGCGTCTTCAAGGCCGTGACACCACCCTGCCTGACCAGGTCGAGACGGCTCTTTCCGCAGGTGGCGATCCTCAGGTCGAAGTCCTGCGGGCCCGACAGGTCGATCCTGGCGTAGTAGGATCCGTCCACCCGCCTGGAAACCAGACCCCCCACCCCATCGGCCTGGAGAAGGGTGGCTCCCAGGAGGCGGTCGTAAACCTCTCTGACGGGCTTTGAGAAGAGGCGGCCCCGGCGCAGGCGGAGCTGGCGGGGCAGGGACATGGCCCCGTTGGCGCCCCCCCTCACCCTCGGCCTGACCCCGAACCAGTCGCTCAACCAGCCAAGGGCGATCCTGCGACCCAGGTCGTCCTCGAAGGTCTGGGCCGCATAATAACAGGAACCGAAGTCGCACCACCCGCTGGACATCACGTCCAGGCGGGCCCCCCGGGCCGGCATGATCAGGGGGCTGTCTGCGGGGGCATCTCCTGAGGTCCCTCCGCCCGCATGCTCCGGCTTCCCCGCCTGGTCCCCATGGAGCCTGCCGGCGTACCAGCGGATGGGTTGGAACCTCCCCTGGGCGTCCCGGTACTGCATGAGTCCGGCCATGGCCACCTGACTCCCATCCAGGCGGAAGAGGTCGGGGCACTCGTAGGTGGTGGACTTCCCATGGCCCGAATCGGCCAGGAGGACCCCGTCATATTCCCAGGGGCCGTCCTGCAGGCAGCGCCCCCGATTGCGGAAGGCCGCCAGGACGGGGATGCGGTCATCCTGCCTGGGGGCAGGGCCGCCGGTGGGATCCGTGGTGTACCAGCCCTCTTCACCGTCCGCTGCGAGGCCGGCCGGGGGCTGTCCATCGGCGGCGGCCCCCTTGTCGGGAGGGGTGCTGGCAGGTTCCATGCCCAGAGCGGCCCTCGCAGCGCCGGCAGGAAGGTTGGTGGCGACCACCATGAGCTGGTCTCCGCCCTCCCCTTCGGTTGAGGTCTCCACCTTAGGATCGCGGAAGTCTGGTCCGAAGGCCTTGTCTGGCCTGGTGACGGCGACCTGTTCTGGGCCGAAATGAATCCCGTCGGCGCACAGGCAGGTGGTCTGGCATTCCTCGACCGTGGACGGATCGCCCACAGTGGCCAGGTGGCGGGTCAGGTAGATCCGCAGGGCACTGGCAAGGTCGCCCTTGCAGGGGCAGCCCTGATCGTCCACCGGGATGGCCGAACCCGAGTAGGCGCCTCCGGTCAGGGTATGGTCACGGTGAATTTCCGGCTGAGGCTCAAGGGCTATGGGAAGGTCGGTCCAGTTGACCAGGTCCCTGCTGACGGCATGCCCCCAGTGCATGTTGTCCCACTGCCAGCCGTAGGGATTGTACTGGTAGAAGAGGTGGTAGCGCCCTTGGAAGCGGCAGAGCCCGTTCGGGTCGTTCATCCAGTGGGCCCGGGGCTCGAAATGCGACCGGGGCTCCCAGGTGCGCGGCCGGTCGCCTTCCTCCTCCGGGCAGAGGTATCTGACCCCCCGGTCCAGAAGGTCTTCGCACTCCGAGAGGTAGGCCAGGGCCACCCGTCCGCCGGTGACCGCCACCCGGTAGGTGCCTTCGGAGGGCAGGCCGATCTGGAAATGATGACGGTACTCGTCCGCTGGCATGGTCCGGACGCTGGGGGCGGGGGCCGGCAGATGCCTGCCGTCGCCGCCGGGGGAATGGCGGTCCAGGGGCTCCACCTCCACACTGGCCTCCCGGTCCGTCCGCTCGACGAAGAGGTCCAGGCTGCGATACCCGTCCGCCTGGAAGGCGATCCTGGTGCCGGACATGCAGTGGCCTGCTTTCCGGGACTGGTCCGATGGGAACATGTCGATCCTTAATGTTGTGGGTGGTGTATTGGTCTTGGTTGTCACGGACAGGATTGTCCCCTCGGCGGGCTCCTTCAGGGCCGCCCGACAGGCATCCCCCGATCGGCCCGCTCACCGGTTCGCCCGTCTTCCCTCCCGGCCGGTTCGGTCCCTGACGGCCGCCTGCGGGGAGAAATCTATGGGATGGCCCTCACAGACTCCTTCTCCACCAGGTGACAGTGTATACGCGCATCGGTCAGGCGGGGGGACGGAATGGTGGCCGGCGTCCGAGGGAGGGCCAGATGGGAGAGGTCCCTCTGCTCAATCATGGACACCAGCTTGCAGGCCGCCCAATAACCCATCTCATAGTGGGGCAGCTCGATGGTGGTCAGAGAGGGCACGAGCATCTCGGCCAGGACCTGGTGGTTGTCCACGCCCACCAGGGAGATGTCACGGCCTATGGTGAGCCCCCGCCGGGCCGCCTCGTTGTATACGTACCATGCCCTGGCATCGTTGAAGCAGAAGCAGCCGTCCGGCGAGCGCCTCTCGAAGAGGTCGGCCACCTTGTCCATGGCCTCATGCCCCATATGGACATTGGCCACCAGGCCGGGATCATACTCCATTCCGGCCTCCTTCAACGCCTGACGGTAGCCTGACAACCTGGCCCGCTGTGCCCTCATGGGCCCGTGGGAGCCGATGAAGGCGATGTTCCGGCAGCCAGCCTGTATCAGGCGGCGGGTCCCGTCCAGCCCTATACGGCGTTCGTCAGGCACGACCGATGGGACCCGGCCGGTGGCATCGGTCGCATCGGCGAGGACCAGGGGTTGGTCGGCCAGACTGGCGGGAAGACGTGCGGACTGGTTGTACATGCAGGAGTAGATGAACCCGTCCACCCCATACTTCTTCAGGGCGCCGATCTCCGACTCCCGCAGGCCGTCATCCCCGTTGGTGTTGACGGTCATCAGTATGTAGTCGAACCGTCGGGCGGCCT
This sequence comes from Bifidobacterium favimelis, assembly GCF_037963085.1. Classification (NCBI taxonomy): domain Bacteria; kingdom Bacillati; phylum Actinomycetota; class Actinomycetes; order Bifidobacteriales; family Bifidobacteriaceae; genus Bifidobacterium; species Bifidobacterium favimelis. Next base: position 100,850 of record NZ_JBANDZ010000001.1, on the reverse strand, counting down.
CCTGGGCGCCCAGAATCACACGGCCGGCGAAGGGGGTGGTGGCCACCTGCTCGCTGATGAAGCCGATTATATGGGTCCGGTTGGTCCTCAGACTGCTGGCCAGGGGGTTGGGGACATACCCCATGTCCCTGGCGCACCGCCTGACCCTGTCGGCCACGGCCGGGCTGACCCGACCGGAATCCTTGGACGTGAGGACCAAGGAAACGGTGGATTTTGATATGCCCAGCCTGTCGGCCATCTCCTGCATTGTCACCATCATCCCTCACCTCCCCGGGCCCTTGAAGGACCGTGCCTCGAATCACATCAATCTTATATGTATGGGCCCGCCTGCACAGGGCCGTCATTGGGCGCCCCCCCCCCAAGGGATCCGGGACCCCTATGGGCGGAGGGCCCCCATCATCCCTTGACGGCCCCGATCATGACCCCCTTGTTGAAGTACTTCTGCAGGAAGGGGTAGATGACCAGGAGGGGAAGGGTGGAGACGATGATGACCCCGTACTTGATCTGCTCGGCGGCCTCCTGGGCCTCCTGCGCCCCCATGGTCGAGCTGGCCGACTGGGTCTGGTTGGCCAGGAGAATCTGCTGGAGGACGTTCTGCAGAGGCCACTTCTCCGTGTCGGTCACGTAGATCAGGCCAGTGAAATAGTCATTCCAATGGCCTACGAAGTAGTAGAGGGCGATCACGGCGATGATGGCCGAACTCAGCGGGATGACGATCCTCATGAAGTAGCCGAAGTAGCTCATCCCGTCTATCTGGGCCGCGTCGTGCAGCTCTTCGGGGATGGAGGTCTCGAAGAAGGACCGCGTGATGATCACGTTGTAGACGCTGACCGCCCCCGGCAGTATGAAGACCAGTACGCTGTTGAGGATTCCCAGCTGCTTGTACAGGAGGTAGGAGGGGATGAGCCCCCCGCCGAAGAACATGGTGAAGGTGAACAGGAACATGATCACCCGCCGGGGCTTGAACTCCCGCCGCGAAAGGGTGAAGGCCACCGGGAGGGTGACCAACATGTTCAGGAGGGTCCCCAGGCAGGCGTAGATGATCGTGTTCCTGTATCCGTTCCAGATGCGGGAGTCGGCGAAGATCTTCGAGAACCCGGTGAGGGTGATCCCCCTGGGGAAGAAGAGGACGGAACCTGTGGCCACCTGCTTTGGGTCGGAGACGGAGGCGATCACTATGAACCAGAGGGGGTAGAGGATGGCCAGGACCACGGCCCCTCACCTGACTGGCCGCATGAAGCCAGCGGCAGGATCAGCGTCCCGACCGCCGCAACGACCGCGATCATCCTGCGTCCAACACGTCCTCGTGTCATGGCATTTCCCTTTCCTTGTGGTGGCGGTGGCGTGGCCGCCAACCTTGCGGACCCCGTCGACCTGACGATTTAAAAATAACACGTCAATCGGTTGACGTCAATCGGTTGACTAAACACCATCGGGATGGCTCCTCGGGGAGCCTGGCCCTGATTGAGGCCTCCGGATGCTGGACAAGGGAACTGCCCGGTGCGACACGCCGGTTACTATGGTGCGAAAGGTCCGGCCGCATGCCTGACTTGGGGAAAAAGAGAAGGAAGGAAAGTGGAAACAATGCAGGAGGAAACGGATGCAGGGAACCTGACCCCGCCACGACGACCCGGACAGGGGGGCGGGGCCGACCCGACCCCGACGGGCGCGCAGGATGAGGGCGCGGGTCTGCGCAAGTCGTTGAAGAACAGGCACATACAGTTGATCTCACTGGGTGGCGCCATCGGGACAGGCCTCTTCTATGGGTCCAGCGAGTCCATATCCCTGGCGGGCCCGGCGATCATCGTGGCCTATCTGATCGGGGGGGCCGCCATCTTCATGATCGTCAGGGCCCTGAGCGAGATGAGCGTGGAAGACCCCAAGGCCGGGGCCTTCAGTTACTATGCCACCCGGTACATGTCGAAAAGGACCGGGTTCGTGTCGGGCTGGAACTACTGGTTCAACTACATACTTGTCTCCATGGTCGAACTTTCCGTGGTCGGTTCGTTCGTCAACTTCTGGTTCCCCTCCATACCTGCCTGGGTCTCGGCCGTCGTCTTCCTGATCATCATCACAGCAGCCAACCTGATGGGGGTGAGCAAGTTCGGTGAATTCGAGTTCTGGTTCGCCATCATCAAGATCGTCGCCATCATCGCCATGATCGTCGGCGGCCTGGCCGTCGTCGCCATGCACCTGCCCACCACCAACGGCCTGCACGCCTCCTTCGCGAACTGGTTCAACGTGGATGGAGGCTTCCTCCCCCACGGCCTGATTTCCAAGGGCGCCGACGGCCAGTGGGTGGGCCTGCTCATGGCCCTGACCGTTGTCATGTTCAGCTTCGGCGGGACCGAACTGATCGGCATCACGGCCGGCGAGGCCTCCGAGCCCCGCAAGACCATCCCCAAGGCCACCAACGCCATCGTCTGGAGGATCCTGGTCTTCTACATCTGCGCCCTGGGCGTCATCATGGCCGTCATCCCCTGGAACGCCATCGGCAAGCCCAACGACAAGGGGGTCGTCATCAGCCCCTTCGTGCAGATCTTCGACTCGGTCGGGGTCCATGCGGCCGCGGGCATCCTCAACTTCGTCTGTCTGACCGCCGTGATGAGCGTCTACAACTCCGCCCTCTACTCCAACTCCCGCATGCTCTACTCCCTATCCAAGCAGGGCAACGCACCCCGCTACCTGGGCAGGCTCTCCAAGAGCGGGGTCCCCTACGCCGGGGTGCTCACATCGGCATGCATCACGGCCATCGCCGTGGTCATCGTCTTCCTGTGGCCCGAATTCGCCTTCAACTACCTGATGAGCGTGGCCACCATAGCGGCACTGATCAACTGGTCCCTGATCATGATCACCGAAATGCGCTTCCGCAAGGCGGTCTATGAGGGGAGGGGACCGGGCAGGCTGGCCGGGCTCAAGGGGCAGGAGGCCCTGGACGCGATCCAGTTCAAACTCCCCTTCGCCAAGATCGCACCCTGGGTCCTCCTGGCCTTCATGGCCCTGGTCGTGGTCCTCATGTGCTTCTCACCCAGCTACCGGGTGGCGGTCGTCATCGGCCCCATCTGGGTGGTCGTCCTCCTGGTGGCATTCCAGCTCTCCCAACGCAGGGCCGAGAAGGCGACCGGCACCGGCCCTGAGGCCAAAGGGGCCTGACCCGCCCCGCCCTTCGGTCTCAGGCTTCGATCCTGACCCCGTAGACAGGGCCCACCCTCCCCCCGGTCGATGCGAAGAGGACGCGGATCGTTCCCGCAGGGGCCAGGGTGCCGACCATTGCGGCCGGCAGGTCCCTTCCGATCCAGACCAGGCCCTCTGCCTCCCGGCGGAGGATACGGAATCCGGACAGGGCGAGACGGCCAGGGGGCAGCGTTCCCTGGCCGGATGAGCCCAGTCGGACTTCAAAACCCGGATTTTCCAGGACCCCATCCGGTACAAGGACCGCCAGGGTCACCGGCCCCCCGTGGGGGCCCACGGACAGTTCATACGAGAACCAGCCGGCCGGCCCGGCATCCCGGAAGGCCCGACCGTCCTCCACCAGGGACCGGGAGTCCGGTGAGGCCTTCAGGGCCTTCCCCCTCTCTATGTTGTTGCCCTGGTCCGGGGTCACGGTGTCGATCACCCGGGGCCGGGCGGCGGGGCCGGCCTCCCTGCCGCCTCCAGCACCGGCTTTGGCATCCCGTCCGGCCGCCGAAGGGACTCCTGGGGCGGAGGAGGCCGAGGACAGGTCGAAGTAAAGGGCGTACACCACGTCATCAAGCGCGAAATAAGGGACCAGGGGGACGTCCGCCGCCGGGCCTTCCACATTCTGCAGGCGGAACACGGGGACCGTGGGAGGCCACACCCCTGATCGGCCGCGGGCGCCCCCGACGGTTTCCGACTCACCTGCCGACCGCCCGGTCCGGACCAGGTTCCGGTCAAGGGCATCCAACCAGCCATTCAGGTCCTGGTCCCCGGAGGGCCGGAAGGCCGCCCTGTGGGAGGCTGTATCATCGCGGCGGCCCACCCTGACCAATATCCCCCCATAGGCGTAGTTGGTCTCGGGGTTGGTGGGGGCAAGGATGCCGGCCAGGACATAAGGACCATAGGCGAAACCCACCCAGGTCGCGTTGTCAGGAGCCGGCAGGGGGCGAAGGCGGAGGGGGAGCTTGTAGACGGCCCGGTCCCCGGGGGCCAGGGTCAGCCTGACCCAGCCGTCCTCCAGGTCCAGAGGGATATCCCTCCCGTTCACACAGAGACGAACCCCCTCCCGCCGGACCCAGGAGGGAAGGCGAAGACGGAGGTCGACCCCTTCTTCCGGCCGGTCGCCTGGGGGGAGAGGACCGGCCGGGTCCGAGGTGTCCCCCTCGAGACTGAAGGTCACCTCCCCCCTGCCCAGGAGATCGGCCTCCTGACGGAGGCGGAGCCCGGGGGCCGCCCCCTCCAGTGTGGAGTCCAGGAAGAGGTTGACATAGATGCCCCTGGTGCCGGTGAAGTAGACCGAGTCGTTGAGCTTGGTGAAGTTCTCTATCCCTGACCCCTGGCAGCACCAGAATTCCCCTGTCGGGGTCCCGAAAACCCTGGGATAGCCGGCTTCCATGGGTTGGAAGTAGGTGGTCATGCCGGTCCTGGAATTCTGCGAGGCAAGGACGGCGTTGATGAAGGTGTGCTCATAGTATTCGGAATACCGGGCCTCCCCCGTGCACTGAAGGAGGAGTCGGGTCAGCTTGAGCATGTTGTGGGCGTTGCAGGTCTCCGAGGTCGAGTTGTCGTTGTAGCCCCCGTCGGCGGTCCCGTTGCCCGTGGCATCCCGCCAGAGGGCATCGGGTTCGTGGAAGTGCTCGGCCTGGGAGTTGTCACCGTTCAGATAGGTGTGGTGGTCCACCACCATCGACCAGAAGTTCTCGGCGGCCTTGAAGTAGAGGTCGTGCAGCTCCCCTCCGGTTTCCCGCCCGCCCAAGACCAGATACCGTCGCAGGGCCCCTATGACCTTGGGGATGGTGGCGTTGGCGTGCAGTCCGGGCAGGCAGTCCTCGCCCGCGGCCAGACGGCGGAAGAGGGCCGTCTCGTCGAAGAGGTGGGCGGCCTGCAGGTGGACGGGATCCCCCGTGATGGCGTAGAGCTGGTAGAGGGCGTCGTTCATCCCCCCGTATTCGATGGCCAGCATGTCCACATCGGGGTGGGCATGATGCCAGTTGACCACGAACAGCGCGAAATCACCCGCCGCCTCCAAGGCCTGGGCGGCCAGGGCCCGATCGGTGGACAGACGGCAGACATCTATCAGCCCCTGCTCCACCTTGTGGAGGTTGTAGAAGGGGACGATCAGGCCCTCCTTCCCCCCCGGCAGGGCATCAACCTTGAAGGCGGGCAGGAAGCCGGCATTCTCATGGTCCAGGCGGGCATAGGCCTCCTGGGCCTGCCGCAGGCCCAGGACCAAGGCGCGCTGTCGCTCCAGGAGCCCCCGTCTGGCGGGGCCGCCCACGAAGGTGGAGGCCAAGGCCTGGCTGATGGCCGTCAGGTAATGACCGACGAAATGACCGGTGAACCTGTCCGGCAGATCGGTCCCGTCCGGGTTCGCGGCCGCGTCATACCCACGTTCCCAACCCCCGTAATTCTTCAGACCCTTGCTGTCCAGCCCCGACTGCCTGCGGAACTCCACCAGGAGCCGGTCAGGGTCGAAGGAGAGGAGGTAGTCCAGCTCCCGCCTGGCGGCGTTGACCAGGTAGGGGTCGCAGACCCCCACCCTGGCCATGTCCACTTCTTTAAGGTCGGTCTTCACTCCCATCAGCACCCCATCCTCGCAGTCCTCGCTCGGTATCACATCCGAACACCCTCCATGGTAAACGTTGCACCGTTCAAGCCCGCCGGGGGGACATCCTGCATTTGTCCCCAAGCACCCATACACTCTCAAACAAGTCACAAGAGGTTGCTGGGTTCATCAGTGACCGGGCGGAGGCACGGCGGTGCCTGTGAGGCCCGGCGAAAGGGGATCCGGCCGAAACACCCCCGGTCCGCCTGCCCTGGGTGTTGGGTCCGGATCGAACAGGTCCGGAACTGTCGCGACGGTGTCCGGAACCGTCGCGGAGCGCTATTGACGGTTGCGGCGAATCAGGCCGGCGGGCGGTGTCACAGCCCGGACCTGACGCCGGTCTTCATCGTTTTTGGAGCTCTTTCCTTCCGGTATGAGGAGGACAGAGGAAATGACCGACAAGAAGGGTACCGGGGAACCCGATTCCGGCCGGTCTCCCGACGGGTCGCAGGTGCCAGGAGGACCCCAGGCGGGAGACACGAGGTCAAGTGGGGTGCAACGCAACCTGAAGACCCGCCATGTGTCCATGATCGCCCTGGGCGGCTGCATCGGCACCGGCCTCTTCATGACCTCCGGGTCCACCATCGCCCAGGCCGGTCCCGGCGGCGGCCTGGTGGCCTACCTGGCCATGGGAATCATGGTCTACTTCCTGATGACCAGCCTGGGCGAACTGGCCACCAACCTCCCCATCTCCGGCTCCTTCGCCGCCTACAACGCCCGCTACGTGGACCCGGCCCTGGGCTTCGCCATGGGGTGGAACTATTGGCTGAACTGGGCCATCACCGTGGCTGTCGACATCTCGACGGCCGCCCTCCTCATCCAGTTCTGGCTGCCGGACACCCCCGGCTGGATCTGGAGCCTGATCGTCCTGGTGGCCATCTTCCTGATCAACGCCCTGACCGTCTCCGCCTTCGGCGAGACCGAATTCTGGCTCTCCCTTATCAAGGTCGTGACGGTCATCGTCTTCCTGGTCATCGGCTTCGCCATGATCTTCGGCATCATGTACCACCCCGCCGTCGGGTTCAAGAACTTCACCTATAAGGAGGCCCCCTTCGTCGGCGGCATCCCCGCCATCCTCAGCGTCTTCCTGATTGCGGGATTCTCCTTCCAAGGGACCGAGCTGATCGGCGTGACGGCCGGGGAATCGAAGGACCCGGGCAAGGCCGTCCCCAAGGCCATCAAGGACGTCTTCTGGCGTATCCTCATCTTCTACATCCTCTCCATCTTCGTCATCGCCGCCCTGATTCCCTACACCAGCCCCAACCTGCTCAGCGCCGCCGACGGCGACATCGCCATGTCCCCCTTCACCCTGGTCTTCCAGCGGGCAGGCCTGGCATCGGCCGCCAGCGTCATGAACGCCATCGTCCTGACGGCCGTTCTGTCTGCGGCCAACTCAGGCACCTACGCCTCCACCCGGATGCTATACGCCCTGGCCAAGGACCACTACGCCCCGAAAATCTTCGAGAGGACGACCCGCCACGGCATCCCCCTGGCGGCTCTGGCAGCCACTGCCTTCGTCTCCCTGGCCACCTTCGCCTCCAGCATCTTCGGACAGAAGATCTACCTATGGCTGGTGGCCGCCTCCGGTCTGACCGGTTTCATCGCATGGATCGGCATAGCCCTGAGCCACTACCGCTTCCGCAGGGCCTTCACCCTCCAAGGGCACAAGGTGAGCGAACTCAAATACCACGCCAAGCTCTTCCCCCTGGGCCCCATCCTGGCCCTGGTCCTCTGCCTGGTGGTCATCGCCGGCCAGAACCTGGAGGCCTTCGCCACATGGAACTGGCAGGAAATCGGGGTCACCTACATCAGTGTCCCCCTTGTCCTGGTCCTCTACTTCGGTTACAAGATCAAGAACCACACCAAGATCATCCCCCTGAAGGACATCGACGTGTCTCCTGCGGATTCCGGCACTGAGTGAGCTGCTGCCGCCAGACCGCAACCCCACCCGGCCGCCGACGTCTCCCCCCCCCCGACGAGACAGGGACCGGCGGCGTCCCCGCCCACCTCTCCTGCCGCTTCCCGGCCTCGGGCCGACGTGACGGGGGTTCCCGCTCACTGAAGGAAGGCTGGGAAATCCGACGGGTGTATGGGGCGATGACCGACAGACGGACATTTCGGCCCCGGGATAGGGACCCACGGATATGTTGGTAGGAACAATCAATCGCGGGCAGGGATCCAGGCCCGCATAGGCCATCCGAGGGGATCCGCATTCACGGGTGCCGCGGCGATGGCCGGGCACAGGACGAAGGGAGCCGTATGGCACAGGGAAAGGACTCCCGCCCGGCCGTCGCGGGCGGTCAAGGGGACGGGAACAAGGTGCGAAGAAGTCTGAAGACCCGCCATGTGTCCATGATCGCCCTGGGCGGCTGCATCGGCACCGGCCTCTTCATGACCTCCGGGTCCACCATCGCCCAGGCCGGACCGGGGGGAGGCCTGGTGGCCTACCTGGCCATGGGAATCATGGTCTACTTCCTGATGACCAGCCTGGGCGAACTGGCCACCAACCTCCCCATCTCCGGCTCCTTCGCCGCCTACAACGCCCGCTACGTGGACCCGGCCCTGGGCTTCGCCATGGGGTGGGATTACTGGTTGAACTGGACCATCTCGGGAGCGGTCGACATCTCCACGGCCGCCCTCCTCATCCAGTTCTGGCTGCCGGACACCCCCGGCTGGATCTGGAGCCTGATCGTCCTGGTGGCCATCTTCCTGATCAACGCCCTGACCGTCTCCGCCTTCGGCGAGACCGAATTCTGGCTCTCCCTTATCAAGGTGGCCACCATCATCGTCTTCCTGGTCATCGGCTTCGCCATGATCTTCGGCATCATGTTCCACCCGGCGGCCGGTCTGGCCAATTTCACTTACAAGGATGCCCCCTTCGTCGGCGGCGTGCCCGCCATCATGAGCGTCTTCCTGATCGCCGGCTACTCCTTCCAAGGGACCGAGGTCGTCGGCGTGACGGCCGGGGAGTCCGAGGACCCGGGCAGGGCCGTCCCCAAGGCCATCAACGATGTGTTCTGGCGGATCCTCCTCTTCTACATCCTCTCCATCTTCGTCATCGCCGCCCTGATCCCCTACACCAGCCCCAACCTCCTGGGGGCCTCTGACGGCGACATCGCCATGTCCCCCTTCACCCTGGTCTTCCAGCGGGCAGGCCTGGCATCGGCCGCCAGCGTCATGAACGCCGTGGTCCTCACCTCCATCCTTTCGGCCGTCAACACAGGGGCCTACGCCTCCAGCCGGATGCTCTACGGCCTGGCCAAGGACCACTACGCCCCCGGGATCTTCGCCCGGACCACCAAGCGGGGGATTCCCATGGCGGCCCTGGTGGCCACGGTCTGCATGTCTCTGGCCACCTTCGCGACCAGCATCTTCGGACAGGGGTTCTACCTCCTGCTGGTCACCGCCACAGGTCTGACCGGTTTCATCGCATGGATCGGCATAGCCCTGAGCCACTACCGCTTCCGCAGGGCCTTCACCCTCCAAGGACACAAGGTGAGCGAACTCAAATACCACGCCAAGCTCTTCCCCCTGGGCCCCATCCTGGCCCTGGTCCTCTGCCTGGTGGTCATCGCCGGCCAGGGGATAGGGGGGGTGTCGACCGGGGATTGGAAGCAGGTGGCCATGACCTACTCCAGCCTTGTCCTCTTCGTGATCCTCTACTTCGGTTACAAGATCAAGAACCACACCAAGATCATCCACCTGGCGGACATCGACGTGACCGCCACCCAGGCCGAGACCGAACCCCAGGTGCAGGCCGGGGCGGGAGCTGAAGCGGACCGGTGATCCCTGCCATGGGCGGAGGCGGTCGCAGCCGGGTTCTAGGCAGTGAAGAATTCGCCGGGGAACCCCTGTGACATGAGGGCCCGCCGATCCGGGCCGAGAAGGGCGCAGGAGAAGTCGAAGACATCTGCCAGGGCACCCGGGTCGCACAGGAAAAGGGCGGTGCACAGGCCATCCGCCAGGGCCGTGGGGCGGTTCGACAGGCCGGCACCGTCGGCCGGCGACACCTGGTCGCCGCCGACCAGGACCCAGGTTGCTTCCACCCGCTGCACGGGCAGGCCATCAACGGCGTTGAGTATGTGGTGGAGGGCGGTCAGACCAGGCCGGCCCTCCTTAAGGTCGGCCTCCCCCCACCGCCTTCGGCTGGGCGCGGAGGCACAGAAGGAGCCCGAGGCCACCTCCACCTCACCCACGGCCCGGGTCAGGTCGTCCGGATCCTCCATGCCGATGGCTATGGGGCGGGGGGATCGGATTCGCATGTCCCCGCCGGCATCGATCACGTATCCTCCGACCTCGTCGGCCATGGCAGCTGAGGTACGGATAGCGTGGCCAGCCCCCTCGAGCAGGTCAGCCAGAAGGTCGACCAGGAAGCCCTTCCCCGCGCCGCCAAAATCAAGATGAACAGGCCCGGCCGTCGTCAGCCGGCACCCCTCGTGGACCACATCCCGCCCCCAGGTTGCCCTCCCGTGGATGCGTCCCAGGTGATCCCGGGCCCCCTCCTGCATGACCAGGGTCAGATCCCGTCCATATCCCAGCCGCTCCAAGTCCGCTCCGACGGCAGGGTCCACACCCCCGTCAGTCACCTGGTAAAGAAGGTCGTAAAGGTCGAAGAGGCCCGAGCAGTAATCCGGGAAGTCAAAGGTGCCCCCCTGCCCGGACTCGGCCATGGAGGCCAGCACGGAATCGTCCCTGAACCTGGAGAGGGCGGCCTCGTAACCGTCGATCAGTTCCCTCATCCTGGTCAGCAGGGCGGAATCAACCTCTCGGGCCGTATTGATGACAATCCCCGTCCCCAGGGCTTCCGGGAAGGAGCAGACGAAGCGAAGCCTGCCGGCCTCATCGCCGGCGTCCCACAGAAGGCCACCGGCGGAATCATCCTCGTCACGGGCATCTTTCGGCAGGCCTCCGGCACACGCCCGGTCCCGTCGGCCACCTCCATCTGTCGTCTCCATGGTCTCCGATTCTAGGCCGTGAGGGGTTGGGGCGGAACCCGTGACGGGGACGACGCGGGTGGTCGCAGGACCTTCGGGCAATCAGAAGCCCGGCCGGGCGGGGCCTCATCGGTCCCTCTGGCCCGGCCGGGCGTCCGCATCAATCAGCTCAGCCTTTGACGGCCCCTGATGTCACACCTTCCACCACGTAGCGCTGGAGGAAGATGTAGAGGACCAGGATGGGGAGCATGGCCAGCAGGAGGGCCGCCATGACCAGTCCTATGTCGGTGGAATAGGTCCCGTAGAAGACCTGGGTGGCGATGGGGATGGTGTACAGCTCCTTACGGCCCAGGACCAGGGAGGGAAGGAGGTAGTCGTTCCAGAAGGCCATGGCCTCGATGATGGTCACCGTGGCCACCGTGGGCTTGAGGAGGGGGAAGACGATCCTCCAGAAGGTCCTCCACTTGCCGCAGCCGTCGATTTCAGCCGCTTCCTCCAGTTCCATGGGAATATTCGTCTTGATGGCCCCATGGAACATGAAGGTCGCCAGGGAGACGGAGAAGCCCACATGCATGAGGATCAGGGTTATCCGGCTGTTGAGCACGTGCAGCATGCCCCCGTAGACCGAGACCAGGGGGACCATGATCACCTGGAAGGGGATGACCATTGAGGCCACCATCAGGGTGAATAGGATGGCTCCGGCCTTCCAACGCGGGTTGCGCACGATGACATAGGCCGCCATGGCCGACAGGAGAACGGTCAGGGCGGTGGCGCAGACGGTCACAAAGGCCGAGTTGCCAAGCACCGTCCAGAAGTTCATCTTCTCTATGGCATTGGGGAAGTTCTGGAGGGTAAAGCCGTGCCGTCCGATCAGGGCCAGGGGCTTGGAGGTGATGTCCGCCTTGGTCTTGAAGACGTTGATGACCACCAGGAGGAAGGGGGCCAGGAAGACGAAGAGGAGGGCCAGGAGGACCACCCATACCAGGCCGTGCCCGATTCTGGTCCCTGCACTGACCTTGGGCCGACCGGGGGCCGCCCCATGCCGTGATCGCACCTGCATCTGTTCTGCTGCTTGACTCATCAGGCGTCCACCTCGCCCTTCTTGCCGAAATAGACCTGGAGGAGGCCGATGACCGCGCACACCACGAAGAGCAGGAGCGCTTCCGACTGGCCGACCCCGTAGTTCTTGTACACGAAGGCCTTGTTGTACACGTGCATGGCCGCCATCACCGACGAGTTGAAGGGCTCGCCCTTGGTCAGCGACAGGTTGAGGTCGTAGACCATGAAGCACCGGGTGGTGCTCAGGAAGATGCACTGGACGAAGGAGGACCTCATGAGCGGGATCGTCACCCTCATCATGGCCTGGGTCTTGGAGCAACCGTCTATCTCAGCGGCCTCCTTGAGACTCTGGTCCACGCTCATGAACCCCGCCACGTAAATAAGCATCATGTAGCCCGCATACTGCCACACGGAGACCAGGATCAGACAGAACATGGCCCCGTTGGGTGTCGACAGGAGGGAAGCGGTGGTATGGGAGGTCACGGCCTCCCCGATGGCCACGAAGGCCCGGTTGAAAACGAACTTCCACACGTACCCGAGGACGATGCCGCCGATCAGGTTGGGTATGAAGAAGGCCGCACGGAAGAAGTTCTGCCCCTTGATCCCGCTGGTCACCAGATAGGCCAGGAGGAAGGCCACGATGTTGACGAGGATGACCGAAATCACCGAGTAGATGACTGTCCTGCCCAGGGCCTGCCAGTAGGCGGTGTCGGCGAAGGCGTTGTGGTAATTGGCCAGACCGACGAAGGGCTTGGTGTCGGAGACCCCGTCCCAGTTGGTCAGGGTCAGATAAAGGCCGTAGATGAAGGGGATTACCACCACGGCGCAGAAAAGAATGGCGGCGGGGCCCGCAAACATGAGGAACTGCCCCACCTTGTAAGAAAATCTATTGCGTTTCATAATCACCGTGCTTCCGCCGTGCGGCTCGGGCGGCGGACAGGCCGTCCGCGCCGCATCAGTCGAAGAGGCCTGTCACTCGCCGGCCGCTGGGAGCTTGGCGGACTTCCAGTAGGTCTGGATGTCCTTGGCGAACGCCGTGCGGTTCTCCTGACCTGCCAGGTACTTCTGGAAGTCGGCGCCCAGCACCGAGAAATGATCGTCAGGCAGATGGCTGTAATTGGCGATGAGCTTGCCTCCGTCCGAGTACTTCTTGACCGACGTGCTCAAAGGATCGGAGACCTTGAGGGAGTTGTTGGAGAAGGGGGACACGAGGGAGCAGTCGTTGACGACGAAGGACTGCCCGTCCTTGTCATAGACGAGCCAGTTGAGGAAGTCCTCCGCCGCCTTGCGCTGGGCGTCGGAAGTGTTCTTCGAGGAATCGATGAAGAAGTACTTGGAACCGCCGCCGACCAGCTTTTCGTTGCTGCCGTCATCGGTGTTCTGGGGAACGGGCATCTCACCCATGTTCTTGGTGTAGTCGTAGTCTTTGATCACCGACCAGTCCCAGTTCCCGCCGAACATGAAGGCTATCTTGCCTTCGGCCAGGTTCTGCTCAGTCACCTCGCGCTCTGCCGAGATGGCGCTGGACTTGGCGTAGTTGTTGTCCTTGAGGACGTCGAACGTGTCCATGAGCGACTTGAACTTGGCATCCTGCTCAAGGTCCACACCACCATCGTGCAGGCTCTTGATGAAGGCATCGGGGTCTTTTCTCTCCTCATAGACCTGTGCCAGATAGTGGGCCCCGAGCGACCAGTCCTCTTTGATGACGCCGGTCGGTTGCTCCATACCGCCGTCCTTGATTTCCTTGATCAGTCCCTTGAAGGCGTCCAGCGTCTTGTAGTCCTCGGGCTTGAAGTCCTTGCCGGTGGCCTTCTTGATGGCATCGGCGTTGTAGAGGAGGCCACGGGCCTCGATGCTGACGGGGAAGCCGTAGATCTTGTCTCCCAGACCCACCGCGTACTTGGTGTCCTTGACCCACTTCTGTCCGGTCAGGTCCGCTGCATGCTCCTTGGCCAGTGAGTAGATGTCCTTTTCATCGACCATGGAGATGGTATAGGGGTCGTTGGAGGCGTACTTGGTGGACAGGTGGGCCGCCACGGTGTCGGTGGAGGAATAGACCTCCACGTCCACCCCCTTCTTCTTCGAGTAGTCCTTGGCCATCTTTTCCATCTGCGTCTGGATTTCGGACTTCGAGTTGAAGATGGTGATCTTTGTGCCCGATGAGCCGGCGCCGCTCGACCCGGACGTCCCGCAGGCAGCCAGCATGCCGAACGATAGGAGTGATGTGAGCGCTATTGCCCCCGCCCGCCTCAGCGCGGTGCCCTTCTTGAAGCTTGTCATTTCTGCTGCCTTTCTGCCTTCTCCGGCCGAGCCGCTTTGCCCAGGGCCGACGCGCGGACTTCCGCCGGGCGCCGACATGGGGTTCGGATACTCAAACCGGTTCGATATGAACCGGCCCTCTGTATCTAACCGGTTCGATACTACATGATGCCCATGCTGGTTGTCAAAGCGGCAACCGTCCGCCCAACCCGGGCAAGGTTGCAGCGGAAGACTTGGAAATGTTGGTCTCCCTGAATCCATGACCTGCGACACTCCCGTCTCTGCCGACACCTGGCCGCCCGCTCCCGGCAGGCCTCCCACTCTCTCAGGCCTTCTGCCCGTTCCCCTCCAACCGCTTGAAGATGGGGTTGTAGAGCCAGGCACAGCAATACTGGGGAAGGGAGATGCCCACCAGGAGAACCACCGGCAGGAGGTAGACCACATAGGTGACGTAGAGGAGGGCGCAGGCCACGGTGATGGCCACCATGGCCAGGGTCCGGGGCAGGAAGCCAAGGGCCAGCCTGCCTGCGTTGGCCAGGGTGTGGAGAACGGTGTTCTCGTAGCGTGAGAGCAGGAAGAAGGAATACTCGGCCACTGACACCGTCGCCAGGGCAATCACCACCATGACCACTTCCATGAGGACCTGCCCGGACCGCGACAGCCCGCCTAGGGCGTAGACATCGCCAGCCATGACCAGGCCCACCGCCAGGACGAGCAACCAGATGACGGTCGCCTTCTTCCAGTTGGCCTTGAAGGACTGCCAGAACTGCATGGCTATGTAAGAGTCCTCCTTGCGTACCATGTGCCAGAGTACGTAGTGCATGGCGGTGAAGGCGGCCCCGGCGGTGACGATGGGGATGCAGAAGACCAGGGTGATCAGGTTGAGCTCGATCAGGTCGAAGAGGACCCCCATGAACCTGAAGAAGGCATTGTCCTGATTGAAGAATCGTCGCATGTCAGCCTCCGCCTCGTCGCTCTGCCGCCGCCGGGCGGCTTACAGGGGAACGGCCGCCCCGCCCCACACGCCTCCGAGTCTATATCAGCCCTGGTATTCCAGACCTGCGAGGAGGTCCTCGCAACAATGACGACCCTGGGCGTCCTCCCACCCCAGCGTGGCGAGCGGGACCGGCCCCTGCCCATCCCGCGCCCGGGCAGGGGCGAAGACCAGCCTTGCCCTGCTCGTCTCACCCCTCCATTCGAGGAGGAGACCTGCATCCGTCATCTCACTGGAGAAGGCCCCGTCGAAGGCATCCAGCCCGTTACGCAGGCGGCAGAGGGCGTTGAGGGCTCTGACCACCGGTCGTTGGAGGTTCTCGTCCACCTCCTGGGCGGAGTATCGGTGCCGGTTGATGTCGCGCCCGTTGCCGGTCTGACGCAGGAGGTCCATGTCGTTGACCCCGGCCATGGCCCCCACGTAATAGACCTGGGGGACCCCGGGCAGGAAGAACTGGACGGCCCTTGCCGCCAGGTAGGCCTGGTCGTCGCAACCCAGGGCCGAGTAGTAGGTGCTGTTCACCTGGTAAAGGTCCAGATTGCTGGCGGCCCCGCCCGTGGCCTCTGCCGACTGGCCCATGGTGCGTTCATGGATGGTCCTGACCAGGCTGTCGACGGCCTGGTCGCTCACCAGCCCCTTCAGGTTCCGGTTCAACTGGTCGGACCCGATGTCGATCACCCCTATCCCGTCGTGGGTGTCGAGCACGGTCACCGCGTTCTGCGGGCGCACGCGGATCCAGTGGTCCAAGGCGGCCAGGTCTCCGGTGTACAGGGAGTGGAGGAGGAGGGGGGGCAGGGCGAAGTCGTAGACACGATCCACCTTGGAGGCGATTTCCACCTGCTTCTTGTAGTAGGAGTGGACCTCGATCAGGGTCTCCAGCCCCCTCCTGGCCCCCTCCTGCTTGATCCGTCCGATCAACTCGAAGGTCTTGGGGATCATGAAGCAGCTGGTGCCGGCCTGTTTGGCACCGTAGCCCACGGCATCCAGGCGGATGTAACGCACATGGCTGGCGGCCAGGCGGTCGAGGATGGAGAGGATGTAAGCCCATCCGCCTGGGGAGTCGGTGTCGATGTCGACCTGCTGGGGGGTGAAGGTCGTCCAGACCAGGCGGGTCCGTCCGGCCCAGGTGTACTGGGTGAAGGGCAGGCCCGGGCGCGGCCGGTAGATGCCGGCCAGGTCGGACTCGCTGGCCCCGTCAGGGAAGACCGTCGACATGGTCAGGAACATGTCATGGTGGGGGCTGGCCTGCCCGTGGGCCATCACGTCCTGGAACTGGCTGGACCTCCACGACATGTGGTTGACGATGGTGTCGACCATCACATCATGGGTCCGGCTGAGTTCGGTCACATCATCCCAGGTGCCCAGGCGGGGATCCACCTGCGTGTGGTCGATGGGGTCGAAGCCCGCGTCCGCCCCGTCATAAGGGGTGAAGAAGGGGAGGATGTGGACCCCCCGATAGACCCCGCGGAAGCGGGTGCGCAGGAGGTGGGTGAGGGAAGCCAGCGTCCCGTCTCCGAAACGGTCCGCATACGCAATCAGTTGGACCTTGTTGTCCATGAAGCCTCCTTAGGACGTCCGCCCTGCCATACCCTGCACGTCACGGCCCTCCCCGAAGAGACGCCTGACGCGATGCCGGGTCCGCCGCCGCCAGATGTGGCGAACCGGTTCGATATTATCATAAAACCCGTTCGATACGCCGTGGAGGGCTTACCGCTCGGGCAGGGCCACACCCGGACGGGACCAGGCCGTCGGAAGAATCATGGCAGGGGACGCAGAATCTGATTTCAGACACTCTTCATGGCGACGGGCACTCGGGGACGTCCCTCAGACGGACCGCCCTCCCGGTGTTCCTGCCCTTCCCTTCTGCGCTTTGCAGGATCGGGACCCGCAGACATAGTTGCCGGCCGGGTCAACAACCCGGCCGGCAAGACATCACACATGACGATCAAGGCTTGGACATCACAGACAGACCTGGAGCCAACCTGCTTATGCCATTCACAGGGACCCGCCTTCAGGCGGGATGCCCGTGGACGGGTCATCTTCCTGCGGCCCCGGCTCCTCCTCTCCATCGGTTTTCTCATTCTTCGCGTATACGGCATCCCGCCATTTGGCCCAGAAGCCCGGCAAGAGCCTGGGCATGACACGAAGAATAAACAGCGGGGCCACGAATAAAAAGAATAAGAGGGAAACCACTATCACCCATACGCTCTCCGTGTGGCTCCTCGCGGCGCCGAACGTGATCGCCAACTGGTCCCATGCAAATTTCTTCACAGGATCCCACAACCCCGTTCCGAAGATATACACAGCGACAAGAAACGACTGTATGAGGTATTCAAGGGCCTTCTTCTCCTTGACCCTGGTCCTGCCCACACAGATTGTAATCAACATCAATACAAGATGAATCGACAGGCTGAACACGAGTACAAAGCAAACCTTCTGCCATAGCATATTCTCTCCTTGCTCACAGCACTCCCCAGCGCCCATATCCTTCCTGGAGCCAGACTGCTTATGCCATTCACAGGGACCCGCCTTCAGGCGGGATACCCGTGGACGGCTCATCTTCCTGCGGCCCCGGCTCCTCCTCTCCATCCTCTCCATCGGTTTTCTCATTCGCATATACGGCATCGCGCCATTGGGTCCAGAAGCCCGGCAAGAGCCTGGGCATGACACGAAGAATAAACAGCGGACACACCAACGCGGCGAATACGACGGAAACCACTATCACCCATACGCTCTCCGTGTGGCCCCTCGCGGCGCCGAACGTGATCGCCAACTGGTCCCATGCAAATTTCTTCACGGGATCCCACAACCCCGTTCCGAAGATGTACACAGCGATAAGAGTCGTTCGTATGAAATCTTCAAGGGCCTTCTTCTCCTTGACCCTGGTCCTGCTGACGAGGATTGTGATCAGCATACCCAACAGATGAAGCGACAGGCTGAATACGAGCACGAAGCAAACCTTCTGCCACATCATGATCACCGCCCTCATCGTTGCAGGTACATCCCCGCTTCGGATGTGCTCCCCACCCCCTCGATTGCTCTCACCGAGAGCGGGACAGATCCTCGGCAATCGAAGTTGGTCTAATTTATAGACCTAATGCAGGCGCGACACACCGTGAAATGATGCGGTTCTTCGGGAGGGGACCTTGCTGTCGATCCCCCGGTCACCCGGCTTTGGTCGTCTCGCCGATTCTCACATGGAGGGGGACCACGTCAGCCACGGTCCGCAGGAATCTGCCCCCGTCGGCCAGGGAACCCGCAGTCGGGTAGAAACCAGAGCCCGTGTCCCGGGAGGGGGACGCGAGACCGTCACCCGCGCCGCCAGCGTCTCGAACGATCCCGTCATCCTCCCTGCGGCCCGTGGAGACCCCGCCGGTCTTCCCGACATCGACACCCTTTTCGCCGGCCTCGATGGACTCTATCATCCGCTTGCCCAGGAGGTCGGCTATCCGGTCGAAGTCCTGCTGGAGGGCGGTCAACCTCATGCCGGCGGCGTCGGCCAGATAGGTGCCGTCATAGGCGATCACCTGGAGGTCCCGGGGGATGTCGATCCCCCTCCTGATGGCCTCTTGGACACAGTAGGCCGCCCCGATGTCAGAACTGACCACGGCATCGACATCGTCATAGAAGTCAAGCACGTGGTTGACGGCCCTGGCGTAGCCTTCCAGGCTCTCGACGGCGCCGGCCTCGATGTACTCGTAACGGACCCCGACCCGGTCCAGCTCATGCTCCAGGGTCAGGTAATAGCGCACCGTGGGGAAGGTGGTGTCCAGGTCGTTGCGGCCCCGGCGCAGCCGGACCTCGCCCTTCGCCCTCCGCTTTCCACCCGATTGAGGCATGTCATGGAACTGTTCTCGGGGGCCGCCGATCATGACCACATGCCTCGCCTTGGACTTGAGGAGTATCTCGGCCACGGACCGGCCGCCGCCTTCATGGTCGGATGCCACCACTGGGATGCCAGGGCCCAGATAACGGTCGAAGGCCACCAGTGGACGGCCGATGGAGGTCCAGTAAGAGGCCGGGTAGGTGGTGTGTGCACCCATGATGATTCCGTCCATCATGTGCCTGCGGAGCATGTCCACGTACTGGTCCACATCCTGGTTCACATCGACGGTTGAGCAAAGTATGGTGCGGAAGCCATGCTCGTAGAGGACGCGTTGAAGGCTGGCCGTGAGGGTGGCGAAGAAGGGGTGGCGGATGGTGGGCACGATGACACCGATGATGTCCGTCCGGTTGCGGTAGAGGTTCCTGGCCAGCTCGTTGGGTATGTAATTGAGGTCCTCCATGGCCGAACGGACCCTGGCCTTCATCTCGTCGGAGACGTAACCGTTGCCGTTGACCACCAGGGAGACCGTGCTGATCGAAACCCCGGCGGCCCGGGCGACATCGCGCATACCAACCATCGCGGCCTACCATCCTTCCAGGTGCCATGGCCCGGTCATCCTCACCCCCGGAACCAGCCGACACTCCATTATTACCAGCATGAACCCGACGGGTCGTCGCCAAGACCCGGCCCGTCAGCCGGATGCACCGGCCCGGTCGCCGGCCGGCCAGGCAGGCACTCCTGCGCGGGTGACCTCGTGCCCGCGCCAATCCGCCCGGTCAGCCCTGTCGCTCAGCCCACCAGGGAGTGGACCGAGACGATCTGGTCGCGGCCTGGGCCGGAACCGATCGCCGATATCCTGCAGCCGGAAAGGTCTTCCAGCCGGTGCACATAGTCCTTGGCCGCCTGGGGGAACTCATCGAAGGTCCTGGCCCCATCGATGGGCTCACTCCAGCCGGGCACCTCCTCATAGACCGGGACCGCGGACCTGAACTCCCCCTGGTCTAGGGGCATCTCATTCACCCTGGCCCTGGATCCGTCGGCTGTTGTGACCTCGTAACCCACGCAGATGGGTATGGTCTCCAGGCCGGTGAGCACATCCAACTTGGTCAGGACGATATCGGTCAGGCCGTTGACCCTGACGGCGTACCGGCTGACCAGGGAATCGAACCAGCCGCAGCGGCGGGCGCGGCCGGTGGTGACACCGAACTCGTGACCCTGCTGGCGCAGCCACTCCCCGCTCTCATCGTCGAGTTCGGTCGGGAAGGGTCCCTCTCCCACCCTGGTGATGTAGGCCTTGGCGACACCCACCACGCGGTCGATCTTGGTCGGTCCCACCCCCGTGCCGGTGCAGGCACCGCCTGCCGTGCAGTTGGAAGATGTGACGAAGGGGTAGGTCCCATGGTCCACGTCCAGCATGGTGGCCTGACCGCCCTCGAAAAGCACCCCCTTGCCCTCATCCAAGGCCCTGTTGAGGATGAGGGCGGTATCGGCCACATAGGGCCTGAGACGGTCGGCATATCCGGCCAGCTCGTCCACTGTCGCGTCGACGTCGATGGCGCGGCGGTTGTAAAGCTTGACCAACATCTGGTTCTTCTGGTGGAGGCTGGCCTCCACCTTGTCACGCAGGTGGTCGGGATTGAAAAGGTCGTGCACCCGGATGCCCACCCGGTTGATCTTGTCCGCATAGGCGGGGCCGATGCCACGGCCTGTGGTCCCGATTTTGTGCTTGCCCAGGAAACGCTCGGTCACCTTGTCAAGGGTCCGGTGATAAGGGGCGATGATATGCGCCGACTGGCTGATCCGCAACCTGCCGCAATCCACCCCCCGCGACTCGAGGGCGTCTATCTCACCGAAGAGGGCCTGGGGGTCAACGACCACGCCGTTGCCGATCACCGGGGTGACCTTGGGGTTGATGATGCCGGAGGGCAGGAGGTGGAGGGCATACTCCTGGTCGCCCACGACCACCGTGTGGCCGGCGTTGTTGCCCCCGTTGAAACGGGCTACATAATCCATGTCCTCTGCAATCAGGTCCGTGGCCTTGCCCTTGCCCTCATCGCCCCACTGGGCACCGACGATCACGATTCCAGGCATGAGATGCTCCTCCTCCAGGCAGCCGCCATCGCCGGGCGCGACGGTCCTGGCCACCAAGCAAGAGCCTATCCCGACGTGTGGAGCTGGGATCCGGCCGGAACGAGGATTCCAAGGGTTTGCGCACGCAGTCCCGACCGGCATGCAGCCCGCTTCTTCCCCCTATGGACGACCCTGCCCCCTTATGGATGCCTTTCACCGCGCGGCGTCATCGCAGGGCCCGGCCGGCACTGCCCAGCTCCCGGCAGGCCTCGACCACCCGGGCGGCCATGGCATCCTCGGCCTGCCGACCCCAGGAGCGGGGATCGTACTCGTTCTTGGCCCCCACCTCCCCGTCGACCTTGAGGACCTTGTCGTAGTTGGTGAACATATGGCCGGCCACTGCCCGCGTGAAGGCATATTGGGTGTCGGTGTCCACGTTCATCTTGACCACCCCGTAGCCTACGGCCCGTTTGATGTCGTCCAGGTCTGATCCGGAGCCTCCGTGGAAGACCAGGAGGAAGGGATGGTCGTCCGGTATGGACTGCCCTTCCATCGCCCTCCCGCTGGGGTCCACGGCCTGGGGAGGGTCCACCAGACCCCGGCCGATGGCCTGGGCCGTATGAGACTGTATCTCTCCCAGGAGGTCGGGTCTCAGTTTGACCACCCCGGGCTTGTAGGACCCGTGCACATTGCCGAAGGTGAAGGCGGCCATGTACAGGCCCCCCTCCCCCAACCCCAGCTCCCTGGCCACCTTGAGGCCGTCCTCGGGGGAGGAGTAGAGCCTGGAATCGATGTCCGCCCGGTGGCCGTCCTCCTCCCCGCCGACCGTGCCGATTTCGATCTCCAGCACGGTATGGGCGGCTTTGGATTCCTCCAGGAGTTCCCTGGCCACCTTCAGATTCCTGTCCAGGGGGACGGTGGATCCGTCCCACATGTGCGACTGGAAGAGGGGTTCCTCCCCCCGGGCGACCTCCTCCTTCTCGTAGGACAGGAGGGGGCGGACCCACTCGTCCAGGTACTGGTAGGCACAGTGGTCCGTATGCAGGGCCACGGTGATGCCGGGATAGTGGTTTATCACCTCCCGGGCGAACCGGGCGAAGGCGATGGATCCGACCACCCTGTCCTGCAGTGTCCGGCCTGAAAAGTAAGAGGTCCCTCCCACAGACACCTGGATGATTCCGTCCGATTCCGCCTGTGCAAACCCCTGGAGGGCCGCATTGAGCGTCTGCGTGCTGGTCACGTTGATCGCAGGGTAGGCATAGGAACCCCGGCGCGCGGCATACAGCATTTCGGCATAACGCTCAGGTGTGGCAAGAGTCATGCTCCCATTATCCCCGGCAGCCGCGAAAAACCCTATGAACACGCCACGGATAAAAGGGCCTGCCGAGAATCCGGCATCAGTCTGGCAGGGCGGGCGGAGGGGTATCTGATTGCTTTGGGCGAACGCCGGCCCGTCTGGATTGACATTGCAAGACGGCCTGATTAGGTTGGCTCTGTGCATTTGGTGAAACGTTACGTCACTTGTGGCGATTCGCTTTTGAACCTGCGCGGGTCCCTTCTGAAATCCTGGAAGACCCGCAGCGGGGACGGCCAGGTCGACACATCGACCTTCCGGGAATAGGAGCAGGGATGCCGACGACAGACAGCAAGCGCAAGAAGATCATCCTCGACCTCGACACGGGCATCGACGACACCCTGGCACTGTCTTACGTGCTGGCCTCGCCCGAAGCTGAACTGATCGGCATCACCGGCACCTACGGCAACGTGGTCAGGGACCGTGGCGTGGCCAACGATCTGGACCTTCTGTCGTTGTTCGGCCGGGACGACATCCCCGTCTTCAAGGGAATCGACCACCCCTCCACCACCGACTCCTTCCGCGTGCCCCCGGACTCTGAAATCTTCCACGGAGCCAACGGCACCGGCAACATCGAGATCCCCGCCCACTCCACCCGCCAGGCCGAAACGGTCGGCTCGGTGGACTTCATCATCGACTCGGTCCGCCGCCACGCAAAGGGTGAGCTGGTGGTCGTCCCCACCGGAGCGTTGACCTCCATCGCCGCAGCCCTGGAAAAGGCCCCCGACATCATCGACAAGATCACCATCGTCCTCATGGGGGGCAGCCTGACCCAGCCGGGCAACGTGGGCCCCTTCGCTGAAGCCAACATCAACCAGGACCCCGAGGCCGCCGACAGGGTCTTCTCCACCCAGGCCGACATCACCATGATCGGGTTGGATGTGACCACCCAGGTCCTCATGTCCCGGGAGGACACCCGGGCCTTGCGCTCCATCGGCACCGAGCAGGGGCGGTTCCTGGCGGACATGACCGACTACTACATCGACATCAGCGAGAAGGAGAGCGGGATCTACCTGGGCGGCTGCAACCTGCACGACCCCCTGGCCGCAGCCGTGGCCATCGACCCCACCCTGGTGACGACCTTCGCCACCAACCTCATGGTCGAGACCGAAGGGCCCCAACGCGGACGGACCATCGGTGACCCCAGCCGACTCCTCGACCCCGTGAAGAGGACGAAGGTGGCCCTGGGCGTCGACAGCGAGCGTTTCACACGGCGGTTCATGGACCGCCTCCTGACCCTGGCAGCCGGAAGGGTACAGGGGGGCCGGCCCGCCGCCCCGTCGGCGACCCGGGGGGAACAAGACCTCTGATGACACCCGGGACCGGTTCCCGGCGACGAATCAGGAAGGCGGACGCCGCCAGACGCCCGCAACACGATAAGGAGTTCACACAGCCATGACCGACACGATCCGAGAGACGGGCTTGACAGGGTCCCGCCCGGCCAGCACGGCCGCGGACAACCGTGCCAAGACCAAGAAGTCCCTCCCCGCCCTTCTGACGATCTTCCTGCTGGGCACCCTGATGATCCAGGCATTCAACCTGGTCTTCCAGAACGTAGGCGACTCCCTGGGCATGTCCGCCAACGCCTCCCTCATCTCCACCCTGCCCGGCATCGTCCTGGGCGTGGTCTGCATGCTCTACGGGACCCTGTGCGATTACATATCCCCCCGGAAGATGACCCTCTTCGGAATCGGCGCCCTGGTGACGGGCAGCCTCCTTGGCTTCCTCGGAGCCTCGGACTTCTGGGTGGTCGTCGCGGCCCGCATGATCCAGACCGCCGGCGGGCAGGTGGCCGGGTCCGTCTTCCTGGTCATGGCGATGAAGTATCTGAGCGACAAGGAGAGGGCCTTCTATCTTGGCCTCTTCAACGCCGTCTACTATGCCTCCTCGGCCGTGGGCATCTTCGCGGGTGGGCTGATCACCTCGGTCGACTGGAAGTACCTCTTCCTGGTGCCCCTCCTGTCGGTCTTTCTGATTCCCACCATCGCCAGGAACACCCCGGACACGGGGGCCAAGGGAGACAGGATCGACGTCTTCGGCATCGCCCTGTTCGCCGTGATAGCAGGGTTCGTGGCCGTCTACTTCTCCTTCCCCGCCATGTGGATCCTGGGGGTGCTGGCCGCGCTGATCCTGGTCTTCGCCCTCTACGTGTGGAAGGGGCGCAATCCCTTCCTGAGCAAGAAGTTCATCACCAACGGACCCTACATGGCCGTCCTCCTGGCCCTCTTCGTCTTCTACTTCTTCAACTTCGCCTGCGTCCCGATCTACAACGTGATCGGTGACGGCATCTATCACATCTCCCTGGGCCAGGTCTCCCTCTGCCTGACTGCGGTATACATCGTGGCCACCCTCTTCGGCTGCTTCTCGGGAGCCATCATGTCGGCCATCGGCCGCCTTCCCATGCTGATCCTCTCGGCCGTGCTAATGGTGGCCGGATGCGCCGGGTCCGCCCTCTTCATCACCAAGGGCTTCTGGCTCCTGACCATCCTGGCCTGCGTCTTCATAGCCGGCATCACCATGTCGTACACACCCCTGTATGACTCCTTCTCGGCCACCCTCCCCCAGGAGGAGAACGGGAGGGGGATAGGCATCGGAGACCTGATGATGAACACCTCGGCTTCGATCGGCATGGCCGTTTACAGCGGCCTCATGGCCAACGACCACCTGGGCTCCCTTGCCCTGCCCGGTTTCGGCATAGAGACAGGAAGCCAGGCCCAGGCCTCCAACATGTTCTGGATCATGTGCGCGGCCTCCCTGCTGGCCCTGGCCATCGTCCTGATCTTCCACAGACCCATGTCGAAACAGGCCCCCCAGGGGGACTGACGGCAACGGCGGCTTGACCGCCGCCCACGAACATTGACTTGGCCGGTTCCCAAAAAGAAACGGCCGCTTGAGCCGGGGACAGGATGGGAGCCGATCCCATCCTCCCAGCAAGATGATTCCCTCTTCCCTCAGCCAGGGAGGACAGAGGCGAACCCATCCTGTCCCCCTTCTGAAAGGCCCCGCCTACGCCATAACGGGCGGGGCCTTTCACGTACCCGGGAAAGTACGGACCGCCCTTCCCGGCGGCCGGCCCCGCCTATCACGGCCTGACCCCGCCTATCACGGCCCGAACTCGCTGACAGGCATGCTCGGCATCCGCCGACCACCGGTCGCACGGGGGGACAGCGTCTATGTGCGGAGATACGCGAATCGTCTGGACCACCGGTCGCACAGGGGGGGGGTGGAGTGGGAAACGGGCCTGGTCACGTACCCCGGGAAAAAGAGAACCCGGCGGGTGGAAGACCGCCGGGCGAGAGAGAGAAGAAGGGAAATCAGTTATCGGACGATATCGCTTCGTCTGGCCGGTGGGCTCTGCCCGCCGACAGTTACAGTAAACACAACCCACCTTGGGAAGATGATGGGGTTGTCTGTGAATTCCCTGAGAACGCGGCCTCCCGGCGGGAAAGCCGCCCAAACCCAAGGGCAAAGACCGGAATCACTTGTTAGACTGGTGAAAGAACATCGGGCATGACACACCATCCAGCCTGCAGGCGACGTGTCAGACGGGAGGGCACGCCGGCACCCGTGCCGGCCGGCCAAAGACCTAAGGAGAACAGACACATGCTGCTCAGCGACCATGACATCCTGAAAGCGCACGACGAGGGACACCTGTCCCTGGATCCCTGGACACCTGAAATGGTCCAGCCCTCAAGCGTGGATGTCCGTCTCGACCGCTTCTTCCGCGTGTTCAACAACCACGAATACACGTACGTGGATCCGGCCGAAGATCAGGGCGCCCTGACTGAACAGTTCGAGGTGGCCAAGGGGAGTCCGTGGATCCTCCACCCGGGCGAATTCGTCCTGGGCTCCACCTGGGAGTACGTGAAGCTGGATGCCACGCTGGCGGCCCGTCTCGAGGGGAAGAGCTCTCTGGGCCGCCTGGGAATCCTGACGCACTCCACCGCCGGCTTCATCGACCCCGGTTTCGAGGGCCACATCACCCTGGAGCTTTCCAACGTCAGCACCCTCCCGGTCAAGCTATGGCCGGGCATGAAAATCGGGCAGATGTGCTTCTTCCAACTATCCTCACCGGCCCAGTACCCCTACGGATCCAAGCACAACGGATCCCATTACCAGGGACAGCGCGGCCCCACCCCATCACGCTCATACGTGGACTTCTACAAGGCCGACGTGTCCGAGTGAGAACAGGCACGACGATGTCCATACGCACGGTGCCCGCAGCAATGCTGAGGCGGTTCACATAGGCGACCTGCTTTGAAGAGGCAAAGGCTGCGGGACCTGGACCCAATCCCTCTGCCGGGGAGGTCCTAACGGGCGGATGATGACACCCCGCCGGCACAATCCTGCGTTCACTTCAATCAATTCTCCTTATGGGCACGTGAGACGATACGTTTCCTGTCACCCTCATCAAGGAGGAACTTCCAAGCGACAACAAAGAAAATCGCCGAATAGACAAGAACCCACACTATGAAAGACACCAGCGAAGCGACAGGCAGCACCCGGGTCAACAAGAGGCAGGCACCCGTGATGACCGTTGTGGAAACCATGGTGGGCAGCATTTTTTTCCAGAAGTAAACCATGTTCAGGCCTATGCTGAAGTGATAGTAGAAATTCATGAACAGGCCCGTACCTAGAACAATGCTGGCGATATACCCTATTGCAGTTGCCCAATACGTGAACTTTGGTATGAAGAGCACGGAAATGACCACATCAATCAGAGCGGTGAAAATATAAATGACGCTGCGGGCTTTATGTTTGTTCTTCGCCCGCTGAATCTCTATACCGGTATTCTGCGTCAACGGCACCACCACCGGCAGGGTCATGATGACAGCCAGCCAGTATGCATCGGTATTGGCGCGACCTGCCCACTTGAGTATGAAGAACTGGCCGACAAGCACGAAACCACCGAAGATATAGCAGAAAAGTATCATCTGGTACTTGCCGACCCGTGTCATGAGAGCAGTGAGCACCTCATTATCATCTGAAGTCGCAACAATCCTGTTGATGAGGGGGACGAAGACATTCGACATCGTTGTCGACATGGAGAAGAAAACGGTCCGGATCTGAACTGCTATGGAAAAGGTTGCGACCGCTTCCGCCCCACTCATAGCGCCCAAAAGAAAGTTAGGTACTTGGTTGTTGATCAGATCAAATATCTGATTGAGGAAAATCCAGAAACTGAAAACTGCTATCGCCTTGAACAGACCGAACTGCAGATTCGTAAAGAGGAAGCCCATACCAAGCTTAGAAACCGCAAACCTGACATTGAGACCGAGAAGGACCAATGAAACGAGCAACTGCGCGACAGCCACCCCGCTGGCCCCGGCACCGAGCACAAGGGCCCCGACAGCGACGAAGGGGGTGGCGAGTGAGGTGAAGAGCTGTCTCGTCTGTTGGAAGGCAAACCTTTCATGAACGATTATGTATGAGTCGAAAGGCGTGGAAAGGAGGGTGACCGATACATTGAGCGTCATTATCACCATGAGAGTCCGGGTGAGAGTTACCTCATCCGGCGTCAGCCCCTTAGAGAACAGACGCTCCGAGTTGGCGACCAAGACCAGTCCGAGGACGATGCACAGGAGGGCAGCGGCCACATACACGAGGAGGAACATGCCATTGAGCCTTCGCACGTCATCGGCAGTACCTCGCTGTTTTTTCAATGTATAGAATCTGACGTAGGCACCATAAAAACCTGCGCTCAACAGGGTAAGCATGAAAACCACGGAGTTCGTCATCTGGAAAACTCCGTAATCAGCTTGACCGAGGTAGTGAAGGAGGATGGGCGTATAGAGGAGATTGACAAGGTTCTTCGCCAATATATTCACATATCCGAGTAGTGCCCCTATTTTCCTCTGCCCTGCCAATATCCCTCTCTTCTCCATGTCGAATCGTCAATGAGTCATACGACCACCCTCCGAAGGGCCGACGCGATTTTCTGCACTCCGCTTCAGAGTGTATCCTAACAACCATGGACTCCGTAAAGGCTGAGGCAAACGATGTTCACAATACTGACATCACAAGAGTGATCGAGAGCAAGGACGCGGACTCTCCTACGGGGCAGACTACTTTTTGCATAGGCTGCGGCGCCTGCGCTTTCGTGGATCCGGCGTTCAGAATCATTAAGAATTCGGATGGCTGCCTCCAAGCCGAGCAAGTTTCCGACACCGACCTGCGAGCAGCCAGCCAGGTGTGCCCCTTTGCCAGCCGGTATGATGAGAACCGGATAGCCGAAACCCTTTTCGCCGGAGTGGACGGCATAAAGCATGATGAGAACCTCGGTTATTTCCTGGACACATACGTGGGGTACGTCAAGCAGGACGGATACCGGGAAAGAGGAAGCTCGGGAGGATTCATCAGCTGGTTGGCTGCAACCATGTTGAAGCAGGGACTGATTGATGCTGTCATTCACGTCAAAGACGGTGATTCCCCTGAAAATATGTATGGCTATCAGATTTCCCATACCCCCGAAGAGGTGACGCAGGGGGCCAAATCCAAGTACTACCCCATCACAATGTCAGAGGTGCTGAAGTACGTATCTGATAATGCGGGAAGATATCTGTTCATCGGAATCCCCTGTTTTATAAAAAGCGTCCGGTTGATTGCCCGGCAGAATCCGGTAATCAAAGAGCGAATCCCCTACTGTATCGGCCTGGTCTGTGGACATCTGAAGTCCGATTTCTTCGCGAAAAGCGAGGCCTGGGAGTCGGGCATCCCTCCTCAATCGTTGGAGCGGGTTGATTTTCGATACAAACTTCAGGGAAGACCGGCATCTGACTACGCGATAAAGGTCGACGGCCGCGGTCCCGAATCACCTCATTCGGTCATCAAAAGAACCGCAGACCTGTCAACCACAGACTGGGGCTTGGGCTACTTCAAATATAACGCTTGCGATTTCTGCGACGACGTGCTCGCCGAGACAGCGGATGTCACCTTCGGGGATGCCTGGTTACCCAAGTATGCAGGAGACGGCTTGGGGACAAACGTCATCGTTGTGCGCAATCCTGAGATTGCAACCATCCTGGACGAGCACGCGGATGAGATTCAACTGTTCGACTCATCCCCTGCCGAGATATATCAATCGCAGGCCGGTGGGTTCCGACATAGAAGGCAGGGGTTGTCTTACCGGATCGAGACGAAACGAGCACGAGGCGAATGGGTACCGACAAAACGTCGTTTCACGGGAATACAGGCTCCTTCGGAACGCCGTAAAGAAGTCTATGCAATGCGCACCCGGCTGAAAAACGAGAGCTTTCAAGCCTACCACGAGGCGGAGGCGGCAGGTGATTTCTCAAAGTTCGTTGCCCATATGAAACCACTGGTAAGGCGATACCGCAGAATTTCGGTTCCACTTTTGACCCGGATCAAGAGAAGCATTGGACACCTCCTGCCAGCCGGTGTAAAAACCAATCTGAAACGGCTATTGAGGATTAAACGGGCATGATGCCCCCTTAATTCGGTTTGCCTGCTTGGACAAGGGGTGCCGCAAATATAAGTCTTCCCGTTATTCCAGTGCAGTTTGCAGCCACTCACGGGAGGATCGCCTGTTCCTGTCCAGCATTTCATCCACCCTGTCATAGTCAATTGTTCCAAGAACGTACCGTGCACTCATCACATCAGTCAAATCAAATTCCCGGAACAGCGTATCCATCCTTGAATTCAGACTCATTTTACCGTCGTACTCCGTGCGGCTGAATACCTTGAACTGCTTCCTGAATAAAATCGAAAAGCAGCAGGCGTGATAAGAATCAGTGAAGACAAAAGCTGACTTTGCCACCAATTCGACAAAATCCTGAGGTCCCGCAATATAGGTCTCAGGATCCCTGAAATCAAGAATCCTCCGAATCCCCAGGCCATTCTTGCGTGCATAATCTTCGATGAAATTCTCCACCTCAGCAGATTGTTTACTGAGAAAATAGGTCAGCACATACCGCTCATCATCTGGAACAAAACCATCGAATATTGATTCCCACTGTCTCCTATCCACCATAAGGGTCGGATCGAGCACAACCGAGACTTCTCGGTCTGAAAGGCCATCAACAAGCTCTTTGGTCCTGTCCTCTCTTACGGAGACAGCTTGCAGGCCCTGAAGCCCCTCGATGAAGATGGGCTTTAACTGGCCGGGGATGTCGGAAACTCCGATACTGGCCGCATAAGCGATTGCCGGCATTCCGCGTCGGAAAATCCCGATTCTGCACCTAAGCTCTTCCGGAGAAACCCAGATATAGTTCCATACCTGGTCGGACCCGATGACGATTTTTGATGGATAAAACCGATCCACCCCTGTCAGACCTTCAGATAAAGTAAGCGACAACACATCGTCTGGTACATACCGTCTGGTGAATTCGATATCCTTCCCATACCTCTTAGCAAGGAGCGACTTGTCGCCAAGGGGCAACATTCGAATCAGCGGACCAAGCAAGCTTTTACCGATTCGCTTTAGACTGCGCTCGAAACTGGCGATTCCGGTTACATCCGGGGTAAGGAACCTTATGGTGGTCACTTCGCCATATTCCCGTAACATCTCCTGCAGGGCATAGTTTTGAAGCCTATTACCGTAATTATACGGGTCATTGATGGTCAATATAGCGTACCGTTTCTCATTGCCCTCAGACACGCTTAACTCGCTTTTCCGACTTAAAGGAGACCTGAGCTTCATAAATCTATATGATAGTACATCGCCTTTGAGCTTCTCAGGATGGGCTGAGACGGAACCCACCGATAGGCTTCCCGAGCCTTGCCAGGAGAAAGCGGACGCGCTGCGGATGATCCATAGCGAAAACGAGTGATCTGCACAGCATTCAAATGACGCTATGATTGGGCGATGGCAACCGTCAAAAACAAGATTGAATCATCCCGCAAACCTATGGCATGACGATTGGCAGGCCAGACGAGAGCACCAATACCAACTTCCCTGGACGGTGCGACTGGCGGCAGCGGCGGGTATTGTAGAGACTTCATCGCCATGGCTCTCTACTCATGAAAATGCCGCACAATTAGTAATTTAGTGCTGCGATATACAGGTCCCATGCACCGAAGAAGTCACGCATCAAGTGAGCAGGAGCAGGAATGCCCGAATTAAACGGCAAGAGCAATCACACCGGTCAAGCGCGGAAAGGAAGCCGTTCAATTTATGGCGCCCACAGCAGCCAGGTAAAGCTCAAAGGGCATGCCGTTCGGAACACGGTCCTTATCCTCCTTCTGCTCCTGGTAACCCTTCTTGGGATATGCGCAGGCTTCGGCTACAAATTTTACAAGGAAGCGATGGTGGTTAAGGGGCACGAAGAGCGTGCAATCAGTTTGGTCTCATCGATAAATGGAGACAAGGCCATTCAGAATCCCAATGCCATAGCCGGTATCATTCCTGACTTGCAGCAAGAGACGGATGCAGCAAGGCAGATAGCCCATGGCAACCTGTGGGAGGTGGCCGCAAAAATCCCTGTCTACGGTGATGACGTCAGAACAGTCCAGGGGATAGTGGACGTTGTGGATGACGTCTCCCACCGCTCCTTGCCAAAGCTCTCGGACACCGCCACCCGCCTCCTCGCCGCGAAGTTCAGCGAGGGGGGCGGCAAAGTCAATCTGAAGCCCATAGAGGATGCCAGCGATGGTTTTGCCGAATCCAACAAGATGCTCAAAGAAGAACTTAGAACCCTGAAAAACCTGCCGGATCCAAAGATATCGAAAATCGACACTCTCTACCGGCATGGCATCAAACAGTTTTCTGCGGTATCAGACAAGGTCGACCAAACCAGCGACGACATTCGAATCGTTCCCCAGTTCCTCGGGAGCAAGGGGACACGCAACTACGTCATTGCTGCACAGACCCCTTCAGAAGCTCGCTCAGGAGGTGGACTGATTGGCTCGCTGGGCTCCATGACGACAGACAGTGGGCAGATAAAAGTCAACAGTTTCCATCCAAACTCTGATTTCATTAACCTCGCACGAGGCGGCACATATGAAGAGGAGGCCATCTTTTCCGGACCGCTGAAGTTCAACTTTGACATTCGAGATGTATCAGCGAATCCTGATTTTCCCCATGTTGCTACAGTCGTCAAGCAACGGTGGCAGCTTTCGCGCTATTCAACGCCTGTTGACGGCGTGATGATGATTGATCCCGTGTTCATCCAAGAGATAATCAAGATAAGCGGCGAGGTCCGACTTCCCGGCGGTATGGCACTGAATGGCAACAATACCGCTGAATTCTTCATGAATGGCATTTACAAGACAGTGCCCGAGAATATGCAGGACGCTGTCTTTGCAGGAGTTGCCGCCCAGGCCATGAACAACGTCTTCAAGGACCTCAACATGAGCAAACTCATCAAGATAGTCAAGGTCATCCGCCCCATGGCTCAGGGTAGACACATATACACCTTCACCTTCCACGAAGATGAGGCGGCAAATTTCCAAGGAGCCGGACTGGCGAAAAACGCTCCCGACAATCCCGAAAAACCGGAAATCGGCATCTATCTCAATGAAAACAACCCATCGAAGCTGGACTGGTATATACACCGCAAGACCGATATTACTCGCACCCATTGCGACAAGGACGGACATCAGGTTTACCATGTGCGGTTCACAATGACGAACACGATTCCGCAATCAGACCTGAACAGCGGGAACCGCTACATACTCGGGGGTTTTGCCGGCATCGGCCAACCGGGTACTCCTGTTGAGCGTATGCTATTTTACCCGCCTGCCGGAGGATCTATTACCGACTTCCATATAACCGGGAATGCGACGGGTTTAACCACCGCCAAACTTGATGGGAAAACGCTGTATACGGGTATAGCCACACTCTCACCCGGAAAAGCAGTCACATACGAATATGATGTGATCACTTCCAACCGAGCCACAAGCGATTTAACCCTCGACCAGACCCCGATGGGATGGAGTGACCCTGGCATCACACACAATACAGGCAAGTGTGCAATCGGCAGGTGACGAACCCCTGTACAGCTACACACCTGGCCGGAGCAATATCACCGGTCAGCACTTCAATGTCGCTTTCTTATAGCATATCTGTAAATAAACAATCTATAGAATCTATAGAGCATATTATAGATACCAGGAAGCAATATCAGCATCCTCCATCTGATTTTCATCATCATACCGATAGGAATCACAGATGGGCTTACTTCTTCCTCGACCACCATATGATAGCGTCGAACCAGATGACGTAAGTGAAGTCGCAACGTCTTATATTTCGGACTATCAGATACTCGCAGAGAGGCCTGGTAAGTACGAACGACATTCTCCAAGTATGTATACAGTAAATAAGGTGCTGCCTTCGGAAACGCATCACGCAAGTGTCGATAAAGCCCTTCAAAGTAAGTGCTTGTCTCGACATCTACGACATCACTGTTGGATCTGCTGTCTTCAACATGTCTATAAAAGTAAAGAGGCCTTGGATCATAGACAAAACGTCGAACCTTCTCCATCAGGGCATATGTTACGACCGCATCCTCGATATATGACTTTGTGGAGAATCGAATCCCCTCGAATAAGCTACGAAGATACAGCTTGTCCCACACGCTGCGACTCAGGCATGGAGCTGTCCCAGCCGGTGAAGCATTGATCAGTATCAAGCCCTCTTCGGCACCACCAACTGTGCATGCACCCGGCTCACTCCTCGCCATGATGCGCAGTCCACGCACATCCGCAATACCAATGCATGATATTTCGGCACGTTCACGCTGCATATTTTCCAGCATCGTCAGGTAAGCATCCTCACCCAACCAGTCGTCGGCGTCTACGAATGTCACCAAATCACCACGTGCCTCATCAAGTCCGATGTTCCTCGAATGGGCAACGCCAGCATTGCTTTTATGTATGACCCGGATACGCTTATCCGCCTCGGCCCAGGTATCACAAATATCCGGGGAAGAATCGGAAGATCCGTCATCAATAAGGAGAATTTCAAGTTCTCTATATGATTGATGAACAATGCTTGATATGCACTTATCCAAGAATCGCTCTGCTTGATAGATGGGCACAATAACGCTAATCAGTGGCTTTTCTGGCACCATACCCAATCCCCCTTTCCCGTCTGCATGTTCGTCGCGCTTCCCATATCGCACAGATAAAACCGATTCATCCGACTTCCCGGCAAAACCAGCCGAATACGCTGCACCCTCCGCCATGATGACTCATGCCTCTTGCGCCTTGTTTTCCTACGCCACCCACGGCCTGCTTTCAAATCTTATTGTCCTATCGCATGCAAGACGACACCCACAACCTCAATCCAATGTCATGTTGATTGCTGCCCCCTTCGAGGGTCAGCTTCTTCCAGCATCTTCATCCCGAAAGACTGCCGTCCGCATAAAGAGACGCACCCGCTGGCCCTAGAACCGTCGCTCTATCCGACTGCAACAGATTGGATTTCTGCATTGTGGATACTCGCCTTGCCCTTACCTTTTCAGGTCTTTTCGATATTCCTGTTCAATCCTTGCGACCATGGCAGTCAGCGTATATCGCCCTTCGTATTCCTCCCGAATCAACCCTTTATCCCAAGCAACATTCAGTGCATATGTCAACTGATCGGCTGCGGCTTCAACATTTCCCGGCTGATACAGCAGGCCGATTTGTCGGGATGTGACGATGTCCTTCACTCCCATCACATTACTCGCGACAATTGGGATGCCTGCTCGCAATGACTCAATCAAACTGTATGGCATACCTTCGTACAGTGATGTCATCAGAAACAGATCAAACCCGGCCATTAGCCTTTCAGCATCGCTCCGGTATCCTAGCAAATGACAATGCCCGCTCAGCTGATGGGTAAGGACGTATTGTTTTACGTCATCCGCCAAGGGCCCATCACCGACATATACGAACTGCAAATCAGGCATACGGCTGAGCATGAGTTGAGCCACCCGGCAAAATTCAATCGGGTTCTTTTGCACGCTCAAGCGCGCCACTGTCCCGACCACAATGTCGTTCCGCCGGAAACCCATCCGGGATTTGGCTGCATCCGCTGACAATGGGATGGCATCAGATATGCCGTTCGGCACTACGATGAATTTTTCCGGCCTGTCAAGGCCACAGGCCAAAGCCTGCTTACGCTCACTTTCAGAAACATTAAATGTTTTTGTCGTAGCGAACCTGCTAAAAAACCGCTCCAGCAGGATAAACATATGCTTCTTTATTTTCCCAAATTCTGGAGATTGAAAAGCATACGCATGGGGGGTATAAAAAACTGTCTCGATGCCGCACAGCTTTGCTGCCGCCCTTCCGAGTATGCCTGCTTTTGAACTGTGGCAATGCACGATATCAGGCTTTGTCTTATGTATCAGCTTGGTCAAATCAAGAAGAGCTTGTATATCTTTGCTCACACTGAGCCTTCTGACCAGGTGGGGCAGCAAGGCCACGTGAACACGCTGAGAATCCGTATGCATGAGGCTGGAAAGCAGGGCGGAAGACGCCCTGTCCTTCCCGCACGCCACAGTCACTTCGAAACCGTCAGCAGCCAGGCTGATGGCAAGGTCTTTTACATGCCTGCCTCCACCGCCAGCCAGCGCTTCTACAATCAGCAGCACATTGGTCACTGGTGTTGGACCTGCCCATCCACGAAGAACAGGGGAACCTGCTCGATCGTCGCTGCATGATGGATTAGTCAACTTCATTGGTCTTGCTCCTGATGAACTATCAAACGGCCTGCGCCCCTGTGCGGTTGAGTGCAGATAGGTAGAAATCCTGCAACTTGGGCGCGGCATCCCTTATGTCATAGCCTCCCTGCCTGACGCTGTCTCGTCTGTCACAGCGTTTCGAGTCAGCGGACCTCAGGACTTTATCAGCCCATTCCTCCGGACGGTCTTCAAGCGAGAGGAAACTCACGCTACTCGTCAACTTAACGCTTCGCGGAACTCTGTCGGAAGCTATGCAGGGTAATCCTGCGGCCTGAGCTTCAACCATAGACAGCGGTAGACCCTCATATAAGGACGGAAAAACAAAAACGTCCATGACCTGCAGGTAATCTTCCACATCAGGGACGCTCCCGGCAAAAATTACCGAGGACCGAATCCCAAGCTCATCTGCCTTCCGTTCAAGTGACCGCTTCAGTTCGCCTTCTCCTACCAAGAGGAGAACGGCATCCCTGCGCACCTTCTTGACAGCTGAAAAGACGTCCATCAGGAAAGCCTGATTTTTTTGGCCCGTCAGACGCCCTGTATTGCCCACCACCAATCGCTGGCCCAGCGATAAGCGCATCCGTAAATCTTCCCGGACCTTGGGGCGGTAAGCATACCGATCCACTTCAATCGCATTGCGCACGATTTTGAATCTTCTGTCAGAGAGGACACCATTGCCGAAAAGCCACTTCCCGGCCTGTAAGGAACAGGCAAACTTGTCCGTGACATAAGGAGGAAGGCGAAATCTGAAATAATCTCTGAACACCATTTTGGGATTAACGCCCCTATACACGTTATGTGCGTGCGCTATTCTGACAGGCACACCTTCTTCGCTCGCGATTCGCAGGGGAAAATAGCTGCGCTCTTCAAGATTCGAGTGGATGATCCGATATTCGGGATGCTCTCTGATGAAGGCTCTGAATTCCCTTTTATAGCGCGCAAAATACTGCGGATACATAGGGCTCATCCGGTAGATGTGCCCTCCGAGGTCCTGAATCTCCTCTTCATATGCACCCGGCTCCTGCCTGTTAACCAGAAAGTCATACTGTATGACGTCACGATTGAAATGGCGCATATAGTTCATGACAAAAGTCTCAGCACCGCCTCTATCCATCTTCGTTATAAGGACCAGTACTTTCATGATTCCTCCTCTGCCGAGCGACAGCCTCTCAGGCCAGTGGCGTGCTCCTCAGTCGAGTCTCTCAAACAGCTTCTTCCATGCGGTGACGATTTTGTCAATATCAAACCGGTCTGAATGAAGGCCAGCTGCGGAAGAAAACTCCTGGCGTTTGGCCTGAGACCTCATAAGTTCTTCCAGCTTGCCTGCCATGGCGTTACAGTCGAATCCGTCAATCAAGAAGCCGTTTCTCCCATCATCGACAATCTCGGCAGGACCTGTTTCACAGTTGAAGCTAACGATAGGCAGCCGGTGCGCTTTTGCTTCAAGAAGGACCATCGGCAACCCCTCGTACCGCGAAGTCAGGACGAATATAGCTGCTTTCTTGTAGAAGTCATCAACATTCTCTCTATTCCCGAGGAACGATACCTGCTTCTCAAGGCCGGCCCTTATTACTTGTCCTTCGAGCAAATCCCTGTCCTCGCCCTCGCCCAGAATCTGCCAGTGCCAGTCTGGGTTACCGGGAAGAACAAGTGCAGCAATCTGAACCAACAGGTCAAATCCCTTCTGGGACGTGAGACGTCCTACGCTGAGCAGGTTGGTCGATGTTTTGTCGTATTCGGGTCTTGTCGACATACTTTGCATGGGATTACGAATGGTGACGATGGGACATCTCAGGCTGAGATTTCCCTTATATAACCGCTGATCCTCTTCTGTCAAAGTGACAATCGCATCCGCATATCTAGCCGCCAGCCGTCGTGCAATCTTGCGGTAGGGCACTTGAGGGTTCTGGTTGAAGTTAAAGTGTTCCCAGGAAATCACCTTGGTAGATAAGCCCGCTGCCGCTGGCAGCGTATATAAATCGAAGATGCAATCTACATCAATAGCAATATCAACACTGTAATCACGTAAAAAGTGACGAATCCGGTAGCATGTCAGAAAATACCGCCATACCCCGTGTTTTTCTTCAGGGTAGATGGATACATGCTTCACGTCATCTGAAATATCATAGAAAACGGGGCTTCTTCTCTCATATAAGCTAATGAATATGATACGGAATTCCCTCTCGGCAGCCAGTTGATTGGCGATTCGTGTGGCTACCCTCTCAGTCCCCCCGGCGCCGCTTACGTCATTGATGATGAATGCTACAGTCTTCACGGCCCTTACTTTCTTTATTCAAATGCCAGCTCTATGACTATATGCTATCGCCAAGTTACCATCCCCATCCTTAAAGCACACCCCGTTCAACAACCACCCCTCTAAGACATCGGCCCTCACCACGCCTGCTGCTGGTTGCAGTTGCAACATGCGCGTGGAGTACGGGCATCATGAAAGCAGGAGCGATTACACGCCATACACGAACCCGGCCCACCTGGGCAAGGCTGGATCAGCCGTAGCCCGACAGCCTTGAAAAACAGGACCATAGGTCATGTTATGGTGGCAGACGCTGTCAATGGCTGGTCCGCGGTAGTAGAGAGGCAGAGACAATGCTCGTCTATGGAATGCTCTTCCTCATCCTTATTGCCGCATATGCCATATCAAGCCTACGCGAATCGCGCCGTTTACACCTCGCCTTAATGATTTTTTGCCTGATATCAATGGCTTTAGTGGCAGGAATCAGAGCGACCAATATCGGTACTGATGGACGTGCGTACTTCGATATTTTCCATGCATATGAGAGCGATTTTGGTGCTAAGTGTAACGTCGAACGCGGTTACTGTGCATTTAACAAGGCCTTGGCCTCATTGGGATTCACGTTCCCATGGGTTTTCCTATTAGAAAGCTGCTTCCTCTATTTTTGTATTGGTTATTTTATCTACACGATTATAGATAATGAGTTTTGGTGCTTTGCAGTATTCCTAGTTTATGTTACGCAATTATTCTTTACAGCACTAAATCTATCGAGACAGTACATTGCTATCTCTCTGGCACTGCTGGCATTTACCTTACTGGCCAAAAGGTTATACATTTCATCTACAATTTTCCTTCTCCTCGGGACAACAGTACACAAGTCGACTTGGATTATCGTATTGTTGCCTTTTGTGTACTATCTGACCAGATTCAAAAAACCGTTTGCCGTTGGAGCGATTATCGCATATTTTGCCTCCTTCGTAGTCAGGATAAAAGGCGTTCAGCCAATATTCGTCCCCTTTATATCAGCAATGCCACGATATTCTCATTACCTTAACAACAACCCAGATTTCGAAGCCAATGCTTCACTTCGCTATTCACTGGTTGTCAATCTCATCCCAAATGCCCTGTTTCTATTTTCAGTACTCATCCTTCTCT
Organism: Bifidobacterium favimelis; assembly: GCF_037963085.1. Taxonomy (NCBI): domain Bacteria; kingdom Bacillati; phylum Actinomycetota; class Actinomycetes; order Bifidobacteriales; family Bifidobacteriaceae; genus Bifidobacterium; species Bifidobacterium favimelis. The sequence continues at coordinate 61,538 of NZ_JBANDZ010000001.1, read as the reverse complement.
GGTCTGAAGGCAAGCGATTGACCCACGGCAGATGGGAAAATCGCCTCGCAAAACAGGTTACGACGGAGAGAAGAGACGTATTTGCCCCAGTGAGCAAGTTCAGTCTTGACAGAATATTCCACAGGATCTCTGGCGACAGCTCATGTGATCAATCTCAACCTCAAGGACTGAACCTCACAAGGTACGCCATTGCCGGCGCATTGATTTATGTTTTAGCAATCAATTCATTATCTGCTGTACGTATTTTAATAAGACTCGCAGATTATTTCATCTTCTTCCTTATAGCACTTTCAACATATGCATTCTCAAGAATCAAGGGTCGCACACGGACCATCCTGCAGATTCTTCTATTGGTAGGATACTCAGTACTTTGCTTTTACCTGATTATCGTAAAGGGACATAACGAAGTCATCCCCTTCCATGTCAACACAGGACGTTGGTCACCCAGCTGGTGGCCCCTCTGACGTACGGCCGTGATCGACGAGGCGCAACGGGCGTTATCAATGAAATTTGATTATTCTCCGGTCACTGCCGGCACTCATCGGGTCACCACTCCATCGGCAACTCCCTCTTGACAATTCGCAATTCCCTCTTTATCGCCTGAAACCACGGAGGGGACGATCTCATAACCTGCTTTGGCGGGAATCACCAAGATAAAACCGAATCTCACATTGCGGGGTTTCTCTGACAACTGCCGATTCGGAAAACACAAGAAGACAACAACTGCGGGTAATTGACTTTCGAACAGGCAGCTGCGAAGCTCCTGGGGGCACATTCAGGCCGGTTCATTACATACCACGATCAGTCATAATCTTCGGCCCGATTCCTGTGGTTCATAATCGCACTCTGCGGGTGCACCCTCTCATGGTCTAAGTCGTAATATTTCCTTCATATGGGTGACCATATGGAATCTAATAAATCAACAAACTAACATCATGATAAAATGAGCTGGTCACTCGTAGGCCGGGAAAAGGACATTGACGACGGGGCAGCAGCCGCACTCTGGCAGCCGCCGCCAACGGTTTAACCAAGGAGGATTGATGACCGGAGAGGACCAAATGGCGCCTCGCAATACTCCTGTAAACGTCCGCCTTGTCTCCAACTCTTCGTCATCCATACCTATCGTCAGGCACCGTGAGGACGCGAAGAGAACGAAGTCAGAAGCACCCACCCACTCCATAGAGCAGACTCCGATACTCTCCGAAGAGGCACCGAGGGTCGGCAGGACCAACAAACCCCTGACCTTCACCAACTCCCCGTTCGGAGATGACATAGAACCCCACCCCCAACTACGGCAGTTGAATCGGACACCCACCTGGCGGTACGTATACATAGCCCTGCTTCTCATCGTTGATGTCGCTGTCATGGTTTGTTCCTTGTTCATCTGCTCCGTTGTCAAACCGTCTGCCCTCAGAACCCTGCAGACTCATGTGCCGGTGTGGCAGTTCACTCTGATGCAGTGCACCATCTGGGTCATCTGCCTGCTCATCTGCGGGTCTTACCATCGGCACGTCATGTCGGAGGGGTATGGACTCTATACCCGTGTCTTTAACGCCGCCCTGATGACGGTGATTTTCACCTCCTGCGTGGTCTACATGCTGGATCTCCAGCTGCCTCGGACATCAGTCATAGCCGTCCCCGTGCTCGCCTGCATCCTTGAGACGATCGCCCGCTGGCTAATGAGACGGCTGCTGCATGCCCTCCGCATGAAGAACGAATGGCAGTATGACACTGTCATAGTTGGATCGCCAGATGGCATCGACAAGATGCTCAAAACACTGCATACCAGCGAGGGCAACGGCTACCGCCCCATCGCGGTCTGCCCCATAGCCATGGACCCTGAAGCGGATGACGGCAGCGTGATCGCCACCCCGTATCATGGCCATCCCGTACCGGGCCTCGACAGCAACGGCCGTCCTGTGACACTCAAGGAACCCCCAAATCAAGCGGTCCGGGACGATTCCGCGGAAAGGGAGCTGGTGCAGGAGCCCAGAATCATCGCCTTCAACTCCCATTTCCCGCGCACCGTGGAGCGCCTGGGCGCACAGATCGTCATCGTCGCGGATGTCATCAGCCGGGACAACAAGCTCATGCACGCCCTCCCCCTGGCCATCGAGTCCCTGGGCATCGAATTCGCCCTCTCCATCGCCGTCGCCGATATCGGCAGCCACCGCATAGACCTCGATTATTCCGGGGTCCAGCCCATACTGGTGGCCAGCCTCCCCCAGTATTCCGCCGTCACCCGTTTCGTCAAACGTTCCATGGACATCGTCGGTTCCCTGGTCGCCCTGATAATCTCCGCCCCGCTGATCATCCTCCCGGCGGCAATCGCCATCAAACTGGAAGATCACGGGCCCGCCTTCTACAAGCAGAAGCGCATAGGTCAGTTCGGCATCCCCTTCGACTGCTACAAACTGCGGTCCATGCGGGTCGATGCCGACAAGATGGACGCTGCGTTGGCCCAAGAGAGCGGGCAGGATCTGGGGGCCCTGTTCAAGGTCAAGGACGACCCGCGGATAACCAGGGTGGGCCACTTCATCCGGAAGTACTCGATAGATGAGTTCCCCCAGTTCTTCAACGTCCTCAAGGGCGATATGTCCCTGGTAGGCCCCCGCCCCCAGCGTGAATACGAGGTCGCGACTTACGGCACCCTCTACTCCACCCGCCTCCTGGTCCGCCCCGGCATCACCGGCCCCTGGCAGATCTCAGGCCGGTCCGACCTCTCCCAGGAAGAGGCCGAACAGCTGGATGTCTCCTACATCCAACGCTGGAGCATTACGGGCGACCTGGCCATCCTGGCCAAGACGGTCGTCGCCGTCCTCAGGCACAAGGGTTCGTACTGATAGCGGTCATCTGTGCTCTTATCTGTCAAGCCTTCGACGGAACAGGCTGATGGGCAGGCGGAAGACCAGCCCCGTGGCATCCAACATGCACAGTTCGGCCCGGGCCGGTGCGGTACCGGTCCGGGCCGGACTGTGCATGTCTTCGACCGGCTTCAGCAGACCACAACCGCCCGATCTATCGACTCCTACCTCAACTGCGGACCTTCCTGACACCCCAGAGGACCAGCTTGCGCAGCTCGGAGGCCACAAGGACGATGAAGGCCAAACCGATGCACTCCAACCATGCCTGGGGTTTGAGGGGGACCGTGCCGAAGGCCTCGCTGAGGAAGGGCACGTAGATGACCACCAGCTGGAGGACCACGGACAGGCCGATGGCCCCCCAAAGCCAGAGGTTGCTGAAGAGGCCGACGAAGACCGACTTGCGCGACGACCTGGAGGCCAGTGCGTTGAAGAGCTGGGCGAAGACCAGGATGGTGAAGCCCATGGTCCTGGCCTCCCTCATTTGGGCTTCGTGTCCCACGGCCTCCAATGACCTGTCTGTGAAGAGGCCGCCGGCCAGGTGCATATCCATGCCGACCAGGGTGACGGCGGCCATGATCAGGCCGATGAAGACGATGTCACCCCACATTTCCCGGTCAATCACCCGGTCGGTCATCTTCCGAGGCGGGCGGTCCATCATGTCTTCGGTCTGGGGGTCCACACCCATGGCCAGGGCCGGGGCCGCATCGGTCAGAAGGTTGATCCACAGGAGTTGGGTGGCCAGAAGGGGGACGGTGACCCCAACGCTCCCCGGTTGTGAGATTCCCAGGAAGCCTGCGAAGACGACGCCCCCGAAGACCGTGAAGACCTCACCCATGTTGGAGCTCAGCAGGTAGCGCAGGAACTTGCGGATGTTGTCGAAGATGGCCCTTCCTTCGCGCACCGCGTGGACGATGGTGGCGAAATTGTCATCGGCCAGGATCATCTTGGCCGACTCCTTGGTCACCTCGGTTCCCGTGATGCCCATGGCCACGCCGATGTCAGCGGCCTTGACGGCAGGGGCGTCGTTCACCCCGTCGCCGGTCATGGCCACGATGTTCCCCTGCCGCTGGAGGGAATCGACGATTTTGAGCTTGTGCTCCGGAGCCACACGTGCGTAGACGGACACCTTGGCGGTGGTCCGGTCCAGCTCCTCCTGGTCCATCTTGTCCAGGTCATTGCCCGTGCAGGCCGGTTCGCCGGGCCTGATGATGTCCAGGTCTCCGGCGATGCGGGCCGCGGTGAGCGGATGGTCGCCGGTGATCATGACCGTGCGGATGCCGGCCTTGTGGGCCTGATCCACGGCATCCCTGACCTCGGTGCGCGGGGGGTCGATGATTCCCACCATTCCCGTCCAGGTCAGCCCGGCCTCAAGATCATCCGCATGGTCGACCACCAGGTCGGCCGACAGGGGGCGCCCGGCCTCTTGCGGGTCAGCGGCTCCTCCCTCTCCGGGCTCCGAAGCCAGACCGGCCAACTCGGCCTGCGACAGGGGCCTGTATGCCTGTCCCAGGGTCCTGTAGGCGTTGGAGGAGAGACGCTCTATGCTGGCCAGAATCGACCGCCTGTCCTCGTCGGTGATGGGCCTGACTGCCCCTTCCTGCCGGATCGAGGTGCAACGACCCAGGAGGACGTCGGGGGCCCCCTTGGAGAAGAGCATGGCCCCGGCAGACCGACCCTCCCCGGCTTTTCCGTCAGCCTGACCGTCACCCTGTGCCAGGACCGACATGAGCTTGCGCTCGGACGTGAAGGGGATTTCCGCCAGACGGCGGTAGGCCGATGCCAGCCGGTCGGAGCCGACCTTCCGGGCGGCCACGATGATGGAGACCTCGGTCGGATCGCCGACGGCCTCCCACTGGCCATCCACCCCCTGCCTGAGATCGCCGTCGTTGGCCAGGACACCTGTGGTCAGAGTCTGCAGGACATCCGCCGCCAGGGGGGCGCCGACCCTGCCGGCATTCGCATCGGTCCGGCCGGCGGCATCGGAATCGTCCGAGGGGTCTGATGGGTCCACGGGGAGCATGGCCCCTTCGGGGTCATAGCCGGAACCGGTGATCCTCACCTCGCCGGAGGGGACGATCACCCGCTCGACGGTCATCTCGTTGCGGGTCAGGGTACCGGTCTTGTCGGAGCAGATGACCGAGGCCGAACCCAGGGTCTCCACCGAGCTGAGCTTCTTGACGATGGCGTGGTGTTTGGCCATCCTCTGCACGCCCAGGGCCAGTACGACGGTCATGATGGCCGTCAGGCCTTCGGGCACGGCCGCCACTGCCAGGGAGACCGCCATCAGGAGGGAGTCAATCACATCCTGGGCGCTGTGGAAGCCCTCCATCAGGGCCAAGGCGACCAGGACGACGACCGCGATCACGCAGACCGCCAGCCCCAGGATCTTGGAGACCTTGGCCATCTCCTTCTGCAGGGGTGTGGGCTCACTCTCCGTGTGGGAAAGGAGGCTGGCGATCTTGCCCACCTGAGTCCCCATACCGGTGGAGGTGACCACCATGCGACCGGTTCCCTGAGTCACGGCGGTCCCGTTGAAGGCCATGTTCAGCCTGTCTCCCAGGGCGGCAGGCTGGGCCAGGACAGCCGTCCTCTTACCGACCGGGACGGATTCGCCCGTCAGGGAGGCTTCGGCCACCCTCAGGCCGGCGGCCGCAAAGAGACGGCCGTCAGCACAGACCGTATCGCCTTCGGCCAGGACTACCACATCACCGGGCACGATCAGTGAGGTGTCAATGCTGGTCACGGCCCCATCCCGCAGGACCGAAGCCCTGGGGGCCGTCATGCTGGCCAGGGCTTCGACGGCCTTCTCGGCCTTGGCCTCCTGAGCATAGCCCAGGGCGGCGTTGACCACCAGGATGATGACGATGACGATGGCGTCGAAGGGGAGGGCCTCCCCGCCGCCACCGGGGCCCGGATGGGCCCGTTCGACGAACCAGGCAACCAGCGAAATGGCGGTCGCCGCCAGCAGGAGGTAGACCAGGGGGTCTTTGAACTGTTCCAGGAACTTTCGCCACTTGGGTACGGGAGGCTCCCCGGCCAGCTCGTTGGGGCCGAAGCTAGCCAGCCTCCGAGCCGCCTCCTGGCTGCTCAGGCCTGTCGTGACATTTGTCGACAGGGCCTGGGCCACCTGATCGGCCTCGACGACCGAGGGATCCGCCAGAGCCGGGTCGATGCCGTCACCGACACCCTGACCCTTTGAATGAATCTGCTTGGAATTCCTGGATGAACCAGTCATGCCACTCTCCTGCTTATGCCACGGAGTAGTCAACCCCGCCGGTCGCCCGGCTCTTGCCGCCGGGCAGGTCCGTGAAACGGGGCTGCGTGGATACCAACCAAGTTTGATTCGCAATCATATACATGCGGCCGGATATTCCCACTCCTGCTAGGGGGCGGGTGACGGATGTGGCCCACGGGCACGATGTATTCCCGATTCCCACCCTGGCGGGGAGGGGGAGCCGGACCGGCGGTCCGGGTCGTATTGACTTCGAGCGTACTTGAAGTCGTATAACTTGGGAGTGGGCGGAGGCGGCGACCACAGCCAACGGAGGAACCAGCGCAGACCGACCTGTGCGCGATTCAGCCGCCGACCACACAGAAGGAGACAAGGACGTGCAGATGAACGGATCCATGGCCGCATCGGTGGGCAGACTGCTGATTCTGGGAGCGAACGGCCAAATCGCCCGTATCGTCCGCAAGGACCTCCTGGGCAAGGCGGAGGGTGCCGGTTGCGGGGTCCAGGTAACGGACTATCTGCGCAAACCGGCCCGCCTGCAGATAATCGACCCGGGCCGAGAGCGCGTGGTCGATGGGGATGTGAACGATTACCCCACCCTCCTGGCCGCAGCGCAGGGCCAGGACCTGGTCCTGGCCGACCTGGGGGGACGGTTCGAGCCCATGGCGGCCAATGTGGTCAGGGCCATGGATCATGCCGGAGTGGGGCGGTTGATCTGGATCACCGGCCTGGGCCTCTACCATGAGGTCCCGGGCGAGTTCGGCCGATGGGTGGAGGAGTCATGCGGGCACGAGGTCATGGAAGACACCCGGCGGGCAGCGCGGATCATAGAAGGTTCCGACCTGGACTATACAATCATCCGGGCCGCCTACATGGATGACCGACCCGACCGGGACTATGAGCTGACTGCCAAAGGGGAGCCCTACCGTGGAACGACCATATCAAGGGCATCCATAGCCGACCTGATCGAACGGATCGTCGCCTCGCCAGGCGAATTCAACAGGGCCAGCCTGGGAATCTCACGGCCGGGGACCGCCGGGGACCGGCCGGTCTGGGTGGACTGACACCCACAGGCCGCCCCCCCACGGCCACCATAAGACCACAGTCAACGCAACCAAGGAGCGAGCATGGCAATCAAACAAACCGCAGGGCATGACAGACTGGGCGACTTCGCCCCCCTCTTCGCCCACTTCAACGACGACGTCCTCTTCGGCCAGGTCTGGTCGCGGGAGGAGGAGCTCTCCGCTCACGACAGGAGCATGATCACCTGTGCAGGGCTCATGTCGATGGGGCTCTTCCCACAACTCAAGAGCCACATGATCCTGGCCAGGAAGAACGGGGTGACGCAGAGCCAGATGGTGGAGCTGATCACCCACCTGGCCTTCTACGCGGGCTGGCCCAAGGCCTGGAGCGCCTTCGACCTGGCCAAGGAGGTTTACGGGGATCAGGAAGGCGGGGCCACAGGCACATCCGCTGCCTCCGACGGATCAGGGACCCCGGACCCGGGACCTTACCCCCTGGGGGACCCGGCCGACGGCCCCAACTTCACCGGTCACGTCTGGCTGTGCAACATGACCCAGCCGGGAGCCGAGTGCCCCGCCGGGAACGTCACCTTCGCACCAGGATGCGTCAACCGTTGGCACACCCACCCCCACGGACAGCTCCTCCTGGTCACGTCGGGACTTGGGTGGGAGCAGGAAGAAGGCAAGGCCGCCCGGCCGCTCAAGCCCGGCGACGTGGTCTATTGCCCTCCGAACGTGAAGCACTGGCACGGGGCTTCCTCTGCCTCCTCGATGAGCCACCTGGCCATAACCCCGTCCTTCCAAGGGGAATCCCCGGTCACCTGGCTTGACTTCCCCGACCCTGACGAGGTGTCACGCCTGGGTTGAACAGGCACCGGACCGGGTCGGAAAAGGCGACAGGAGGGGATGTGTGGGCTCCGGCATGGGCAGAACCGGATTCCCACCAGGCCGTAAGATGGTGGGCATGGCTAACAAGAAGGGCCCGACCAAGGGTTCGGGCGGCAAGCACCGCAACAAACTGCGCGGCCGGGGGCCCACCCCCAAGGCAGAGGACCGCGTCTATCACAAGGCTTACAAGGCCAAGCAGGCTGTCATGAGGCGCCAGGCGGCCGACCCACGTCTGGCCGCCCGGAGACGGGCCGACCGCTTCACGTCGGACTCGGACGACCTGGTCATCGGCCGCAACGCCGTCCTGGAGGCCCTCAGAGCCTCGGTCCCCGCCAGCCAGCTCTATCTGGCCGCCAGGATGGAACACGATGACAGGACCCGTGAAATCGTCAGGCTGGCAGGCCAGGAAGGCATCAACATACTGGAGGCCGACCGCCTGGAGATGGACCGGATCGCCCGGTCCGGCAACCACCAGGGTGTGGTCCTCAAGGCGCAGCCTTACCGGTACTCCTCCCTTCAGGAGCTGGTCGACTCGGCCAGAAAACACACCGAGGCCATGAGCCAGGCTCAGAGGGGGGCCAAGGCCAGCTCCCAGCCCCTCTTCATCGCCCTGGACGGGGTCACCGACCCCCAGAACCTTGGGGCCGTCATCCGTTCGGCCGCAGCCTTCGGCGCCTCTGGCGTCATCCTGCCCGAACGAAGGAGCGCCTCGGTCACCGCAGCCGCCTGGAAGGTCTCGGCGGGGGCGGCCGCCCACATGAAGGTGGCCCGTGTGGTCAACCTGACCAAGGCCATCCAGGGCCTCAAGGAGTTGGGTTACTATGCGGTCGGCCTTGACGGACACGGCACGGCCATCGTCGGTGAGACAGGGTTCGAAAACGACCCCCTGGTCATCGTCCTGGGCTCCGAAGGCAAGGGGCTGGGCCGGCTGGTCAGGGAGGCCTGCGATGCCCTTGCCGGCATTCCGATCAGCAGCGCCGTGGAATCCCTCAACGCCTCGGTCGCAGCAGGAATCAGCCTCTACGCCGTCGCCACGGCCAGGAGGAAGTCGGACTCCCCCACCCTGCCCAGACGATGAATGCGTGCGGCGGCCAGGCCTTACGGCCACCGCACGGCCGGGCACGTCGCACACCCGCCGCATCGGGTCCGGCCGGGCAGCTCCGCACGCGCACGGGGGAAGGCGCGGTCAGCCCGCCGCCCAGACCGCATCATCCTGGTCCTCGTCAAGATCGTCACCCTCGCCCCTCAGGGCCGAATCCAACTTCTGAGAACCGGTGGCACCCGCCAAGGAGGGCCTCCCCCTGCCGTCGGCCGGGGCGGCGGCCGCATCGCCTCCGGATGACCTCTCGTCCCAGGTCAGCTTGTCGTCCACCACGCCGGAGTCGGCTTCCTCGTTGATCGTCTTCATGTCCTCGGCATTCAGCTGGTAAGCGGGAAGGGCCTCGTCGATGTAACTCTGCACGGCCTCGCTCATGGGTACGTCGTGCCCGGCCTTTTCCGCCATCAACCAGCGGTGGGTCAGCACCTCGTGGAAGAACTGCGCCGGTTCGATCTTGGTCCGGTACTCCTGGGGGATCATGCGGACCGTGGGTTCGAAGACCTCCCTCATCCAGTCCGTGGCCACAATCTCCAGCTCCTCCCCCTGCCGCCAGGTGGAAGCCCTGTAGGCATCCAGGTCGTTCAGGAGCCGGCGGGCCTGGTTCTCCTGCACGTCCAGCCCTGTCAGCCGCAGGAGTTTGCGTGAGGCATAGCCGGCATCGACCACGCGGGGGCGGACCAGCACCTTGTTGCCGTCCTTGTCGGTCCTCATTTCCAACTCATCCACGTCGAAGCCCAGATCGTTGAGCTTGTTGACCCTGCGCTCGATCTTCCACATCTCGTCAGGGTCGAAACTGTCCACGTCGGTCAGGGCGCTCCACAGGGAGTGATACCGCTCCACCAGGCGGTTGCCCACACTGACCTCGTCCACATCACCCGACAGGAGGTTGCCCGAGTTCAGATCCATCAGTTCGCCGATGATGTTGGTCCGGGCCAGGTCTATGTCGTATTCGCGCTGCCCGTCGGTCAGGCTGACGTGGAGCTCGCCGGTCTCCGCGTCCACCAGGAAGGCCGCAAAGGAATCCGCGTCCCGCAGGAAAAGAACGTTGGACAGGGATACGTCACCCCAGTAGAAACCTCCCAGGTGGAGCCTGACCAGGAGGACCGCCAGGGCGTCGATCAGACGCTCGGCCGTGTCCGGTCGCAGGTTGCGGGCGAAGAGGGCCCGGTAGGGAAGGGAGAACTTGAGATGTTGGGTCACCAGCATGGCTTCCAGGGGCTCACCGTCACGGGTGTGGCGGCCGGTGACGACCGCGATGGGGGTCACGGTGGGCAGTTCCAGCTTCTGCAGCTTGCGCAGGAGCTCGTATTCCCTCTCCGCCACGCTCTTCGTTATCTCCTTCATGGCGTAGACCTCGTCGCCCACATGCACGAAGCGGACCACGTGGCGTGAGATGCCCCTGGGCAGATTGGCCAGAAGGTTCTGGGGCCAGGTCGCCAGGGGTTTCTCCCAGGGGAGGGTGAACATCTTGGGGTTGGAACTCGCTGCCGTGATGTGCAGGGCGGCAGGCTCCCGTTCGGCCACAGGCCCCCTGGGGGCCTTGACCGAGGTGGCCTTGACGGCCCTCGGATCGAGCTGTTCCGGTTTCTCGTCCGCTCCCGGTCCACCTGCGGCATGAGTCTGATTGACCGTATTCATACTTCACCAATCTAATAGGTTCCCCTCCCCGCCAGGGCGGGAGGGGCAAGCCGCCTTCCAGGCTGCGCCGCATATGGGAAGAGCCCCGCAGGATGGACCTGCAGGGCTCTTGGTCACCCAACCAAAGGAAAGGAAAAGAAGGGGAACATCACCTGCGGGACGGCCGAAGCCGCCCGCAGGGTGAATCGAATCCTGCCGTGAATCAGTTCAGGCGCAGCTCGGTGGCGGGCGAGAACAGGTGCATCTTGGCGGGATCGATGTGGATCTTGACCACGTCGCCGACCTTCGGCAGTTCGCTGGGGTTGACGCGGATGGTGGTCAGCTTGTTCTGATCCGACATGACGATGGACTGCTCAGCCACACTGTCGTCGGTCAGGATGTTGCCGTAGACGTACCCGTCGGAGCCCAGATCCTCCACGTTGACGACCTTGAGGGAGAAGGCATCGGGTTCGGTCTGCCCCACCAGGGTTGCATCCTCGGGGCGGAAGCCGACGACGATCCTGCCGTTGTCCTCGGGGGTCAGCTTGTCGACGGCCTCACGGGGCAGGCTCACCGTGTCCTCGCCGATCTTGGCCTGGCTGTTGACGACGGGGTGGATGTTGATGTTCATGGAAGGCGAGCCGATGAAGCCTGCGACGAAGACGTTCTCAGGGCGGTCATAGAGCTCGGTCGGGGCACCGACCTGCTGGAGGACGCCCAGCTTGATGACGGCGATGCGGTCGCCCATCGTCAGGGCCTCCGTCTGATCGTGGGTCACGTACAGGGTCGTGACGTTCAGCTGACGCTGGAGGGCCGCGATCTGGGTACGGGTCTGCACACGCAGCTTCGCGTCCAGGTTGGAAAGGGGCTCATCCATGAGGAAGACCTTGGGCTGGCGGACGATTGCACGGCCCATGGCGACACGCTGACGCTGACCACCTGACAGGGCCTTGGGCTTGCGGTCCAGGAACTCGGTAAGGTCCAGGATCTGTGCGGCCTTCTCCACGCGCTTGCGAATCTGGTCCTTCGGGGTGCCGGCGATCTTCAGAGCGAAGCCCATGTTGTCCGCCACCGTCATATGGGGGTACAGGGCGTAGTTCTGGAAGACCATTGCGATGTCGCGGTCCTTGGGCTGCATGGTCGTGACATCCTTGCCACCGATCATGATGCGGCCCTTGTTGACCTCTTCCAGGCCGGCCAACATACGGAGAGTCGTGGACTTGCCGCAGCCTGAAGGGCCGACCAGAACCAGGAACTCGCCGTCCTTGATGTCAAGGGACAGGTCGCTGACCGAAGGCTCCGTGTTGCCAGGGTAGATACGGGTTACATGGTCGAATACCACTTCTGCCATTTGATTATCCTTTCATCGGCAGGTACGTGCCGAACGATCCGTAGTGAAGGGGTTTCACTGTGGTTTCCGTCCTGTAACCCACCCTGCGACGGGAAGGTCACACAACGGTCTTCAATTTTGTGGTTAAGAGAAACTCTCCCTTGAGCCATGCTCCACTATACACCATCCGGCTGGCAGGCGGCGCGCCCGTATGGGTACGGACACCCGGGAAACGGGAGGGAGGGGCCGGTCCATCCCGTCGGACCCCTCCCTGCAATCAGACAGCCGTCACCCTACAATGAGAGGTATGGGCGATTTGGATGCGCTGGATCTGGAGCCGGGACGGCTGGTGGGCGGTTATACGCTCATTTCCAGACTGGGCGGCGGTGCCATGGGCTCGGTCTGGAGGGCCAGGGACGGCGGCGGGCAGGATTACGCCATGAAGATCCTGAGAGACTCCCTGGCAGACGATGAGAGCGGCACCGGGGGCGAGGAGGCGCGCGAGAAGGCCTCCGCCCGCGAGCGCCTCCGCCGCGAGGCCCAGGCCCTGCAACGGGTGCGCCACCCAGGCGTCTGCGCCATCGTCGATATGGAGCTGGATGACGATGTGGCCTTCATCGTGACCGAGCTGATCGAGGGCCGCAACCTCCACGACGACGTGGTGGCCAACGGACGTTATGTTGGTGATGACCTGGAACGCCTGGCCAGCAAGATGGATGATGCGGTCCGGGCCGTCCACCAGGCGGGAATCGTCCACCGGGACATCAAACCCACCAATGTGATGATCTCCGCCCACGGGCCTGTCCTGGTGGATTTCGGCATAGCCATGGGCGAGGGGGAGAGCCATGTGACCCGAACGGGCCTGGTCATGGGCACCCCAGGATTCATCGCACCCGAAATCATCGACGGGGAGGAGTCGGACGAGGCGACCGACTGGTGGAGCACGGCAGCCGTTCTGGCCTACGCGGCCACGGGAAGACCGGTGTTCGGCAGCAAACCCATGATGGCCGTCCTGGAAAGGGCGGCTTCAGGCAACGCCGACCTGTCAGGCCTTCCCATCCGGACCATGAACGCATTCCGCTCGGCCCTGAACCCCAAGCGGGAGGCCCGCTGCACACCTGAAGCCCTTCTCGAAGCCATCAGTCTGGATGCCGAAGATCCCACCCTCTGGCGGTCTTTCAGGCAGGACGAAACGGATGGGAACGACGGGGCCGCCGCCCTCCCCGCCGCCCAGCAGGACGAGCGGGGGAACGATCAGGTCGACCGGACCCATGAGAATGACGGGAAGGGGGCGGTGCGCCCTTTTGGCGCAAGCTCTTCGAGAAGTGAACCTTGGGGCCGGGAGGACTGGAGGGATGACGGCCCCGACCAGGTTCCGGCGGGGCCGGGAGACTCCCCGACCCAGGACCTGACAGCCCCGGCCGAGGCCCCCACGGAGAGCCTGGCCAAACCCGGGGAAGGGAACACCGAGGCGCTCCCGCCACTCTCGGCCCCCCAGGGGGCGGATACAGAGGCGACCCAGACACTGGAACCCAAGACGGAAACCCTGCCCTCCGGCACCCTGCCGATCGAGACCACCTTACCCTGGCCGACCAGAAGTCTGCCCGACCAGGCGGCAGGACCCGAGGCCTATGATGACGGCCGGCAAGGGGAGGAGACGGCCCCCCTCCGCGCAGCCTCCCCCCTGCCGATCGCCTCCCCCCTCCCGGGGTACCGGCCCCAGGACCTCGGTCAAGACAGCTGGCTGGGTGACCAGGCCCCTGCGCCTGAACCCGAACCCGCGCCCGAACCCGCCGCCCTGATCCGGCGGGATGTCTATCTGGGCAGATCCCTCCCGGTCATCATCCTGACCGCCCTCCTCCTGGCAGCCCTGGCCTGCATAGCCCCCATCCCCTCCCTGACTGCGGGCGGCCTGGCCATGTGGTTCCTGTCGGCGGGAGGCCTGGGCCTGGATGCGCAGATCGCCAGGGAGTTGAAAAGAGGGGGCAGGCGGAAGGCCTCCGACACCGCACTCGGGCTTGCCGCGACCCCCTGGTACCTGATCAAGGGCCTGGCCCTATCCCTCCCCCGCTTCGTCACCTCCCTGCTGGCGGCAGGCCTGGTCACGGTGGCCGGCACCATACTGGCCGATTTACCCCGGGTGACGGGTTACGTGAACTTCTTCGGTCACCTGGTCACCTTCCCCCTCCCCACCGACCGACCTGCATCCGCCACCGGCCTGGTCCTGGCCATTGCCGTGGGGGGCGGGTGGCTGGCCGCCGTCCTTCCCGGCGGGACCCGCAAGCGTGACGGATGGGCCACCGCACTGAGGTTGGCGGCCGGGTGGATCCCGACAGGCCGTATCAGGGACGGGGACGAGGGCCCTGAAAGCCCGTCCCGGACCGTTCCCGCCCCCCCTGCGACCTCAGCCGGACACCCAGTCGGCGGTGTCCCGGCGCTGAGAACCAGGCGGGTGGCCATCTGGGCGGCCATCTGGCTCCTGGTGGTGGTCTCCATAGTGACCGCCATGTTCTTACAGGCCGGCACCTCCTGGTCGCCCATCGGCATCCTTTACGCTTGAGCGGTTCCCATACGTATCCGCCAGACCGGCTAAACTGTGCAGGGAATCCGTCGAAAGGACTGTGACATGGCCACTGACAAGCGCTCCACCCCGTCGAAAACGGACAAGTCAGCGAGGGCCCGCAGCCAGAGGCAGGCCAGGCTCGAGGCCACCCGCAAGGCCCAGGAGGAACAAGCCGCCCGCGAGCGCCGGCAGCAGACCCTGATAGGCGTCATCGCCACCCTCATCGTCGTGGCCCTCCTGGCGGTCATCGGCCTGGTCTATTGGAACACCCACAAACCGGTCAAGCACGAGAGTGTGCAAGAGGCCTACCAGGCAGTGCAGAAGGTGGCCGACAAACCTTCGAAGGCCACCGACAAGGGAGGTTTCGTCCTCTCCAAGAACGGAGTGGCCAAACCCGTCAAGGGGGCCCCCACGGTCGAGATTTACATGGACTTCATGTGCCCGGGCTGTGGCGCCCTCCACCGGGGCCTGGACTCGGAGCTGACCTCCCTGGTCAAGGCGGGTCAGATCAATCTGGAAATCCACCTGATGTCCTTCATGGACCGCTTCTCTACAGACGAGTACTCCAGCCGGACCGGCACGGCGGCCACCTACATAGCCCAGCACGACCCCGACCACCTTCTGGCCTTCATCGCCAACCTCTATAAAAAGGACTTCCAGCCGGACGAGTCGAACTACAAACCGGTCAGCAACGCCAAAATCAAGGAACAGGCAGTCGCGGCCGGAATAACCCCCGACATGGCGGACAAGGCCCTGAAGGGGGAGTACAAGGCCTGGCTGAAAGCCCTGGACACATATACCCCCTTGCGCAAGGAGCTGTGGAACACCTCCGGACAGGCCAAGGGACAGATGACCACGCCCACCATGGTGATCAACGGAACTTACTGGCCCATGGAGAACCTCGACAAGGCGGGACTGGACTATGCGGCAGGGCTGAACAAGGCCCTGGGGCTCACCAAGGACCAGGTGGGCCGCGAGGGGGTCCTCCCCGGCATCGGGGCGACCGGCAAGCCCAAGTCGCTCAGCTGACCTGCCACCCACAGGCGGCCCGCCCTTGGACTTGGCAGCCTGGGCAGACCGCTCACCTCAGCGCTGAATCGTTGCCATAGCAAGCGTTTAAGCCGGTTTCCACCCCTCGAAATCAAATTTGCGCCCCGCCCATGATCAAAAGTGCCCTCCCCCTGCTATGCTTTCTCTCTGTGTTACGACTCGGTACATGAGACCGGGGTTCGCCTCCTTAGCTCAGCTGGCCAGAGCAGCCGCCTTGTAAGCGGCAGGTCGTCAGTTCGAATCTGACAGGAGGCTCCGCGCCCGGTCATGCCAGGTGCAGGCACTTTTGTGGCCTGTCCGTCGACTGGGCCGACACCATAACAGAACACAGACTTCCCTCGAGTAAGTCATTCCGGAGGCTCTGCCTTCGGAGAAACGGACAGGGTAACTTTCCCCAACCATCTCTGTCCGTTGTGAGGACGGGATTTATTCCCCTTCATTCCCGTCCTCCATTCTTCCGCCCGCTGGATCCGGGCGACAAGGGCCGACCGGTCACCATGCCGGCCGGCCCTTTTATCTTGCCTATCATGCCCTGCAAATGTGTATGTTTGCCTGCGTCTTGCCCCACATATCCCCCGGCCGAGGCCGGCCTCGACTAAAGTCGTCCGAAGACGGCACCGGACCGGGAGGGGCCGTCCGGACCCCTGGGAGGCATGATGGCGAGACGCTGGACACCCCGACGCTTCATCGTGCGCCGACGTGTGCGGGTGGGCACCTGCGCCCTCCTGGTCGCCCTGGCCATGATCCTCACCTTCACCATGACCGCCCGCAAGAGCGTGGCCCTGACCGTCAACGGTCAGATCAGGAACGTGACGACTTACGCCTACAGCCTCGACGGCCTGCTGAGACAGGAGGGGATCGAGGTCAAGACGCATGACCTCGCCGTATCATCCTCCGGAGAACGCCTCCAGGACCACGCAGTCGTCACCGTCCGCAGCGCCTTCCAGACCACGATCAACATCAACGGGACCGAGGTCCCCTTCTGGACGACCGCCACCAGCATGGACCAGCTTCTCGGCTTCTTCGAGGCCAACCGCCGCAACGCCGTCAAGGTGAGCGTGGATGTCAAGAACGTGTATGACCAGCTGACCGGGGGACTGGTGATCAACCAGGACGGTCCTGTCACGGTCGTGGTCGACGGCAGGACCACCGTGGCCCCCAATGGCCGCCTCCCCGTCGCGTCCATCCTGGACTCCCAGGGGGTCACCCTGGGCCGTGAGGACAGGGTCAGCGTCGAGAAGGACGGGGACAAGACCGTCCTGAGGGTCAAAAGGGTGACCCATGGGGAGACGAGCAGGGATGTGGGCATCCCATTCTCCACACGAACCGTGGTCGACCCCACCCTCCGTCCGGGCCAACAGGTGATAAGGCAGAAGGGGGTCAGCGGCGTCAAAAGACAGACCTTCGACACCACCTTCGTAGACGGCAGGCCCGAGTCCGAACGCCTGACCGGGGAGGTGACCACCACACAGGAAATCGACCAGGTCATCGCCGTGGGTCCGGACAGACAGGAGGACAGCGGGTCCTCGGGGGAGGCGCCATCGCCTTCACCTTCACCCTCTGCGACCTCCGGCAAGACCGATGAACCGTCGGCACCAAGCGGGGACGACGGGAGCGGGACCCCCTCCCGGCAACCGGATCCCAAGCCCAGCCAGACACCGCAACCCACTCAGCCTGAAGCCGGCAAACCGGAGCCCAGCCAGACACCGGAGCCCAGCCAGACACCAGAGCCCACTCACCCCGACCCCGAAAAACCAAAGCCAAAGCCCCCTACACCTCCGCCGCCTGCCGGCAGACTCTGGCACCCGACCAGGGAACAGGCCATCGCCTATGCAGGCGGTGCCGCAGCCCAGTACGGTTGGACCGGCGGCCAGTTCGACGACCTGATCCAGCTGTGGTACAAGGAGTCCCGTTGGCGTTGGTCGGCCATCAACCCTCTTAACGGCAATCCGGAAACGGCCGCTTATGGCATTCCCCAATCCCTCCCCGGCAGGAAAATGGCAGCCTACGGCGCCAATTGGAAGGACGACGGGGCCGTTCAGATCGATTGGGGCCTCAACTACATCGCAGGCAAATACGGAAATCCCTCTGCCGCGTGGAAACATTGGAATAAATACAATTGGTACTGACAACCGCGAATCCGCTAGCTCCGGCGCGTTCTGGCGGAAACCCGTCCAGGACGCGCAGATGCCGGATCTTGCCGGGCGGGCATCCCGCAGGGCCGGCATCTTGGAGAAGTGACGGGAGAAACGTGCAGACCACTGACAACATCGATGAAGGGTCCGTCTCGCAAGTGCATCTGCTTGGGGCCGGCGAAATCAGGCGGCTGGCCGGGCAGGCGGGGATAACCCCCACCAAGCGCCTCGGTCAGAACTTCGTCATCGACCCGGGCACGGTCCGTCATATCGTCCGTCAGGCCAAGGTGGGGCCCGGCGACAGTGTACTGGAGGTGGGGCCGGGCCTGGGCTCCCTCACCCTGGGCCTTCTCGGGGCCGGCTGCCGGGTCACCGCCGTCGAAATCGATCCGGGCCTGGCCTCCCTCCTGCCGCAGACCGTGGCTGAATACGCCCCCCAGGCGACCGGCGAACTCACGGTCATCAACGGCGACGCCCTATGCCTTGACCCGGACACCCAACCCGGCCTGGCCGACCAGGGGCATCTGGTCCTGGTATCCAACCTCCCCTACAATGTGGCCACCCCCATCATCCTGACCCTCCTGGAGCGCTTCGACAACCTGGACCGCTTCCTGGTCATGGTCCAAAAGGAGGTGGCCGACAGGCTTGTGGCCTCCCCGGGGTCCAAGATCTACGGGGCCCCCTCCCTCAAGCTGGCATGGTACGGGCAGGCCTGGCATGCAGGCAAAATCGGCAGAAACGTATTCTGGCCATCGCCAAACGTGGACTCGGCCCTGGTGAACTTCGCCCGCAAGCGAATCACCCAGGACGTGGACCGCGAACAGGTTTTCAACCTGGTCGACGGTGCCTTCCGTCAGCGCAGGAAGACCCTTCGGGCCGCCCTGAAGGGGATGGTGGACGGCGGTGCCTATACGGCTGCGGGAGTGGACCCGGGGGCAAGGGGGGAAAGCCTGACCATAGTAGATTTCAAAGCCCTGGCAAGGGCCAATGGGGAGATGACCGGGAGGTGAGGGGGTTGAGCCAGGCAGCGGTGAGCGTGCGATGCCCAGGCAAGACAAACCTGGAGTTGAAAGTGGGCCCCCGCCGAAGCGACTGGGGCGACAGGCACCTTCTCGACACCACTTACTGCGCCGTCGGCATTTACGACACGGTCACCGTGGCCTTGAAGTCCCCGGGGAGGGGATTCTCCTTGGACATCCGCGGAGACCATCTGGGCGACCTGGGGCAAGGCCAGGCCGACATGGGATCGAATCTGGCCGTACAGGCCCTCTTCGCCCTGGCACAGGCCGGCGGGCGGGAACCGGATGCCTCCATCCGCATAGACAAGCGCATCCCGGTGGGGGCCGGCCTGGCAGGTGGATCGGCCGATGCGGCCGGAGTGCTCCTGGCCCTGAACATCCTCTGGCGGCTGGACTGGCCCCATGAACGTCTGGAGGAGGTCGCAGCCGGCCTGGGCGCCGATGTCCCCTTCTGCCTCAGAGGCGGGATACTGCGCGGCAGGGATTACGGTCAGACCCTGGAGCCGGCCGCACCGGGACCCCACCTCCTCGGTCCCTCCATGGCGGCCGGCGGTTCAGGGCACCTCCTGGTCGGAGCCTACCTGGACGAACTGGGCACGGCCGATGTCTACACCGCCTTCGACACCATGGGAGGCAACCCCGAAGACGACAATGACCTGCAGAGGGCGGCCTGCAACCTTCACCCCCGCTCCCGCCAAGCCATCGAACTGGCCCTGCGTGCGGGCGCGGAACGTGCTTTCGTATCCGGTTCTGGCCCTTCCGTGGTGGCCCTCCTGCCCGATCTGGCCACGGCGCGGCGAATCCGCAACACATGGGCCGAAAGCTGCGCAGTGGACCGCATCATAGCTGCCGATGCCCCCGCCTGGCCCGAACTGTCGTACACCGTCAGCTCCGACCCGGTCGAGGGGGGCCAGGACCATGCCGGCCGCCGCGAGGAGCCCATGGGGGTGCCCGGGCCGGGAGGGCCGGCTCTCGGAACCGGTCGTACGCCCTCGGTCGCACCTCTGGTGAATCCGATTGCCTGAGGGCGGATCGGCGGCCGGCGACCGTCCGCAGGCAGGGCGGGACACCCGCTCGGGCAAGGGGCCGGACAGGGTCTGCAAGTCACCGTATGAAGCTAAAATGGACAAAACCTATAGCGTGGAAGGTTAGGCCATGACGAATCCCGATCCACTCGATGAGCGCGAGGCCCGTCGACAGTTCGTCCGTCGACGCCAGAAGATGGTGTTCACCATAGCCCTGGTTTCGCTGGTCGTCATCCTGGTGGTCTGCCTTCTGACGATATTCGGCTCCGTCGGGGCGAAGGCCAGGGATTCCGCGGCCTCCAAGCCCAATTACGGCGTACGGGTGCCCTGCGCACCCGAGAACGCCAAGGTGGCCAGCCACCAGGACATAAGGGTCAGGGTCATGAACGGGACCAGCAAGTCAGGCCTGGCCACGGCCGTGTCCAGCGCCATGAAGCTCCGCGGGTTCAACACCCAGGGGGCAGGGGATTACCCGGGCAAGAGCGAGGTGACCCGCACCCAGATCCGCTTCGGCGCTTCGGGCATCGCCAAGGGCTATACGGTGGCCGGCCAGTTCACGGATGCCGTCATGATCATGGACGACCGGAACGACGACCTGGTCGACATCATCATCGGGGCCACCTTCAACGATTTGACCAAGGACGACAAGGCCAGCCAGGAGGGCAAGCCCATCACATCCATCGATGGCTGCATCAAGGACGTCAACGGCATGAAGGCGAAACTGCCCAAGGCTCCGGCCCGCTGATGGATTGAAGACCACCTACCCCCTGTCGGCCCACCACCTCTTGAGCTCTTCAACGGCCTCCTCCTGGTCGGCAGGACCATGGTCCAGGCGGTAATCCAACATGTGTCGATAGGCCTTCCCCACCAGGGGGCCGGGATCCAGATCCAGGATCTCCATGATCTGCCGGCCGTCCAGGTCAGGCCGGATGGCATCCAGGTCCTCCTGCTTCCTGAGTTGACGGACCCTGTCCTCCAATTCATCCATTGCAGCCGAGAAGACCTGTTCCTTGCGCCTGTTGCGGGTGGTGGCATCGGCCCTGGTCAGGCGGTTCAACCGCTCGTAGAGCGGACCGGTCTCCTTGGCGTAACGGCGCACGGCCGCGTCGGTCCAACGCTCGTCCACGTACCCGTGGAAGCGCAGGTGCATGGCTATCAGGTTGCAGACATCGTCTATGAGATGGTGGTCGAAGTGGAGTGCCTTCAGCCTCTTGCGCGCCAGGCGGGCACCGACAGCATCGTGGTGGTGGAAGCTCACCTTGCCACCCGGTTCAAAGCGGCGGGTCTGCGGTTTGCCTATGTCATGAAGGAGGGCGGCCAGGCGCAGGGTCAGATCGGGGGCGGGCACCGGGCCGTCCGGCCCCGTCTCCAGGGCCACAGCCCTGTCCAGGACGATCATCGTGTGCTCGAATACGTCCTTGTGCCTGTGGTGCTCGTCGATCTCCAGCTGGAGGGCCGGGACCTCGGGCAGGACCTGGTCGGCCAGGCCGGATTCCACCAGGGCCTCGACCCCGGCACGGGGATGGGGGCTCAGCAGGAGTTTGACCAGCTCATCGCGGACCCTCTCCGCCGACACTATGTTGATTCGCTCAGTCATCTCGCTGATGGCCTCGGCCGTGTCCGCGGCGATGCGGAAATCCAGCTGGGCCACGAAACGGACGGCCCTCATCATCCGCAGGGGGTCGTCATCAAAAGACTGCCGGGGGTCAACCGGTGTGCGCAGGATCTGTCTGGCCAGGTCGTTGGCCCCCCCATATGGATCGACGAAAACCAGGTCGGGCACCCGCAGGGCCATGGCATTGACGGTGAAGTCCCGCCGGGAGAGGTCCCCCGACAGGCTGTCCCCGTAATCCACCTCCGGCTTGCGGGAATCAGGGTTGTATGTGTCGCTGCGGTAGGTGGTCACCTCGACCCTGATCTCGGTACCGTCCTTGCGCCTCTTGAGAGCCCCCAGGGTTCCGAACTTGCGGCCCATGTCCCAGAAGCCCGACCCCCATTTGCGCAGGATCGGTTCGAATTGTTCGGGCCGGGCCGAAGTGCAGAAGTCCAGGTCATGCGAGCGCCTGTGCAGGAGCATGTCGCGGACGGCACCCCCCACCAAGGCCAGTTCATACCCCTGGTCGGCAAACAGTTGCCCAAGCTCGATCGATTCAGGCCAGACTTCGAAATCCACACTCACCCTTTCCATCCACAGTTCATGCGCCTACCAGCTTACCGTTACCCCACCTGCACATTAACTTACGTAAAGTGGGATTATGATTACGCCCGCCGATGTGGCGCACATGGTATCGCATGGCGCCAAAAAGACGGGCCACCATGCCCAGGGGGAGGGGAGGCCCACAGGAGGTGCAGAGCCTCCTCTTTACTCTTCGGGCGAAGAATTCAAGCCCTCCCTGGTCCGGACGGCCGACATCCTCACCGGGGATCCGACCGGTCCCGATGACCAGTCGGACCCGGACCGACCCGGTGGAGCGGACAGCCGGAAGGAGGCGGGCATCACCGGGACCATTCCCGATGGGGATCCGGATGATGAGGGCGAGGAGGGCGAAACGCCGACACCGGCCCTGATGCCCCGCCACAAGAACGCGGCCGGGCCGGTCACCTTCGCCTCCCTGGATGCCCAGGAGCTGCCTGTGGTCCGCGAGTATTCGGCCGGCGGGCTCATCTTCGACGACAGGGGCCGCGTGGCCATCATCGCCCGCCACTCACGGTCTGGAAGACTGGAATGGTGCCTGCCCAAAGGCCATATCGAGAAGGGCGAAACCCCCGAGCAGACGGCGGTGAGGGAGGTCCATGAGGAGACCGGGATACTGGGCCGTGTCGTGGACTCCATCGCCACCATCGACTACTGGTTCACCGGGACCAACCAACGGGTCCATAAGCTGGTGCATCATTTCGTGCTGCATATGACAGGCGGCACCCTCTCCGTCGAGGGGGACCCGGACCACGAGGCCGAGGATGCCATCTGGGTAGACTTCGGCGACCTGACCAGCGTGCTCAGCTATCCTAATGAACGTAAAATCGCTTGGCTCTATGCGAGGAAGTACAAGAAACAGTCATGACCGAGGACCACCTGCGCGGGCAGGACCGCGCACCGCTGCAACCACGCGGATGCCGTCACACCCACCGATACCTGCATCGGCTGACGGCAGCAGCCTGCTCCCTCCTGGCCTGCCTGGGCCTGTTCGGCTCCCTGTCGGCACCTGCCGAGGCAAGCCAATCGGACAGGGGCACGGCAGTGGCCCGGACGGCCAAGACGACGGGCGCGGCTCCCGGCCTGCCGACCCTGGCCGACAAGGCCCAGACCGACGGCAGCCAGGAGGGGGAAGCCGACATCTCCCTTGAGTCTTCGACCCCGGTGGTCACGGCCACATCCGGGTACTCCTTCAAGGTGAAGATCACAAACAAGGGCCGGGAGACCTTGAGCGGGGGGAACCTCCTGGCATCCACCAACGCCCTCTATTCATTCAGCTCCAGGACGGACATGCAGACCTGGGCCGAGGGGGGAGCCAGAATCCCCACCCCCGATGTCTTCACCCGCCAGGAGGTGGGCGACATAGCCCCGGACCAATCAAAGGAGATCTCCGCCGACCTTCCCTCCGACAACCCCGGCATCCACGCCATGGTCGCCTGGGGGCCCAAGCCCGTCCGCTTCGCTTATGTTGACGGGGAGGGCAAGACGAAGGCGAACATCTACACCTTCCTGACAAGGACCAGGGACGGTCTGCAGACGGCCGACACCCCGCCCCTCTCCGTCACCATGGTCATGCCGGTCACAACGGCCGACTGGGCGGCCACCAAGGACTCCATCAAGGCACTGGTCAACGACAGGGGGAAGGACGAACCTGAAACCGGCGGCAAACAATCGCCCGCGAATCAGGGCGGGAGCAAAAACAACGAGGCCGAATCGTCCTCCGGCAGACAGACCTCGACACCGACACACTCCCCCTCCGGGAACAGTCAGGGGGAGGGGCAAGCCGGTCAGGGAGACAGCGGGGAAAAGAAGACCACGGCCTTCCTGACCCTCACCCCTGCAGGGGCCAACAGGGGCAGGAAGCAGGAGGACCTCCTGGCCAAGCATCCCGCCCTCCAGTCCATCATGGACCCTTCCTATCTGCACACGTTCACCGGTATGCCACGGGTCAACGGTCTCATGCAGCCGGCTGATTTCGATATCACCGCCTATGCAGAGAACGAACCCTCCTCCTACCGGGACGCAGGTGTGGACCCCCAGGCCTGGAGGGCGGCATCCGCCGGCGACCAGTACAGGCAGACAGCAGGCAAATCCGCAGACGTCCCAGGGGCATACGCCTGGCAGGGCAGGGCGGAATGGACACGGACCTCCATGGCGGAAGCCAAGCGGCAGGGCTACGACACCGTAATCGCCCCTGAGGGATTCAAAGCGGGGGCCGGGGCTTCCGCCCATACGGGCAAGTACACGGTGACCACATCAGCGGGGGAGGTCACCGTCTTATCGGCCCAGAGGGAGTTGAGCCGCCTGGCCCAGGGGCATCCCACCTCCTCCCTGGCGGGCGGCGAGGCGACCGGCGCCGGCAGGACGGCCCGCTTCCTGGCACAGAGCGCCTTTTACCAGATGGAACAGCCCTACGCCGACCGTGACCTTATGGTCTGTTTCGGCGCCGGAGAGAATCCGGCCCTGGTGGACCAAATCATGTCGGCCGCCGAAGAGGCGACCTGGCTCAGCCTGGGCGACCTGGCCACCCTGAGCAAGGCCACACCCCAGGACGATGGCGGGCAGTACTTCCAATCGGTCTTGGAGCCTGGCGGGAAAGAGGGGGGCAGCGGGGGCCGGGAGATGATTCCCACCCTCCATTCCCTGGCCACCAGCCGCAAGGATATAGACCGTTTCGGCACCTCCATCCTGGTGGAGGGGGAAACGGCCACGCCCGAACCCTCGCAGACCAGGGCCAAGTCGGACACCCAGGCGCTGGCCCGTCAGGATGCCTCCTCAACGGCCCGGAGGCCCACGAACCCGCAACCCTGGCTGGATGACATCAACAGGGCGCATGACCTCATAGCCCTCCACTCCCTGTCCGGAGTCGGATCCGCCCCCCTGCTGGCAGACCAGGCCAGGGCCCTGTCCGACCACCTTCTGGAGGCCATACGCATCAACCCCACCGAGTCGATCACCGTGGTCAGCGAGACGGCGACCATGCCGGTGACGGTCAGCAACAGCCTCCCCTTCCCTGTGCGTGCCAAGGTCAGTTCGAAAACGAACTCCACGGAAATCGTCACCGCCCGCACGGCCGACACGGTCATCCCGGCACATTCAGAGGTCCAGGTCACCTTCACCATCCGCGTGGCCACAGCAGGACAGGCGGATGCCGACATCTCCCTGATCGACCGTGACGGGAACGCATTCGGCCGATCGGGAAACACGCATATCACCAGCAACCTGCGTCTGAGCGACATGAGCGGCCTGGTCATCGTCGTGGTCGCGGTCCTCCTGGGTCTGCTCGGCCTCTGGCGGCAATTCCATCGCACGAAGGATCCGGACGAATGAGTTCTGTCGAGCGCAACTCCGCCATCATGGCTTCGGGCACGGCGGCCTCCCGGATCACCGGACAGGTCCGCACCATCCTTCTGGCCGCGGCCCTGGGAACCACTGGCATAGCGGCCGATGCCTACCAGACCGGTGCCATGATCCCCCAGGTCATGTTCACCTTGATATCCGGCGGCATCTTCAACGCCGTCCTGGTCCCACAGATCGTGCGCACCCTGAAGGAAAAGGACGCGGAAGACCGCCTGAACAAACTCATCACGGTGGCGATGGCCCTCCTGGCCGCCATAACGGTGGTCCTCATGCTGGGGACCCCCGTCCTGACGACCATATACCTGAACTCCTCCTGGACACCGGCGGAGAGGGCCCTGGCAAATGCCTTCACCCTCTGGTGCATGCCCCAGGTGTTCTTCTACGGCCTGTACACCATACTCGGCCAGATCCTGGCGGCCAAGGGGAGGTTCACGGCCTACGCCTGGAGCTCGGTGGGGGCCAATATAATCAGCTGCGCCGGTTTCGTGGCCTTCATCGTCCTCTTCGGCAATGCCCGGAACAGGCCCCTGACCTTCTGGACTGAAGAGAAGGTCGCCCTGACGGCAGGGGCCTGGACCCTCGGCGTGGGCTTCCAGGCACTGGTCCTCTTCATCCCCCTGATCATGAGCGGCTTCCGCTACCGCCCCAGATGGGGGGTCAGAGGAATCGGCCTGCGTTCCATGGGGCCCGTGGCGGCCTGGAGCCTGGGGGTCGTCGTCATCAACCAGCTGGCCAACATCGTCAACGCCCGCATCACCACCGGGGCCCCCCGCCAGGGGCTGGCGGACGTGGCCGGCAACGGGTCCTACCAAAATGCGTACACCCTCTTCATCCTCCCATACTCCCTGATAGCGGTCTCTGTCAGCACGGCCATCTTCCCCCGCCTGTCCGAGCACGTGTCGGACGGGCATGTGGACCAGGCCAGGGAGGAGCTCAGCAAGGCCCTGCGCAATGTGGGCTTGATGATGTTCTTCTTCTGCACGGTCATGCTGGCCATCCCGGTCCCCATTACCCGGGCCCTCCTTCCCTCGGTCAGCGTGAAGGAGTCCATACTGATATCCGGTCCCCTTCTCGGCCTGACCCTGGGTCTCGTGGCCATGAGCGCCTTCCTCCTCATACAGCGCACCTTCTATGCCTTCGAAGACGGCCGCCACCCCTTCATATTCGCCGTCATCTACAACCTGTTGCAGGTGGCCCTGGTCCTGGTCTCCATCCGCCTGATCTCCCCGAAGTACTGGGCCACCATGGTCGGCCTCTCCCTGACCCTGGGCTACATCCTCAGTTTCCCGGTCATGATCCACATGCTGCGCGGACCCTTCGGGGGGCACCTGGATGGCAAAAGAATCATGATCACCTATGGGAAGGGACTCCTGGCGGCACTGGCGGCACTGGCAGCCTGCCTCCTCATCAAGTCCCCCCTCACCCACCTGGTCGGCGCCGCCGTTTCCGGGCAGGACGGCCACATGAGCTGGGTGCAGGCCCTGGCCGTCTGTGTGGTGACCACCCTGGTCGCCGCCGCCGTGTACGGGCTGGTCCTGCGGGCCTTGAAGACCGAGGAGTTCATGGGGGCCCTGGCGGCTCTGAAGGGTTGGGTCGCCCGGTTCACGTCACGGGGGAACAAGATCACGGCCGTCCGTGAAGTCGGCAGGATAGTCACCAGCCGGGCCGGCGATCAGGCCACTATGCGCGGCCATGCCGCCAGGGTGATCCGGTCTTCCACCGGAGATTCCACGCAGGCCGTCATGGACGCCGCCATGGACGAGCTCAACGATGCCTTCGCCCTCACCGGGGAAGCCCCGGAGGCACCCGGCGGGGCTGTGGATGCCGGGGGGCCGGGCACTGGGAGCGGTGAGCCTCACCAACCGGTTAGAATCATTCCAAAGAGTGTCCCCGCCCGCAAAGCGGACCCGACGACCGCGCCCAGGGCGCTCGGACAGGGCCCGGTCACGGCCGGTTCCGCCAGGGCGGCAGCCGTGCCGCAGCCGGAATCGGACCCGGGCCGAGGCGGACGGCCTGAACCTGGTTCACGGCCGCAGCCCGGGAACCCGGGTCCGTCGGCACCGGACGATTCAGCCGGCCGGCGCGCGGACGGGGGCCGGGGAAACGTATCGAAGGAGAATCAGGACGCGGACGCAACGATACCGGGCCCTGATCATGATGAGAGCTTGGAAAAGATGACACCTAGCATTGGAGACACGGTTCTCGACAGATACACCCTGGTGGCCCTGCTGCGTCAGGCCCCGGGACTGGGTGTCTGGCGGGCGACCGACAAGGTCCTGGCCCGCGACTGCCAGCTCTTCATAGTCAACGATTCGGCCTTCATAGACCAGGTGAATACGACGGCCTCCGGACTGGCCCTGAGGAAGAACCACAGGTTCACACCGGTCTACCAGCTTCACACCAGGGACGGCATCTCCCTGGTCATCACCGGCTTGGATGCCGGCATGTCCCTGAGGTCTTACATGCAGGGGCCCGCCGCCAGGACCTTGAGTAACAAGGCCATCAGGACGATAGCCGGCGAAATCACCGAGGCCGGTCGGTCCCTCAGGCAGGCCGGTCTCGAGGACTACGCGGTCTCCACCGATACGGTCCGCCTGGCATCCACCGGTGTCACCCTGGCCGATGCCCCCATCTCCAGCCTCATCGAACCGGTCGGGACGGGCAGGGACAAGACCGGCCCGGATGAGGAGGAATCCACCCGGCAGATCGCAGCCATCCTCTACGCCATGCTGACCGGGCGGCCCGTGGAAAATGGCGAGAAGTACTCGCTGAAAGCCCTGCCGGAGGGGACACCGGAGGAGTTCCGCATCGTCTGCGCACGCGGACTCGGGCTGAGGGACGATCATGGGGTCCTCCCCATCCCCCTGGTCACCCTGGCCGAACTCTCCGCCCTTCTTGGCCCCTGGGTCCCCCCCGAGGAGCTGGGCGACGACGACATCACCTGGCCGGAGATGACCGGCGCCCCCTCAATCGGCAAGGTGACCCTGAAGCCGGCGAAGCAGGAGGATCTCCTGCCGATACCGGCCAGCGTCACGGGGCGGGCGACCGGAGGGCAATCGCCCCGGACACAGGCGGAACCGCAATGGGGGACCAACCAGCTCCTCTTCCCTGGGCGCAGCGAGATAGAGATGCTGAATCCCGACGATGCCGACAGCGACCTCTTCTCACTCTTCGACGAACGGCAAAGATTGGGCGGCGGGGCAGGCGGGCCCCAGCCCGGGCATACAGCACGTCCAGCCTCACACACGACTGACGCTCTGGACGTGCGGGGGCTGAGAGCCGGACTGCCCCAGGATATCCTGAACCAATCCACCGGGCGGATGAGCCCAATCAGCGGGGCGGGGGACAGAAACGGGATTCGAGGGGCCGAACAACCGGCCGGAGAAGACCCCATTGAGCATGGGTTCCCCCAATGGGATTTCAACAAGCCTGGTGCTTCGGGCGCTGGCGACGACAAGGCAGGGGGGCCGTCGATTTTCCAACCCGTCCCAGCCCAGCCCGGCCCTTCCGCCTCCCCGATGGGCGACGGAAGGGAACAGGGCGACAGCCATGGGTCTCCCGCCCAGGTGGGGCCCCTTCAAGCGGGAGGGGAACAAGAGGGGGTCTACACCGACTCCGCTGGCCCGCTCCCGCCCAGCTTCACCCCCGAACCCCGACCTGCCCCGTCTCCGATCGGCTATGCGGCCGACAGTGCGGACGAGGAGGAACTGGATGAAGATGATGTCGCGGATGCCCGCCTCTTCGGCAGGTTCACCACGCGCTCGGTGGTCATTTCCATCGCAGCCGTCATCGTCGTAGTGGCCCTGGTCTGGGCCTTGGCGACCGTCATCGGCCACAGGCCTGCATCCTCATCCGGCCAAGACGGATCATGGCCGGTCATGTCCAACGTACCCTTCCCCGGCAAGACGCAGGATGAATCCAGCAAGGCCAAGGACCAGTCAGAATCCGTGAAACATGACGAGAAGGACGTGTCGAAGGTCCCTGCCCCCAAGTTGCCTGAGAACACCGTCCCCTACCCGATAACCAACGAGATTTTCCTCAGCAGGCCCGGCGGTCTGCAGGGGTACGGCATGTACATCCATCTGAAAGACCCCCAGTTGGTCTCCCGGGTGGAAATGGGCATGCCGATAGGCGGGGGCCACGCGCAGATCTTCGTCGACTCCACCCCGGGCCAGCCCAACCAGGGAGAGCCTCAGGCCGACTTCAGCTTTGACCCCTCCGGGACGACGAAGGTCACCCTGCACACACCCAAAACCATCCAGGACCTGGTCATCTGGGTTCCCGTCGACGGCCTTCCCGGCAACCATCTCAGGTTCAACACGATAAGGGTATACTGACCCGCTGCCGGGTGACGGCCCGGAAAACCTGTCCAGGCCGTCACCCGGCAGGTCCATGGGCCACCCCGACATGGGCCACCCCGACATGGACTTACCCTGACATGGGCCCACTCTGACATGGCCCCTTCCGCCTTCGGCCCGACAAGGCCGTGAGCCCCTTCCCCGCCCTCCTGCGCTCCCTGTTCCCCCATCGTGGCCGGCATCTGTACCGACTTGGTGTGCAGTCGGCCTTTCACACCGTGCCGACCCATGCCTGTAATACAGTGTTCTTAACCGGAAATGGCGGGTTCCGTTCCCCCTTTTCCGGCACCTGCACGAGGATTACAGAAGGCGGACGGGAACATGTCGGACGATCCGAATATCGCACCCAGAGTAATAAAGAACGACCCCTGGTACGGCACCTATGCCAGGAGGGCCGAAGGCATGCGAGCTTCCGAGATTCGGGCCCTCTTCGCCGTGGCCAACAGGCCCGAAGTCGTTTCACTGGCCGGCGGCATGCCCTACCTGGGACGGATGCCCTTCGACGAACTCTCCGAACAGCTGGGCGCCATGCTCAGGGAGAAGGGAACGGTTGCCTGGCAGTATGGGTCGGCACAGGGAGACCCCCACCTGCGCGAGGACGTCCTGCCGATCATGGAGCTGGAGGGCATCAAGGACGTTCAGCCCGACGACGTGGTGATCGTCAACGGGTCCCAGTCCGGCCTCGACCTGATCACACGGATCATGTGCGACCCCGGAGATGTGGTCCTGGCCGAAGCCCCCAACTATGTAGGTGCCCTGGGGGTATTCCAGTCCTTCCAGGTCGATGTCGTCAACGTCGCCATGGACGGGGACGGGCTGATTCCCCAGGCCCTGGAGGAGACCATCAAGGACCAGCTGGCCAAGGGCAGGAAAATCAAGATGCTCTACACAGTCCCCAACTTCCACAACCCTGCAGGTGCCACGATGAGCGTTGAACGTCGACCTCAGATCATCGAAATCGCCCGCAGATACCATGTGCTGATAGTGGAGGACAACCCCTACGGCCTTTTGGGCTTTGACGGCAGGACCTACCCGGCCCTGAGATCCATGGACTCCGAGGGAATCGTCTACCTGAGCAGCTTCTCCAAAATCATCGCCCCGGGCATGAGGGTGGCCTGGATGGTGGCCCCGGCCGGCATCCGGCAAAAGCTGGTCCTGGCCAACGAGTCCGCCATCCTCTGCCCGTCCAACATGAGCCAGATGACGATCACAACCTACTTGGACAATTTCGACTGGAAGGCGCAGATCAACGACTACCGGGGCATGTACCGCGAGCGCTGCGATGCCATGGACCAGGCCCTGAAGGAATTCCTGCCCTACTGTTCCTGGCTCAAGCCCAAAGGCGGCTTCTACATCTGGCTGAAGATTCCCGAGGGACTCAATGCCAAGGAGATGCTCCCCCGAGCCATCACCGCGAAGGTGGCCTACGTGTCCGGCACAGCCTTCTATGACGACGGACAGGGGGCGGATCACATGCGTCTCTCTTTCTGTTACCCGACTCCTGACCGTATCCGTGAGGGAGTGCGCAGACTATCGACCGTGATCGACAACGAACTGGACACCGTCAGGCTCTTCGAGCCAGGTTCAGCCGATGGGAGGGAGTGACGCGATGAATGCTCATGACAAGGGTTCCGCCGGACAGATGAGTTCACCCGAAAACCGGCCCGGGGCGAAGACGCCGGGCGACGAAGCCGCCAGCCAGGCGCAGGAGGGCTTCGCGGAGTTCGACACCCCGGTGTCAGGCACTACCGCCAGCCGGGATTCCGGCAAAAGGACGGGGCGGAAGGGCGGGCAAGCCGTCGGTGAAGCCACCAGGGAGGATGTCAAGAGGGCCGCCAGCCTGATCGGAGACAGGGCGGATACGGACATTCTCATCATATGCGGCGGTCTCAGCACCGAGCGTGACATCTCGATCAGCTCCGGGCACCGTGTCCAGGGTCACCTGGAGGAGGCCGGTTGGGGGGTGCAGACCCATGACATGGACGGGAGCCTCATCGACCGCCTGACCGATGCAGCCACCCGTCCCCAGCTGGTGTGGCCCCTCCTGCACGGGGCCAACGGGGAGGACGGCTCCATCAGGGATGTGCTGGAAATGGCCCGCCTGCCCTATGTGGGTTCCCGGGCCAAGGCCTCCAGGACGGCCTGGAGCAAACCCATCGCCAAGAATGTCGTCTCCAAGGCCGGCCTGAGCACTCCCCCCTCCGTCACCCTTCCGGAGGCCATGTTCCGCGAATTGGGCGTCAAACAGGTCATCGCCCTCCTGCTGGACTCACTGGGACTCCCCCTCTTCGTCAAACCGACCATGGGGGGTTCGGCCATGGGTTGCACCCTGGTGACGGGGGCGGACAGACTCCCCCAGGCCCTGGTCAACGCCTATGCCTACGGGGATGTGGCCTTGATCGAACGGGCCGTGACCGGTACCGAGGTGTCCGTCTCCGTGCTTGACATCGGCGGCAGGCCCCTGGTTCTCTCCCCCTTGGAAATCTGGACGCCGACGGGGACATACGACTATGAGGCCCGGTCCACCTTGGGGCCTACGGAGTTCTACGTACCGGCCCGCCTGGAGGCGGGGACTTTGAAGGCCGTAAGGGAGGCGGCCTTGACCGCCCACCGGTCCCTGGGGCTGCGGGACATCTCCCGGACCGACTTCATCGTCGATGACCAGGGCGTCCCCCAGTTCCTCGAATCCAACGTGGCTCCGGGGATGACGGAGACCTCCCTTCTTCCCCAGGCCGCCGTGGCTGACGGGTTTGACCTGGCCGAGCTCTATTCGGCCCTGGCCGCCTCTGTTCTGGCCGGGAAGAGGGTCTGACGCCGCCTGACGGCATCGCATGACCATCCCACCTGCCTATGCGCCGAGCTTGTTTTGTGCCTGCCGGTCAGGATAAGACCGGCAGGCACGAAGACATGGAATCAACCATCTCCCGCCTGCTTCTTCCTCTCCAGACAGCCCATCCGCAGACGGCAGTCTTCCCCTGCGGGGCCGCCGGTTGGACCTGCTTGCCCATCGATAACCGGCCGCCCCTTTCCACCACCAGCTGGTTCCATGCCTGTGTCTTCATCCCGCCCCGCATCTTCATCCCGCCCTGCGTCTTCATCCCGCCCTGCGTCTTCACCCCGCCCTGCGTCTTCATCGTTTTCGGGCTGCCCCGCCCCTTCCACCTGCGGCGCGGTTCCCTCTTCCCGCCCTGATATGTCCTCGTCATCTTTCATCCAGAAGCGCCAGCTGTGCCAACTTTCATCTTCACGGCCGTCGATTTCATCCGTTTTGCGGCCGCCGGTGACCCTGTGCTCCGCCAGAAGCTTGTCAATCCTCATGAACATACCGACCAGAACCGCCAACACCCCGATGTTGACCAGGAGGGCGACGATGAGGATTTTGTTCATAGGCCCCACCATATCCCAGGCCGACGAGCGGAGCGTGTGGACTTGGCACCCCTGCCCCGCTGCTTCAACTGACGCAGGCGACTGAGACCGGAAGACCCGCAGGACCCGCCGGGAGGCACCCTGCGCAATCCGCTGGAGGCTGAGGCCGGCGTCATCCGCGACCGTATACTTGAAACATGAATTCTGACTTCCACGACGCAATTGTCATCGGCTCCGGCCCGGCTGGATACACCGCGGCCATCTACCTCGGACGGGCGGGCTACGCCCCCCTGGTCATAGCAGGTGCCATCACGCCAGGCGGCCAACTGATGAACACCACTGAAGTGGAAAACTACCCGGGTTTCCCGGATGGGATATTGGGCCCCGACCTCATGGACCGGATAAAGGAACAGGCAACCAAGTTCGGCGCCCGAATCGAATATGACGATGTGACTTCAGTTGACTTTTCAAATGATATTAAGAGGATAACTACCGACGGAGGAAAGGTCTATACCACCAAGGCCGTCATCATCTCCACGGGATCGGAATATCGCAAACTGAACGTGCCCGGTGAGAAGACCTATTCGGGCCGAGGTGTCTCCTACTGCGCAACCTGTGACGGCTTCTTCTTCAGGGACAAGCCGATTGTAGTCATCGGCGGCGGAGATTCGGCAATGCAGGATGCTGACTTCCTCACACGCTTCGGCTCCTCCGTCACCCTCATCCACCGCCGTGACCAGTTCAGGGCGTCAAAAATCATGGTGGATCGCGCACGTGGCAACGATAAAATCAACTTCACCCTTAATTCACGTGTCACCGCGATCAATGGTGATGACAAGGGCGTTACCTCGGTAGACCTGGTGGACACAGCGACCGGCGGCACCAGCACCATACCGGCCAATGGGGTCTTCGTAGCCATAGGTTTCACACCAGTGACCGGCTTCATGAAAGGGGTTCTCCCCCTGGATGAATCGGGCTATATCTTGGTGGATGGCGCTTCGACAAGGACCAGGGTGCCTGGTGTCTTTGCGGCGGGCGATGTGACTGACAAGGTATATCGCCAAGCGATTTCAGCGGCCGGCATGGGTTGCCGTGCGGCCCTGGATGTCCAGGAATATCTGGGTCAGATAGACAACTCCAGGATGGAGTAGTCATGTCTTCCCTATGAAGATAGGGAAGACAGAACACCACCCGCACTGGAGAAAATCCGAATCGGCCGACCGGTCTCCTGACAGGTAACGATGACCCGACAGGTAACGATGCTCTGACGGCTCATGGGCAGAATGGTTCCTTGAGGTGCACTTCATACACAGCCGGAGATATTGAATCTTCCTGCATGAAGGATTCAGCCGATATCTGGCAGGACAAGACTGACGAAACGCGTTATCGGGTCTTCACGAAAGCCGAGACAGGCGGTCCGGCGGCATTTGGACTTGCATGCCGCCGGACCGCTTTCATCAACGGTTCAATCACACCCAACCGTCATCTGTCGACGGCTTATCGGATTCCGAATCTTTCTTCCCTTTGAGCAGAAGATCCAAAATCCGGTCCATATCATCCGGGGATGAGAAGACGATTTCAATCCGTCCGTGTTTCTTTGTACCACGGATACTCACCTTGGTGTCAAAACGGTTTTCAAGGTCGTGCTGTACCTCACTGTCGGC
Source organism: Bifidobacterium favimelis (assembly GCF_037963085.1). Taxonomy (NCBI): domain Bacteria; kingdom Bacillati; phylum Actinomycetota; class Actinomycetes; order Bifidobacteriales; family Bifidobacteriaceae; genus Bifidobacterium; species Bifidobacterium favimelis. Next base: position 26,752 of record NZ_JBANDZ010000001.1, on the reverse strand, counting down.
CCAGACATTGACCCGAGGTTGTTTCTTGACTGTCTTGGACTGTTCCGCCTTCAGCGCGACCAACTCCTCGGTCGACCTCACAGAGAGACCTTCGGAGATGATCTTCTTGGCGACGGCTTCCATGTCCTCTTCCGTGGGCAGAGTCAGCAGCGCCCGGGCATGTCCCGCTGAGAGAACACCGGCGCTGACCTGCCTTTGAACAACCGGCGGCAGTTTCAAGAGGCGAAGGGTATTGGTTATCTGAGGCCGTGATTTGGAGACGGCCTGTGAGAGCCCCTCTTGCGTCAGACCGAATTCGTCGATCATCTGCTGGTAGGCGGCCGCCTCTTCGAGTGGGTTCAAGGCCACCCGGTGCAGGTTCTCCAGTAGCGCATCCCTGAGCATGTTGTCATTTGACGTCGTCTTGACGATGGCAGGAACTGTCTCCAGGCCGGCCAGCTGGGTGGCCCGCCATCTTCTCTCCCCCATAACGATTTCATAGTGCGAATCATCGGACCCAACGGTTTGAGAGTCTGCCGGTCGTTTCCTGACGACAATCGGCTGAAGTACTCCGACCTCCTTTATGGAACGGGAAAGCTCCACGAGGTCTTCCTCGTCGAAGACATGACGAGGCTGTTGAGGGTTGGGGCGGATGTCATCAATGTTGAGTTCGGCCAGATAACCACCAGAAACCGGTTTCAGCTCCCCTGCACCCTCAGAATCCACGACCTGGCTACGTCCGTTGGTATTGGCGGTGTTCTCATCCTGGCCTACCTGGGCAGCTGATTTTGGTGCAACATCGGCTGCGGTCGGCACAGATACCGCACCATCGGCTTGATTGGCAAACCGATCAGGCGCAGAAGCCCTGACACTTCCACCTGCAAGGTCATTCTCCTTGGCTGTTTTGCCGGCCTGGCTCTTCGATGTTTCACGTGAAACATCGACAACCGTTGAACCGAAAAAGACATCGCTGGGATGCTTCAATGTATCGATGGCAGGTATGCTTCGTCTGGATGAACGTCTCACAGTGGCCGATGTTTCACGTGAAACATCGGTCCTCCTACCCGCGCCGGAATCGGCGCCTTTCTTCTCGGAACGGGAACTAGTCCTGACCGGCTTGCTCGCTGTCGAAGGATGACTATCAGTGTTCTGTCGTGTCTTGACCGATGGCTTGGCTGCGCTCTTGCCGGCTGCCGCATGCGTTCCCTTGGCCGCCTGCCTTCCACCGGTTCTCTTTATACCTTCCGAGCCGGAAACGGTACTGCCTTCCATAGACTGCTGTTGCTGCGATGGACCAGATGCGGTCCTTTCCGATGCGGCGCGACCTGCTGTTGCCTTTCCTGCACCCTTCCTTGTCCCCTGTCGATCAGATGCAGATCCGCCAGTCAAACTTCGTGAGCGCAACGAAGCCGACGGACTCTTTTCCTGATGACCGCTTTTGCCAGTCCGGGTCTTCCCAGACACGGTTTCGGAGACCGCAGACTCTTTCGCCTTCCTGTCATCATCTTCACCGGGCAGCACAGGGAAGAGAGCTCCAAGACCTTTACCCAAACGTGAATGGCTTGCCATCAATCCTCACTCCCCTGCTTCTTCATATTGATTTTGTTGAGCACCTGCGCCGATCGCTCGGCGATTTCAAGAGCGGCTTCTTCATAAGCAACGGCACCGGCACCCTTGGGATCATATGTTATGACGCTCTTCCTGAAGCTCGGAGCCTCAGAGATTTTCACGGACCTCGGTATTGTCGTATTCAACACGATATCGGGGTAATGTTCCTTCACCTCGTCGTAAACTTCCTTGCTGAGAATCGTTCGCCTGTCAAACATCGTGATAAGCATGGTTGAGATGACGAGGTAGGGGTTGTAGTTTTCCTGCACCAGACCGATGGTGTGCAGCAACTGTTGGAGACCTTCCAACGCATAGTACTCAGCCTGAACGGGTATGAGGACCTCGTTGACGGAGCACATTGCATTGAGCACCAGCAGCCCTAGACTGGGAGGGCAATCCACGAAAATGTAGTCATATCGAGACGGCGACTCCAGAAAAAAAGTTGCAAGCGCTTTTTTCAAAAGCTCATTCCTGTCGGGAAGATCTGCAACCTCAAGCTCCGCCCCACTCAAGTCGATGGAGGAGGGAACGACCTCAAGATTCTCAAATTCGGGGCTCTTCACCTTCACCTCCGATATCTTGAGTCGACCTTCCAGCACATCGTAGGTTGAATCACATCCAGGACCATGCTCAATGCCCAGAGCAGTCGATGCGTTGCCCTGCGGATCCATGTCGACCACAAGGACCTTGGCACCGAATTCAGCAAGCGCACAGGCAAGGTTGACGGTTGTCGTCGTCTTCCCGACGCCCCCCTTCTGGTTTGCCACGGCAATGAAACGTGTCCGATCAGGCCTGGGGAAGTGAGCAGAGTGTACAGTCTGGTAGCGCATTGAGAGGTCGGCCATTTCCGCCCCAGTGGATCCTGACCCATCATCCGAGAAGATCCTGTTCAAGATATCCGAGGCAGACTCCATTCCATCAGACGCACCTAAAGTCTCCCCACCCATGCCTCCAGTGGGTGATCCTGTGGGTGCTTGATCGCTGGCCTTAGACACTGATGATCCTCCTTATTGTGCTAGTCACAAGTCTCCCGTTTTCGCTGGACATGCATCCATCCACATCTTTGTCCACAAGAGGTGCATACAGAGGTGGATAAAGGTTGACAACCTAAAATTCTTGCCGCCAGGACCCCAGTTGCTGATTCGGCTTGAACACTGGTAACTCAATCTTCTGCACTACACATCGTACAACAAAAAGCGCAGCTGATGACAGGGTGTGCAGAGACCGAGACAGGTGACCAAAATTGTGGATAACTTATTCTCAAGCATCATATATGCACCCCGTCCGTCGGAATCTGAAAGGCGAGCCGCTCGGTTTCATGCATCGCACTACAACCTCAGTAATGACATCTCTTACCTGCCCCTTCCCCAGTACAACACGAACCATATAAACGTGAGGCCGGCACCATACTCAATGGGGTGTCGTTTCCGGATGCTTGGCTCCACCCCGGATGTTTCACGTGAAACATCCGGTTGCTCCCGTCTTTGCATTCTGCCAATTAGACAGGGCTTCAGATGCTGGAATGAGCTAGGGTCCCTCACATCTCCCACTTCGTATCAAGCTTCTTCTTGTGGCAGCTGTGTCCAAGAGAGTGCGAGAGGTCCAAGAGACCGCCCCAAACTTAAACTGAATGACTCCGTTGCCTGCGGGCATGAGGCAAAACCCGCGACTTCGTTCATATGCCCATTGCAACCAAGCTAATAGCTTGTTAACCTCTGCCCTCAATCGTACAAGCAGCAAGTCTGAATCGTCTCAAACACAGAGGCTTAAGAATCGAGACAGAATGTTTCACGTGAAACATCCATAGCGCCACAACAGAGCACTTAAGGACAAGGGGTCAGAAGCTGAAAGATACTTGTTCTTCAGGTTCAAACCGGTCAGGCCCTGTACGACATTTCATCCTTAGAGGCTCGGTTTGGTACTGATCAATCACCGGGCGAATTGACATGTTCCAGAGATATTTGACCCACTATATCCGACTCTTCATGAGTCATACCGGTCACTCCTCTTCACTGAATGTGCTTGGCCAGATTGCGGCATTCTTTTGTCGAGCGACTCAAAGCCTTCCACTACGGCCAACATCGGCTACCTTGCCAAGAACCAATTTTCGGTGAGGGACCATATCCACTCAGCGAATCACAAACCCACTACCCGAACCAAAACTGTAAATGAGGAGGCACGAACCACCTAGGAACGACCAAGCTACCAAAATTGTTTCACGTGAAACATCGACTTATTCTTCTGACCATTTTATGCATATGAAAGGGGAAGGATCCCAGGCACCAAGCTAACCCATGTCAAATGCACGCCATGATTGAAGTCCGCCTCTGGTGTCCCTGCGCAATCATGGCAAAACCAGATACAGGCAGTTGTCGCCTTACAGCAATACTGCCTGATTGCCGCGCCTTCCTTCACCGCAGACTTGCAACAAGTCAGGATTGCAATGTTATTTATATATCTACTATATATATGGAGATATTCGCCTATTGCTGCCGATTTAATTCTGATTAATAATCAGTATAAGCACATCACCTTGGGTCAACATACCAACCTGCACTGACGGGGACCATGGCCAACCGGTGCCTGCCGGCACTTCCGAGAGTGAACGGCTCATCTGCCTTTATCAATAAGGACGACATGGGTGGCCTCCAGCCCCTCTCCCACCTCTGCCTCACAGACACGGGCATCAACACCGTGATACTTTCTTATTTCCTTCGCGGCTTTCGTGATTTCAGCTTCAGCTGACCGCCCCTTGAGTGCGATCAACCTTCCGCCAGGCACAAGTAAGGGTAGGGTCCAACCGGCAAGCTTGGTCATAGGAGCCACAGCCCGGCAGGTGACGATGCCGTAGCGTCCGTGATCGTCGAATCCACCGCCTGTTGACAAGGAGGGAGTACCGGAGTGGCCGCCATCTTGACGTTCGTCATGGCCCATGGCCGGCATGCCAGTGGTCGAACCTGCAGGGCCAGCCCCGGCATCGAAAGCGGCCTGGTGGCATCGGCCCGGCCTGCGGGAGACCCGATGTCTGCCACCCTGCCTGCTCCCTCCCGTTGGTTGCAGGTCCTCAGCGCGCCCCCGAACGATTCTGACATTGCGCAGTTGAAGCTCATCCACAACCTCACGGAGCCATTCCACCCTGCGTTCCATGGGTTCAATGAGGGTTATCAGCCAGTCAGGCAGGCAGGCCGCCAGGACGACACCGGGAAAACCGCCGCCCGACCCCACATCCGCGATGGTACGACCCTCCCCTTCGCGACCACTGTCCAGAATGAAGGGAACCAATGCAGCCGAGTTGAGGATATGCCTTTCCCAGATGATTCCCTGGTCCCTGGGGCCTATGATGCCCCTCTCCAAGCCTTCGCGGCCCAGCTTGTCACGGAAGGACCGGAGCGGCTCCAGCGCAGGCCCCAGGACGGTCTCCAGGAGCGGGCTGTCATCCAGAGGGTCCGTCTGGACGTTCCCTTCCTTCTGCGCCGGTCTTGCTTCCCGCCCTGCACCAAAACCGGAGGTATGATCCTTCACCACCTGGCCGTCCGTGCCGACAGGGGCCCCCTTGCTCCCCTCAGAGAGGTGCGGCCGTGAGGAATCAGCTTCAGTCAAAGTTCACTTCCTTTTAGATTCATGGACCCAAGCCTAATCTGAAACAGGGGGGGCGGGTCAGGGACCGGCCTGTCGCCACACAATATCCGGTTGAGGTCAGGCAGGCCCGGGACCTGTCCTCAGGCGGTACATTCCGATATCGAGAACATGGATGTCAGATTTTCAGGCCCAAAGCCCGGCCGAGCCCAAACCCGGCCGGTTCAGAGCCACACAGGTCCTGGCCGGGCCCAGCCAGACGGGTTCCGACAACACGGGTCCAAGCCGGGCCGAAGCAGGACTGGACCCGAACCAGGTGGCTGCTTGGCGCCTTCCATGATTCAAACGGGTCTTGCCGCCATGGAATGAATCAGCGAATCCGTCTCAGCCCGATCAGTCCTCAGGATCCTCGGGATCCTCAGGGTCATCCGGATCGTACCCGTCTGCGTCCTCCCCCGGCTCCAAGTCGTCCCCGTCAACCTCATCGGTCTCGGCAAGATCCTCGGGATCCTCAGGGTCGAAATCCTCGTCCTCGTCGTCCTCGTCGTCCTCGTCGTCATCATCCACATCCGCATCATCGACGGGGCGAAGACGCCGAGCCGGCTCAACAGGATGGACCCGACCGATTCCATCCTCAGGCTCCAGGGGGGAGGGGTCGACCTCCTCCTCATCCAAATCGAACTCGTCGTCCTCTTCACCGTGCCCGGACCCGGACTTGATGTACACGGTCACATAGCGTTCCGGCTCCTCGCCATGCGAGCGCGACTTCAGACCCTCTTCGCGGACCATGTCATGCACGATCTTGCGTTCGAAAGAGTTCATAGGCTCCAGATCGACGGGCTCCCCGGTCTCGCGGACCTCGTCGATGGCATCCAGGGCCCGGTCGCGCAATTTCTGCCGCTTGCGATGGAGGAAGCCATCCACATCCACGATCAGGTGGGAACGCTCCCCCGTCTTCTGCTGGACAGCCAGACGGCTCAGCTGCTGGAGGGCATCAACCACCTCGCCCTCCTTGCCGATGAGATGCTTGATGTCCGTATCGTCGTCGGCGACAATCTGCACAGTGGGCCTGTGGTTGCGGACCCCCATCTCGATATCGCCCTCGTAATCCACTATGTCCAGCAGCCCTTCGAGGTAGTCAGCCGCGATATCGGCCTCTTCGTTGAGCTGTTCGACCGATCGTTCCTGATCCTGTGGCATCCGCGCACTCCTTACCCGTGTTGACTGATCCGCTGCCATGATGACGTTTCTGCTGTGTTCCTCATTGCCCGAGGAAGGTCTGATACCGAGAATACTCGTATACGCGGGAATCGCCATTCTGCACGCGGTCGAATCGCCGGCAGCCGGCCTTCCCGGACCCGGGTCTCAGCCCTTCCTGTGCTTGCGGTGGGGCTGCTCCCTCTGACGGGAGATGCCCTTGTTGTTCCTGGCCTCTTCTTCCATCTCTTTGGCCTTCATCAGGGCCTCCTCCTCAAGGGAGGGCTCGCCCTTGCGCTCACGGCGGGCGTTCTCGCGCCTGTGGTCGCGCTCGGCTTTCTCCTCGGCGGCGGGCGAACCGGCGGTGGGCATGTGACGGACCTGGTAGAGGGTCTGCCCCAGATTCCACAGGTTGTTGGTCAGCCAGTAGATCAGCACTGCGAAGGGGAAGACGATGCCGGAAAAGATGTACATCAGGGGGAAGAAGAAAGCCATCATCTGTTGCATGCGGTACTGCGAGCCCTTCATGGCCTCACGGGGCATGTTCTTCCTGACGTTGTGGAATTGGGAGTAGAACATGGCCAGGCACATGAGGAGGATGAAGATTCCGATGATGACCTTGCCCGGCCCCTGTGCCGAGCCGAAGTTGTCGGATACCCGCAGGCCGAAGAAGGTGGTCTCCTCGAATTCCTTGGCGATTTCACGTGTGAAGGCGCCCAAGGGTTCGCGCTTCCCCCTGCCTATGAAGGGGACGGCTGACAGGACGTAGAACATGGTCATGAAGACGAAGCTCTGCACGAACATCGGCAGGCAGGAACTCATCGGGTTGGTGTGGTTCTCCTGATAGAGCTTCATGGTCTCCCGGCTCATGGCCTCTCGGCTGGCCGGGTCCTTCTTGCCCTTGTACTTGTTCTGTATCTTCATCATCTTGGGCTGGATGGCCTGCATGCGCTGCATGGAACGCATCTGCTTGATGAAGAAGGGGAGTATGCACAGGCGGACGAAGACCACCAGAAGGACCACTGAAAGGACCCAGGCGAAACCGGGTCCGTCCTTGAAGCCGATCAGTGTGAGAAACTTGTGGCACCAGACCATGACATAGGTCATGAGCCATTCAAGAGGGCGGAGGAGTTTGTAGAAGAACCCGTATATGCCCGTGTCGAAGGTGAAGACATCGGTGGGATTGTTCATTGTCTGACCGTCTCCTTGTCTGTGACCCCTGGGGTCAATCTGGCTTCCTCATGGGCCTTCGACCAATGGAAGCGGTAGAAAATCGAAAAACGCCTGGGCACGTCATCAATGCCCCCGTCGTTGAAGGGGGTGCAACGCAAGATTCGCAGCATGGCCAGCAGAAGGCCTCTGACGGCGCCGAACCGTCCTATGGCCGTGAGGGCGTACTGGGAGCAAGTGGGATAGTATCTGCACCTGGCAGCTGACAGGGGTGATATGAAACGCTGATATCCGCGTATGGCCAGTTCAAACAGTTCCGCCAGGGGTGAAGTCATGACGGATCACCGACCAGGGTCGCATCAGGGTTCACCTTGCGGCTGATGTCGTGAAAGAGGGTGCCGATTTGGGCATCCAGGGACTGGTAGGTGGCCTTGGCGGCCCCAGGTTTGGCCCTGATGACCAGGTCGCAGCCGTCCGGCAGGAGTCCTTCATGCGAGCGGGCCAGCTGGCGGAAACGGCGTTTCACATGGTTCCTTGTGACCGCCTTCCCCACTGCCTTGGACACGGCAAGACCCAGACGGCAGGTGTCCGAAGACCGGACCACCTGTCGTTTGCCGTCACCCTCAGACCTTGTATCCACCGGCCGGGCGGCATCCCGAATCAGGTAGTGCACCACCAGATCCCGGCTGCTCACCTTCCTGCGGTGTCTGAGCACCGTGGTGAAGTCACGGTGACTTCTCAGCCGTTCCACCTTTTGCGCGGATTCCGCCCTCTCAGGCAGACAGGGTCTTGCGCCCCTTGGCGCGTCTCCTGTTGATCAGGGCGCGGCCCTGGCGGGTGCGCATACGCGCGCGGAAGCCGTGCTTCATGTGACGGCGGCGGTTATTGGGCTGGAATGTCCTCTTCATAATCGATGCTCCTGGTTGTAGTCATACTCGAGTACGACTCGTCATGAGTCAAGCTATACCAAGCTACACACCGGGCCGGACTGAGTCAAACCGACAGGAGCGAAGCGGTCCGGTACCCTCCAAACCTCCACCGGCCCCGTCTGGTTACGTAAACAACGACCGGGGACTGGCGCGGAGATGGTCAGGGACCATGGCTGGGCAGGAGCCTGCGACTTCAGTTTCCGCGAATTCACCTGCCGGCCTGGTGCGGCCCGGCAGGGCAGGGTTTCCGGGGGAAGTTATGCACAAATTACATCACTGTTATTCACATTTCGACTTAATTCAACACGCGAACCTGTGGATAACTGTGCACGGTGGGTGTAACAATAAGCTACTGCCTATTGTTGTACGTGCCACACACGTGTCACGAATGAGAGATTGACTAGGGAGGGCCAGGGGATGGGTCATAACCCGCTTGACGCCACAGCTCAGGCCAAAAGGATCTGGGATGCCGTCCTACAGGTACTCGAATACAACAGCGCGCTGACACCCAGGGACAGGGGCTGGCTGGAGGACATAACCCCCGAGGCCGTCTTCGGCACGACGATCATTCTCTCTGTCTCATCAAGGGCCACCCAGGAGGCCGTCCAGGGCCCGCTGAACGAACCGCTCCTGGCCGCACTCAAGCTGGTCACCAACGAGGACATGATCCCCGCCATCAAGATCGTCTACCCCGAGCAGGGCGCCCCCCAGCCCACCAGGCCGGAAAGCGAACCCTCCTACGGCCAGGCGGAATCGTACACAGGCTACCGATCCCAGCCGGGACCTGGACAGGTCTACCCTCAGCAGGAGCAAGGCTACCGGCAGGAGACCTACCCTTCCGGCAGGGCCCCCTCACCCGCGGCCGCCCAGCAATATCAGGAGACAACACAGTATCAGGATCATGATGGACAGCCCACCCCGTCCAAAGAGGTGCAGACGCCTCAGAAGCGCGAGGAACGGACCACCGGCACCTATGTCCCTGCCACCCTGGACATTCAGACCGATATATCAGAACCCCAGCCCTCCTCCCAGATGCAGGGGCCCTCCGAATCACCGCTGACAGGAGGCTTCACCGCCCAGACGACCGGGAGCCAGCAGAACCTGACGGTACCCAGGTTCCCGATGAGCCAGAACCGGGTGGAGCGGGATCCAGAGACCCACCTGAACAAGAACGCCACCTTCGACACTTTCGTGCCCGGGGATTCCAACAGGTTCGCCCGCACGGTCGCCCTGGCTGTGGCAGAGGGTTCAGGGCAGGATTTCAACCCCCTTTGCATATACGGAAGCTCGGGTCTTGGAAAGACCCACCTCCTGAACGCCATAGGAAATTACGCCTTGGTCAAGGACCCCTCCCTCAAGGTCCGCTACGTCAACTCCGAGGAATTCACCAACGAATTCATCGACGCCCTGCAGAATTCGACGCAGGGTTCCGGCCAGATAGCAGAGTTCAACCGCCGCTACCGCCAGGTAGATGTCCTCCTGATCGACGACATACAGTTCCTGGGGGGCAAGGAAGCCACCCTGGACCAGTTCTTCCATACATTCAACGCCCTGCACGACGCCAACAAGCGTATCGTCATAGCCTCCGACGTCGCCCCCAAGAACCTGAAGGGGTTCGAGCAGAGGCTGATATCACGTTTCGACTCCGGTCTGACGGTCGACGTCAAGCCGCCGGACAGGGAGACAAGGGTCGCGATCCTGCGGATGATGGCCGCCATGAACGGAGTCGAGATTCCCAACGAGGTCCTCGACCTGATCGCCGAACGTTTCACCGAGAACATCAGGGAGTTGGAAGGGGCGCTGACCCGTGTGACCGCTGTGGCCAGCCTCAACAACCAAGAGGTCACCAAGGCCCTGGCCGAGCAGACCCTTCAGGACTTCTTCGCCACCGATGTGGAAATCAAGCCGACGGACATCATCTCCCAGGTGGCAAAGTACTTCCACCTGACCTTTGACGATCTGGTGGGCAGGACGAGGACCAAGAACATAGCCCTGGCCCGCCAGATCGCCATGTATCTGGCGCGTGAAATGACCAGCATGTCCCTGGTGGACATCGGGGAGGTCTTCGGGGGCAGGGACCATACCACAGTCATGCACGCTTACACCCGCATCTCCAACGAGATGCAGGAAAAACGCGAGATATACAACTATGTCATGGAACTGACCGTCAGGTTGAAACAGCCTCAGAATGCCTGAATGACATGCCCGGGACAGTGGACCTCCCGGAAAAGTTATCCACAGCGTTTTCCCCAGATGTGGGCAAACTCGGGGAATAACCCACTTTCTTATCGTGGATAAGCCGTGTATACCATGGGCATGAGGGCATCAAAAATGTGGATAAAATGCAATCCTGCCGGGCTTGTGGATAAATACGCTTCTTATCCACAGCTTGTTCTTGACTTATCCACATCTCTCGAGGGGCTGCTATCCACAGCATTGCAAGGCTCAAATAACTTATCCACCGTATCCACCGCCGTTATTACGACTACTAGATGAATATTTATACACTCGTAGCCATCGCAATAACTCTTTTTGCCGAACCTGATGAGGAAACCGAATGTCAGATAGAATGAGACCAGCACATACTCGGACAAGAAGGACCCATGAAAGCGGAAATCAATTCAACAGCCCTGTCGGACGCAGTGGCCTGGACGACCCGGGTCATACCTGCACGCCCAGCTTCACCTATCCTGGCCGGAATCAAGCTTGAAGCCGTCGACGGAACTCTGAAACTGTCGGCATTCGACTACGAAGTCTCGGCCCGTAACCAAATAGAAGCCGGCGTCGATGAATCCGGTTCGGCCTTGGTCCTGGGCAAGCTCCTGGCAGACATCACAAAATCCCTGCCTGCAGAGAAGACCTACCTCTCCACCGAGGGATCGAAAATGACGATCACCTCGGGCAAATCGACCTTCTCCATGCAACTCATGCCAGATACCGAGTACCCGGACCTGCCTTCCATTCCGGGTCATCTGGGACAGGTGGACGCTCAGACCTTCGTCCAGGCCGTCTCACAGGCCAGCGTCGCCGTCTCCCGAGAGGAGAGCCGCCCGGTCCTGACCAGCGTCAAGACCGAAATACAGGGGGACAAGGTGGTGATGACCGCCACCGACCGCTTCCGTCTGTCACGTTCAAGCTTCACCTGGACGCCGAATGATGCGGACATATCCACGTCCATGCTGGTACGCGGCTCCCTTCTGCGGGACATCGCCCGTTCCATAGACGAACATCGCAACGTCGTCATGGACTACGACGACCAGAATCCCACCCTGATCGGCATCGAAAACGCCGGGAAGATATCGACCTCGCAGCTGATTGACGGGGAATTCCCCGCCGTGGACAGGCTTTTTGCCGACGAGTATCCCATTCAGGCCATCATCGCCCGTCAGGACCTGGTCGATGCGATCAAGCGCGTGGCCCTGGTCACTGAGAGGAACGCCCCTATCAGGATGATCTTCTCCGGCAAGGAGGTCACCCTGACCGCCGGTGCCGCTGATGAGGCCCAGGCCCACGAGGTGTTGGATGCCGATCTGGACGGCGAGGACATCACAGTGGCGTTCAACCCCAACTACCTGATAGACGGTTTGACGGCCATCACGGAGCCCTTTGTCAGGATCAAGATGACCTCGGCGGTGAAAGCGGTGGAATTCAATGGGCAGCAGGAGCAGGACTCCGACGAGTCCATGGCCTATCGCTACCTGCTTGTTCCCATGCGTTTCAACAACTGAGCCGCAGCGGTCGGTGTCATTGAGGCAATGGCAGGCAGAAAGCGGCCTCGCCTGCCGTCCCCGTCTTCACCGGCCCTTTCCGGTTCATGAAGACCCGGCGGCTTCCGACCCTTGCGGTCTTGCCGGCCGGTTCGTTTGCGTCCCTCACACAGCCCGGGAGGAGTGAGCGTGTATATATCACGCCTGGTCTTGGATCACTACCGTTCCTGGGAGACCTGCATCCTTGATCTGGGACCAGGTGTGACCATATTGAAGGGACGCAATGGCCTGGGCAAGACCAACCTGGTGGAGGCCGTCGAGGTCCTGTCCACCGGTACCAGTCATAGGGTTTCCTCCTCCCTTCCTCTCATCCAGCGGGGGCAGGCCAAGGCGGTCATCCGGGCCAGGGTGGAAGAGGGCGGCACGTCGACTTCATACGAGCTCGGCATCCCCGCCAGGGGCGCCAACAGGGCCCGTGTGGATGGGGGTCCCTCCCTCTACATGCGCGATATACTGGGTCGGATTCCCTCCGTCACCTTTTCACCGGAGGACCAAAGGATGGTCTCGGGCGAGCCGGCCGTCAGAAGGGGCGTATTGGACCAGGCGGCTGTCCAACTCAATCCTTCCTTCTATCAGGTCCAACAGCGCTTCCTTCATGTAGCCCGGCAGCGTTCCGCCCTTCTCAAACAGATGTCAAAGGAGATGCCCGGAGCGTCAGGCCCCTCCCACCAGGCGGCCCTGAGCGGTTTGGAGGTGTGGACCGGCCAGTTCATCCAGACAGGGGTGGAGTTGACCCGGGCCCGCCGGGAGCTGATCGCGCGCCTGAATGAGCCCTTCGGCAGGCTTTACGGACAGTTGGCAGGAGGACCTCAGGAGGCCGGACTGGTCTATGAGCCCTCCTTTGAGGAAGTGAACCAGGCAGAGGGTTCCCCAGAGGAGGCCGAGACGGAGATCAGCCGTCACTTTCAACGCATTTTTGCCGGAGAGGTGGCCCGGGGGCAGAACCTGATAGGGCCGCAGAGGGATGATTTCACCTTCATGCTCAACGGGATGCCTGCCAGGGAGTTCGCCTCCAACGGGGAGATGTGGACCCTGGCCCTGGCCTTCCGCCTGGCCGTTTTCAGTCTTCTGGAGGAGGGTGAAGGGACCAGGCCCATCGTCATTCTGGACGATGTCTTCGCCCAGCTTGATCAGACCAGACGGTCGCAGATACTGGAGTTCGCCCGCCGCCAGGAACAGGTCCTCATCACCGTCGCCGCCGACAGTGACATACCCCCCGTCGCAGGGGCCAGGCAGATCGATGTAGCCGCCCTTCTGCATGATTCCGTCCCCCTGCCGTCTTCGGACCCGTCTTCCGATGACCGCATAGGCAGGGCATTGAAGGATCTGCGGGGGTCCCGCCAGTCCGGCGGTGAAGGCGGCAGGTCATGAAAGGGCAGGACGACGACAGGTCTGCGGGATGGGATGACAGGCCTGCGGTGGAGGTCCTCGGTCTGGATCAGCGCAGGCTTCCATCCTTGGTTTTCGAGGAGTACACACGACGTGCCGCCACCTGGAAGAATCTTCAGGAGCGTGAGGAGGAGGCGTGGTACGACTTCGGCAAGCCCGGACGAGACCCCCAACGACTGGGAAGCGTGACATCCCTCCTTGCCGCTTCGGGCCGTTGGGGGCCGCACCTGAAGATGGCCCGTCTCCGCAACCGGTGGGATACGGTCGTCGGTCCCGCCATCGCCGCCCACTCCCATGTGGCCTCCTACAGGGAGGGGGTGCTGACCATTCAGGCCGAAACCACGGCCTGGGCCACCCAGTTGACCTACCTGGTCCCCCAGCTCAAGGGGAAGATAGTGGAACGTCTGGGAATGCCCGTCACAGAGGTCAAGGTCACCGGCCCCCACACGTATTCCTTCAGACGGGGACCCTACGACCCCCCTGGCAGGGGGGTCAGGGACACCTATGGGTGACCCATCCCGGGTGTGCCTTGGTCATCATCTGTCAAGTGTTTCCCTCCCACAGCTCAGACCAGCTTTCTGAACGCCTGACGTCGGGTGCGGCTGGTAGACTATAGGTCAGCTGGTCAAACGCCTCCAAGCCCCCTTTATGGAAGGCTCAGGCGGTATGGACCTTGGACATGGCCCCCTGCACGATGGTTGAAGACGTGCTGAGGTGCGGAAAGGACGATCCGTGGCAGATCACGAAACTGATCCAACTGACGAATCCCGCATGGGAGGTGTCGACGGGCAGGATAAGGCGCAACAGAACGGTTCGCAGGAGGAAGACAGACTGGATAACGCCCAGTTGGATGACTCCCTGTCTCCTGAACACTATGACGCCAGTGATTTGAAGGTGCTGGAGGGCCTGGAAGCCGTCAGGGTCCGTCCGGGCATGTACATCGGATCCACAGGGCCCAGGGGTCTGCACCACCTGGTCTACGAAATCGTCGACAACTCCGTGGACGAGGCCCTGGCCGGTTTTGCGGACCACATCGAGGTCACCATCCTGCCCGACAACGGCATCAAGGTGGTCGACAACGGCCGCGGCATCCCCGTGGACGAGGTCCCCGGCGAGGGCAAGAGCGGCGTCGAGGTGGTCATGACCAAGCTCCATGCCGGCGGCAAGTTCGGCGGCGGCGGTTATGCGGTCTCCGGAGGTCTGCACGGGGTGGGCATATCAGTGGTCAACGCCCTGTCCACCCGCATCTATGTGGAGGTGCGCAGGCAGGGCTATCACTGGCACCAGGACTTCCGCAACCAGAAGCCGGTGGCCCCCCTGTCCCGTGACGAGGCCATGGGGCCTGACGAGGCCACAGGCACTTCGGTCACCTTCTGGGCCGATCCCGACATCTTCGAGACCACCGAATACGACTTCGAGACCCTGCGCAGCCGATTCCAGCAGATGGCCTTCCTCAACAAGGGTCTGCGGATAACCCTGACGGATCTGAGGACCAACGACCAGGCCGGGGACGAGGTCACCGGCGAGGATGCTGACCAGCATGAGACCGTCAGCTACCAGTACGCCAACGGAATCAAAGACTACGTGGACTATCTGGTCAAGGTGCGCAAGGCCACCCCCGTGGAGGAAGACATCATCGATTTCGAGGCGGAGGACCTCAAACTGGGCATCTCGGCCGAAGTGGCCATGCAGTGGACCACCACCTACTCCGAGTCGGTCCACACCTTCGCCAACACCATCTCCACCACCGAGGGGGGGACCCACGAAGAGGGGTTCCGCGCCGCCCTGACCACCATGGTCAACCGTTACGCCCGCGAGAAGAACCTTCTCAAGGAGAAGGACGACAACCTCTCCGGTGATGACGTGCGTGAGGGTCTGACGGCCGTGGTCTCGGTAAAGCTGACCAACCCCCAGTTCGAGGGGCAGACCAAGACCAAGCTGGGCAACTCCGAGGCCAAGACCTTCGTCCAGAGGGTCATGACCGAACGGCTGACCGACTGGTTCGATGCCCATCCCAGTGAGGCCAAAGCCATCGTCCAGAAGGCCATGGAGGCCTCAAGGGCCAGGATAGCCGCCAAAAAGGCCCGTGAGAGCACCAGGCGCAAGTCCATATTCGAGACGGCCGGAATGCCCGACAAGCTCAAGGACTGCCAGTCCAACGACCCCGAAGAGTGCGAACTCTTCATCGTCGAGGGTGACTCCGCAGGCGGTTCGGCCATCCAGGGGCGCAACCCCATGACCCAGGCCATCCTCCCCCTGCGAGGAAAGATACTGAACACCGAGCGGGCCAGCATAGACCGCATGATGAAGTCGGACACGATCGAATCCCTGATCACCGCCGTCGGTGGTGGTTACGGGGAGGAGTTCGACCTGAACAAGGTCCGCTATCACAAGGTCATCATCATGGCCGATGCCGATGTCGACGGTGCCCACATCGCCACCCTCAACCTGACGCTTTTCTTCCGATACATGCGGCCCATGATCGAGGCGGGTTACGTCTATGTGGCCATGCCCCCCCTCTACAGACTCAAGTGGACCAAGGGGCCCCACAGCTTCGTCTACACCGACGCGGAGCGCGACCGTGTCCTGGCCGAGGGCAAGGCCTCCGGCCGCCAGCTGCCCAAGGGTGAAGGGATTCAGCGCTACAAGGGCCTGGGCGAGATGAGCTACCAGGAACTCTGGGAGACCACCATGGATCCGGCCCACCGCATCCTGAAGAAAATCCACATCGAAGACGCCGAACAGGCCGACGAGACCTTCACGATGCTGATGGGAGACGAGGTCGAACCCCGCCGCCTCTTCATCCAGCACAACGCCAAGGATGTGCGCTTCATCGACGCCTGAACCGGGCGCCGACACCGAGAACGTTCGAACTCTTTCATCAAGGCATTAAGGACCGACAGTGGCAGACGACAACAAGAACGACAATACGGCCGACGGGATCAACCTTCCCGACGGCTCCCGCGAACCCTTGAGCCCCCAGGAGATGGACAACACCGACTACGGGCTGATCAAGGGCGAGAGGATCCAACCCATAGACCTCCAAAAGGAGATGAAGGATTCCTACCTCTCCTACGCCATCTCCGTGATCGTGGAGAGGGCCCTCCCGGATGTGCGTGACGGGATGAAGCCCGTGCACAGGCGGGTGGTCTACGCCATGTATGACGGGGGCTACCGACCTGACCGGGGTTACAACAAGTGCTCCCGAGTGGTCGGTGACGTGATGGGCAAGTACCACCCCCACGGGGACGCGGCCATCTACGACACCATCGTCCGCCTGGCCCAGTCCTGGTCCATGCGTTACCCCCTGGTGGACGGGCAGGGCAACTTCGGCTCCCCCGGTGACGACCCCGCCGCCGCCATGCGTTACACGGAGTGCCGGATGGCCCCCCTGGCCATGGAGATGGTGCGCGACATCGACAAGGATACGGTCGACTTCATCCCCAACTACGACGGCAAGACCCAGGAGCCCACCGTCCTGCCCGCCCGCTTCCCCAACCTCCTGGTCAACGGGTCCGCCGGCATCGCCGTGGGCATGGCCACCAACATACCCCCGCACAACATGCGGGAGGTGGCCCAGGGGGTCCACTGGGCCCTGGACCACCCCGAGGCCTCCAAGGAGGAACTCCTCAACGCCCTGATCGGCATCATCAAGGGGCCTGACTTCCCCACCGGGGCCACCATCCTGGGCCACAAGGGGATCGAGCAGGCCTATCGGACCGGCCGTGGCCTGATCACCATGAGGGCCGTGGTCAACACGGAGGAGATCCGTGGCCGCATGTGCCTGGTCGTCACCGAGCTCCCCTACCAGGTCAACCCAGACCGTCTGGCCTCCTCCATCCGTGAAGCCGTCCGAGACGGCAAGATCCAGGGGATCGCCGACATGCGCGACGAGACCTCCGGCCGGACCGGCCAACGGTTGGTCCTGGTCCTCAAGCGGGACGCCGTGCCCAAGGTTGTCCTCAACAACCTCTACAAGCACACCCAGCTTCAGCAGACCTTCGGTGCCAACATGCTGGCCCTGGTCGACAACGTCCCCCGCACCCTCAGCCTGGATGCCTTCGTCCGCCATTGGGTGGACCACCAGCTGGATGTGATCGAGCGCAGGACCCGCTACCTCAAGCGGGAGGCAGAGGAGCGGGACCACATCCTCCAGGGCTACCTGAAGGCACTCGACATGATCGACCAGGTCATCGCCCTGATCCGCTCCTCCAAGGACGTCGAGACGGCACGTGCCGGCCTGATGGAACTTCTGGATGTGGACGATGTCCAGGCAGATGCCATCCTGGCCATGCAGCTGCGCCGGCTGGCGGCCCTGGAACGCCAGAAGATCCTGGACGAGCATGAAGAGCTCATGCGCAAGATCAAGGACTACAACGACATCCTGGCGGACCCCCAGAGGCAGCGGGACATCGTCGGCAACGAGCTGGACGAAATCGTCGACAAGTATGGTGATGACCGTCGCACCCGCATCCTCCCCTACTCCGGGGAGATGAACGTGGAAGATCTGATCGCCGACGAGAACGTGGTCGTCACCGTCACCCATTCCGGTTTCGTCAAGCGCACCAAGGCCGATGAGTACCGGGCCCAGCACCGTGGGGGCAAGGGAATCAAGGGGACCAGGCTGCGCGAGGATGATGTGGTCGACCACTTCTTCCTGACCAGCACCCACAACTGGCTCCTCTTCTTCACCAACAAGGGCAAGGTCTACAGGATCAAGGCCTATGAGTTGCCGGAGGGTTCGCGCGATGCCAAGGGGCAGCACGTGGCCAATCTCCTCCAGCTGGGACCTGGCGAGAAGATCGAACAGGTCCTTTCCCTGCACGACTACGACGATGCCGACTACCTGGTCCTGGCCACCAGGACGGGCAAGGTCAAGAAGACACGCCTGGCTGAATATGACTCCCCCCGTCAGGGAGGCCTGATCGCCGTCCGCCTGATGGAGCTCGAAGCGGGGACTGACGCCCAGGAGGGCCAGGAGGAATCCGGTCCCGTCTATGACGAACTTGTTGGCGCGGCCCTGTGCAATGCCGAGGATGACATCATCCTTGTCTCCCGTAAGGGAATGAGCGTCAAGTTCCGTGCCGACGACGAATCCCTGAGACCCATGGGCCGGCAGACGGCCGGTGTGCAGGGGATGAAGTTCCGCGAGGGAGACGAGTTGCTCAGCATGGACGTGGTTCCCGAGGACACCGACGAGGACCTCCTGGTGGTCACCGACGAGGGCTTCGCCAAGCGGACCGCACTGAGCGAGTACCGCCTTCAGGGGCGTAACGGATACGGGGTCAAGGCCATTGCCATGGTCGAGGGCCGCGGATCCCTTGTAGGTGCCCTGGTGGTGGAGGAGGATGACCAGATCATGGCCATCATGAAGTCCGGCAAGGTCATCCGCTCCAATGTGTCCGAGGTCAAGAGGACCGGCCGCAACACCCAGGGGGTCACCCTGGCCAAGCCCGACAAGGGTGACGAGATCCTCTCCATAGCCCGCAATGCCGAGAAGGAGGAAGAAGCGGATTACCAGGAGGAGGGGGAAGGATCCGTTCCGGTCACCGCAGCCGTGGGTGGCGGAACCCTGCCCGCCTCCGAGCAGCCCATCGCCACTACCGGTCTGGGAGACCAGGCAGGAACCTCTGATGAAGCCGGTGGTGAGGCCGACGGGGCCGCAGGAGAACGGGGCTGAGACGGGGATATCCGTCTGCTCGAGCTGATAGCCTCACTAGAGTGGTTCCGGGTTGCACCAGGAAGAGTTGTACCGGGAATGCGGGGTTGCGACAATCAAGGAGTGTCGATGAGCCGGATCGAACATGAAGAATCCACGTCCGCTGAAAGGCCGTCGGGCGGCGGGAGGGCCGTGCGCTCGGCGGTGTCGGTCCCGGTGTCCGGCGAAGAACCGAAGAGGGCGCCGACCGCCTCCCGGCGGCGCTCCCGGGTGCCCAGGGCCCGCAGGATGCAACTTTCCCTGACCCGGCTGGAACCCTGGTCGGTGGCCAAGGTGACCTTCCTCCTGGCCATCGCCGGCGCCCTGATCCAGGTGGCGGCAGCCGCCCTCCTCTGGATCCTCCTCAATGCCATAGGCCTCTTCGACAACCTGGCCCAGATGCTCTCCAAGACGGGTCTTGATGCGGGCGGGTTCGACCTGAGCAACTTCTTCAGCCTGGGCACGGTCCTGAGCACCGTCACCATCTTCTCCATTTTCGAGATCATCCTCGTGGTCGTCCTGGTGACCATCGGCGCCTTTCTTTACAACCTGGTCAGCTCCCTGGTCGGAGGCATCCACGTGACCCTTGGTGACGACTGACCTCTTCATCCATGGACGGCCATCATCCGGCGGGGAGACCCTGACGGGCACGGTCCCTTGTCGGGGGCCGTGCCCGTACTCATGTCCGGTGGCCTTCAAGGAAGGTGCGCCCTGACTCATCATTCCGAATGAGGCAAACCGGGACCTTTCTGACCTAAGCTGGAATCATGCTTTCGTCTTATCTCGGCAATTTCAGCGGCGCCTTCGGGATCTCCGTCATCGCCTGGCCCTTCGCATCCTTCATCCTCAGCCTGCCCATCCTGGCCCTCATATACAACCGTTACCACCGTCTCCGCCTCGCCTCGGCCTTGACCGCCTACCTGGTGGTCCTCTATCTGATGGCCCTGGTCGTCTTCACCCTCTGGCCCATGCCTGACGACAGGGTCGCCTTCTGCGCAACCCACCATCTGACCCCACAGTTGGACCCCCTCCGTTTCCTGCAGGATCTGTCCGCTGACGGGCGCTCCGCCCTCTTCCAGATCATCATGAATGTGGTCTTCTTCGTCCCCTTGGGATTCATCATGGGCAGGGTCTGCCGGTGGAAGTTCTACGTGGCCATCCCCGTGGGCTTCCTATGCTCCCTGTTCATCGAAACGGCCCAGGGTACGGGGGTTTTCGGCCTGGTCGGCTGCGCTTACCGCCTCTTCGATGTGGATGATCTGATATGGAACACAAGCGGGGCAATCATCGGTTTCCTCCTGGCCGCCATACTCAACCGGCTCATGCCGACGCGACAGGCGGATGCGGCCGAGGTCATCACCAAGCCCAGCTTCCTCCACCGGGGCGTGACCATGGCCGTCGATTTGATCTTCTCCTATGCATTGTCAACCTCGCTGGGTATGGGCATCGTCTACCTGATTCACCGTGGAGCCGTCTATACGACCGACGGAAGGTACCACCTCTCCTCCCTGACCGTCTCCTCCGGACAGCTTGAGGGCATGGTGACCGTCCTGAATGTGGCCGTCCTCCTCGTCTTCGAATTCCTGATTCCCGTATGCAGGCACGGACAGACCCTGGGAGCCTCCTTCACCCACATGAACATCGAAACCAAGGTCCGGCACGGAATGGCCAGGGCCGCCTTCTACACCCTACGCACCCTCCTTGTCGTAGGCGTCTTCGGACCCTGGTCGGGCCGGTTCCGTCAGTACATGACCATACTTGGCCTGCTCCTCCTGGTCTTCTATATATTCGCCCGGCAGATGCCCTACGACTTGATTCCAGGAGAGGGGAAGGACAACTACGACAGGCCCGTCAAGCGGGTTCCCGCACGCAACGAGGCCTCCGCCTGACACGGGATCGGGCGGGCTCCGGCCATACCTGCCTGTCTGGTTGAAGCGCATTCCTCGGTCTTCGCCGGAGCTCCACCCTGTGGAGGTTTGTCTCCGGCCCTCATCATGACCTGCCTTCTGCAAGCGCCCGCAGGTGTCCGCTGCCGGCCTGTCCCAGGGCGGTCCTCGCCTGCCCGGGGCTCAATCCAGTCATCGAGGACAACCGTGGCAACCGTGGCAACCGTGGCAACCGTGGCAATCATGGCAATCATGGCAATCATCGCAACCAGCGCAACCAGCGCAACCATGGCAATCATCGCCACGGTCTGTTCAACCCTCCGATGATTCCGTTCCCCCCATCCCGGCTTCGACGGCTTTCGTTTTTTCTCCGGGCCGACGGAAGCGGACCTCCGAGATGACGATGGAGGCGAAGATGATTGCGAATCCTGCCAGGTGACCCAAGGTGAGCTGTTCATGCATGACCAGGACCGAGACCAACATGCCGAAAAGGCTCTCGCTGCACAGAATGAGCGAGCCCTGGGCCGCAGGGACCCGGGAGAAGGCTATGTTCTGGAAGTTCTGGGCCATCAGGGTGGAAATCAGCGTCAGATAGAGCATGGAACCGATTGTGCTCGGCGGGAAGGAGGCCGCCCGGGGGAAGGGATCGAAGATGAGGGCCCCTCCCAGGAAGAGGATGTCTCCGATGAAAAGCTCATAGTAGGTCAGGATGGTGGCGTCGAACTTTTTCGTCAGAATGCCGGTGATGACAAGGTTGGCGCTGTAGACGGCGGCCCCGGCCAACGTGAGCAGGTCCCCCTTGCTCAGGGAGAAGAGGGAGCCCCCGCCCTGAGACCCGGCCGGCAGGGAGATGAGCGCCACCCCCACGATGCAGACGGCGGCCGCCACGAAGTGGCGCAGGGCCGGCCTTCTGCGGGCGACGATCCAAACCAGGAAGGGGACGAGGACACAGTAGGTGGCCGTCAGAAAGGAATTGCGGCCGGGGGCTATGTACTCCAGGCCCATCATCTGCAGGCTGAAGGCCCCCCAGTAGGTCACGCCCAGGAGGAGGCCGGGAATCAGCATGTCGAGGAGGTTGATCCGCCGCAGCTTCCTGATCAGGAACGGGGTCATGATGGCCAGGGCGCAGATCAGCCTGATTCCCATGACCCACCTGAGTGACAGGGTTTCCAGTGAGATCTTCTCGAAAGTGTATCCGGCCCCCCAGGCGGCCGCCGCGATGAGGAGCATGATTCGGGCCAGCCAGGTGGAGGGCTTCCACGTACGTGTTTCGGGCAATCTCATGGTTCAAGTCTAACCGGTGAGTCCAGACGGACGACTCAATTCGGCTTGTTCGGGCCCTTTCCGGGTCCCGTCGAGCACAGGGCCGACCCCCTCATGGCATTTTCTGAGAGAGCGGCTGGCGGTTCAGGAACGGATATCATGGTGGTTGTCCGTGTGGAGCAGCCGGAAGGGGAGGGATGTCTAAGGTGACCACCGAATGCACCGGGGGCCGGAAGGCCAGCAGGTCCCGCCTGTACCGCATCCGCATGAGGGGGGCTTCTTTCACCTTCTCCATGAATCCCGCCCCCAGACAGGCTCCGATCATCCTCTTCCTCCATGGGGGGCCAGGCGATGCCTGCATCCCTGCGACCATGGAATACAACGCCCCGCTGGAGGAGGATTTCCGCCTGGTCAATCTGGACCAGAGGGGGGCTGGTCTTTCCTACCACCCCTTCGCCAGGGACGAGACAGTCACCATCGATTCGATGCTGGACGACGTCCTTGTCTTTGCCAGGCGGCTTCTGAAAGCCTATGGGCAGGATTCTCTGGTGGTGATCGGCCATTCCTGGGGGAGCGTGTTGGGGCTTGAGATGGTTCGCCGGCATCCGGAGCTGGTCCGTCAATATATCGGACTGGGTCAGGTGGTCAGCATGGAGAAATCCCTGGAGGTGAGGAATCGCTACGCCAGGAACGCACTGCCATCCTGGGCGAGACCTCTGGTCGGTCAGGAGGGGGCCCTGGCCGACCTGGTCATGCTTTTCCACGAGGGCAGGTCGGTGGGTCTGGCACGGAGCCTGGGCAGCCAGTTGAGCTACCTGCGCTCGCCGGCCTACCATCCGGCCGACCTGGTCCACCAGGTCCTGGGGGTCATCCAGTCCGAGCAGAGGCTGGGTGCGGAACTCGGCAGGGTGGACTTCAGCCGGTTCACCTCCTTCCAGGTCCCGGTAACCTTCATGGAGGGACGGCACGACTGGCATATCCCCTCCATCATCGTGGAGGAGTATGCGGCCCGCCTGCGCAGCCCCCACCGTCTCATATGGTTCGAGCACTCCGGCCACACCCCTCAATGGAGTGAGCCCGGCCGTTTCAACGCCCTGGTCAGGGAAATCTGCCTCCCTTAGGGAATGGGAAAGAAGGTAGGGCCTGCAAGGTTCCCGACCGGGTCAAGCGCCTCCCCGGGCGGGAGGTTTTCTCAAGGCTGATTCCCCTAGCCGATCGGACTTGGGGATATCCTGTTTTCCTGCGGGAGATGAACTGAAGGAGTGGCTCCCGAATTTGATAAAACGTTTTCTTTCTCATACTATATAGCATTAGCCGGTAACCTGCCGGCATCGGTGGTCCTCTGAAGGCTGGGGCGGAGACGCCCGTGCCCGATGCGGGACTGTGTTGTCGCAATCACCGGTGCCGCTTTCCATTCGTAAGGAGTGCGTTTCACATGGCCAGAACACCCATCATCATCGACACGGACCCCGGCATTGACGATGCCGTCGCCATTGCCATCGCCCTCTTCTCCGACCAGCTGGATGTCAAGCTGATCACCACGGTGGCAGGCAACGTGGGTCTGGACGCCACCACAGAGAACGCCCTGAGGCTGATGGCCTACTACGGATGCGATGTCCCGGTGGCCCGTGGGGCCGCCGAACCCCTGATACGCGACTATGAGGATGCCACCGACATCCACGGGAAGACCGGCATGGAAGGCTTCGACTTCCCCGATCCGAAGACCTCCCTCCTTTTGAAGGAGCATGCGATCGACGCCATGCGCCGGACCATCATGGAATCCGACCGGAAGGTCACCATCGTCCCGATCGGCCCCCTGACCAATGTGGCCCTCCTGCTCAAGGTGTACCCGGAGGTCAAGGCCAGGATAGGACGGATCGTCCTCATGGGCGGATCGACCACCCGTGGCAACAAGGGGGTCATGGCCGAGTTCAACATCCACTCCGACCCTGAAGCGGCCGCAATCGTCTTCAAGGCGGGCGTACCGATCACCATGGCCGGCCTGAACGTAGGTTGGGAGGCACTTGTCCTGCCGGAGGATTCCGCCAAGCTCCCCGCCATGGGCAAGGTGGGCACCATGGCCTACAACCTCTTCAAGAAGTACCGCGGCGGCAGCTTCAAGACCGGCCTGAAGATGTACGACCCCTGCGCCGTGGCCTGCCTCCTGGCCCCTGAACTTTTCGAGTTCCAGGACACCTATGTGGGCGTCGAGCTGGCCGGCAGCCTGACGGAAGGTTGCACGGTGGTGGATCTCAAGGGCTACCTGGGCCGTCAGCCCAATGCCTCCGTCGCCTTGAGCGTTGATGGCAAAGGCTTCAGGTCCTGGTTCCTGGATGCCATCTCAAAGTGCTGCTGAAGTCCCCCCCCCCGCCGTCCCGGTTCGGGCCCATCCCTGACCCGGCCGGAGCCGGCTGAAATCACAGACCTGCACCGCAGGAAGAGAACAAGTAAGAGAGGAAGAAGATGACTGCAGTTGCCTACATAGCGGCTCTTGTCGCCGTCGCCATAGTCGTCTGGATGCTCATCAAGAAGATGGACATCAAGATATCCCTGTTCATGATGGGCATCGTGCTCATGTACGTGGCGTTGATCATGGGCAGGAAAATCACCGTCGAAGGGTTCAAGTCCACGGGGATAACCTGGCTGGATCCCTTCCAGGCCGTGGCAGGTCAGTTCCTGTCCACACTCACGTCGGCAGGTTTCATCATCCTGATCCTGGGCGGCTACACCTCCTACATGAACCACATCGGGGCGAACAAGGTCACGGTCTCCGTGCTTTCCAAGCCCATCATGAAGATCAAGTCGGCCTACATACTGGTGCCGATCACCTTCCTCCTGGGCAATCTTCTCTCCCTGGTGATCCCCAGCGCCTCCAACCTGGCGATCATCCTCCTGGCCACCCTCTTCCCCATTCTGCGCGAGGCGGGTATGAGCGTGCTGACGGCCGGTGCGGTCATCGCCACCAGCGCCACCATCGTCCCCACCCCCCTCGGTTCGGACAACGTGGCAGTGGCCGGCGCCCTTGCCAAGACCAGCCAGTTCGCCGGTCTGAGCACCACGGATTACGTCTTCCGCTACCATGCCATCATCTCCATCCCGACCCTGATCCTGATAGCGGTCGTGCACTACTTCTGGCAGCGGTACATGGACAAGAAGGAGGGCAACGTCAACGACAAGGCGACCGTCATCAAGACGGCCACCGAGGAGGTCCCCGAGGGCGGCAGGCTCTTCCGCACCGTCTACGCCATCCTCCCCCTCCTGCCCATCATCATCCTGCTGGTGGTCTTCGCGGTCAACGGCATCACGGGGTCCAAGGTCGAGCTGACGGTGACCCTGGCGGCCATCCTCTCCTTCGTCATTGCCGTTATCTGCGAGCTCATCCGGAGCCGCAACGGACAGGAGACCCTGAAGGGAACCGAGAACTTCTTCACTGGCATGGGTGGCGCCATGCCCATCGTGGCCCTCCTGGTGGCGGCCTCGGTCTTCGTGGCCGGGCTGCAGTCCATCGGCCTCATCAGCTCCTTGCAGGACCTGATGAAGAACTCCAGCGGTTCGGGCACCGGCTTCATCCTCCCCCTGATACTGGTGGCTGTGACGGCCCTGATCGTCCTCCTGTCCGGTTCGGGGACGGCGCTCTTCTTCGCCATGGTCCCCCTCATGGTCCCCCTGGCGGCCGCAGCCGGCATCAACGTGCTGGCCATTTCGGTCCCCATGGGCCTGGCCGGCAACCTCTTCAGGGCGGTCTCCCCCGTCTCCGCGGTCATCATGATCGTTTCCGGGACCACGGAGAAGAGCCCGGTCGAGCTGGTCAAGAGGACCTCCGTCCCCATGATTGCAGGCGTGGTCTTCATGTTCATCCTCTCCATGTTCGTCTTCCTCCCAATGGGGGCGTGACTCGCATGGCACCGGCCGACCTGCCCGGCAGGGGCGGTTCGGCCTGGTGATTCAGACGGCATCGGATCCTCACGGGTCCGGTGCCGTTTTCATTAGCCGGATAAGTGCGCGGGGCTGGTGCTGATTCCCATGCAAGGTTCATGAGGGGCACGAAGGCTGAAGTTCGAGGCTTCCAACACGCCGTGAAAATCGCGCGATTGCAAGGTCTCAACGGTTGATGACGGGCCCCGATTTGCACAACGGGCCTGACTCGTGTAAGTTTATCTCTTGCTGCTCAACGCGGCGGTTCTTCCCCGGTGGGGATTGAATCGGTCGTTGATGTGGTGGTGGTTTGAGAACTCAAGAGCGTGTTTGTGCTACTTTATAGCTTTTTGATTGCCAGTCCGATGTCTTCCG